>WOYX01000002.1 GCA_011620595.1 Bacteroidales bacterium | reverse complement strand
TGTAAAACTTCGATGAAGACCTTCTACCCCGGACACACTGATTGGAACACTACCTATCGGTGGCAGAACTGTAATAATAGTACCGGAAAGTGGAGCTGAGCGAAAACATCTAAGGTCAGTCAGCTTACAGGTGTAACAACTGTTCCAGTGTTGACAATTTTGTGGCTGCCGGTAATTGCAATATTATTCCATCAGGATAACGGATCTCTATGTTAGATCCTGAACTTATCTCAACCGGTAGAAAATTACTTTCATCAATCTCGCGCCGATAACGCCTGAGCCAGTAATAAAATGTTGTAAAAGTTATTTCATGTTCCTGACAGAATGACTGCTGGGCTTTGCCGCTTTCCTGCCACTTGTCAATTAAAGAAAACATCTCCGCCTGCCGGTTTATCCTCTCGTGCTTTTTCATCTTAATGGGTTTTGGCCAAAAATAGACCAGCTATGCCGAGAAATCAATATGCAGGTGACCGAAGGCTTAGCAGCATCTGCATATACTTTACTGCCAACAGGAATCGAAAAGGGCATTTGCTTTAAAGCATTTGAATCATGGCATCTGTCTGGCAAGAAGGTATATTCTACAGGGATTCCATCCGCAGTACAGAGAACATGAACATTGTACCCATAGAAGTATCTACGCATGGACACCTTCTTACCCCGGTAGATCTCTCCCTGGATTAGCTTTGAGTTTGCAATACGGATATTATCACAAGTATGTATGGGAAAACTGTCAATGGAGTACTCTGAACTGATATTCAGTTCCTTAATTAAAGCGGACAGCTGGAAAAACAGATCGACAACCAGCTCACGAATCTGGTGTAATTGCCGGTTCAACCTGCTATTACTCAGCATATGTTTTATCATCCCAGTAGACCCCATAAAGCTCATGGCTTTTTCATGATGACCCGAGAAATATATGGCCGAAACAAGAACTGTTGTAATAACCTCTGCATCAGACATATTTCTATTTGTGGGTTCATTGTGTTCAAGATCTTTAAGCAGATCATCAATAAATACGTAAATTGCAATGCATTTATTAATCATAATCCTTCAGGTTTTATGGGTTTGCCGACCTTAATCTGGAGGATTATTCTATTTTTAACAAATGAAAAACACGCTCAATACGCTTATTGTTAATGATTTACGATATAATGTTAATCGACCTCGTATTTAACCAAGCATATCGCCTCCCCAAGGTTGAAAACCTCGGGCAATATGTTGATATCAGTCGTTTTCGAGATCGCAAGTCATTGTTGTATATTGTTATAGCTAGCAACTTGAGTTAATTAGAATATATCAGGTAATCAAGAGTCAAGTTATGAAAATCCTTCTGGTTCACCAGTTTTTTTTAGAGGTAAATGATGGCGGTGGCAGCAGGTTTAATGAGATAACCAGATTTTGGTCTTCGAAAGGTCATGAGATTACCGTTTTATCAGGCATGTTTCATTATGCAAAGGGTAATAAGGATAGTGAATATAAAGGAAAAAAATTTGTCTATAAAAGACATGGAGATGTAAAAGTATGGAGATGTTTTGTCTCTGACAGGTATAACTCAAATTTCCCCGGAAGGCTTTGGGGATATTTTTCATTTGTCTTTAGTTCAATTTGGGCCGGTATTATTAAAGTTAAGGGCAAGTACGACCTTATTCTTGTTACTTCACCTCCATTATTTGTAGCTATAACTGCTATTGTTCTCTCAAAATTAAAAAGAATTCCTTTCGTATTTGAAGTTCGGGACCTATGGCCTGAATCCGCTATTGATACAGGTGTGGTAACAAATAAGACATTTATAAAATTAGCATATTGGCTTGAATCAGTGGTCTATAAGAAAGCGAAGCTTATAAACGTTCTGACCCCTGCATTTAAAGATATATTAATAACCCGCAAGGGTGTATCACCTGAAAAGATTATCCTGATACCAAATGGTGCCGATTTTAGTCTCTCAGACGAGATACTTGAAGGCTTCAATACAGCTGATTTTCGTGGTAAGCTGGGTATTACAAACAGTTTTGTTGTAACCTATGTTGGAGCCCATGGTGTGGCAAATCATCTAATACAGTTAGTAGAAGCTGCAGAACTGCTAAGAGATACTAATGTCATGTTCTTGTTGATTGGCTCAGGTATGGAAAAGGATATGCTAATCACTGAGGTTCAGACAAGAGGCTTGCTTAATGTCAAATTTTTTGATCAAGTCTCTAAAAAAGATATATTTAAGTATATTCTTGCTTCAGATCTTGGTGTTTCTGTACTTAAAAAGACTGAAACATTTAAAACAGTTTTCAGCAACAAGACTTTTGACTACATGTCCTGTAAAAAGCCTGTGTTGCTTGCTATTGATGGTGTCTCGAGAGAATTAATTGAAAATGCTGATTGTGGGCTGTTTGCAGAACCCGAGAATCACCGGGACATAGCGAATAAAATCAGATTTTATATGTCGAAGCCAGAATTAATGATAACGCATGGCCTTAATGGTTACAGATATGCCAAAGAACACTTTAGCAGAGAAGTTCTTGCTGAAGAATATCTGGAAAAGTTAAAAGTAATAGTTCAACAACAGTAGACACTAAAATGGTGATTCCTGCCAATGAAAATGATTCTTATGACATTGCCCGACTCCATCATTCGACAATTCGTGCAGGCTTTTTGACACAACTTGGCCCTTCATTTCTGGATGTTTTATATAAATACTTGATTAGGAATGAAATCGTATTAATCGAAAGAGACGAAGCCGGGATCAATGGTTTTGTAAGCTGTTCCATAAATTCGGACACCCTAATGAAAAGATTCATTTTTAATCCTCGTGCAATAGCTATACTTATGAACAGACTCGTGACTGATCCAAGACTAATTAAACCCTCGCTTGAAACCCTTACATTACCATTTAAGAAAACAATCCTTAATTCTTCCCCCAATGATATGCTCTTGCCAAAAACCGAATTGCTTTCCATTTCCGTGGATTCAAACCGACAAAACTCTGGCGTTGGCTCAAGCCTCTTGGAGGCACTCGAAGGCGAATTAAAAAGGCACAATGTTCATTGCTATAAGGTGATTGCCGGGGTGACACTTGAAAGTGCCAACAGGTTTTATCTTAAACATGGATTTATGCGTTTTGGTTTGATTAGAATTCATGGTAACAATGTCTCAACTATCTATACCAAAGTGTTCTAAAACATAAGCAATCACATCTTACTAAAGTTGATTAATGACACAACAATTTATTAACACCTGTGTATGAAACAGAGGATCCTTCTATCACCACCACATATGGGGGGCACGGAACTGAAATATGTTCACCTGGCTTTTGAACAGAACTGGGTAGTTCCTCTCGGACCAAATGTGGATGCATTTGAACACGAGCTGGGCGCCGCTGTCGGTGCAAAACATGTTGCAGCCTTGGTATCAGGAACTTCGGCTATACACCTGGCCATGATCCTCCTTGATGTCAGACCGGGCGATTATGTGATCGGTTCAACATATACATTCTCGGCCACCATCAATCCTATAGTCTACCAGTGTGCCATACCGGTGCTGGTGGATTCGGAGGAAGAGACGTGGAATATGGATCCTGAATTGCTTGAAGAAGCAATTCAGAAGGTTAAAGGAGAAAGGTTAAAGGAGAAAGTAAAGGGCCCTGATTTGAAGGCGATTATTGTGACGCACCTGTACGGCATGCCGGCAAAGATGAACGAGATCATGGCTGTAGCTGAGAAATACGGAATTCCGGTGATAGAAGATGCGGCAGAGGCGCTGGGATCAAAGTACATGGGGAAACGTGTCGGCTGCCAGGGCAAATTCGGCATTCTGTCTTTCAACGGCAACAAGATCATTACCACCAGCGGCGGCGGGGCCCTGATCTCTGACGATGAGGGCATGATAAAACGCGCACGGTTCCTTGCCACACAGGCACGCGATCCGGCACCGCATTACCAGCACAGCGTAATAGGGTACAATTACAGGATGAGCAACGTGGTGGCCGGCATTGGTCGCGGGCAGCTTGAAGTGCTCGATCAGCGTATAAAACGGCGCAGGGAGATCAACCAGTGGTACCGGGATGTGCTGAAAGATGTGCCGGGTATCACCTTCCACACAGAACCTTCAAAGGATTTCTACTCAAACTACTGGCTCACCTGCATAATAATTGATCCGGAGAAGGCGGGCACTGACAGCGAGAAAATACGCCTGGCATTCACGGCCGAGAATATTGAAGTAAGACCTCTCTGGAAACCGATGCACCTGCAGCCTGTCTTTGAAAATTGCCCGGCTTATGTAAACGGCACATCTGAAGCATTCTTCAGAAACGGACTCTGTTTGCCAAGCGGTACAAACATGACGGAGAATGATATGGAACGGATACAGGAGGTATTAAAGAAAGCATTTAGACAGTAGATGAAAATCTGAATTGGACAAAAGAAAATATCTATGCAAACAAACCTCGATCTAGAATATTTTATCAGGACATATATCACTAAGCGTGAAGAGAGCCTGCTTAAGCCTGATTTTGAAAAGTATCATTCAGAGCTGGAGCAGCGCATCAGCGGCAAAAGTGTCCTTGTCATTGGCGGAGCGGGGACGATAGGTTCGTTCTATATAAAAGCCCTGCTGAAGTTCAGGATCAGTCGATTAGTGGTTGTTGACATCAACGAGAACGGACTGACGGAGCTGGTGCGTGATCTGAGAAGCTCATCAGGGTTTAATATTCCTGTGGACTTCATCACCTACCCGATGAACTTCGGCGACAGGGTTTTTGAGAAGATGTTCCGTACGCTGGCGCCGTTTGACATCGTGGCCAACTTCGCAGCGCACAAGCATGTGCGGAGCGAGAAGGATATCTTCTCAATTGAGGCTATGATTGAGAACAACGTTCTTCGCGCCCGGCGGCTGTTAGACCTTTTACTCGAGTTTCCTCCTGAGCATTTCTTCTGTGTCTCCACCGACAAGGCAGCCAATCCGGTGAACATCATGGGCGCCAGCAAGAAGCTGATGGAGGAGCTGATAATGGCCTATTCATCTAAACTGAAGATAACCACAGCCCGCTTTGCCAACGTGGCTTTCTCAAACGGCAGCCTGCCGCAGGAGTTCATCAAGCGGCTCGGCAAGAGACAGCCATGGTCGTGCCCGCTGGGCATACGCAGGTTCTTCGTCTCGCCCCGCGAGTCGGGCGAGTTGTGCATGATAGCCTCAGTGCTGGGCGAGTCGGGAGACATCATCTTCCCGAATCTTGATGAGAAGAGGGATATGATCACCTTTGATGCCATCGCACACGACCTGCTGCATTACCTGGGACTGCAGGCTGACGTATGTGCTACCGAACAGGAAGCACGGGAGAAGGCACTGCTGCTCAACGAGAGCTCTGTTTCATACCCGGTATATTTCTTTGAGACTGACACCTCGGGAGAAAAGCCTTATGAGGAGTTCTTCACCGAGGGGGAGGTGATTGACACTGATAAGTTCACCAGCCTGGGGGTGATAAAGAACTCCGTAAAGAGAGAGAGCCATGAGATTGACGAGATATTCGCCAGGCTGCGGACGCTCTTCAATTCCGGAAACGTGACCAAAGCTGCCGTGGTGGAGATACTCAGGGAGTACCTTCCGAATTTTGAGCATATAGAGAAGGGGAAGGGACTGGACTCAAAGATGTAGTAAAAGGTCTGAAGGCCCCGATACACTTCGTTATCGGGGTTAAGTCTCCGCCTATTGCGGAGCCTTAATCTGAGGACTGAAGGTCAGGGAAAGATATGTACAGGAAGGTTTTTAAGCGGTTTTTTGATATAGTCGTGTCTGCATTGGGAATCTTGGTGCTGTCACCGCTGCTGGTACCGGTGATGATAATACTGCTGCTGACGGGTGAGCATTATGTCTTCTACGGGCAGAAGAGGGTGGGTTATAAGAACAGGCCATTCAGGATATGGAAGTTTGCAACGATGCTTAAAGCCAGTCCGTCGCTGGGGACGGGCAGCCTGACCATCAGGAATGACCCGAGGGTTTTCCCCTTCGGACGGTTCCTGCGCAGAACGAAGATCAACGAGATACCCCAGCTGTTTAACATTCTGCTTGGTGATATGTCGGTAGTGGGTCCGCGTCCGCAGATGGAAGTCGATTTCCTGAAGTTCCCGCCTCATGTGCAGGAGACAATCTACGATGCCGTGCCGGGGATGACAGGCATAGGGTCAATCATATTTCGCGATGAGGAGAAGTGGATCTCGGCACATGAGGGCGACAGGCACGAGTTCTATCGCGATCATATCGCACCTTATAAAGGAGAACTCGAGATCTGGTACCAGGAGCACCTGTCGTTCCGCACCGACTTCATGCTGGTATTCCTGACAGCCTGGGTGATTTTTTTTCCACACTCCGGATTTATTCATAAAATTTTCAGTGATCTGCCCGCCCGTCCGGAATATTTAGATTAATTTTGAGCACTGAAACCCGGTTGGGTGTTTACGGATAGGTCAGGAAAGCGGATGGGGAAGACTGCTGTTGGTAAATGATTTTTTTGTAAGGAACTGAAAGAATTAACTTTCCACCGCAATGCCAGAGATAATAATCACAGGTTTACCGGCTATTTTACTTGCCTTTGCAAGTTCATTTGTCATTACCTGGTACTACATACCGAAGGTGATCTCGGTGGTTAAGAAACGCCATCTTGAGGATAAGCCCGGATTCAACAAGATACACAAACATGACGTCCCCACGCTCGGCGGGATAGGCATTTTCGGCGGTTTCATCTTCGGCTTCCTGGTGGGGGTCAACGGCTATATGCCCGGGCTGTCATACTTCACGGCCGCAGTGGTCTTCCTGCTGTTTGTCGGGATCAAGGATGACCTCGTTTATCTCAACCCGAAGAAAAAGTTCTGGGGCGAGCTGGGGTCAGCTGTTCTTGTAGCCGTCTTTACTAACATCCACATCACCCATTTCCACGGCTTTTTGGGAATAACCAACATTCCTGTCTCGACTTCGTATATTGTTACTATCCTTCTGATAATACTCATCATCAATGCGGTCAACCTCATCGACGGCATCGACGGGCTGGCGGCAGCGGTAGGGATCATCGCCTCGCTGGCGTTCGGCATCTTCTTCTTCCTGTCGGGCGACTACGGATACACTATAATGGCAGCGGCACTGCTGGGTTCACTCATTGCCTTCCTGAGATATAACCTGTCTGAGGGCCCGAGGAAGATCTTTATGGGCGATTCAGGATCTCTGGTGATCGGCTTTACTCTGGCGGTCCTTGCCATTCACTTCAATGAGCTGGTTGCCGCAGATGGAGCGGTGCTTGCCCTTAAGTCTGCTCCTTCGGTCTCGATAGGGATACTGATAGTGCCCCTGTATGACACACTGCGTGTGGTAATACTGCGCCTGCGTGACAAAAAGAGCATGTTCATCGGCGACAAGCGGCATATACACCACCTGATGCTTCGCGCCGGCTTCAGCCACAAGCAGGCCACTCTATGGATTGCCCTTTTCAATGTGTTTATTATTGCGGTGGCTTTCCTGCTTGACGGAATAGGGATACTGCCGCTGGGGCTGGTGCTGCTTGCGCTCTGTCTTACGGCAACACGGTTCCTGAAAATGGCTGTCAGAAGGAGGAGTTCTGCCGCGGATAATGTAGTTAAGGTCGCGGGGATCACCGAGGTGACCAAAGTGGGATAGAGAGTTTCTGAAGATCCATAGCCTGCTGCTGGCCGAAGGCATTTCTGCCGTGCCTTTCAGGGGATTCCGGCTGGCTCATGACGAGCTTGTGATGATGGACACTGATCAGGGATTAATTTTTCGCGTTAAAGAATTTTAAACGCTGAAAGCATGAAACATTTTCACTCCATTATCAGAGTGACATTCCTGATCTCAATGATCATTCTTCTTTTTCAGGGCACCTCTTCCCGGCTGATCGCTGCCTTGTACTCCGTGGGGACTTATACTCTTGAATCAACAACGGGAATAACACCTGACTCAGGTGTTGAGACTGCTACGATAGATATCGGCAGTCAGGGTAGGATGTGGCTGGCTTCTGATGAAGCCGATGAGGTCTTTGTAAGACACAGTGATTCGCCATATTCGTCGTGGAGCTCTCCTATTCAGATTGCGTCAGGTATTAACACCCACATAGGATATATTACTGTTACTATTCCTGCTTCAACAATCCAGGACCGGATTGATGGTGAAATGGCAAATGACGGATGGCTGATGGTCGCCTCGCATGCTACTGAAGGTCAGAGAGAAAGAACAAGAGAATGGACAACTGTTGAGGAGAGGCCCGGATTGACTGTCAATTACCTGATCAATCCTCCTGATCAGCCTGATCTTGTCTCCCCTGCTGACAATGCAGTTAACATTACCACCTCACCTTCATTGAGTGTCACAGTGACAGATCACGAGGAGCGTTCCATGACAGTGAACTATTATGGCAGAAAGAAAGAGAGTGACGGAGAGACGTTTACTCTTGTGGGATTGCCAGACAGCCAGAGTTATACGGCTTATGAATTCGGAGGAACACCTGCAATGTTTAATGCTCAGACTCAATGGGTGAAAGAGAACCGGCTTGCAGAAAACATTGCCTTTGTTTCACATTCTGGCGATGTTGTTGACACTGATAATGAGACTCAGTGGAATCTGGCAAACACTGCACTGTCAATACTTGATGTAGGTGCTTCTGTGCCTTATGGAATAGCAATAGGCAACCACGATGCAACCAGCGGATCTTCTGCATTATACAATACATACTTCGGGGTATCAAGATTTGCCGGAAGAAGCTACTACGGAGGTCACTATGGCGAAGACAATGATAATAACTATGAGTTATTCAGTGCCGGCGGGATGGATTTCCTGGTGATTCACCTTGAATATGATCCGGCGATTGGGGCAATTCAATGGGCGGATGGGATACTCAGGGACAATCCTTCAAAAAGAGCCATTGTCACAAGTCATTCGCTGATCGGAAAGGGAAATCCTGCCAGCTTCAGCTCAATTGGTCAGACAATATATGACGAACTCAGGGACAATCCGAACCTCTTCATGATGTTATGCGGGCATGTCAATGGCGCCGGAAGGAGAACTGATACTTATAACGGTTCGATTGTCCATACGCTCCTGGCGGATTACCAGAGCGATGCAGGCGGGGGTAACGGATACCTGAGAATTATGGAATTCTCGCCTCAGACAGATGAGATATTTGTTAAAACATATTCGCCATATCTTGACCAGTGGATAACGGATTCAGACAGCCAATTCACCCTGAATTACGAGATGGAGAGTGATGGGTTCCAGTTGACAGGAACCACCACTGACATTGAATCCGGATCGGAAGCAAGCATCACATGGGATGGTCTGGAGAGTGGAACTGAGTATGAATGGTATGTTACTGTCAGCAATGGGAATGAGACTATTACCGGCCCTGTCTGGTCATTCACAACGGCTCCTCAGGCAGTGTGGACCGGCAGTACAGGTACGGACTGGGAGAGTCCGACAAACTGGACAGATGGATTCTATCCCGGTCCAACAAATAATGTCACCATCCCGGACGTTACCAATGACCCGGTGATTGGTACTGCAACCTCTGTTGATTGTCATGACCTTGAAATTCAGCCTGGCGCAGGTTTAACCATTCAGGCTACTCCTGAAAGCAGCGGGTCTCTGATCGTGCACGGCACAGCCACGGGTAATGTTACATACAACCGCTTCCTGCGGCCTGATGACCAAACCGGCGACAAACACCTGTTTTCATCACCGGTGGGTGGACAAAGTATTCCTGAATTCAGAACAACTTACATTGACAAGATCGATTACCTCGGAACATGGGATGAACCTGGTGCGGTATGGGCTGAAGTAACAGAAGGTGTCTTCATGAAAGGGAGAGGATATAACGTCTGTCAAAAAGATCTTAGTGATGGAGAATTTTCCTTTACAGGCCCGGTTGTTAACTCTGCCTCAGTAACAGTAACATCGCCGTATTCTGAGACATATTCTGAGCGAATCGCCAGATATCCGGATAATCCTTACGGTGTTGCGAATCCCGAACAAATTATCTGGGCATCTGGCAGAGGTTGGACAGATGGCTGGGGCAGCGGTGGATTGAACCTGTTGGGGAATCCGTTTACTTCAGCAATGAATGCAGAAACCTTCATAACCGTTAACGTAGGTAACGGGACAACCACCAACAGGTTTGATCCGTACTACCAGGCATTATATGTATATGATGGCGTCAACGGTGTATATAAGTATTCAGCTGTTTCAGCACCTTTATTACCGGAAGGATCAGAAAGTCATGGCAGTGTAATACAGGCAGGACAGGGGTTTATGGTTATGGCGAACAATAATGATGTGCAGTTTGAATTCACGTCCGCCATGCAGACTCATGCTACCGATGTAGTCATGCTGAAATCTCCCGGAACAGAAGACCCATGGCCCGGGCTTCAGCTTAGGGTCAGGTATGGAGAAAAAGAAAGCGCCACGACGATTGTCTACAATGATGAAATGACAGCCGGACTCGATCCGGGTTATGATGTGGGACAGCTGAGCGCTGGTCCTGATGTTGAGATTTACACTGTCATGACTGAAAAAGACGAAGGAGTGAATCTTGCACGACAGGCGTTGCCGATATCCGGTGCTGAGACATTACCTGTTCCCGTGGGTATTGACACGGAAAAGGGAGGAGAGGTTACATTCTCAGCCTTCACGGTACAGCTTGGGAATAACAAATTCTGGCTTGAGGACCGTGAAACGGGAATCTTTACTGACCTTAACAACAACACTTACACAGTTACGCTTCCGGCAAACACATATGGCACCGGACGGTTCTTCATAATAGCTTCTGTCAGCACACCCACAGGCATCAATCAGTCCCAGGCAGAGGAGACAGGTGTCCGCATATGGATCTCGGATGAGAAGGTGATCATCAGGGGAGAGGTCAGCGACAGAGCCATCTGCGAGGTTTATGATCTGCGCGGGAAGAAAATCCTTGAAACAATACTTGTTGACGGTGAGTTGAACACAGTCGCACTGCCTTCAGGCTCACATGGTGTTTACCTGGTGAGAGTTGTTGACGGGGTGAAGGTGACCACGAGGAAAGTGACAATATTATAAAAGGCGAAAGGAGAAAGGAGAAAGGAGAAAGGGGGCCGACTGTTAATATCCCGCAAGGCGGGATCAGGGAGGAGACAGACTGCAGGGAGGGCCAAGGTGAAAGGAGAAAGGCTAAAGTATTTCAAAGATAAAAGACAAAAGTCACAAGGCAAAAGTGCCTGAAGTTTGGAGTGAACTAAAATGAGCCAGAGTTGAAGATGTGAGATGTGAGATGTGAGAAGTTTTGACATCAGGTGAGCACAAGATAAAAGAAAGTAATAGGTCAAAATTTGTTTGTGATTCACGCAGAATAAGTCTAAATTTGCGGATATGACAGAAATAAAAAGACATATAACTATCCCAAAAGGTTCATTTTTTCTGTTCGGGCCGAGAGGTACCGGTAAATCGACTCTTGTAAAAGGCCTGATAAAGAAAGATACTCTGTATATAGATTTTCTCGATCCGGAAACCATCAGGATATTTTCTGCTTTTCCGGAAACCCTTATGAAAACCATTGATGCAGGAAATCCCGGGCTGGTGATAATTGATGAAGTGCAGAAGGTGCCACAGATACTTGATGTGGTACACAAGATAATGGAAGAAAGGAAGATCCGGTTCATCCTTACCGGCTCAGGCGCCCGTAAGCTTAAGAAGGAGGGTGCTGACCTCCTCGGAGGGAGAGCAGTATACTGCAGAATGCATCCGTTCACGGCAGCAGAACTTGGAAGCGCTTTTTCACTTGACAAAGCGCTGCAGACAGGGTTGATACCGGTTGTTGAAGAAAGCAGTAATCCGGCAATGACACTCTCTGCGTATGTGGATATCTACCTGCGTGAAGAGATACAGGCGGAGGGCCTGGTAAGACATCTCGGTACCTTCGCCCGCTTTCTTGAGATCATAAGCTTTTCCCATGGCACGGTGCTGAATGTCAGTAACCTTGCACGTGAGTGTCAGGCGGGAAGAGGCATTGTTACAGGTTATATCGATATACTTGAAGATCTCTTACTGGCCTACAGATTGCCTGTTTTTGCAAAGAGGGCTAAGAGAAAAACAGCCTCTCACCCAAAATTCTATCTTTTCGATAATGGCCTGTACCGCAGATTACGGCAGAGAGGTCCTCTGGATATTGAATCAGAGATATCAGGTGCGGCACTGGAAGGGCTTGTTGGTCAGCACCTGAGAGCGTATTCTGATTATGCACTGCCGGACACGAAGTTGTTTTACTGGCGCACGCTGGCAGGGAACGAGGTGGATTTTGTGCTGTATGGCGGCGATACTTTTGCTGCAGTGGAGGTTAAAAATGCCAGAACGCTTAATCCGTCAGATTATAATGGGCTTGTCTCTTTTGGAGATGATTATCCTGAAGCCAGACTTTTGCTGCTTTACAGAGGGCAGATATCGATAAAGCACAAAAATATTCTGGTGGTACCGGTGGAGTTGTTTCTTAGGAAACCGGGGGATTATCTCAAATAAAATATCCAATGAAAGACAGGGTTCAGCGTTAAGCATTCCTTGTCTGCCTTCGGCGAGCCCGGCTTTGCTTCGGTTCTTGTTTCAGGTTTAAGGGTTAGCTGAAGACGAAAGCACGAGAGAGCCCTCCTTCGCTAAAGCTTCGGAGTGGGGATTGAGGGATGAGGAATGAGGAATGAGGAGTGAGGTATTCGGTAATCGGTCCCGATAAATCGGGATCTCCGCTTCGCTCCGATATTCAGTATTCGGCGGGGATTGAGGGATGAGTCGTAAAATTCGGGGATCAGAACCATGAATGTCAATAAAAGATACTATTATTGCGAAAAATATCGCAGCGAAAATAATCGCAACGTAAAATATCGCAATCAGATATGAAAAATCCATTCAAGTTCGGAACAATTGTTGAAGAACCCTATTTCATCAACCGTAAAAAGGAGATCGAAAAGGTAATCTCCTTGCTTGGCAGTGATAACCACCTCGTGGTAATCTCTCCACGACGCTTCGGCAAATCGAGCCTCATAGGCATGGCCGTAAAAGACCTTGACAGACCGGTGATAGCCATAGACCTGCAGCTTGTAACCAGTCCTGCCGACCTGGCTGCACAGATACTCAAACGCATATATCGCTTTTATCCTGCTGAAAAGCTTAAACAGTACCTGAAAAGTTTCAGGGTGGTACCCACCTTGTCACTAAATCCCGTCAGCGGAGCGGTGGATGTCTCTTTTATGCCCGGGACTACTTACCTGCCGGTCCTTGAAGATGTATTGAACCTGGCTGAGAGGGTCAGCACTGAAAAGAAAAAGATCATTATGATCTTTGATGAGTTTCAGGATGCGGTTAAAATTGATACCAGCCTGATAAGTTTTATGCGGGCTGTAATGCAACACCATACAATGATCAACTACGTCTTCCTCGGATCACAGGAATCACTGATACGCGGGATATTTGAGAAAAAGAAATCTCCTTTCTATCACTTCGGCCTGGTGATGTACCTCCCAAAAATTGACGTAAAAGAGTTCATGGTGTTCCTAAAAGAAGGGTTCAGCAAGTTATGTGAAAATGCTGACGCTGTTGCTGAAGAAATACTTTTTGTTACTAAGGGTCATCCGTATTATACCCAGCAACTGGCATTCACTGTATGGGAGAGGGCTGCCTTAAAGAAAGGTGAGGCCGGTATAGTTTCAGAAGCCGTTAATGAGCTTATAATGATGCATGATATGGATTATGAACGCCTCTGGCTCAATTTTAACAGGACTGACAGGAAGATGTTATTAGGACTTGCATTATCTGATCTTCAGCCATTATCGGATGCTTTTGACCGGGAGTGGGACATCGGAGCGACAAGCACTGCTTTCAGCAGCATCAAGCGCCTTATGGTTAACGGATTCGTAATCAAAACCGATAAGTATGAACTTGACGACCCATTCTTCACAAAATGGCTCAGGGGGAGGAGGGAGAGATAGAAGTGCCTGAAGTTGGGAGTGAACTAAAGTG
>WOYX01000063.1 GCA_011620595.1 Bacteroidales bacterium | reverse complement strand
GTAAAGGGTAAAGGTTAAAGGGTAAAGGGTAAAGGGTAAAGGTTAAAGGGTAAAGGGTAAAGGGTAAAGGTTAAAGGGTAAAGTGGTAGAGCCGGGCGGCGGACTGCCAACTTCAATCATGTCGGCAAAGCGCCTCCTCAAGACCCTCTGCAAGGAAGACGGCATAAAATCCAGCAGCAAATAACCGCTTTCTGATCGTTAACTCAAGCGTAATCAGAAGCGTAAGCCAGCGGAGTACCGTCCGTGGCCCCGGTGCATGTCTAACGCAACCTAAACCTCCAGGTTGCTCATCTCCTTCGTCACGGTGAAGCTATACTCCGGATATTCATAGATCGGCACACGCGGCTCGGTCTGGCCGATGCTGTAGCCGAAGAGTCCCTCGTACTGCGCCGTATCCTCACCCAGCTCCTCGAGCTGCCGGAGGTATTCGTATATTGATTTCGACTCGATTATGATCATCTTACCCATCTTGTTGATGATAGGACTGTGCGTCCGTGTGATGTCATGGTCGAACTGCAGTATCCTCCTGCCATACCTGGTGATGCCCACTACCCTGAATGTGAGACTCTTGCCCACGCCCGGCAGGTTAAGCACGTTACGGTCGGTACCCAGGAAGGGAAGGTCGGCAGAGCGGCGCAGGGCATCAATATTCTCAACTATGTTCTCCGCATTGTCTGCAAACTGCCTCACAGTCTCGTAATGTTCACTGTCGATCCTGCCGATGATCTTCTCCTCAAGCTGCTCCTGTACTACCCTGGCATTGGGTGCGAAATTGAAGTTGTTCTCCATGTAACCCTTGACCGTGAAGGTATAGTAAGGCAGTATGCCAACATCATTCATCACCTTCCTCAGCTTGGCGGTATGGCCCCTGCGTGATGCAGCCGTGGTGAATACCAGCTGGTTGGTGATGAGCCATCCGGCACCGGTGAGCAGGTGCGCTGCCCTGCTCGACTCCGGGGTGACCTCCATGGGCGACTCCACGTGGGTCTGTATGAGAAACTGCGAAATGCCTATCTCCCTGCCCTTCTTTTTGAAATCACCCAGTATCTGAACCAGCTCGGGTGTTATCCGCTGTGGCAGGTAGGTCAGCATCCTCGTCCCGAGTCTTACCCTCTGTATCTCGGCATACTTTTCACCGTCAGGCCTCTGCCTGTTCTTCTCACGCTTGTTGCTCGCCATCTCGTAGACCGCATCAAGCAGCACCTTCAGGCTCCTGTCGGAGCTCATCAGGGCATCGCCGCCGGTGATGAGGATATCCCTCAGCTGAGTGTCATCCTCAAAATATTGCAGCAGCTTCTTCTGTTTCTCCCACCAGCTCTCCGTGGGCTTGAGCTTATCAAGGTCGAAGTTGAGGTGACCGCTCTGGAAATCGTACATGCGCTGACAGGGGGAGCATAGCCCGCCACATGCCCTCCCCATGGTGTCAGGGATGAGTATGGCCACCTCCGGGTACCGCCTGTGGATGTTATTGTGCGAAGGAAGGAGCCACCCTGCAGCATTGGGCTCACCCGGCACCACCTTATCCTCCTTCTCCCATGCGACGATATGCCCGAACTCATCAACCAGCTGGCGGCTGTAGACGATGTAATGCCTGATGGCCAGGTCGGCGCCGATGGCGAAATAGGGAACACGCACATGCAGCAGCGAGAGGTAATAGGGGTTCACGAAGAAAGGTATCCCTGCCTTCTCGGCATCATAGAGTATCTTCATGGTGTCAGGGTCAAGCGAGTGACCCAGCATCTCATTGAGAAGGTCCGGCGACCGCACTGCAAAATGGAGATGGAACTTGTAGTTGTTCCACCACTCATTCATCAGCTTCAGCTTCTCATCGCGGGAAATGCCTTCAGGAAATGAATATTTCTCATCTTTGATCTGGCCTGCATCGATCTTGTCTATCAGCAGGTTGATGATCCTATCCCTGTTCTCCTTGCGCAGCTCCACGATGCGCGGATCGACTCCCGACGGGTACATCTCCATCCATTTTTCAACTGTATCCCTGTCGGGGATCACCTGGTTGCTCTCGCCCCTCAGCTGCCTGAAGAGCTGTATCATGTCAATAAAGAACTCAGGCTTGGCGCCACCTGTGCCCTTGATCACGGCAAGCCATATGAACCTGATGGGGTTGCTCACGGCAATCTCGCCTCGCAGGTTGGGGTCAGGATACTCTATACCGGCATGATCAATGTAGTCCAGTATCCTTATTATGGCATAGTCATTCCAGGAGAGCTTCTCAAAGTTTTCGCGCCTGGTGACCTTGTCAGTCTGGAACCGGAAGGCATCCTTGCGGCTGCTGTATTCCGAATGTATCCAGTTTTTGACCCCTATCTGTGCTTCGATCTCGTTCTTCGACTCCCTCATGATGGTCTCGAGCATGGGGTTCTCGCGGAGCAGTACGCGCAACAGGCGGTGTGAACGGACGCTGATGGCTATCCTGTCAAGTTTCTCATTTTCTGTCATAACTGTTATCTTTTCGGTGACGGGACGCTACAAGATAATAAAAATGAGCCAGACCACCGCAAAACTGTCGCAGATTATTGCCCACCGGGGTGGCACAGGTGCACCTGTGCTTTCCCGGGCACAACGACGCCCATGACGGAGGGGAAAGAAAGGCAACAGTGGGAGACGGGATCAGCGGTGCTTACCAGGGCACAAACATTCAGAGGATGCCAGATAACAGATCAGACAGTGTGAAACGGGGTCACCGGAGCACACTTTTTCGCGGCTGCATTTCTATAATATCGTTAAGAGACTATTTTTGCAGGAGAGTAATTTTGCGCCCTGTGAAGAGATCTCTCCCTATGACAATGGCCGGCAGGAGGCTGGCACTAGGCTGGTTGCTGGCATCGGCCATATATATCACTCTGCCGGCACAGGATACAACCGCAATCCGCTCCGACCTTACTCCTGTGATATCCGGCATCCTGAAGACGAAGGTTGAGTTCGACCTTGACAACTCCCTGATG
>WOYX01000005.1 GCA_011620595.1 Bacteroidales bacterium | reverse complement strand
ATTGTAGTCACCAATACCGGAAACGTCAGCCTGACCAATGTAACCCTGATTGATGTGTTCGCCGGAGGCGCTTCACTCGTTAGCGGTGATGATACCAATCCGGGTGTTCTCGATGTAGACGAGATCTGGACTTACACAGCTGATTACAACGCGACACAAGCTGACATCGATGCCGGAACAGACCTGGTCAACACCGCCTCTGTCACGACTGCTGAGATTCCTGTTCCAGTTACTGATGACGCAGTAACCACAATTACCCGTAATGCCGCAATGACAGTTGAAAAGGTAGTTGACATTGCTGAGATCAGCGCCCCGACTACACTTACTTATACCATTACCGTAACCAACGAAGGCAACGTCAGCCTTACCAACGTTGTCCTCATCGATGACCTTGCAGGAGCAGCTTCCCTTGCCTACGGTGACACCGATAATGACGATATCCTGGATGTTGGTGAGACATGGATCTACACCGCTACCTACGATGCCACTCAGGGAGACATTGATTACGGTACACCGCTAATCAACACTGCTTCCATAACAGCAACCCAGATACCTGTCGCCGTTACCGACAACGCAATAACAACTATCAACCAGGTATCAACCCTCACCATCAGTAAAACAGTTGACCAAACTGCGGTGGCTGAACCTACAACTCTGAACTATGAAATTGTTGTCGAAAACAGCGGCAACACCAGCCTGACCGGAGTGGTACTGACAGATGTGCTTGCCGGAGGCGCTACTCTAATCAGTGGCGACACCATCAGCAACAACATCCTGAATGTCGGAGAAACATGGACATATTCCGCTACTTATGCCGTGACACAGGCCGACATCGACGCAGGTACCGCTCTGGTCAACGTGGCTGTCATCAATACAGACCAGACTGACCAGCAGCAGGCTGACGCTACTACAACCATAAGCCAGACAGCAGCATGGTCAATGACTAAGGTCGCAACGGAAGAGAATTATGACGAAACAGGTGACATACTGCACTACACCATCACCATAACCAACGATGGCAACGTATCCATCGGCAATATCACCGTATCCGATCCGGGTGCGGACGCAGGAAGCATCACCCGTACCGGCGGCGACGCTGACAACGACAACAGGCTTGATCCGGACGAAATATGGACTTACACTGCAACACATATCGTCACACTCGAAGATGTTAATGCAGGCCTGTATTCCAACAACGCCACTGCTTCAGGCTCCACTGTTGCCAGCGGAACCATTGCGACCGATGCAACAGCAGAGGTCATAGGAATACAGAGACCCGAACTCACCCTTGTCAAGGCTGCTGACAGTGAAGAGTACACCGCTCCCGGAGATGTGATAAACTACACTCTTACCGTGACCAACACCGGTAACGTCACTATCACCGGCATCACCGTAGACGACCCGATTGTTACAGTGACCTGCACCGGCGCACCTTATACGCTTGTTCCGGGTGCCAGCGAGACATGTATCGCACAGCATACCGTCACCTTGAGTGATATCTTTGCAGGGACAGTCGTCAATACGGCCACCACAACAGGCTTCTCTCCCACAATGGCCTCTGTTGACACCACCAGCAATACTGTCACCGTGCGTCTTAACAACCTGCCGCCAACCATCACCTGCCCGCCACCAATCCTGACCTCTACCAGTGACACCAGCTGTGACATCCTGACAACAGAAGGCCTGACCGCTACCTACTCTGATCCTAACAGTAATATAGCCACTGTTACATGGGAGATGACCGGAGCAACCACAGCCCGGTCACCGGCTACCGACACCAATGACATATCCAGCTTCATCTTCAACCTGGGTGTAACTACGGTGACCTACACCGTTACTGACGCGCTCGGCCTCTCAGACAACTGCAGCTTCACCGTCACCGTCGAGGACAACACCCCACCCACAGCAATTTGCAGAGACATTGACGTATACCTTGATCTGCAGACCGGTCTCGCCTCTATCACTCCGGAAGACATCGACGGGGGAAGCTACGATAACTGCATCATTGCATCAATGACGGCAAGCAGAACAGACTTCGACTGCACTGACCTCGGTGCAAACGAAGTGATACTTACAGTTACCGACGGCGCTGGAAACTGGTCAGAATGCACAGCAACAGTCAATGTACACTATGCCGTTGATCCGGATCCGACAGTCACTCCTGACAACGATGTCGTTTGCAACGGCGAAGCCATCAACCTTGAGCTTACGAGCCAGATACCGGTTACTACCTGGACCTGGCATGTCAATGTACCCTCCGGCATCTCGGGAGCCGCAGACGACAACAGCGGGCTGAACACATCCATCAATCAGACCCTGTACAACTCAACCAGTATTGCGCACCAGCTCATTTATAACATAACACCGAGAGTATACGGTGCCTGTGACCTTGAGCATATCACGGCCACAGTTTGGGTGAACCCGATACCTGACATTGAGATAAGCTCCGATGACATTGAACTCTGTTACGGCGATGCCGCCATAATAAATGTCAGGAACATGAATCCGCAGGTTGAGGGTCAGTGGGTCTATGACCTGACCGTGACTGCCGAAGCCGGTGTTACCGGTTACACCACAGGCGGAACCTATACTACTCCTACCGACCTGGCCGAAACGCTGTACAATACCGCCAATGAGGACAGGCAGGTGATATACAGCTTCACTCCGCGCATCGTTCCTTCAGACGGTGGCGAGGACTGCGTGGGCCCGACAGAGACCATAACCCTCACCGTCCATCCTCTGATAACCTATGACGCAGAATTATCAAATTACAACGGATACAACATCAGCTGCTTCCGCTACAGCAACGGTCACATAAGGCTCACCCCCACCGTTGACCTCGCACCGTTCACATATGACTGGAGCGGTCCGGATGACTTCACGGCAAGAAACAACACAGGATACATATCAGGACTCGTCGCCGGCACATATTACGTGACGGTTACAGACAGGTACGGTTGTCACGTCTCAGATACCATCACCCTTACTGAGCCCGGCAAACTAAGCATGATACTTGATCCTTCAATGAGCAATGACATGATGTTCAACATCAACTGTCACGATGCGGAGACAGGATCCATTGAGGTCACACCTGTAAACAGCGTCGGTTTTGTCGCCTACCTGTGGCAAGACGGAAGGTCGTTCGACAACCCGAGAAATAATCTTGGCGCCGGCACCTATGGCATAACAATCATTGACGCCAATAACTGCCGGGCAGATTCAGCCATAACCCTTACTGATCCTCCGCAGCTTGAAGTGGCATTCGACGTGAACCATGCATACTGTCCGGATATGCCTGACGGAGAAATACTTCTCACTGTCACAGGCGGCTCACCGGCAGGCGGTCATATCTACCAGTGGTCCAACGGCGAGACTACCCAGGATATATCAGATATCCTGCCAGGAGCCTATACAGTAACAGTGACCGACTACAACGGTTGTATGGTTACAGGAACTGTACTGGTCAGGCCGAAGAACGAGATCTGCCTCATCATTCCGGAAGCATTCTCGCCCAACGGTGATGGCATCAATGACACATGGGATATCTCCTACTACAATGAAAAGCCTCTTGAAGAGCTCTATCCCAATATTGAGATAAAGATCTTCAACAGGTGGGGTCAGAAACTTTGGGAATCTGAACCTGGTTATCCCGAACCGTGGAATGGCAGAAGCAACGGAGTCAAATTGCCGATCGACTCTTACCACTACACTATTGATCTTGGCAACGGATCAAGGTTACTGATCGGGACCATTACTATCGTATATAATTAAAGGGAACCCAAAAGGGTAAATAGCCCGACGTTCCCACCATTTGCAGATCTGCGCCGGTCTCAATATTCTTTGTCCTAAAGATTGAAAAGGCCTGGAAGGGAGCCCGGCCGATCAAGGCAAAACGGAGCAACCTGCTTGCCAACATAATAATCCTACGGCAAGGGTTTCATTATAACCTTCCAAAAAGGCATATTTGTCACAAAACTGTACACCTGCATCAAAAATGACTTGCAGGGGCATTGCAACCGGAGTATATTTGATTCAAGAACACGGCTGTGTCAAATTCATATCAGATTTGATGACACGGTTGACAGGTCGCAAAACAATAGACGTATCAGAAACCTTGAAAAGGCTGATAATCATATTATTCTTTGCAGTGGCCGGGGTGCAATATTCATTCTCCCAACAGATGCCACTGTACAGTCAGTATATGTACAATAAGTTCCTTATCAATCCTTCCGCAGCCGGAAGCGAGGGATACACAAGTTTCAATGTTACTGCGAGGGAACAATGGGTTGGATATGCCGGTGCCCCGAGGACCTATTCACTCAGCTACCAGACAAGGTTCATGAAGAAAAAATATTCACTTAAGAAGAATATTTTCGGCAACAACAGATACCAAGCCAAGACAGAGGGCAGGACAGGACTCGGAATCGGTCTCTTCAGTGACCAGAACGGACTCGTTCAGAGGACAGGCTTCCACATAGCATATTCGTATCATATCTGGGTTCAGGATTACACACAGCTTTCGATGGGACTCTCAGCCACAGGATACCATTATATCATAAATGCGGATCATGACAGCTTCAAGGATCCGTCTGAACCATGGCTGACTGACAATCTTAGAAAGGGGATAATTGTTCCTGATGTCAATTTTGGATTGTACCTCCTGAACGACAGGTATACACTCGGGTTCTCTGCAGAATCGATGCTGGGAGCAGCAGCCAGGATAGGGGACGGCGTAGTTGACACTTTGAAGGCATATGACAGATTTAGGATGTCAAGGCATTACTATCTCTTCGGATCATACAGTTTCCTGACCGCCAAGAATCTTGAGATAGAGCCCTCCGTGCTCTTGAAAATGTCGGAGCAGATCCTGCCGCAGGCTGATATGGGAATTACCCTCATCTATGACCAGACTTTCTGGCTGGGAGCAGCATATCGCACAGGAGGCTTCTACGGCACTTCAAGCAAGGGAGCACTTATCGGGAATGTCAGGCTCAGGTGTGGTAACGTGTATATCGGATATTCGTATGATTATTCTCTTAATGAGATCGAAACCGTAACCAGCGGATCGCATGAGCTGGTCCTTGCTCTCAAGCTTGGCAGCAGCAACAAGAAATTCAGGTGGCTTGACCGGTATTAGAGTCCGCAGTCTCCAGCCTTCAGTCTTCAGTCAACAGTCTTCAGTCAACAGTCTTCAGTCAGCCACCTGTGCCACATCCTCCGTTAAAACTACGGACTTCGTCCGTCGGAGTCGGATGTCAAAGAAGGCTACGGTGGCTAAAAGCAGGAGGCAGTAGTGTTGACAATGTCAAGCAGTTGGCCGTAGACCATTAAGAATTGCAGATGTCCGGCAGATTAGTTTTTCTTCTTCTCAAGCAGCACCACGTTCTCTACATGGAAGGTATGAGGGAACATGTCTACCGGGGCAACACGCTTAACGTCATAACCCTGTGAGAGTATATCGATGTCGCGGGCCTGCGTGGCAGGGTTGCAGCTAACATACACAATCCTCTCCGCACCCGAGCGAAGCATCGCGGCGGTGACGTCGCCGTGCATCCCGGCGCGGGGAGGATCGGTGATGATCACATCGGGCCGGCCCCGCTCACTGAAGAGAGTGTCGTTGAAAACATTCCTGATGTCACCGGCAATGAAATGTGCGTTGCCGATCTTATTCTCCAGCGCATTGACCCGCGCGTCGGAGACAGCCTCTTCGATGTACTCTATACCCGTGACCCTGCCGGCCCCCGATGCCAGGTAACAGGCTATCGTGCCCGTACCTGTATATAGATCGTATACATTCTCACTGCCGGTCAGCTGCGCCATCTCCCTGACAACTGAGTAGAGTTTTTTCGCCTGGCTGCTGTTGGTCTGGTAGAACGACTTCGGTCCTATCCTGAATTTGAGTCCCTCCATCTCCTCGGTAATGTAACCGTTTCCGGCAAAAAGTACAGGAGTTAGGTCAGAGATACTGTCGTTTTTCTTGGTGTTGATAATATAGTAAAGTGATGTAATCTCAGGAAAGCGCTCCGCAAGGTGTCTCAGCACACTCTCCCTCTCCTCTCCGTGGCTGTCCGTTGTCACCAGCACCACCATCACCTCGCCTCCGGCCGTCCGTCTTACAATCAGGTTGCGGAGGAAGCCGCGCTGCTCCCTGAAATCGTAGAAGGGCAGATTCCGTTCAGCAGCATACCTCCTGGCCTCGTTCCTGATGGCATCAGTCGGCCCGCCCATCAGAAGGCACTCATATATATCCAAAGCCTTGTCAAAGACACCGGGAATGTGAAACCCCAGTGCAGGCCGCTTGCAGAGCTCTGCTCCCGTAGCAACCTCCCCGCGTGTCAGCCAGCGCTTTTCCGAGAAGGTGAATTCAAGCTTGTTGCGGTAGTCATAGATCTTCTCCGAGCCGATTATGGCATCAACCGCAGGGATGGCTGTATGGCCTATACGGGTGAGATTGTCCCTCACCTGCTGCTCCTTATAGTAAAGCTGTCTGTCATATGGCAGGTGCTGCCACCGGCATCCGCCGCACACTCCGAAGTGAGAGCAGGGCGGTGTGATCCTGTCGGGCGACGGAGAGGTCACAGCCATAGCCACACCCTCCATATACCTCTTTTTCTTTTTGGTGACGCGCACGTCAACCACATCTCCCGGTATCATCCCCGGCACGAAGAGCACCATCTCATCGACCTTCGCGATAGCGTTGCCTTCAGACCCGATATCAGTGATCGTTACTCCTCTCAGTATCGGCAGCTGCTTCTTCCTTCCCACCCCGTCTTTACCTGTTTATGCTGAAAAACTCCAGTCCCGCAATTCCGGCAGGAACGATGCCGCCTGAATGATCATAACCCTCCATGGGCAGGTAGGTGCATGTAAGAGGATCGCTGCCGGCGGCGGTCATGGCATCATGCATCCTTTCCGACAATGCCGGTATGACGTAGGTGTCAGCCGTACCGTGCATGAAGAGGATCGGCACATTACTGTCCCACCCTTCGATGCTGTTGGCAGCAAGGGCCTCGCGCACATCCTGGTATTCCGGTGCGCTGGCATGCCCGGAGATGTACTCAGCCCGGAACAACCCCGAAATGGTAGCCGTCAACTGATCATTTATCTGCTCTGAAGAATGGAGCCCGTCATACAGTCCCGGAATGCGCCCCGCATAGGGATCATTGAAAAGGTCTGACAGGGAACTGGAATAGATACCATACTCACTGTAAGCATTGGCAATATAGCACAGAAAGACAGGCATCGGATATTCCGTCAGCCCCAGCACATAATCGTTGAAATAGCTCATATCGTACGGTCCGGCCCCGCAGGCAGCAGCCCTCACTGTGAAATCGGAGGAATAATCCCGCTCGATGGCCTCAAGCAGGGCAAGTGTTGCCCATCCTCCCTGCGAGTACCCCATCAGGTAGTGATCTCCGTTAAGATTAATATCCTTTGCCACATCTTCGTCGAACTCGCCCACAGCATAAAGCATGTCGACAAGTGTCTGAACAGTCGATTCCTTGTGAAGGTAAGGGTGTGCCATATCATCGCTGGCACCAAAACCAAGGTAATCAGATATGATCACAACATACCCGGTGGATGCGGTGAATTGCAGCAACTGGTAGGGCTGGTAGTCCGGATCAGCCGTGGGCGCATTGGAATGCAGAGTGTTCGTCCCGTTCTGAAAAGAGAGCACGGGATAGTCTCCCGGCACCGAGGGTATTATGACCAGTCCGGAGGCAATTTTCTTCTCTCCGCGGAAAGTGGTATTGTAGGTGATACTGTAAACGTTCACTCCGCTCTCTATTTCTTCAATCATACCGGCAAGTTCAGGATACAAAAGTGCGCCAAAGTTGGCCAGGGTGATCATGTTCTCTTTGTTTCTCATCTTCTCCAGCTTGCCTGAGACCAGCCAGGTATTGTCTTCAAACGGATCAGGCCCCTCCTCTTTGCTGCACGACTGCATCAGGAGCAGCGGTATCAGCAGGAACAATATTGCAAGTAGTTTCAGGTTCTTCTTCATGACTTTCAAATCAGGTTACAATATTAACGTAATTTTTGGAGGTTGAGTATGAATATGATGAAGGCAATTGGCAGCCAGAAGTCAGTAGTCAGCAGTCAGCAGCCAGGGCAGGCAATAGTGAGGAATTAGAAACTATAAATTTGACATCCATATATTTAGACCTTACGACTTCAGACCTTCCGACCTTTCGACCTCTTGATGTTTTTTCCTATCTTTGCCCCTCAAATATCCACCTCCGGATGGTCTCGGTCAACAATGTTTCGGTTCTCTTTGGCAGCTTTATCCTGCTGGATGAGGTTTCATTCCTCATTACCCGCCAGGAGCGTATCGGCCTTACGGGAAGGAACGGCGCCGGCAAATCGACATTGATGAAGATCATCGCTGGGATGCAGGATCCCACCAGCGGATCGGTGGAGCGCCCCCGTGAGCTCACCGTCGGTTACCTGGAACAGCAGATGGCAGTGTCAGACACCACCACGGTGATGGAGGAGACCCTCACTGCCTTTGCGGAGATCAGGGCCCTCGAACAGGAGATCGCCGATGTCACGAGGGAGATAGCGGAACGGACCGACTACGAGAGCGATAGTTATCACAATCTGTGCGACAGGCTCCACAGCGCCGGAGAGAGGCACCAGCTGCTGGGCGGCAACGACTATACGGCGCTGGCGCGACAGACCCTTGCGGGCCTTGGGTTCAATCCCGAAGAGTTCAATCGTCCCACCCGTGAGCTCAGCGGCGGCTGGCGCATGCGTGTCGAGCTGGCAAAGATACTGCTCCGCAAGCCTGACCTGATACTTCTCGATGAGCCGACCAACCATCTTGACATTGAGTCAATTATCTGGCTGGAGGGTTTTCTGGAGACATATCCCGGTGCAGTGATACTCGTATCCCATGACCGCACCTTCCTTGACAACGTCACCCGTCGCACGATAGAGATAAGCCTGGGCAAGATATATGACTACCGGGTGCCCTATACGCAATACACGGTGCTGCGGCGCGAACGGCGTGAGCAGCAGACGGCTGCCTATCGCAACCAGAAGAAGATGATAGAGGATACCGAGAAGTTCATTGAACGGTTCAGGTACAAGCCCACCAAGGCGGTGCAGGTGCAGAGCAAGATAAAACAGCTGAAGAAGCTTGAACGAATTGAGATCGAAGACGAGGATACATCGGCTATGAACATACGCTTCTCCCCGGCCCCCCGCTCGGGAACGGTGGTTGTGGAGGCCGATGAGGCCTCGAAACGGTACGGCGACCATCTGGTGCTTGACAGGATCTCACTCAAAATAGAAAGGGGCGAGAAGGTGGCGTTCGTGGGACGCAACGGTGAAGGCAAGACCACCCTGGCACGTATGATCCTCGGGCAGATTGACCATGAAGGAACGGTAAAGAGAGGACATAATGTTTCTATCGGGTACTTCGCACAGAACCAGGATGAGCTTCTCAATGATGAGCTAACGGTCTTTGAGACGGTCGACAGGATAGCCCGCGGCGACATCCGCACACGGCTGCGCGATATCCTCGGTGCCTTCCTCTTTCACGGTGACGACATCGACAAGAAGGTTAAGGTGCTCTCCGGCGGAGAACGCTCAAGGCTGGCCATCGTTCAGTTGCTGCTTGAGCCCTATAACCTGCTGCTCCTCGACGAACCTACCAACCACCTCGACATACGCTCGAAGGAGATACTGAAGCAGGCGCTGATCAAATTTGATGGCACATTAATTGTGGTCTCCCACGACAGGGATTTTCTCGACGGGCTGGTGAACAAGGTGTACGAGTTCCGCCACAGGAAGATCAGGACCCACCTCGGGGGAATCGATGAGTTTCTCAGGTGGAGGAAGATAGAATCGCTGAGGGAGCTTGAGATGAGATCCGCTCCAGGCGTAAAAAAGGGCGGTGCGGCGGCCCGGGCTGGCGGCAAAGCAGGCGCAGCGGGCAGCAACCAGGGCATGACGGGAGGCAAAGCAGGCGTAGCGGGCAGCAGTGCAAGTGCGGCAGGTGGCAGACGGGGAGCAGCAGACAGCAAGGCCGGCGCACCAGGCAGCAACCAGGGCATGACGGGAGGCAAAGCAGGCGTAGCGGGCAGCAGTGCAAGTGCGGCAGGCAACAGACGGGGAGCAGCAGACAGCAAGGCCGGCGCACCAGGCAGCAATCCGGGCATGACGGGCGGCAAAGCCAGCGCAGCAGGCAGACGGGGAGCACCAGACAGCAAGGCCGTTGCAACGGGCGACAAACCAGGCACTGCGGGCGGCGGTGCAAGTGTGGCAGGCAACAGAAAGACGAAGTCATCCCCCCTGCCGAATGGAAACACGGCGGGCAGCAGGACCGGGGGTAACAGGGCGGCAAAGCCGGAATCATCACAGGAGAATGAAGCTGCACCGGCAACAGCATCCACCGGCAGAGACACCTCGCAGCAGAGCAGCAAGATGCTCTACCTTGAGAAAAAGGAGACCGAGAGAGTATACCGGAGGCTGCAGCGGGAGACCCAAAAGTGGGAGACGGAGATAACAGGCATTGAGAAGGAGATAGCGGAAATGGATGCCAGGATTGCGGCAGGAGACAGCAGCGCAATGAACGACGCAGCATTCTTCAGCCTCTACGAGGAGCGGAAAAAGAAGCTTGAGGCTCTCATGCAGAGCTGGGAAGAGGCTCACGGTGAGCTTGAAAACTTCATGACAGAATATATGAACAACAATGATAATATTTGAAAGAAACTACCCCGTCAACATCTTCAATACTGACATCACCGGCAGACTCAGTCCCGGTGCCATGTTCAGCTTCTTCGAGGACCTTGCGGGAAGACATGCCAATGAACTGGGATGGGGTCGCGACAACCTGATGAATGACGGTACTTTCTGGGTACTGTCAAGAATGACAGTGAAGGTGGACCGTCTTCCCCTGGCGCTGGAAGAGGTGACACTCTGCACCTGGCCGCGCGGTACCGACCTTATCTATGCACTGCGCGACCTGGAGATGTATGATGCTGCCGGCAACAGGCTGGCAGGTGCCTCTTCATCATGGGTGATAGTTGATTACCACACCCGTAAGGCCCAGAGGCCTGGCAGGGCCCTGGCAGAACTGAACATGATGTTTCCGGAGAAAAAGGCAATAGGCACCAACTCCCGGAAGGTTCCGCCACTGCCCGCAGGCGATCACCGGGTCACCACTCTCAGGGTGATGCTTGACGACATCGACATCAACAGTCACGTTAACAACGCCCGCTATGTCTCCTGGGCCATCAACTGCTATGAACCGGATTTTGTGGGAACCCACACTCCTGACACCATCGAAGTGAATTATATCCAGGAGGGACACCTCGGAGAAATGGTGAGCATTTTCACCGGTGCCACTGCTGATACAGAGACAGCATTCATCCACTCGGTAAGGAGGGAGAGCGACGGCACGGAGCTCTGCCGGCTAAGGATTAGCTGGAAAGAGAACAGGCTTTGAAATCTTTACTAACTTTATGCCATGGCAAGACCCCTGAATAATAATAGAACAGCATTACTCCTCACCGCGGTGATAATCGCGTCGCTCTCCTGGTCATGCTCGGTGACACAGAATGCGACAGACACCAAGGATATGTCATATATCTACAACCCGGCGCGCAATGTATTCACACCCAACATCTCCGTCTTCAACGAAGATGAGGAGACCTCGCTGCTGACGATAGCCATCCGCAGGGGTGAACTTTACTTCTCCCAGGCCAACCCACAGGGAGTGCCGATGGCATCCATGCTTATATCCGTCCGGCTCTTCAACAATACCCTTGGGGGTGTTCTGGCCGACACGGCCCGTTACAAGTATGAGATACCGCGTGAGGATGTCGGTGGCGAATATGCCTTCCACATACCGCTCAAGACCGTTGAGGGCAACGCCTACACGGCAGAGATAAAAGTGATCGACCTGATACGGCAGCGAACACTGCAGACCTTCGTCGATTTTGAGCTGACAGGCAGGTACAGCAAGCTGAACTATAAGATCAGGGATCACTTCAGCAAGAATGAGATATACAATAGAGTTGTCAGGCAGGACCAGTATTTCAATATCCTCAGTCCATCTTTTCAGCCTGACACCCTGTGGCTCTTCTATTACGGTGAGGTCACTAATATCCCTGCTGCCCCGTCGACAATACTTCCTGAGGTAACCATGGCACCGGAGCCGGACAGAATAGTGCCCCTGGCCATCTCTGACACACTGCCGGTGATGCTTCCTGCCCGGGGTATCTATATGTTCTCGGCTGACAGCCTCATTAGGGAAGGACTGGTTCTCTTCAATTTCGGTCCTGATCACCCCTCCATGAATGCCCCCGAGACCATGATACCTCCTCTGGCCTATCTCGCCACACCGGAGGAACTGGATACCTTGCTTGCCTCCGCGAAGCCCAAGCTGGCGCTCGACCACTTCTGGCTTGCACGCACTGGCGGCAGCATTGAAAGATCAAAAGAGCTGATAAGGATTTACTATAACCGGACACTCTTCGCCAATTACTACTTCAGCTCATTCAAAGCCGGATGGCTGACGGACAGGGGGATGATCTACATTATCTACGGTCCGCCTGACAAGGTGTACAAGAATGCCGAAGGCGAAAGCTGGGGCTACAGGAAGCCTCCCGTGAAGAGCCGCTGGGGATCGCGTTACACTTTCGAGGATCAGTATCTCTGGTTCAACTTCCGGAAGGAGAGGAATCTCTTTTCAGACAACCACTTCGTGCTTAACCGGGCAGGTACGCCCATCAGCTACTGGGATATAGCGGTGGCGCGCTGGCGTGAAGGAAAAGTTTTCAGGCTTGACAACCCGGAGGAGCTTCAATGATGTACAGTGAGAAGGAGTTTATCTTTGGAATGCACCCGGTACTGGAAGCGATCAGGGGCGGCAGGCAGATAGACCGCCTCCTGGTGCGGCGCGGTTTGCATGGCGGGTCATACCACGAGCTGATGAAGGTGGTAACGGAGATGGGGGTGCCCTGGCAGGTGGTGCCGCCGGAGAAGCTAGACAGCATAACACAGAAGAACCACCAGGGAGTGATTGCCTGGCTGTCGGCAGTTGAGTTTCAGGATATTGAAGTCATCCTGCCACGAATCTTTGAGGAGGGCAGGGATCCGCTGCTGCTGATGCTCGACGGTGTGACCGATGTGCGCAACTTCGGAGCCATAGTGCGTTCCGCCTCCTGCTTCGGAGCAGATGCCGTCATCATCCCTGAAAAGAACTCGGCAAGGATATCGCCCGACGCCGTGAAGGCCTCGGCAGGCGCCCTCAGCACCTTCCCCGTATGCCGTGTCAAAAGCCTGACCAGATGCCTTACCTTCCTGAAGGAGTCCGGATTGAAAGCCGTGTCTGCCACCGAAAAGGCACAGACAAAGGCATCATCAGCCAATCTTGGCGGACCGGCGGTAGTGATACTCGGCTCGGAGGAGAAAGGCATCAGCCCCAAACTGACGGAGATGTCTGACCTGCAGGTGTCAATTCCCATAACAGGTGTAATAGAGTCACTGAATGTTTCCGTCTCAGCCGGAATTCTTCTGTACGAGGTTATCAGGCAGAGAAGGGGGGGCGGGAATTAAGAATTAAGAATTAAGAATTTGATTAACAGGTCATTGGCCGTGGAATGGAGCGTCATTGGCCGTGGAATGGAGCGTCATTGGCCGTGGAATGGAGCATCATTGGCCGTGGAATGGAGCATCATTGGCCGTGGAATGGAGCATAGTGACACTCCTTAAGAGGGAGCATCGCAAGGCGGGTTAAACTGTGCGTCAGACCTTCCCTGTCATCCGAAGCTTTAGCGAAGGATGAGACCTTCAGACCTCAGACCTTCAGACCTTCAGACCTCAGACCTTCAGACCTTCAGACTTAATAATCCCCCTTATCCGGTCATCCAGCTGCCGTTGGTCGGCTGTAAATGAAGCTATTCCTGCAAGTGTCAGAAGAGTGTCCGGTGCCAGCTCACCTGATATGATGCGCTCCCTCCACGATGAGAGCACCGGTATCTTGCTCTCGGCGGCTATACGCTCATTATCCTCACTGCTCATCCGCGGGAACATGTCGCCCAGTCCTGCCTCATGCGCCCTGGCCACCAGCTGCTCACCCGTGGAGGGCATCTGCCGGTTGAGTGAGCGTCCGAAATCGATGACCTCCCTGGGCACCTCCCAGAACTTCTCTATAGCCAGCCCTGCCGCATCGTTGCTCAGCGGAACATCATAGTGTCTTCCGATCCTGCTGTCGAAGAGTCCGGTGAGCTGTTTCCTGCCTGTAGCAGCCACCTTTGGAGGCATTGTGAACACATCAGTGCCTGCAAGCAGCTCCAGCTGTGTGTAATTTCTCAGGCTGGCAGCTATCTGCCTGGTTCTCCATCTGTTCTCCGCCGAGAGACGGGTGACCCACGTCTGGGAGTGCAGCACCGCATTTTCACCCGCACCTGTGCCGTCACCTATGCCATTGTCAGCAATGAATGCCCCTATCCTCCCAAGAAAAACATTAAGGTAGTCAGGCCTTGCAACCAGGGTGACCAGGGCATTCTGCCTGGCACTGAATTCAAGTGTGAAGTTTATCCTTACACCCTGCTCACGAAGCCTGCGGGCACCGATGAGACCCTCGGGAGTATAGGGAACCTTCACTATAAACTGCTCAGGACAGAGCTCCCTGTAGCGGAGGCCGTAAGAGACGATCGCCTCGATGTCATACGCAGTGTCGGTATGCAGCTCCACGCTGACCATCCCCCCGAACTTCTTCGCCAGGCGCAACCCGTGACGTGCATTCAGGATAAAGGCAATCTCCTTTACCTGTTCACCGGAAGGGATATCCTGTACAATCTCCAGTGCCCTGGGGATAAAATCATCATAGATACCCTTCTGTATCTCATTGTTAATTAGCGTATTATTTGTCGTCAATGCAGTCATCTCAGCAGTCCAGTTGGCCTCTGCCTCCTCCATGTCTCCGGTGTCGAGCCAAAGTTCCGTACCGGTGGAGCGCAGGGCCTGCCAGAATGGATCATACCTGGGAGGAACGGGAGAATCGTCAATACCTGATGTGATAAATGCTGCAAGCTTCTCTTTGTAAGTCTCATTCATAAGCTGTAAGGGTTATCGGTGAGGTTTTAAAATTTCAAGGTCACTGCCTGCCGGGCTCTGGTAGGGCCTCAGCCCGAACCGGCCTACAACAGCATAGGTATAATCTATAACATCCGACTGTACTCCCTCGAACGGTACCCACGAGTGGATCTTGCTGAAGCAATAGATCTCCACTGGCAAACCTGCTTCTGTCGAGGGCATATCACGCACCATTATCGGCATCCTGGTGTCAATATTTCTATGGTTGCGGAGGTACTCAACCATGTATGCCCTGAAGGCGTGCAGGTTGGTAAGGGATGCCGCTTCTCCTCTTTCGACAGCCTCCACTGCATCTCTGTTTTCCTCTATCCATCCGGCTGTCAGCGGCAGCCTGCCTATCTCCTTCACGAGTTCCGGAGTCAAAAAGGATATTGACCTTACATCGATCCTTATCTCCCTCTTGATCCTTCTCACGCCGGCATCCTCCATGCCCCTCCAGTTCTGAAACGACTCTGAAACAAGGGCATAGGTAGGAACCGTGAGGATGGTCTTGTCGAAGTTCTCAACCTTGACGGTGTAGAGTGTCATATCAATCACCGTTCCGTCCACGTTTCTGCCGGGAATAGTGATCCAGTCACCGAGTCTGACCATGTTATTGCCTGAAAGCTGCACGCTGGCCACGAGACCGAGTATTGTATCCTTAAAGATGAGGGCAAGAACGGCAGTGGCAACACCGAGGCCCGTGACCACATTGACCAGCGACATCTTAAAAAGCACCGACACGGCTGCCAGTATGCCGGTAAACACTATCAGCACCTTTGCCACCTGAACATACGGCTTAATCGACCTCCCTCTCGATATCGGATGTGAAAGCCACACCTGATGCCACCCTTCGATGAAGGAACTGAGGGTGAGGGTAACAAAAACAACGATATATAATGCTGATGATTTCTGCACAAAGCTGAGCCACCCGGGATTCTCACTGAGCATGAGAGAAGCCATTTGCCAAACCACCACCCCCGGAACAATCAGCGCGAAATTGCGGAACATTTTGGTTGCAAGGAATTTGTCGTCATAAGGCGACCGTGTCCGTTTCACGATGGCGGAGAAGACCCTGACTATAATGGCGCGTGTGAAGATCATCGAGAGCCATGCGATGATGGCAACCGCCAGCATAAGCAGCAGCGTGCTGACCCATGAGACTGTCCCGGTCGACAAGCCGAGATTCGTCAGGAACTCCCTGACACTCATTACCGGATCAAATTGACGGAACATGCATCTGCACTTTTGATATTGCCGTGAAATTACAAATTATCTTTTGTCATGCCCGACAGTTTAGTACCTTTACGACAATAAACTGTTAAAATATGAGAATCTTCTCCTTTTTCGCGATGGCTCTGATGGCTTTAACCATGCAGGCCCAGGTGGTATTCGACGACTATTTCACTGACCGCACTCTCAGGTTTGATTTTATGCTGGCGGGTAACAGTACCGCCACAAAGGTCTATCCGGTATCCCTGAAGGAGGAACCATTCTGGGGTGGGTCGCTCACTAACCTTACCGACCCGTTTGGATACGGCAACTTCAGGTATGAGGTCTATGATGATTCAACAGGGACTCTTCTCTATTCCCGCGGTTTCTGCACCCTTTTCCAGGAGTGGCAGACGACTGCAGAGGCAAGGGAGATGGAGCGGAGCTTCCACGAGGTGGCTACCTTCCCCTTTCCTAAGAACAAGGTAAAATTTGTGCTTGACATCCGCGGCCGCGACGGGAAATTCACGAGGCTCTATGAGACAGCCATAGATCCGGACAGCTATTTCATTATCAGGGAGAAGCCCGAAGCCGCGCTTGCATCGCGCATTTACGGATCGGGCGACCCGCATACATCACTTGATATTGCGTTTGTAGCCGAAGGATATACCAGGGAGGAGATGGGTAAGTTCAGATCTGACGTCAAGAGGATGGCTGACATCATGTTCACGGAGCTGCCGTTTGATAAATACAGGGAGAGGATCAACATATGGGCCATTGAGGCTCCCTCGCAGGAGTCGGGCACCGATGTTCCCGGCGAGGGAATATATGTCAATACCGTTCTGAGCTCAAGTTACTACACCTTTGATGTTGACAGATACCTGACTACACAGGCCATCCGTGAGGTGAACGATTATGCCGCTGCCGCACCTCACGACCAGATAGTGGTACTCATCAACAGCCCCAGGTATGGCGGCGGCGGCGTCTACAACTATTACAGCGCCGTGACTGCTGATCACCAGAACACTCCGCAGGTATTCATCCATGAGTTCGGCCACGGGTTTGCCGGGCTGGCCGACGAGTATTACTCATCTGAAGTGGCTTATGAGGAGTTTTACCCGCTTGACGTTGAGCCATGGGAGCCGAACATAACCACACGTGTCAATTTCGACGCCAAGTGGAAAGATATGATAGCCAGATCCGTTCCTGTGCCCACTCCCAACAGCAAGAAGTACATTGGTGTCACCGGACTTTTCGAAGGTGGCGGTTACTCCGCAAAAGGCATCTACCGTCCCTCTTACGACTGCCGCATGAAGAGCAACCAGGCAGAGACATTCTGCGAGGTATGCCAGCGGGCTATTGAGGAGATGATACTCTTCTATCTGAAATGAACGGGAGTAGAGGGCCGAGCGTGAAAAAATGACCTGTGGGTCATTTTACAGAAGGAGCCAGCTGGTAGGGAGGGCAATAGACAATAGACAATAGTGTTGGCGATGAACCGCGCCTGTGGACTTGTACATCACTAAACATACTAATGAATTGACAAAGGGACTCCATGACGGAATCCCTTTTCACTACTGCCCATTGCCTACTGCCTGAAGAAGACTATTTCTTCTGCTCCCCTCCCGAGGTCGGTGGTTTGGCTATTGAATCGCGCATGTTCGTGTCAGCCTCGATATTCTTCATCCTGTAGTAGTCCATGATGCCGAGGTTGCCGGTCTTGAAGGCGTGGGCCATTGCCAGCGGTATCTCCACCTCTGCCTCAATGACCTTGGCGCGTGCCTCCTGTGCCTTGGCCTTCATCTCCTGCTCATAGGCGACAGCCATGGCGCGGCGTTCCTCTGCCTTGGCCTGGGCGATGTTCTTGTCGGCATTGGCCTGATCCATCTGCAGCACGGCACCGATGTTCTTTCCAATATCGATATCGGCAATATCAATGGAGAGTATCTCGAAGGCGGTTCCTGCATCAAGTCCTTTTTCAAGCACTGTCTTGCTAATGCGGTCAGGATTCTCCAGTACCTCCTTATGACTGTGTGCCGAACCTATCGATGATACAATCCCTTCACCAACGCGTGCCAGTACGGTCTCTTCACCGGCACCGCCGACCAGCTGCTTGATATTTGCCCTGACAGTCACCCTGGCCTTGGCAATCAGCTGTATGCCGTCGCGGGCAACGGCCGTCACCGGAGGGGTGTCGATCACCTTTGGGTTAACGGACATCTGAACTGCCTGGAATACATCGCGTCCTGCAAGGTCGATGGCTGTGGCCATCTTGAATGAGAGGTCGATATTTGCCTTGTTGGCGGATACCAGCGCATGAACCACCTGGGCCACATGCCCCCCCGCGAGATAATGCGCTTCCAGCTCATCCCGGTTCAGCTTAAGTCCTGCCTTGTCTGCTTCGATCATGGCACCCACAACTACTGAAGGCGGCACCTTCCTCCATCTCATGAAGATAAGTTGCAGGAGACTGGTCCTGACACCCGATACAAGTGCCTGGAACCAGAGTCCGATAGGGATGAAGTAAAGGAGTATCCAGAGCAGGATCACTGCCCCGACGATAATAATCACATAAATGCCTATTCCACTCATAATTATTTAGTTATTGGTTTTACAATCAGTTTGTTGTCGTCAATCCTGATTACCTCAATATCCTGTCCGGGATCGATCAGTATGTCTATTGACTTGGCTTCAAAGTACTCCCCATTAACCAGTACCTTGCCTCCCGGAGCGAGACGGGTCACTGTCACCCCCCTGTCGCCGGGCTTTACCCTGCCCTCCTGACTGCCTACGGTATCTACCTTGCTGTCAATGGCAGTCTTGAGCATCATCTTATTCCACGTACCGGCCTTAAGCATAAGTGCGGTCATGACTATCATGAGAAACAGTGTTGATCCGAGTACAATAAGACCTGCCTGTGTGCCAAAGGTGGTAAATGCAAAAACGATGGCCGTGACCAGGCATAAGGCACCGCCGATGCCAGCAATTGTGACACCGGGAATAAGCACGAACTCAATAACGAAGAGCAGCAACCCCAGTATGATCAGAAAAATTATGAGTCCCAGTGACATCTCTTTCTTCCCTTTAAATTACTACTGTTTCAAGGCTCAGCTCCTTCAGTCTCATGCTCATTTTACCGAGTGTGGCGGCATCTCCTATCTTGACCACGCATCCTCCCTTGATATGTGTAAGCACAGCACACTGCTCAGCCTGGATCACATCATGACCGCATACATCTACCAGTGAGGAGATAACGTGTTCAAAGCTGTTAACGTCATCATTGACGAGCAGCAGAGACCTTTCATTCTCTTCTCCTTTTCTGTTGCTCTCCGGCCGCGGTGCTTTCTTAGTCATCAGGCAGTCTTTTAAGAAGTTCTCTGGCAGCCTCAACCGGTATCTCGTACATGCCTACCCACGCTGCAACCCTGGCAGTGCTGTAGCCGTTTCGTATCAGTAGCGAGACGTAGTCTTCGGCGCTCTCAAATGTAATAAAATTACCAATCAGAAACACCGATTCCCCCTCGTTGTTTTTAATTATGTCAAGTCCTCTCTGCCCGGCCAGCAGTTCAAGTTTCTCAATCATTTCAGGTTCGGGAGTGTCAGTACGCAACACTTCGGCTCTGAATGAGAGTGTTCCGACAGGACTGGTCTCTGCCGGGGCGGCTTTCTCTTCCGTGGCGGTGGTCTCTCCTTCGAAAGGCAAAGGTTTGGCTCCCCACTCCTTTTCGAGCTGTGCAGCTCTCTCCAAAGACACCCGTGTATCATTCATCAGGGCAATGACAAAGGCATCGGGAAAGCCGGCCTCACGGGCTTTGGGCAGTGCCTGCCTGGCATCCTCAAGACGGCGGAAGAAACCGGTATAGTAAAATGTGATTCCGGTCTCTCTGGCAAGCTTGCCGTAAACGGGATACAACCCTTTAAAGAGTGACGGATTGAGGGGGTTTTTGAATGCAGCTATCTGAATGGTATATACCAATCCGTCTGGAAGATTTATGTCTATTGGTACAGGGTTGGCAGCACTGTATGCCAGCTCTGACCTGACTTCAAACAGGGATAAGAGATGTGGCTGCAGATCAGGGTTATGCGCCGGTGTCCGCGACTGTGTCGGATCCGCAGTGGTGGCCGGTGTCCGCGACTGTGTCGGATCCGCAGTGGTGGCCGGTGTCCGCGACTGTGTCGGATCCGCAGTGGTGGCCGGTGTCCGCCACTGTGTCGGATCTGCAGTGGTGGCCGGTGTCCGCCACTGTTCCGGACCGGGAATGGATGAGGGAGGCAGGCCCGATGTCGTGGTTGTGGCAGCTGAGGATGCTGCTGCCTGTCCGGAAGACTGCTGGGATGTGGGTACAGCTTCTGCTGTGTGTTTTGGCCGGCCGGCTGTGTCACCCTCAAGCTTCAGAAAAAGTGCGTCGGCCTCCGCCTGCTTTGTATCAGCCTTCTCCCTGCTTTCAGCGGCTCTCCTTCGCATTGCCTCATCTGCCTCGGAAGCTATTTTATCCAGCTCCCTTGCCTCAGCGTCAGCAATGGCCGCCAGTGAGTCAGCTTCATGCTGCAATTTAACTGCAGTGGCAAGCACCCTGTCATACTCTTCCGGGGTATAGTGCGACGACACTTTCACCCCGCCCTCCGTAGCCATGGCGGAGGAGGGCTCTGTGCCATGTGCCGTGTCTCTTGTGTTCGCCGTCCTCCCGCTTTCAGTGGACTGAGTTGCTTTGCTCCTTGTGGGCTCCCCGCTATTGTCTTTACGGACTGAACCGGCTGCTACCCGAATAACGTCCATGGCACCCTCCCCCCGCGCGCACTGATCAATATAGCCCTGCACGTCATACTTCTGTGCCAGCCTCCTGCCTGCTACCCTGGCAAACCTGTCATAGGCATCCGCAGCATCATGGAAGTTACCGCTCATCTGCAACGCCCGCCCGTAGTAAAACCAGACCTCATCCGGCACGCTCTTTATGTTGACGGAGCTGTTGATGGCAGAGCCCAGCAGCTCCACCGCACGGGGTATGTCGCGCTGTAGCTCCGTCAGGCAGGCCCCTGTGTAATATTTATATACCGGGTCACGCGAATAGAGCAACAGCAGCCCATTGAAATGGGTATACGCAACTTCGTAGTCACCCCTGTCCCATGCAGCCTGTGCGGCGACCTTCGAAGGTTGCATCACCCTCTCCTGGCCGTGCAGCGGACTTGACGAAAACAGCAGCAAAAGGATCAGTGCCGCGAACCATCCGGAGGCCTCTCTGTTAATAACTAAGAGAGATAAATTTTTTACGATAGATGATAACTTCATACCTTTACCAGTCTTAACAAAAATACAAAAAAGTGATGACCCAGCCCATACCCGGTACACCCGCACCGCAGTTCGAGGGTACCGACCAGAACGGTAACAGCGTAAAGCTAAGCAGTTACCTCGGAAAGAAAGTAGTGCTTTATTTTTACCCGAAGGATAATACCCCCGGCTGCACAGCCGAGGCATGCAGTCTCAGGGACAACTATGAAGAGCTGTTGAAGCAGGGATTTGCGGTCCTGGGTGTAAGTCCTGACAGCGTGGCTTCACACGGAAAATTTGCCGCAAAGTATGAGCTTCCCTTCCCGCTCATCGCCGACCCGGAGAAGAAGATACTGACTGCATACGGCGCCTATGGCGAAAAGACGATGTACGGAAAGAAAGTGACAGGCGTTATCCGCACTACCTTCATCATCGACGAGAAGGGAATAATAGAGAAGGTGATCAAAAAGGTCGACACGAAAGATCATGCGCCGCAGATTTTCAAGCTATACGGGAATGTCTAACTGCTATTAGAATAAGTAAATGGAAAGAAAAGAAGTAAACAAAGAGAAGCTCAAGGCGCTCGAGGTGACGCTCGGCAAGATCGAAAAGGATTTTGGGCGTGGCACCATTATGAAGCTGGGCGATCATGCTATTGAGAATGTACAGGTTATCTCAACCGGGTCGATAGGACTCGATGCCGCTCTCGGCATAGGCGGGCTGCCGCGCGGAAGGGTTGTTGAGATCTATGGTCCGGAGTCATCGGGCAAGACCACACTGGCCATTCATGCCATAGCTGAAGCCCAGAAGGCGGGCGGCATAGCAGCCATGATCGATGCCGAGCATGCGTTTGACAGGTTCTATGCCTCAAAGTTGGGCGTCGATGTCGAGAACCTGCTTATCTCACAGCCTGACAACGGCGAGCAGGCACTGGAGATAGCAGATCACCTGATCCGTTCCGGGGCCATTGACATCATCGTGATCGACTCGGTGGCGGCTCTGACACCCAAAGCGGAGATAGAGGGCGAGATGGGCGACTCGAAGATGGGACTGCAGGCAAGGCTGATGTCACAGGCTCTGCGCAAGCTGACGGCGAACATCAACAAGACCAACACCACCTGCATCTTCATCAACCAGCTAAGGGAAAAGATAGGGGTGATGTTCGGTAATCCCGAGACCACCACCGGCGGCAACGCCCTGAAATTTTATGCCTCTGTCAGGCTTGACATAAGGCGATCGAACCAGATCAAGGATGGCGAGGATGCCGTCGGCAACCGTGTCAGGGTCAAGGTGGTTAAAAACAAACTGGCTCCGCCGTTCAGGAAGGCTGACTTTGACATACTGTTTGGCGAGGGCATCTCCCGTACAGGTGAACTGGTCGACCTGGGTACCGACTTCAACATCATCAAAAAGAGCGGATCGTGGTTCTCATACGGTGACACCAAGCTGGGGCAGGGCCGCGATGCCGTCAAGAAGATCATGGAGGATAATCCGGAGCTGGCCGACGAGATCAGGGCAAAGATCACCGAACAGCTGAAGGAAAAGGCCAGATAAGAAACTAATACAGGAACCCAAAAAGCCACAGCGGGATCTCTCTTCCTGAACCGGTTTCAATATTGTCAAGAACCATATATGAGTTGTCAAGCCCTGAAATCTGGACGGATTTTTTATTTTTCCCGCCTATTTCAAAGATATATCGGTTGTCAACCAAAAAATCACCTCTGTCAGTGTACCTGGCAGGATAATTAAAGGATACCTGATTCAGGAAAAAAGTCTCCCTGAGATTTCCTGTATCAATTGATCCCCCGGGTATGGCATTCATCAAGTTGGGATGATGCAGGTATATCTTTTCCGGCTTGGTCAGTCTGCTGATGCCTTTACCCTCTCTGTGCAGGAGATTAAGCAGCAGAGCATCGCTCATGTAATGCAGGTAATCCTTGAGAGTATTCTTGGACATACCTGTTCTTTCACTTAATTTATCAATATTAGGTTTGAACGGTGCACTTTCCGAAATGATATAAAGTAACTGTTTCAGCTTATTGATATTGCTGTAACTTATTCTTGCAGCATAGGGCAGATCTGATTCCAATACCAGGTTAACGACCTCGAGTACCTTGTTTTTGTAATAATCTCTGCCTTCAAGAAAGAAAGGAAAATAACCAAACTCGAGATATTCATTATACTTTTTTATAGGCTTGATACGGCTCCAGATTGTTTTTGAGATTTCAATATGATCCCTGACTATTTCATCCAGAGTGTATGCCGGAAATTCAATATTATCGGAGAACATAATATATTCTCTTAATGAGAGCCCTGGAAGCGTATGCACTACTGACCGTCTGGAAAGATCGGCCCTGCCGCCGGTAAGGTGCAACAATGATGAGCCGGTATAGATTACCTTCAGATCGGGCAGGCTGTCATATATATTCTTCAATTCCACTGACCAGCCTGGATAATGATGTATTTCATCAATCAGAAGAAATTTTCCTCCGTTTTTTGAGAAGTCGTCAGCAAGGTCCACCAGCCTGTTTTCAGTGAACCAGAGGTTGTCAAGACTCACATAAAGCAAATCCCTGCCCTGCAGCCTTGTCTTTGCATATTGAAGCAAAAGTGTGGTCTTTCCGACTCCCCTGCTGCCTTTTATGCAGATAAGCCGCTCAGGCTCTTCAAGCCATCTTATCTGGCTTCTGATCCGTATGGTGGAGACAAGTTCAACAGATCTTGCCGATATTTCATAGATTGTTCTCATAATATTACGATCAGTTTACTGACCGAATATAATATATTTTCGGTCAATCTACAAATATTTTCTAGATTCTATCCATAATTTTTCAAACCAGCCCAGCTTGCCCCAGGTTGGAATAAAATACTATACCTCCATAGCGGAGGATCAGGGCTAGGGTATGATGTTTTAGTCGAACTTGTGCTTTCTTTCAGGTAAGAGCAAGCTGAAAAGCACGGCTGCGGTGAATGCCAGAAGGTAGCTTGCGAGACGCTCCGACACACCCGTCGGGTCAGCCAGCCATGTCTTCCATATGATGGCTGACAGTGTGCCGGTTATCAGGGAGGCATATACTCCTGCCCTGGAAAACTTCTTCCAGAAGAGCAGAAGCACTATTGCCGGGCCGAAGGAGGCGCCGATGCCGCTCCAGGCATAAGATACCAGGCCATAAACCGTATCTTCCATCGTCAGAACCAGCAGGAAGGCAACCACGCCAACCGTCAGGGTAAGGAACTTGTTCAGGAAGAGAAGTCTCTTCTCAGGCATCGGTTTTCGCTGCAGGTTGCTCCAGATATCCTCGGTTATTGATGACGAGACCACTATCAGCTGTGAGGATGCCGTTGACATCATGGCCGATACCGCTCCGGAGAGCAGGATACCCGCCAGCAGTGGGTTCAGCAGGGTCATAACCATAATTGGCATTACCTTTTCCGAATCGGCAGCGATAGCAGCAGCGCCTTCACCCATCAGTCCTTCCTGTACCATCTTAAAACCGATGATACCGATGAGAAAGGCTCCGGTATAAGCCAGCAGGGTCCATCCTATTGCTACCACCCTTGCCCTCTTAGTCTCAGCTGGATTGCGCATGGCCATCATCCTGTTGAGCAGCTGCGGCTGACCCGTATATCCGAAGGCCCAGCTCAGACCGTTGACCACCAGCAAGGCCCAGGCTCCGGTTGTCAGCGTCGCAGAGGCTTCATGCAACGCAACATCAGAATGCATAAGGGCCTCGGCAAAGCCAATGCCGTTCGCGGCAGCAATAAAGAGGGCAACTATCGGCAGTACCACGCAGGTTATTATCATCAGGATAGCCTGAAAAGCGTCGACGGCCACCACGGTGATGAAGCCCCCGAGCATCGAATAAAGAGTTACGATGCCCGCACCTATAACCATGCCCCAGAAGGGTTCGATCTGAAAGGTGTCATTGAATATCTTTCCGGCGCCGCTGAACTGTGCGGAGAGGTAGAGGACGAAGAAGATGATGATGATAACCGACGACAGCAGTCCGATTTTCCTTTCGGAGCCGGGGAACGACCGGAAAAATAATCCGGACACGGTCAGTGCCCCGGTTTTCTCGGTTACCCTTCTCAGGGGCTCAGCCATGAAGATCCATAGGAAGAGAATTCCGGAGACGCACCCTATGGCCACCCAGATGGCGCTCCATCCTTCAGCATAAGCAAAGCCTGTCAGTCCCAGCAGCAGCCATGCCGACTCGCCGGTGGCCCTCTCGGAGAGGGCAAGGAACAACCCCGGGATCTTCCTGCCACCCAGGACAAAATCGGCATTCGTCTTTGACTGCCTTGAGGCATACACTACAATGGCTACGAGGAAACAGAGATAAACGATAAAGACAGTAATCAGCATGGCATGTCTCGAATCAGGGATTTTTCCGCCGGAGACAATCGCAGCGAAAGCCTGAATTCAATCCAAAAATAATTATATCACTGAAAAAAACAATTCCGGTTATTGCTTTAATCGGTGAGGTATCAGTCTAAGGTGCAAGAAGTGGAGTCTGCACTCCACTCGCAATACGAACCTAAGCCTATTGTGTAGATGACCGGTGACATATACCCGTGGCCGGCATACGGTTCTTCTTGCTCCCAGGCCGGCTTACCTGACCGGGTTCTAACTCACCTGTTGCAGGCATTACCACCCCGGCACGAAGTTGAGCCCGAATACAGGATTCTTAAACCCTCCGTTCTGCAGCGGGAAGGCACAGTAGGGCTCAAGGATCAGATACCCAAGCAGGTTAATGCGCACCGAGGCGCCGGTGCTGAAGAGCGGGTATTTTTCGTTTTCAGCCGCCTGCGAGCTGCCGTCATTGAATATGATCCTGTCACCGCCATACCACGCCAGCCCTGCATCAAAAAAGAGATTTACATCAGTCAGGAACCATTTTGACTTGATCAGGGCAAGCCTCTCCGGACCGCTGAACGGGAACCTCAACTCGGCGTTTGCCACAGCCATACGCGAGCCGCTCAACCTGGAGATGTTCAGTGAGTTCAGCTCTATAGTGCTCTCTGTGCCGTAACCGATGTTCTCATATCCCCGTATGAGCCAGGGATAGCCTAAGTAGAGAGGCTGAAGGAGGTCATCGCCGGAGCCTGACCCTTTTCCGTACATGCCATAGCTGTAAAGACGAAATGCAAGGCTCACCGGTTTGAGGAAGAGATAGTGCCTGTAATCAAAGAGTGCGGTGAAGATATCCGTCGCCCCGAAATACTTGTCTACCTGGCACCTTGCCCTGCTGCCCTGCATCGGGGCCGTCATGCCGAACAGTGAATTGTCCTTGACATATGCAAAAGATAACTGCTGATAGCTGCTCCCCTCCGGTGCAGGTATCTTCTCCCTGCTGCCGCCGATATTTAAGCCGTTCAGCAAGTAGTAATAATCATACCGGTCAATACGGTAATAATACCATGATGATGAAGCAGTTGCCTCAACCCGCCTGGTCTGGGAGAATGGCAAAGAAGCATAAAGGGTAAGATTATCCTCAAACAACCTGATATAATCAAGCTGCAGCACCTCAACGGGCACCATCTCACCCTCCAGGCTGACCGAATCGGCCCGGGATGACATGCTCCCGGCACGGTATGGAATATGCGAGATGGCAGTGCCCCATTTAATCCTGCCCTTCTGCCTGATATATGCTGCCTGTCCCGCAAAATCATATATCTCACCGTTGAGGGAGAGGGAGGAGTATAGCTGGTTGTCACCAATCATATCACTGAATATCATATTGATACTTCCTTCCAGATTGTTCCTGTAGATACCTGACGAAACCCCTATACTGGCATTGTTAGAGATGTAATCGAGCTTGAATTTGGGTTTGTAAGGCAGATGTTTCACTGAATCTGCCGGCAAAGGTTCGCTTGACTTCCTGCTGTAGAGCGTTGTGTCTATCAGGTTAGCCGATACATGGTGGAGCGGAGGGAGAGTGCCGGCATCAAAATTGACCACCGAACCGTCAACCTCCACCGGCTCAAAATCATTGTCACCGGCAATCACTATATGGTAAGAGTTTTTGATATAATAGTTATAGACTGTTATGTTGCCGCTGCGTGAACGGCTCATCGCCGGCGACCAGGGTGTTATTCCGCTGATGCCGGTCATGTAGGATGTGAGCCTGAAGAGGCGCCCGGATTCAATATCGTATTTATACATGTTCCTGAAGCCGTCAGCGTCGGAGAGGAAATAGACGGAGCTGTCGTCGGACGAGAACCACGGGTTCATATTGTAAGCACCGTCAAAAAGATCGATCTCCCTGATACTTCCTGTTTTCATGTCCAGGATTGCCAGGGCAAAGCTGAATTTACGGTGACCGGCACTGCTGTTTATCTTCTCCTGTGAGAAGATGATCTTACGGCCGTCTGAAGACCATGAAGGGTGAATGTTTGAGGCGAAGTCATCTGTAAGCTTTTTAGTCTCATCCGACATAATGTCATACAGGTAGAGATCACTTATACCTTCCGATGACCCTGTGAAAACTATCTTTCTGCCGTCAGGCGACCAGGCGGGGTTTTCCAGTGCAGGCACCCCCCTGACGGCTACCTCCCTGGTAATCCGGCCTCTCTTTGCATCCACGAAGGCAAGCTTGTTGATCCCGTCGCTGAATAGCACGAAGACGTACTTGCTGCCGTCAGGCGACCAACTGCCACCTGATTCGACATAGTTAAAATCGTCATAGGTCCGCGCAGCAGCCCCTGACACCCTGCTTACAACCTTGCCTGTGACAGCATCGGCAATGAAAAGATCAAGCGTAAAGACGTTCTTTTCAGAGAAGAAAGCGATATACTTACCGTCAGGACTGATTGATGGTGATATGTTAATTCTTCCGCCGTTCTTCCCTGTTATCAGCTCTCTGCCTGCAATATCATCAGCCTCTGCCGTCAGATACTGACTGTAAAACAGCCTGGTGGCACTCGACCATAATCCTGACAGGGTTTTCTCATCATAACCCAGGATTGTGTCAGCCGCCTTGCTGAAGCCATATTGAGCCGTCTTCTCAAACAGCGGGATAATGACTGTGTCACCCCATGTCTTGCCAACCATGGCCCAGAATGCCTGTCCGTACCTGTAAGGGAAGTACCTGGAATCTGAGGATAACTGCTTAAGAGTCGGGAAGTCGTTATTAAGCAACGCATCTCTCATCCACATGGCGGTGTTGGGATCAACACTGCCCAGCGAGAAATACTCAGCCATGCCTTCTATCATCCAAAGCGGGATGTTATTCAGTGAGTAGCTTTTTGCGGTGTCTGATTTTGTGAACATATTAAACTGGAATGCATGGACCAGCTCATGCCCCAGGGTGTGGTCCGTCTGCGAAAGAGTAAGGGCGAAGGGCAGAATGACCCTGTTCTTCATGCCCTCGGTTATCCCTCCCGTGCCTGTGCCGACAAGACTGCTGACAGCATTGGTCTGCTGAAAATCAGCATGATTATTATAAAATATCAGTGGATTCCTGGTTTCAAAGGTGTCCCTGAAGAGATTCCGGTGAATATTGAACCACTCCTCAGCCCACTCCGAAACAGTTTTCAGAAGCGTATCATTCTTAATGTAATGATATATCTCAAACCCCGGTGTCTCAAGTACATCAAACCTGAAGGAGCTGTACCCCGGCTTGTTCCTGCCAAAATACTGCGCCTGAGAATCAGTGACAGCTGCAAGGCCTGCAACCAGCATCAGGATTGCTATCCTGGCAGTTCCAAAGATGTTATTATGTCGTCTGTCCCAAACCATAACTGCAACATTTTAAGCTACGTAGCCAACATATAACAGCTGATTTCAACAAACATCTTCCGTCCGGAAGAATCAAAAAATATGCCATCAGGAGGCATGACATTTTGCCGGTGCTATTGGTTCATGGCTGCATATTATTTTCTACTTTTGGACAAGAGCCAATTACAAACCTGTTAAGATACCTGATACCATGAAGAAATTATCCATCATTTTCATTGCCCTGGTCCTGCTCTTCACTGCTGCATGCAAGAAGACAGACAAACCAGCCGTGAGCACTATCGATGTGTCACTCACCGAAGCCGAGAAGGCCGGCGGTGTGCTCACCCCCGAGATCCTCTGGAAGTACGGACGCGTGGGTTCAATAGCACTCTCTCCCGACGGATCGACGGTACTATACACAGTTACACACTATGATCTTGCCACCGAAGCACGAATGACCAACATCTGGTCAGTGCCCTCAGCCGGAGGGAGTGCAGTGCAGATGACAACCGTTGGAGGGGCAGGTCCGCAGTGGATAGACAACGGAGCCAAAATAGCATATCTGGAAGGAGGTAAAGTCATGACCATGAAGCCTGACGGCACAGCAAAACAGGAGATAACCGGCCTGCAGGATTTTGAGATACTCTCATTCTCACCGGCAGGCGATATGGTATACTTCACCCGCCGCGTGAAGCTCGACCAGACGGCAAATGAGAAATATGATCTCCCCAAAGCAAAGGTCAGGATCATTGATGACCTGATGTACAGGCACTGGGACTACTGGCATGACTACTCCTACAGCCATATCTTCACGGCCTCGTTTGACGGTTCGTCCATAAGCAACGAGAAGGACATAATGGAGGGACAGCGTTTTGATGCACCCGATGCTCCCTGGTTCGACGAAGCTGACATCGCGTGGAGTCCTGATGGGAAATATATCGCTTATGCCTGCAAGAAGCTGACGGGAAAGGCCTATACGCTCAGCACGAATACTGACATCTACCTCTACGAAGTATCCACCGGTGAGGAGAAAAATATCACTGAAGGAAACATGGGTTACGACAGGACGCCGGTCTTCTCACCCGACGGAGCCATGATAGCCTATTCGAGCATGGAGGAGGACGGTTATGAATCAGACCTCGAAAGAATGTTCGTTTACAATATTGCTTCCGGCGAGCGCAAATGGGTCTCGGAGGGCTGGGACTACAACGTCGGCAACATTCAGTGGAACAGCACCGGTGAGATCTGGTTCACCAGTCCCTACCGCGGCACACAGCCGATATTCAAAATATCACTCGCATCAGGCAGCATCACCAGCGTAACGAAGGGAGACTATGACATGGGGCCGCTGCAGCTGCATAATGGGGTGCTTGTCACAGGCATGATGTCAATGTCGAGACCCACCGAAGTGGCTGCCGTTGATATGTTAACCGGGCAGTTCAACATGATAACCGATGTCAACGGCCACATCTATGAGAGCATAAAGATGGGCAAGACCGAGGAGAAGTACATCAGAACCAGCGACGGTAAGGACCTGCAGAACTGGATCATCTATCCGCCCGACTTTGACCCTTCGAAGAAATACCCGGCGTTGCTTTACTGCAAGGGCGGGCCGCAGGGACCCCTCGGGCAGAGCTGGAGCTACCGCTGGAACTACCAGATGATGGCAGCCAACGGCTATATTGTGGTTGCCGTCAACCGGCGTGGCAACTCGGGCTTCGGAAGTTACTGGCGCGAACAGATCTCGGGTGATTACGGCGGCCGTAACATTCAGGATTACCTTGACGCCATTGACGCCATGGCGAAGGAGCCGTTCGTCGACTCGGATCGTCTCGGTGCCGTGGGAGCCAGCTACGGAGGGTACTCTGTGTTCTACCTTGCCGGGATTCACAACAAGCGGTTCAAGGCATTCGTGTCACATTGTGGTGTTTACAATACAATAGCCGAATACGGTTCGACAGAGGAGTACTGGTACCCGAACAAGGATTACCAGGGAGCACCCTGGGACAAGCCACAGCCTCCGGGATACAACAAGTTCTCACCGCATACAATGGTCGACAAGTGGGATACCCCCATTCTGATCATCACCGGGGCAAACGATTTCCGGATACCTTACAGCCAGAGTCTCGAGGCCTTTAACTCGGCACAACTGCGCGGTGTGCCCAGCAGACTGCTCTTCTTCGAGAATGAGGGCCACTGGGTCACCAAACCGCAGAACGCCGTCATCTGGCAGAAGGAGTTCTTCGAGTTCCTGGATACCTATTTGAAGTGATTATAAGGCAGTAGAGGGGCGAGCGTTAAAAAATGACCCGGTGGATCATTTTAGCGCGAAGCAGCCAGACTGCAGGAGAGGAATATTGAGAAATTGGCCGTAGGCCATAATGTATTGTAGTCCAGTGATTTAAATACAATCAGATCACTCGGATAGCATATGGTATTGCAACCCGTTTGGCATCCTCACCTGCTTACAATCGTCTCTGTCGCCTGGATGACCTGGCCGGCAAGGGCTTCAAAAGCCTCTACCGCAGCTTTATTGGTCTGCTGGAAGACATTGCGGCCCGCATCGGCAGCTTCTCCCATTTCCATCACCAGCGGTATCTGGCAGAGCAGTTTTGTATTGAACTCTTTGGCCAGTTTTATTCCTCCTCCCTTGCCGAACAGGTAGTAATGCTCTTCAGGGTGGGCAGCGGGGCTAAACCACGACATATTCTCAACAACCCCCAGGATGGGAACTTTCAGGTCAGGATTCAGAAACATCGAGGATGCCTTGCGGGCGTCATTCAATGCTATCTCCTGGGGAGTCGTCACAATGATGGCGCCGGCAAGATTCAGCTTCTGTACCGTAGTCAGCTGGATGTCACTGGTCCCCGGAGGGAAATCGATTATCATATAGTCTACCTCTCCCCATTGGGTATCCTCAAAGAGCTGCTTTACGGCGTTTGATGCCATCGGTCCGCGCCAGATAAGCGACTGGCTGCGGTCGATGAAAAAGCCAATGGATATGATTTTTATCCCGAACTTGTCTATCGGGAAGATTAAATCTTTCCCGTCAATGGATTTCACTTCGGGACGGGCATCTTCCAGCCCGAACATGGTCGGTATCGAAGGCCCGAAGATATCGGCATCGACCAGGGCCGTGTTCATACCGTTGCGTGCAAGGGCTATGGCAAGGTTGGCGGCAATTGTTGACTTACCTACTCCCCCTTTTCCTGAAGCCACCACGATAATGTTTTTGACACCTTCCATCGGTATCTTCTCAAAAAGTTTACTCTTTTCCATTTACCATTAAATTATTCCAGATTTCTTTTATCGTTTTGCTGATCTCAATATCAGGGTGCATCTCGACAACGCTCCTGCTTGCCACCATAGCTTCGGTGACCTTCCTGTCAAAGGGCAGGCGGCCAAGCAAAGTGCTTCCCTGTGCTGCACACCAGCCCTCTATCCTGTCTGCCATGCCTTCATTAAGATCATATTTGTTGATTATCACCCCTACTTCGGATGTGAATTTCCGGGCCACCTCGTGAACTCTCTTCAGGTCCGCAAGGCCGGCAAAGAAACCGGCCAATTTGTCGTCCTTTTCTGTTATAAGTCTGCCCTCGGAATAGCTTCGCGCAATAGCAGTGTCATAATTAATTTCTGCCAGCAGCGGTATCTGCTCCTCCCCAAGATAGTCCCTCACTCCGTTGTCTCCGATATCAGCGCGGTTTATGATCACACCGCACTTCTTGTTCATGGTCTTCAGGGTCTCAACACTCTGCCTGAGATCGCTCAGTCCGAAGGGAGTAGGTTCCGTCACGAGCAAAACATAATCAGCCTTGTCAACTGTCTGTATGAAGGGACATGAAGTCCCCGGAGGTGAATCAAGTAAAACAACCCCCTCATCACCGGCCTCCTTAATTGCGGCTTTGATAACTCTGACAGGAGACATCTCATTGACACGCAGGCGCGATTCGACCAGCGCATAGCCCCTGTCAGTCATGTGGGAGCTTACCATTCCCAGCACCACCGGTTTTTCCGTTATTGCACCGGTGTTGCATGCGAAGCAGCATGCCCCGCAGCCGTGGCATAGGTTCTCTATCACCTCGATTACTTTAGCCGTGGGCACGTAGAAAATCGCGTTATAGTTGCACCAGCTGCTGCAACGTCCGCACCAGGTGCAGGCATCCTTGTTGATGACCGGGACCTGGTGTGTTACCTCAAACTCATTTTTTTTCGTAGCTTCAAAAAAGAGCAGGTCATCAGGCGCCTCTGCATCACAGTCGACCAGGGTGACTTTTTCACCACGGCCTGACAATACGTTAAAAAGATTTGTAGCGACAAAGGTTTTTCCTGTTCCCCCTTTGCCGCTCGCAACAGCTATCTTCATGAGTGCAGTTACTAATCGTAGGCCAGCCTCGTCTTCTCGTCGGCCAGCGTGGGTTTGATGAACCGTTGCATGGCAGCCCCTTTCCAGGTGCCGAGGTTCATGTGTGTAGTGTAATATTTCTGGGGTATTGGATGCGTTCCGACAACCACCTCAATGCCATACTTCTCAGGAATGAACCTGGTGAAGTAGTCGAGCCTGGGGCAGGGCGGATAGCCCACTACCAGCCCTGTTGCCAGGTGAATTACACTCACACCGTTTTTTATCATCTCCTCCGGGGTATATTCAACGTTTCCTCCCGGGCACCCTCCACATGTTGTGAAGGCTGCCACCTCTATATCCTGATCCTTATACCTATCGAAAGCACCCTCGTGGTTGCGTACGGACCTGAAGCACTTGCCGCCGGCGCAGGTATGATACCTGTCGCATATGATGATCCCAATCCTCTTCTTTTCCATAGCGGTAGTCTAATGGTCACAAAAGTTTGCTCCCGCCTGCAGCCTCTCATTCAGGAGGTCTGATGCAAGTTCATCAGGACTCTTCACAGGAGCACCGACGAATACGTTTATAGAATGCTGGTTAAAAATGCTAATGGCTCTCTGTCCCATGCCGCCGGCGATCACGTCAGTGACACCTTTTTCTGCCAGCCATGCCGGAAGCAGCCCTGGTTCATGTGGAGGGGAAGTGACGAGTGTTTCGTCTGTGATAGACCTGTCATCGGCATCTACTATTGCGAACTGTTCGCAGTGGCCAAAATGTGAACAAAGTATCCCTCCTTCGAGGGGAATTGCTATACGCTTTTTCATGTTTAAATGCTTTTATTAGAATGTTTGAATGAATTACAAAACAATGGCTGCCGGATTCACGGATTAGTTCCGGGTCTGTTCCCTGTTGCCGCCGGTTCTATCTGCCGGCCCCTCTTCCGCCGCCTCTTCCTCTGCCTCCGCCTGATCCGGCTCCGCCTCTGCCGCCCTGGCCTCCGCCCGCACCGCGGTCTTGTCCGCCTCCCTGGCTCCTGCCGGTACCCTGACCCCGGCCACGACCCCGGCTACCTCCCCGACCCCGGCCACGACCTCCGCCCTGTCCGTTGCTCTGACCGCCTCCTTGTTCACGGCCCTGTCCGCGACCCTGCCCGCGGCCCTGGCCTGCAGCTCCTCCGGTTTCGGTTTCGGGTTCCAGGGCATTCTTATCCTTCTCGCTGCCATCAGTTTTTCCCTTCCCTGCCTTTCCTGCGCCGAAGTTGGTGCATCGTCCGGCTTTCCTGCCGGTCATGGCGCCCTGGCCCTCAGGGCCTGTCTGATCTGATCGTGGCATAACTTTTCGTTTTTAAAATTATTTGCTCAACATATCAATTACTGACTGAACCGTTTTCTCCGGCTCCTTGTAAACAACCATCTGGATTTGCAGGCTGTCGAGAAGAGACTTGATCTTCACTCCGAATTCCCCGGAGATTATCTTCTTCACTTCCTTTGACGCCACCAGACGGACTGAAGCCGGACCGGCTCCTTCCTCGGCATCCTTGTTCGGGTTGGGCAGGATCTCCACCCCGCCTGTCTCCGTATCGTAGATGACAAAAAAGGCACTGCGGCCAAACCGCTGGTCGAGGGTGCTCTCAAGACTCTGCCCTGTACTTGTTATTGCTACTTTCATATCTTTTTATGTTTAAATATCTTTTAAAAGAAGGTTGTTCTTCCTCATGAGCCGGCTATTGCACACTGGGCATATCTCATCCTTGCATCGCTGTGACGGCTCATGCTCCTTCTCATAACCGCAGGCAGGACAAAAGCATATGTCAGAAGGAGCACGGTGCGTAACCGGAGTCGACTCATCCACAGGCACATAATTGACTACCTCGCTGCTTCCGCATAACGGACATTTTTCAGGCATGACGCTCTTTTCAGGTTGGTTGAACAAGCAATTGCAACCGTTGCATTTGTACCATTCGCTGTCAAAGTAAACCTTGCCGCCTTCGATTATGATCTGCTTGCCTGTTACCAGCGCATCAGCAATCTTCGCCCTCGCCTTTGCATATATGCGGGTCAGCGTGGGACGCGAGACATCCATCACACGTGCAGCTTCATGATGGTTGAAATTCTCATAATCGCAGAGCCTGATTACTTCATACTCCTCGAGGTGCAGGAAGACCGACTGCGCCTGTCCCTCCTTTGCCACTCCGCCGTAAGGCCGGAATCCCGAGATGACCGGAGGGTTGCTGACTCTTCTTAATCGTGTTGGACGCGGTGACATTTTTTGATCAATTGTTCGCTACAAATATAATGAACATATGATCATAATTCAAAAGATTATTGTAAATAATTCTTGATTTGTTTGCCCTATCCGGATGTATTCGGTATTCAGTAATTAGTGGCACCGAATATCGGAGCGATGCGGAGATCCCGATTTGTCGGTATTGAATACCTATTTAAGAAACTTCACGCAGGCCGGGGCGTTGAACGGCAGCGTTGTGACAGCTTCTTCAGAGTTGCTGCCGGCAGATACTACTGATATTTGATCAGACCTCTGGTTTGCAACTAACAGGAATTTCCAAGAAGGTGACACAGCAAAGTTTCGCGGCCAGTTGCCGCCGCAGCTGATGTGAGAAGGCTCCGACAGTGTACCGTCTGCCCCGACCCTGAAGGTCACAATACTGTTATGACCCCGGTTTGATCCGTAGATATTCTCCCCGCTGCGAGAGAGGTGTAAATCAGCACTGTAGCTTTTCTCAGTGTAACCTTCAGGCAGAGTGCTGACAGTCTGTTTGGCAGTCACAGTATCGGAGAGGATATTATATACTGACACCGAGGAATTGAGCTCATTGATAACATAGAGGTTTGCAGAGGATTTGTTTATTGCCATGTGCCTGGGGCCACTTCCGGGTTCACAGTTGAAGTATGCAATGTCTGCATTCATGAGCAGTCCCAGGGTGGTATCGAGCTTAAGCTGATGCACCCTGTCGAGGCCAAGGTCTGATACATAATACGTATGCAGCCTTGGGTTATGAATGGTCATGTGGGGATGCGACTTCTCACCGTAAAAGATAACATCGGTGACCTTTTCGGGGATGCCCTCGCTGTTCAGTCTTACCACAGAGACTGAGCCGCTGCCGTAGTTGGCTGTGATCAGGTATTTGCCATCAACCGAAACCTCAATGTGGCACGGTCCTCCCCCTCCCTGGTTTATCGAACTGACTTTTTCGAGGCTGTTGCTCTTCTTATCATAGCGTAAGGTGGTGATTCCTCCTCCGGCTTTCATGTCAAAGGTGTCGACCTCATTGACAAGGTAAATCAGTCCTCCCTTTCCGAATGTAAAATATGAGGGATTATCCCCGACGGTGACCTCTGCTATCTTCTCAATGTTGCCGTTGCCGCTCAGGCTGCAGAGCAGCACATCGGCGGCGCCATCGCCGGAATAGCCGGATGCTATGAACATCTTCTCCCCCATATTACACGAAGAAAGAAATGCAGTTAGCACAACCATCACAAACAGAATTGGATTCTTCATCGGATTGTCTGTATATCATTTTTTTCCTATGTCTGCCTCTACAGTCCCGGCGTGGCCGGACAAAAGACAAAGATGAGGCAATTTATTGAAATCAGTAAGAATCTCCTGCGAAAGATTCCCACTGCCTGTCAGTACATCAATCCGGACATCAATAGTGGAATCCGGTTACCGGAGCCGTACTCAATATCGTCCGATACCACAAAGGCATTCTTAATCCCGGTTATCCGCTCCTTAAGTCTAACTCGAGGCTCTATCTCGAAGATGTACCTCCCGTCCACAAGAAAACCTCTTGTTTTGATATCCAAACATTGCAATTTTATCGATTAATTGATAACCCGGGTTAGGATAATGATGATATTCCTATCCCCCTATTATGCTTTCTTCTCCCGTTTCCTGTAGATATACCAGTACGCCAGAGGTATGAAGTAGAGACTGACAAAGGTGCCGAGGGTCATGCCTCCTATCAGCGCCAGAGCCATCGGCCGCTGCAACTGGTTTCCCAAACCTGACCCGAACAGCATCGGAAGAGTCGAAAACAACGACGCCATTGCAACCATGATAATGGGCTTCAGCCTCCTCGAGCCGCCGGTGTATATCGCCTCCTTCAGCTCTACCCCGGATTTCCTGAGATTGTTGATAGTATCTACCTTTAGTATCGAGTCGTTGATGATGACACCTGACATCACAATGATCCCTATCATCGTCATTATGTTGATTGTCCCTCCCCATAACCATACCAGGAATAGCGCCCCTGCAATGTCAATGGGTATCTCAAGAAGCACTATCAATGGCTGGGTGAGCGACTCAAACTGTGCGGCAAGAATGAAGTAGAGAAGCACCAGTGAGACAAGCAGCACCAGCGCCAGCTCGCGGAAGAGCCGCTGGCCCGTCATCAGTGTGCCGCTGAATGAGAGCGAGAGGTCCGGCACGGCCGACAAAGCCTCTTCGATCTCAGCCGTCAGCTGTGCCGGGCGGTTCGTCGACACATTCATCTCAACAGGGACATACTCTGACGCCATGTTACCCATTATGGCCTTGTAGTAACGCACCCGCCTGACATCACATATCTCATTGACGGGAACCCGCGCCCCATGCCTGTTAAGCACGTAGCCGCTTGACATATGCTCGCCTATAGGTGTCTCATTGCCTGCCATAACAACGGGAAGGATCTGATGTGACGATCTCAGCTCACCTATCTCATTGCGGTTCAGCGCGCTCCTGATGGCCGGATAGACTATGTTGGGATCAATATCATACAACAGCATCCTCACAGGGTCAAGCCTGATCTCTATCTTCTCCTCCAGTTGCGGAGCCATGATCCCTGCCCCGGGCCACCGCTCAGCAAGAAGTCCGTTGATCTGCATCATCCTCTCTATCGGCGGCACCGCCTTCTCAGCGGCCAGCGCCACCTCAACCACCAGTGGCGTCTCTGAAGCCGCAAAAATCTTCTCAAAGATGTTTTCCTGAGGCCTTATGGTCATCACTGCCTCGGGGAACCGCGAGGGCAGGTATGCCATCAACAACTCCCTGATCTCATCCACCGCTCCATAACCCGCTGCCCTGATATATATTTTCGCCGATGAATAGGGCTGATCATACTCGCGTGTGAAGATAAACTGCTGCTCACCCACAAAGCTGTTGGTCTGCACAGCCTTCTCTCCCAGCTGATCAACAAGAGCCTGTATCCGTGCCGAATTCTCCTGCAGGTCGATGTTCTCATTCCAGTCGATCATCACTGTCATCTCATCCTGAACTATCGCCGGGAACTCCTCCTTCCTCATGCTGAAGAAGAAGAGGAGCATTACCGCGATTGTCACCCCGAAAAGAGCCATCACCGCTCTCCGGTGCCTGAAGAAAAAGTTCATTCCCCCCTCATACTTTTCCTCGAGGTTCTTAAGGCTGATCCGTTTCACGAAACGGGTCAGCGCACCCTCCCTCCCGCTTCGATAGATAAGGTGATATACTGTCGGCAGAAGCATGATCCCCACCAGCAGTGAGACTCCCTGGCCGATGATGATGGCAATGGCCTGGTCATAGAACAGCGCTCCGGCAGTGCCGCTCAGAAAGATCAGCGGCACAAACACGGCACAGGTGGTGAGCACTGACGAGATAAGAGGCGTGATCACCTCAGTTGTGCCCTTCACACATGCATTGATGAGCTTCTCGCCCCTGTCGGTCCACTGGGTGATATTCTCTATTATCACAATTGAGTTATCGATCATCATGCCAATCCCAAGGATCAGGCCGGCAAGGGAGATGACGTTTATCGAGAGCCCCACGAGGTAGAAGAAGAGCAGGCTGATCACAAGCGTCGTCGGTATGCTGACGCCGATTATCAGTGGTGAACGGGCATCCCTGAGGAAGAAAAACATGATAAAGAAAGCCAGCAGGCCGCCTGAAATAAGGCTCTGCCTCAGGTTCATGAGTGAGTAGTCGAGGAGACGTGTCTGGTCCTGCGAGATCTCAAATTCCATCTGCGGATAATCGCTTCGGAACTGGCTAACCATCTCGTCCATCTTCTCTTCCAGGTTCTCCATCCTGGCAGAAGCTTCCTTTATTATTGCCAGCACCACCGCCTGCCTGTTGTCAGAGAATGAAAGGCCCCCGGCGCGCCGGACCCTCAGGTCAACAACAGCTATATCCTTTATCTTAAGCAACTTCCCCTCCTTCTTCAGCCATATGTTCCGGATATCATCCACACCCTTCAGGTTTGTATCAAACTCAAGGTTATAGAGATACTTGCCATCCCTGACCATGATGCTGCTGACATTGACATTGTTCATGTTCACGGCAGTTATGATATCTTCGGGAGTGATTCCGAGGCTTTGCATCTTACGCTCATCGGGCCTGATAAAGATTTCCCTGCTGACCTGACCGGTGATGTCAGCCATGGCCACCTCGGGCAGCTGTTCAATACGCTTGCGGATGATGTTACCTGCGAAGTCGCTCAGGTCGGCGAAGGCTGCCGGGTCCGCGGCCCTGTCTGCCAGGGTTATGTTGAGCATGAAGACGGGGATGTCAGTGGCGCTTGCCTTTATCACCCTCGGGCGATCAAGATCGCGGGGAAGAAGGTTCATGGCGGCATCGATCTTCTCATTGACCTCCATGAATGCCAGGTCGATGTCATTTCCAAAGGCGAATTTCATCCTTATAATGGCGCTGCCGTTGCGCGATTCCGACCGGATGTCATCAACACCCTCCACCTGCATCAGGCTCCTGCGAAGGACGCTCACCACGCTGTTCTCTATCTCCCGTGAGCTGATGTCAGGACGCGAGACAGCCACAGTGATCTCGGGGATATCTATATCAGGCATCAGTGATACGGGAAGCCTCCCCGAAGCAGCGATGCCGAGGACAATCACCGCGAGGAAACTCATTATCACTGCCACAGGCCGCTGTACAAGGAATCTAACCATGGTGAACGGTGTTATCAGGTTTATCAGGGTTCTGAGGTTCTGTGTTGCCCGGTTTGCCCGAAATACCTGCCGGAACAGAACGGTCAGTATAATCAGAGGGGCTTCCCGTTTCCGGAAATAATAATTGTTCCCTCCTCAGCATCATCGGCTGAAACACGAGCAGCCCTACCATGCTGAAGAGTAGCCCGCCGATGGCTCCCGCTGCCAGCGCGAACCAGAACCGCTCATCCCTGCCTGTAAGGAGGAACGGCAGAAGACCTACAATTGTAGACAAGATCGTAAGAATGACGGGGATGATCTTCCCGTTGAAGGCCTTAAGATACATCCTCACCGCCGGAAGACGCCTCCCGGAACGCTTCAGCCTGTTGTAATCGTCAAGGATGTAAAGCGCCGAGTTGACAGCCAGCCCGCACAGGAGGATCATCGCTGCAAACACCCCTTCATCTGTCGGTATCTTAAACAGCGAAAAAGTAATGAAGACCCCGATGAAAGAGAACGGTATCAGCCCGAGCACTATGAACGGCTGACGGAGCGACTCGAGCAGGATGGAGCAGACGAGGTAGATGATCGCTATGACAAGTAACAGTAACGGGTAGTTGTTCTTCTGCGTGAACCATGAATAAGTGTAGGAACTGGAGCGTACCGAATAGCCCAGCGGCAGGAGAGCCGCAGTCTCTTCAATGTTACGGTCCCTGATAATCCTGGCCAGCTCATAGTTCCCGATGAAATCATATGTCACCGTTAAAATATATTGCTGGTCCTCACGACTGATTGAATTATCCGTTATCTCCCTGGTCATGCTCAGCAGGTCCTTAAGCTTCACCATACTCTGCGATCCTGTGATCATCGGCTCATTGTAAATGTCCCACATCTCGTATGTCTCTGCATAAGCTGATCTCAGGGTCATCGGGGCAAGGAAGCCTCCCATGTAGACCTGCCCGCCATCCTGGTTGTTCCGCGAGAGACTCCGTGTGTGTTCATACAGGCTGTACATATCGCTTCCGGCCAGGGTAACCGACTCCCTGTCCGCAGAGACAATGTTCCTGTACTGTTTCTTTACTGACCAGCGGTCTTCTCCTCCCAGTACATACACTTCCTTTATCCTTCCCTTAGCGCTTGAGATGAGCCGCTCTTTAAGGTCTTCGGCGTAGCCGCTGAGAATATCAAAATTGTATCCCTTCAGAACGATTGAATATGAGCCCCTCAGGTAGTCACTGTAGACCTGGTTGCTGAAGGCTTTACCCACCCCGTACACCTGGACATGATAACTGCCGATGCCCATCATGTAGTCCTCTATCCTCATCTTCAGGATGAACGGGAATATTGTGCGGTCATGCTCCGGCTTGAATGTGACGGTCAGGGATGCCGACGAGGGCGAACTGACCCTGGTGGTAAACCGGTCCACCTCGCTGTAGGCTGCAATCATATTCTCAAGACCCAGGCATACCTCATTCATATCTTCGAGTGTCAGCCCCTCCTCGCTGAGGCCGATGCTTACACTGAGCTGTGTCCGCTCAACATCGTCGGAACCCCTGAAATAATAATAATTGCTGCTCTTTACCCGGTCACTGAAGAGCCTGAGTGTACCCCCGGTAAGCTTGTTTACAATGGGTTTAATGTCTGAAACATACTTTATGCTGCCGAGGGTTTTATTGTAAAACTGCTGCCAGCGGGTCAGCTCAGGCTCAGGGGCGGCAGTTGTCCTGATCTTTTCAACAGGCAGTGAATCCGGCAGCCAGAACAGAGGCAGTCCGAACAGCAGCACCGCCGCAGTGATATATACCTTCCTGTACCTGATAAATGACCTGATGGCTCTCTCATAAAACCTTGTCAGACGCACAGCGAAGCGTTTACGCCGGATATTTGACGCGGCTCTCTTCCCGGCGAAGCGTTTACCCTGAAAATTTACCGCGGCTCTCTTCCCGGTGAAGCCGATCGATTGTGCCAGTGAAGGGATGAAGAACAATGCCACCAGCAGTGATACCATCAGGTTAATGATCACCACCGCCGCGAAGTCGGCCAGCGTGACCCGCGAGGCCTCATCAAGGAAGAAGATCACCACCAGCGCTCCCACGGTGGTAAGCGTCGCTGCCATGAGTGAGATGCCAACCTTCCGGTTATGATGGTATTTGATGTGATCAGTCATCACTATAATATTGCTGATGATCATACCAAATGACACGGCAATCCCTGCCATGGAATAGAGGTGTATCTCAAGCCTGAACAGCCAGTAGAAGATGAAGGCTATAAAAATGGTTGCCACCATACTGATGAGCAGTATGAGCATGTATTTAAGGTCGCGGCTAACAAGAAAAGCGAAGACCAGGAGCAGTATGACCGACAGCACCGCCCTGAAAAGGTTCCGGGATATCTCCTCCCGGATAAAGCCTGTATTGTCAAGCGAAAGTATCACATCATGGCCGGGAGGTATCTTGCTCTTCATTTTCTCAATCACATCCTTCACCTCCTCTGCAACCCTGATATTATTGACGTTCCTTCCGGCGCTTATCACCATGGTAATGGTGTTGAGGCCGTTAATGCGATAGTAACTGCGGGGTCTCTCATCCCTGAGCTTCACTGTGACAAGATCAGAGAGCATCAGCACCCTGCCGTTACCGGCAGTGACAGGGATATCCTCCCACCTGACCGTATCCGGCCTGTGGCCGACCATAGTCAGATATGTCCTTTTCATTCCTGAAGAGAGCAGGTTATCCACTCCTCCGCCAGCCTCCCGGACAGAAAGATATGCCCTTATTGCATCACGTATCCGGCTGGGGGTCACCCCTGTTGAAGAGAGGACCTTCTGATCATATATCAGCTCCCAGGCACGGGGTGTGGCGCCATAGATATCCACGCTGTAGACGCCGTCAACGGATGCTATCGCCGGCTTCAGCAGCTCCTCCGCAATACTGAAGATATAGGAAGGAGCCTCATTTCCTGTCACCTGGTAGCTCAATATCACCGATCCGCTGGTATTCGACGGCATATTCATCTGAATAACCGGATAAGAAACCCTTTCGGGCAGGCGCGAGTGGGCATCGCGGATGAGTGATGCCACCTCAAACCGTTTGGTGCGGAGATCCGTATTCCTGTCGAATTCCACGGTTATCTCTCCGCTCTCATTGTTTGTGGTGGAAGAGATGCGACTGACCCCAGGGAGAGTGCTTATCACACCCTCAAGGACCGAGGTGACCTGTTGCTCAACCACCCTGGCGGCGGCATCAGGCCAGGTATAGCTTACTGTCAGTGAGGGGAGATAGCGGGTGGGGTTCAACTGCAGCGACAGCAGAGGCATTATCGCTGCTCCGGTGATGATGAGCACCACGAAGAAGATGTTCAGGCTGAAAGGCGAAAAGCGTGGTGTCTGTTCACTCGGGGAACTCATTCCTCTTTCACCTTTGTTTCATGTGCGAGGTTGGTGTTGCCTCTTACAATGACCAGGTCGCCGGGCGTGAGTCCCTCGCTCACGGAGACCATCGAACTGTTCTCAGACTCAATGGTGACATACTTCCATATAGCCAGGGAATCCTGCCTGATGAAGACCACATCTTTCCCCTGCCTGATCACCAGGGCTTCTTTGGGGATGACCAGCCTGTTATATTCAGGCTTCCTGATAAGGACCTTGACATTCATGCCGTCAATAAGGCGGCCGTTGTTCCTGAACTCGGCCCTGACGCGTATCATGCCTCCCTCATCAACCTGCGGATTGATCTCCACTATCTTCCCCTGTATGAGAAGGCTGTCATCAACAAAAGGGATTATCCCTACGGGCATTCCGGTGGTGATGAACCCGTATTCCGACTCCATCACGGGGAACTCTATATACATTACATCGTTGGCAATCACCGTGCAGAGGCTCTTATAGTTCTGGCTGGGGTTCAGGCGGGTGGCCTCGAGGTTGGCAATCACCCCGTCGAGCGGGGAGTATATCCGTGTGTTGTTGTAGTTATACTCAGCCTTTTCAAGGGCTAAAAGTGCATCATCCAGTCCGCTCCTGATCCTGGAGGTTCTTATTTTTGCAGGGTCAAGGTTGTTTGTGTCTGCCGTCATGTACTTACTGAGCAGGTCATCCCTGAAGTTTATGTCGGCCTTGGTCAGGGCCTGTCTTGCGCTGGTGAGGCTGGTTTTGTATTCGAAGTCCTCTATGACGGCCAGCAGCTGGCCGGCTTTCACCCTCTGGCCGTTTTTCACATACAGCTCTTCAATTATGCCGTTTACCTTGAACGGGACGACAGCCTTGCTAAGGGAGAATGCCTTGCCGTTGCTGATGATCTCGTGATAGAATGTTGACGGTTCGAGTCTGACTGTTTTAACCATCACGGCCTCGGGCCGCGATGTTCTTCTTGCCAGTTCCTCCGTGTTGTCTGTCTGTCTTGATTTGCATGACCCTGGGATTATTAATGCACAACCAAGAGCTATTGCAAAAAGCCGTGGAATGAATGCCCTCTTTTGCATCTGGTAATGGGGTTATTACACTGTTGACTATCAAGGAATGATCTATCAAATTTATTAAAATTTCAATCAGGCTGGTCAATTTGCTCAGTGCCATCGTGATTTTCCTGTTTCACCTGCAGAAGGTGCATTATTTCCCTGACCTTCTCAGCCGGGATCATACCACTTTCCAACATGATACCTGCTTTTTTTAATTTTTGTCTGAGAGTTTTTGGATCAATGCCCAGTTCAGCAGCTATTTCTTGTCTGGAAAAGAAATACTTGTCCATAATAACTTCGTATTGATCAAACAGCAGGTTTAAAAGTAAACAGAAATATGCTATCTGCCAAAACATTTAAAGGATTTGTCAGTATTAGTAAAAAAGCGTTCAGCTAATACTGCCTGATAAATTTAAGTCTCATAGAAAATGAACAGTATTCATTATTGGGCATTGACTGTTCTAAGGAACCGGTTGAACCGAAATTTTTTAAATCCTTCTTTATCAGGATTTATTGAAAACAGGATCATAGTCACTTTCCTGATAATATTATCTTCAGGCACGAATCCCCAGAATCTTGAATCAAAGGAATTGTAGAAATTATCACCCAGAACAAAATAGTAATTTTTTTTAAAGACATAAGCAGTCAAAGTCTCTCCATTTAAGACCAGGGTATTATCTTTAATTTGTCCTTTCGGATTTTCATGGAGCATAACTTCTTTATAACAGCAGGCATTTTTTTCTGTTAAATGTATAGAATCTCCTTTCGCTGGTACATAAAGTGGACCGTACTTCTCAAGTGTCCAATGCAAAGACGAATCATAAGGGAATAATTGGTTTTCAATCTGGAAACGTGTAATCCCATCATTTCTGCCCTTATTATTTTCAATTAACACAGTATCCCCAGGGAGGCCAAAAATTCGTTTTGCAATACAACCAGTAGTATTGAGACTTTCGAATTCAGATGAAGTATTATGCAATGGCATGTTAAAAACAACAATATCGCCTTCTTCTATACGGCTTCGGCCCTTTAATCTGCAATACTCAACATTTTTGTTTTTCAGATAACTACTTAATTTCAACAGCCTTGGTCCGTAGCTTGTCTTGCTGACAATAATTACATCGCCAGGCAACAGAACCGGCTCCATGGAAACAGATGAAACCTGATAAAGTGAGACAACGAAAATTCTAAGCGCAACAGCAAGAAGAACTATTGCGACAATTATCCACCACCAGCCTCTGAAAGACTTGTCATTTGATTTGATCATTCTTATAACATTCTGCCTTTAGGTTTAGTCGATTAAACCAAAAGGTTTTTCCCGATTTACCGTTTTAGAGTAAATTAATGGCAGGGTATGATATTATTGGCAAATACTATAGAATAACTCTGTCATTTCATTAGTAGCCCAGGGTTCTCCAATCATTTTTATCTTATTATCAGGACCGATAAGTACAGAACCGTCAATTATCCATCGTGGTATGTCATTGTTATTCAGAAGATAATTAAGGCTGTCATCCATGATGGAATAGTAATGATCGTTAAATGCAGAGATTTCATTAACTCTATTAATAAAATTATGATATCTGAAGCCCTGGATAATGAAAAGAATTGTGTAGTCATTCCGTTTATTCAGACTATCCATCATGTTCTGCCATTCTATAAACTTTGGATAACACGGTTGGCATCCGTCCTCAAGGTAAACCACCGAAATATAGTCATACATCTGTCTGAACTCTTTATATGACAGTAATTTGTCTCCAAATCTTACGCTATCAAACATTTCCAGTCTGATTGTTTTATTAAGATTGCTTTTCAGGTCCCTGGTAACAGACTGGTTAGAACAAGAGATTAAAGGGATCAGGCAGAGAAACAAACTCAGGCAACGTCTCATATCAACAATGTTCTTTAATTCACGATTGTCAAACAGGTAATCCAACACTTCTTGGTATAAGCGGGATTGGAATTAACTACCTCTGTCATAATTGGCCTAAAAGAATCATAATTCAGGGATATCGAAGTATCCCAGCGGTTCTTCCCTGTCATTGAAATAGGCGATTATCCTGTTATGCTTTTCATCAATACAAAAGCTGCATATTTCAGACCCGGTATCAATAGTTTTCTTATACGAGCCATCCAGGCCAAATACTATTATGCTTTTAGGATATGCACCTCTTTGTATGTTGCCTTTAACAATGATACGACTGCTGCCGAGATAGGAAGCAAAGATTTTATTGTTATGTATTACTGCATCAAAAAAATAACTATTATCATCCTTTTCAGGATCATCCCATCCTGGTCCGTAAACATTACATTTCAAGTTACCGTCTAAATCACAGATGGTCATTAAATCTTTAAACGGATAACTATTGACATATATCCCATCTTTTACAGACATGTCGAAATATGAATTTGTATATCTGCCCTTTACGCCAGGATTTTCATATCCGAATCGCGTGATTTCACCGGTATTAATATTAAACTTCGTCATTGCCATTGTCACAAAAGGCGAACCCGTAAAAGGCTCTATTGCTTTGCCAAGAGCGATGCTGTCATTTAAGAAACCATAACCCACAAGAAGTAATGTATCTACCAGCTTTACCGAAGCACCAGGCATATACATTTCGTCGGACAGAACACTGTCCAGAGAAAACTTATGCAGAACTTTTTTCCCTACATCAAGCTGCCAGAAGACTCTTTTTTCCCTGTCAACCAATATACCACTTGGGATAGTTATCTCTCCCGGCCCTCTGCCCAGGACTCCGGTACTTGTAATGTATCTGAATGTATTAAGATCAAACAGATGATCTACTTTTTCTCCTTTAGGATAGAACTCTTCCGTAAGCAGGATATCGTCAATAATATATAAAAAAACCTTCCCGATAACATAATCCGTTTCAATACTCACTATCTTATCAGATACGTCTACGATACAACCTCTTTCGCTTTGTGCTATTTCTGTTTTTTTCTCATTCCTTTTCCCACAACCTGCAATTATAAAAAGCATAATTGTGAACAGTATTTGTAAATATCTCATCTGGTAATAGTGATTTAACTTTCTCTCATTTACATTTCCCACTAAACAACGTATGTATTTATAAAGTGTGGCTGTTTTTCACAACCACACTATTTAAACGGGAATCTTCAGGTTATATTGATTCAATTAATCCAAAGTAGAACCTTTAGGGAGATTCCAGCAAGTACTTGACATACCGTTGCAGTAGCACCATGGTCCTCCTTCAACACATCCCGTTGGGCAATTTGGATTTACTTGTGCATTCGCCTGAGACATTATTATTATGTCCTTCAAATTAGCATCATCTGTGCGGACTTGAGCAATATTTACGCTAAGAATTGCAAACATTACAAAAACACCAGCGATAGTTGCAAGAAAAAGTTTCTTTTTCATTATGATAAGTTTTTATTACTAAAAGATGTTCCTGGATTCACAATGGCCGTAGCCGTTGAGCAAGCTGATACAGCTTGTTTGTTTTTCTGTTTTACTATCTTTGGCGTCACCTCCCTTCATTTTTTATGAAAGGCCGGGGCAGAAAGTACTTGGCAATACAGGCAAAGCTTTCTGCCCTTTTCTTTCTGATTTATACTTTTATACCTTAAAAAAATTCGTAAAACGGCAAACTTGTCCTATGTAAAATTATATTAGATGTTTAAGTTTTTTTCGGGAATTTCCGGGAATTTCCAGTAGGAAATTTTATCATTCCATCTTCAGAATCCTGACTATTCAACCGGAATATTGAAATATCCCAGCGGTTCTTCCCTGTCATTAAAATATACAATTATCCTGTCATTCTTTTCATCAATACAAAAACTGAAAATCTCAGAACCGGTTTCTATGGTTTTCTGATATGAGCCATCCAGGCCAAATACTATTATACTTTTAGGATATGCACCTCTTTGCATGTTGCCTTCAACAATGATACGACAGCTGCCTTGATATGCTGAAAAAATCTTTTTGTCATATATTATTACCTCTCCAAAATATGCATTATCATCCTTTTCCGGATCATCCCATCCGGGTCCGTAAACATTATATTTCAGATTGCCGTTTAAGTCACAGATAGTCATTAAATCTTTATGCAGATAGCAATTGACATAGATCCCATCTTCTACAGACAGAGCAAAATATGAGTTAGTAAACCTGCCCGTTACTTCTGGATTTTCATACCCGAATCTTCTGATTTCTTGTGAATTAATATTAAACTTAGTCATAGCCATTGTTACAAAAGGTGAACCGGTAAAAGGCTCTATTGCTTTGCCGAGAGCGATGCTGTCATTTAAGAAACTATAATACACAAGAAGCAATGTATCTACCAGCTTTACCGAAGCATCAGGCATATACATTTTGTCAGACAGAACACTGTCCAGAGGAAATTTATGCAGAACTTTTTTCCCTACATCAAGCTGCCAGAAGACTCTTTTTTCCCTGTCAACCAATATACCACTTGGGATAGTTATCTCTCCCGGCCCTCTGCCCAGGACTCCGGTACTTGTAATGTATCTGAATGTATTAAGATCAAACAGATGATCTACTTTTTCTTCTTTTGGATAGGACTCTTCAGCAATCAGGATATCATCAATGATATGTAGATCGGATTTACCAAAAACATAATCACATTCAATATTCACTATCTTGTCAGCTACATCTACTTTTCGGTCTCTTTCCTTTTGTATTATTTCGGTCTTGTTATTATTGCCACAGCTGGAAGAAAGCAATATAAGGGAAGCCGCTATTAATTGTAAATATCTCATAAATACAGAATATTTTGTTGCTCTTTCTATAGTTTTAATCCCTTAGAATCAGATGTTTATATCAAGATGTGGCTGTATGAAAAACAGCCACACCTTTTGCATCTGGAAGATCTCCTGCTTGGTTATTCTAAGGTTTGGCCTAAAGGTGGGGCCCGGTCGGGACTCGACATACCATTGCAGTAGCAGAATTCTTTACGTAGAACGCAACCCGTAGGGCAATTCGGATTTACTTGTGCATTTGCCTGCGACATTATTTTAATGTTTTTCTGATCAGTATTATCTGAGCTTGTCTGAGCAACATTTGCACTTAGAATTGTAAACACTACAATTATGCTGGCAATGGTTGCAAGAAAAAGTCTTTTTTTCATGATGACAGTTTTTTAACAAAACATTTTTACGAATTCAGAATGGCCGTAACCGTTGAGCAAGCTGATGCAGCTTGTTTAATTTTCTGTTTTACTATCTTTGTTGTCACCTCCTTTCATTTTTTATGAAAGGCCGGGGCAGAAAGTACTTGGCAATACAGGCAAAGCTTTCTGCCCTTTTCTTTCTGATTTATACTTTTATACCTTAAAAAAATTCGTAAAACGGCAAACTTGTCCTATGTAAAATTATATTAGATGTTTAAGTTTTTTTCGGGAATTTCCGGGAATTTCCGGGAATTTCCAGTAGGACATTTTATCATTCCACCTTCCGAATCCCGACTATTCAACCGGAATATTGAAATAACCCAGCGGCTCTTCTCTGTCAGAGAAAAAAGCTATAATCCTTCTATTCTTCTCATCAATACAAAAACTTGTAAAAACATTACCGGTTTCAACAGTTCTTAGATAGGTACCTTCCTTGTTAAAAACTATCAGCTTTGAAGGAGTCGCACCCTTTGTTATGCCATCTTTGACAATTATGCCCCTGCCTCCTATATATGATGCAATTATTTTACCCCCGATTATTCCAACATCAGAAAAATAAGCATTTTTATCCTGATCATTTTCGAACCACCCGGGGCCATAAACGTTATGCTTTAGGTTTCCCTCAAGATCGCATATTGTCATTAGATCAAGATAAGAGTAACAGTTTACATAGAAGTTATTATCAACTGAAAGAGCAAAAAGTGAATTTGATTTCTTCCCAATAGCCTGAGGGTGTTCATAGCCAAACTTTTCAATCTCATTTGTATTGATATTCAGTTTGGCCATAGCCATATCAAAGGAAGAAGCAGAGATTGCATGAACTGCTTTTCCAAGGACAATGCTGTCATTCAGGAATCCAAACCTTTCAATGAATAATTCAGTATTTAGCTCTTTCCTGATCGAAGGTTTAAATTGTTCATTATTCAAAACACTATCTAAGGGAAATTTGTACATTATACGTTTCCCATGATCAGGGGCCCAAATAATTCTGTTTTTGCTGTCGATTCCAAGCCGCCCCATGACACCAATCTCTCCGGGTCCTCTGCCAATGTATCCCGTACTCCGTATATACTCAAATGTATTCTTGTTGAATAGATGGATACCCATTTCTCCTTTCGGCTCCCACTCAGCGACGATTAAAATGCTGTCAATTATATAGAACGATGACTTGCCAATCAGAATATCCGGCTTGATATCGATTATCTTACCAGAAACATCAACGATATTCTCGCGGTGTTTTTGTGTTATTTCGATCCTGTTATCAATTTTGCTGTTGCATCCTGTGGTTAAAAACAGCAAGAGGAAACCAATAAGACTTAAATTTTTCATAACACACAAATGCTTTCTTAATCTTTAGGGCGGTCAAATGAGTGACCGCCCCTGGTTCTAATTAAGGGTCAGTTGCAAGATCTAAAGTGTCAATTTCGTCTGATCATTCCAGTTATATTCCTTATAGTATGGATGCCACCCATAGAAAATGCAACCGTCACCATCAAGCAGGCATCCATTCGGGCAAAGCTCACTCGCTTTTGCCTGAGCCATTACTCTAATGTTTTTGACCGTAATATCACCTGTGATTTTCATAGGCAGATTAAAGCTGAGTATTGAAAATATAGCAAAAATACTGCCTATAGCCGTTAAAATGATCTTTTTTTTTCATGATAGTTTCAATTATATTAACCTTAACAAATTAAAGTACAACCCGCTATGCCTGTTAAGCAAGCTTCATCCTTTTCAACCGGGAAGAATGTTCCTTCTTTAATACTATCTTTGTTACTATACCTCCTTTCTTTCATTAAGGAAAGGGTCCGGGCAGAGAGATGTTTCGTCAAACTTGAAAACTCTCTGCCCTTTTCTTTCTGATTTATACTTGTTTTATTTTCATGATCTCTATCAAAACAGCAAACCTGACTTCTGTAAAATTAAATAAGATGTTTAAGATTTTTCTGGGATTTTCTGGGATTTTCTGGGATTTTCCAGTAATGATTTTTATAATTTCTCCTTTCTGAAACCTGACTATTTAACTGGAATATTGAAATAACCCAGCGGTTCTTCCCTGTCAATAAAATATGTGATAATCCTCTTATTCTCTTCATCAATACAAAAACGTTCAAATTCATACCCTGTATTGATCGTTTTTAAATATCTGCCGTCCTTCTCAAATATTATAAGAGTTGATGGCGCAGCTCCCCGGGTTATGTTTCCCTTAAAAACAAATTCCAGATCACCAATATAAGCTGCAACGATTTTCCCGTTAAATATATCGGATCCGAAGTAATATGCTTTTCTGTCCTGGTCTTTGTCATTCCACCCGGGGCCATATATGTTGTGTTTCAGGTTACCGTTGAGGTCGCATATAGTCATCAAGTCGCACTCATCATAGCAGTTCACATAGAAATTGTTCTCAACTGACAGGCTAAATGATGCAATCTTCTTCTTTCCTGGACATTCGGGGTTCTCATAACCAAACCGTTCAATCTCATTAGTATTGGCATTCAGTTTTGTCATTGTCATGTCAAAAGTGGAATGTGACAATGAATGTATAGCTCTTCCCAGAACAATACTGTCATTAAGGAACCCAAAATCAACAAGGAGCAGCTCATCATCCATTTCCAGACAGGTAGTTGGTTTTCTTCAGGCACGAATCACCAGAATCTTGAATCAAAGGAATTGTAAAAAATATCACCCAGAACAAAATAATAATTCTTTTTAAAGGCCTTCTACCCCGGACACACTGATTGGAACACTACCTTTTCCCGGTAAGCATGCGTGTTGCCTCCAATTAAAAATTAAGTTTAAAGGATGACATTTTCTTTTATGAAAATCAAATATTTAAATATAAAGTCATCCGGATCCTTTTCTAGAAATAAATGGTTGCGGCAGATTAGGTCTGGAGAGGTCGTAAAAAAGAATGGGATTCCATTGTTGTCTAAAATTGATATCTTAAAATCATCATCTGTATAAAAGAACTGAAGATCAACACAATTGTTTTCCTTAAAGAAAGTAGTGAACTCTCTGCCTCTACTTTTAGGCAACAACACAATTAAATCCTCCTTCCCAATAATATGGACCATCTCATTCATAACCTTAAGCGATTGATCATAACATAATCCACATGAATTTAATGGAATCCTAAGAATGAGTTTTTCTCCTGCTTTCAATAAAGAGGCAATTTTCACTTCTTCACCTCTTGCGGTGTAAATAATCAGGGATGAATCTATTCTTTCATTCGTGGCGCTCATGTGCTGCAAAATCATTTGCCTGGCTTTTTCCCTAACAATATCTATTCCCAGTTCTTTCTCCCTCTCAAGGTTCTGAAACTGCTTTAACAGATTCTTCCTTTCAGCCAGGTTAATCACTGACATGATTATACACCCAATAAAAATAATAGTAAATACGATATTAAAAAACAAGTCTTTTCTCATTCACTATGATTGAATTTCAAAATATCGAATCATTTCAAGTGCTGATTATGAATGCATTATATTTATACTGGACTAAGTGAGGAGTTATACTAAGGATCCAATCAATAAGACCGGGTTACTGTCTATTGATATTTTATTGTATAATTCCATAATATCAGCATTCTTTTCCAAAAAAATCTCCCAATCACGAACTGTCACTTTACTCCTTAAAGAGTCTATTTTTGCCATGAGTTCATAAGCATTTGTGACAGTGTATGTTTTGTTATTTTTTACAGTAAAGGGTAAATTATAGAATGATGTTTTAAACTCTACGCCCTTTACTAACATATCGTCAAAGTATGCATCCACTACTCTGGCCTCTCTCTTGCTTTTGGAATAATAGAAGTGTATATAATTAAGCCCATTATAAAAGAAAGATGATATTATGTATTCGTCAGATTCAAAGAATCCCATAAGCTTAAATGCGCTCCCCGATTTCAGACAATCTGAGAAAAAGGCTTCAATTCCGTTATATTTGCCTTCAAGATATTTATGGGGCAACCTGTATTTACCAAAATCGATGAAATAGCGTGGGGATATTCCATTCCCGGTAATGTTATAGATGGTATCATTAAAGCTGTAAAGGAAATATATATCTTCTTTATATTGCTGAAAGTTAACTAAATCTGCAAAATGCATATATTCCATTTCATATTCGGGTGTTTCAATGAATCCGTCAATTACTTTTCCTTTCTTTCTTGAAAAGACAAGCAGCTTTTTGTTTGTATTATTATAATAGCCTCCGGCACCGACATAAAAAGCATACAGATCTGAGTTTAACTTTACAAATGAATAAGCATCAATCCCGCATCTCCATTCGTTCAGATACCTACCGTTCTCATCATGCTGGATTATTTTTCGTTGCTTGCTGTCATATAATTCCAACCTACCTTCATCCAATATGATGTCACCTATTGCAATATATTCGCCAGGCCCCTTGCCAACATTATCAATTTTATACAGCGGACGACCAGTACTATTGAAAACCAGTATTTTGTTATTGCATTGAAAGAAATATTTATCATTCTCAACAATCAGCTTCTGAACCTCATCAATTAGAAACGCTGTATCCGTTTCAATCGGTAGAATTTCGATTTTACTGTATATTTCTGAATATTTCAAGGTACCGGCATTCTCAGGATCGATACTAATCCTGGTAAAATCAACTTGATTTTGCTTTGTACACGCAGTGTTGCAGAAGCACAAGACAGCCAATCCTGAAGTTGCTAATAAACCCGTAAGTAACTCTTTGAACTTTCTTTTCAAGGCTCTTAATAATAATTTACTCTATTACTATCCTATATTTTGTGTATCCCCATGATATGATTCTTAATCAGATCATGAACTTTAAACTTAGACAATTAAGTCAACCAAAATGTAAATCATCTTGGTATTGTTTTACTGTTTGTAAGATGAGGAAGCCTTTAATATTCAGGCTTCCCCCATGATTAGAATCCAAATTTATCCCTATTGGCAGGAAGGACAAGTAGCAGGCTTATCGCAAGCACCTGACGAATTCTTGCAACAATAATAGGTTCCGGAAGAATTCATACATACGGGACCCAGATATGACTCACCACCGGGGTATTCATTACTCAGTTCCTCGTTACTCTGAGCATTTACATTGGATAGAGTCGATCCAATGAAAATAGCAAAAGCTAAAATCCCCACGCAAAGACACAGTTTTTTCATAGCATAAAATTATTGGTTATTAATTATTGATCTCTCAAAAATACCAACATAATAAATTGATTTTCCGGGAATTTCCGGGAATCTCCGGGAATCTCCGGGAATTTCCAGTAGGAAATTTTATCATTCCACCTTCCGAATCCCGACTATTCAACCGGAATATTGAAATAACCCAGCGGTTCTTCCCTGTCAATAAAATATGCAATAATCCTGTTATGCTTTTCATCAATACAAAAGCTGCATATTTCAGACCCGGTTTCAATAGTTTTCTGATATGAGCCATCCAGGTCGAATATTATGATGCTATTGGGATATACTCCTCTTTCCATGTTGTCTTCAACAACAGAACCTTTACTTCCAAGGTAGGAAGCAAAGATATTCTTGTTATATATCACTACATCATAATAATAGCCATTATCATCCTTTTCGGGATCATCCCATCCGGGTCCGTAAACATTATATTTCAGGTTGCCGTCTAAGTCACAGATGGTCATTAAATCTTTAAATAGGTAGCAATTGATATATATCCCATTTTCTACAGACAGATCGAAATATGAGTTAGTAAACTTGCCCTTTACTTTCGGATTTTCGTATCCGAATCTTTTTATTTCACCGGCATTAATATTAAACTTCGTCATGGCCATTGTTACAAAAGGTGAACCGGTAAAAGGCTCTATTGCTTTGCCGAGAGCGATGCTGTCATTTAAGAAACTATAATACACAAGAAGCAATGTATCTACCAGCTTTACCGAAGCATCAGGCATATACATTTTGTCAGACAGAACACTGTCCAGAGGAAATTTATGCAGAACTTTTTTCCCTACATCAAGCTGCCAGAAGACTCTTTTTTCCCTGTCAACCAATATACCACTTGGGATAGTTATCTCTCCCGGCCCCCTGCCCATGACACCTGTGCTTGTAATATATCTGAATGTGTTAAGATCAAACAGATGATCTACTTTTTCTCCTTTGGGATAGAATTCTTCAGCAATCAGGATATCGTCAATGATATATAAGAAAGCCTTCCCAATAACATAATCTGTTTTAATATTCACTATCTTGTCAGATACATCTACTATACGACCTCTATCTTTTTGTATTATTTCAGTTTTATTCTCATTATTATTAACACAGCCGGAAGCAAGCAGCATTAGGAGAGCCGCTATTGATTGCAAATATCTCATGACTTTTATAAAAAATCTACGGTTGTGCACTTCAATAATTACATTTATGTTTTTTAGATTCCCCATTTGGATGCCTCAATAATTAACAGGTATATTAAAATATCCCAGAGCTTCTTCTCTTCCATCAAAATATGCTATTATCCTGTTATTATCCTCATCTACGCAAAAATAAGAAAACTTATCTCCGGTTTCTATTGTAAATAAATAGTCTCCTCGTGTATTAAATATTAAGAGTTTAGAAGGACTATTCCCTTTCGGCCTGTTCCCATCATTAACAACAGCTAAATCATTGATGTATGATGCGAATATCTTCCCGTCTGCTATTTCAATTCCAAAATAATATGATTTCTTGTTCCCATCATTGTTCAATCCCTCTGATCCATATACATTATATAAAAGTTTTCCCTCCAAATTGCAAATTGTGATCAGGTCATATTTAAAATAACTATTGACGTAAATATTATCGGCTATTGAAAGCGCAAATAGAGAGATTGCCTTATCATCTTCAATCCGGGGATTTGCATAACCAAATTCTTGAATCACATTATTTCTAATATTTAGTTTTGACATAATCGTTATGTAAGAGTTGTCATCAAGATATCGCACTGCTTTCCCTATAAATATACTGTCATTTAGGATATTGAATCTATCAATAAATACGTCATCGTTTATCCTCAAATATTCTGTAGGCATAAAGGCTTCATTCTTAAGCACGCTGTCCAGGGGGAATTTCCATATGACTTTTTGTCCAAAGTCAGGCACCCATAATATTTTATTCTGCCTGTCTACTCCAATATTGCCAGGCTCAGTGATTTCTCCCGGGCCTCTTCCCAGTAAACCTGTACTGGCAATATGCCTAAAGGTGTTCTTATCAAATAGATGAATACACTTGGGGGTTTTAGATGCGACTTCAAGAAGAACCAGGTAGTCGTCAATAATATATAATAAAGATTTTCCAAATAGTACTTCAGTTTTGATATCCACAATATCATTCTTTACGCTTACTATTTTGTCTCTTTTTTTCTGGATCTTCTCGGTTTTCGATTTGTCCACCAGACACCCTGAAAAACATATCACCGCTAGTATAAAAAGCGCAAATGACTTTTTCATATGCTAAAAAGGTTTAATAAATGAAAGTATGGGCACAGGTTGTGCCCATACAAGAATAATGTTAAATAATTACTGCTGCTGCATTTTCTTATATTCCGCATAATCCAGATAATGAGGATGATATCCATTACACGTGCAACCCGCTCCACCATCAAGACAACCATTCGGGCAATCCGGATTCACCTGCGCATTTGCCTGCGACATTATTTTAATACTATGCAGACCATTATCATCTGAGCGTACCTGGGCAACATTTGCACTAAGAATAGTAAACACTACAATTATGCTGGCGATTGTTGCAAAAATTGCTTTCCTTTTCATAATTTCGATTATTAATTACTAAAATATCATCTTGAAATCACAGTGGCCAAGGCCATTAATTATGCTTCATTTAGCTTTTTAATTACTCTGTTTTGATATCTTTGTGATCACCTCCTTTCATTTTTTGTGAAAGGCCGGGGCAGAAAGTACTTGGCAATACTGGCAAAGCTTTCTGCCCTTTTCTTTCTGATTTATACTTTTATACCTTAACAAATATTTCGTAAAACGGCAAACTTGACCTATGTAAAATTAAATAAGATGTTTAAGTTTTTTTCGGGAATTTCCGGGAATTTCCAGTAGGAAATTTTATCATTCCATCTTCAGAATCCTGACTATTCAACCGGAATATTGAAATAACCCAGCGGTTCTTCCCTGTCAATAAAATATGCAATAATCCTCTTGTTCTCTTCATCAATACAAAAACGTTCAAATTCATACCCTGTATTGATCGTTTTTAAATATCTGCCGTCCTTCTCAAATATTATAAGAGTTGATGGCGCAGCTCCCCGGGTTATGTTTCCCTTAAAAACAAATTCCAGATCACCAATATAAGCTGCAACGATTTTCCCGTTAAATATATCGGATCCGAAGTAATATGCTTTTCTGTCCTGGTCTTTGTCATTCCACCCGGGGCCATATATGTTGTGTTTCAGGTTACCGTTGAGGTCGCATATAGTCATCAAGTCGCACTCATCATAGCAGTTCACATAGAAATTGTTCTCAACTGACAGGCTAAAGGATGCAATCTTCGTCTTTCCTGAACATTCAGCATTTTCATAACCAAACCGTTCAATCTCATTAGTATTGACATTCAGTTTAGTATTAGTCATGTCAAATGTGGAATGAGACAATGGATGCATGGCTCTTCCCAGAATAATACTGTCATTAAGGAACCCAAAATCAACAAGGAGCAGCTCATTATCCATATCCAGATAGGAGGTTGGTTTAAAGTTATTATTTGCTAATATGCTGTCCAAAGGGAATTTGTGCATCACTTTTTTACCATGGTCGACTACCCACAGAATCTTGTTTTTCTCGTCAATCCCAATTTTGCCCAGATTAGTTATCTCCCCCGGACCCCTTCCAATTATCCCGGTGCTGGCTATGTATTTAAAAGTATTCTTGTTGAAAAGATGAATGCACTTATCAGCCTTATGTGACATATCAGCAACAATTAATATATCATCAATAATGTATAAAATCGAACTGCCAAAAATGATATCTGTCTTAACATCCACTATCTTATCAGATACATCTACGATACGGCCTCTTTCCTTTTGTATTATTTCGGTATTCGATTTGTCCACCAGACACCCTGAAAAACATATCACCGAAAGCATAAAAAGCGCAAGTAACTTCTTCATTTGTATATAAGTTTTACTAATTGATCGGCCAAAAAGAGCTGAAAATCATACCAAGATAATTCATCTATATCGTTATTTTTGAGGTATCTGCAATTCTTTTGACTGGCCCTGTTGCTTTCTGTCTCTATAATGTGTACTATAAGGCACTTAATCTCTACTTTGTTTCCTTATGCTTTATCAGCATAATGACCGGATTGGATTCTTTATCAAGTCGAGCAGCAATATCTTTCAATGGGCCTTTTAGCTCCCCTTTTTCGTAAGCATCAACAAGGTCTAAGGCTTCCAAAGACTGACATTTTGCAATTTCATGACTTACAGGTTTCGTGCCGAACGCAACCTGTTTCTTGCTCAAGAAATCATCATTGCAGACAGTAAATCTGAATATTGCCTCTTCCTGCTTGTCGTATACCAGATCAGTAGTCGGGAATCCTTTCATCTTTTCAAGGTCAAACTCTTTTTTAATAGTTTGCATGAAATAATAACGTTCGGTAATAACAGTCGGGAAAAGAAATACTTCAGGATCTGTAGTGTGTATTGAAGGAGTCCGTACAATAAGGTAGGTTATTTTACCATCCGGGTGAAAGCTATAGACTGTGTCAGATGATGGTCTCGTTAGTACCCAGTCACCATCATAGGGAAGCGTCAGGTAAAAGCGAGCAGTGTCTGTGAACCGCAAACTCCTTTTAAAGTTACCGTACAGGTCATATACTACTTTTCTTGCGGGATAGTCTATGATGAACATCTCATTGTTATCTTCATCCAGGACTATCTCTGTAATCTGTGAATATTCTTCGCCACTTCGTCCAAGACGGTTTATCTTTCTTACCCCTTTCCCCGTTCGTGTAAAGACAAAGATATCTCCATCCATAATTCGATTGGTTACCAATAAGATATCATCACCAATTGCCTTTACAACACCTTGATTAATAAATCCTTCAGCGCTCGCCAACGGGATGTACTCAACATCCATAAAATCCTGAAGAATAAGATCTTTCTGCGGATAACCTGCTGTAACATCAACTGTGATGAAATCAGTTGTTGAATGTCTGCTTCCTCCTCCGCATCCTGCAATAACCGCTGAGAGAATGATAATTGAAAATAATTCTGCTCTTCTCATGCCTGTTTTTTAAATGGTTAGGGGTTTGTTGAAAATCTCTGCGGAGAATTGAAATACTTCGTCATTATACCCTGCCAGTATATTCATTGCTTAATGATGATCTTCACAATTATCGGATTATCGTCTTCGCTAACAGTTTTCATCAGATCAAGCCACGAGGGTGATGGCAGCTCTTTTCCATTTCCATAATTCTGATCTAAGTCTCTCAGGGCGTCCAGGGGCTTTTTAATTGTGACCAGATAATCATCAGAATATATGGGGTAGAAATAGGTTAATCTTTCATAAGAAAGTTTTTGTCCATAATTGATCAATTCTTTGGATGAATGATTCTTCAGTTGTCTCAAGAGGAGTGTAAATAACGGTGTCAGCAAAGAGTGAGGCATTTAAACTATCTCCCCCTGTTGATGGCAACCGGATTATTTGCTGAGAGTACTGGTCGTCCGGGTTCCTGCCTTTTACATTCCCCTTATCAGGATTGTTTAAACAACCATTCAACAATAGTGCGATAATAATTACTATAAACCGGATGTGATCTCTCATAACCTGAGATTTTGTTTAAGAAATCAGACGAATCCTTTTATCCAATATCAAATTTATGAAACTACTTCGATATTTGATTGATAATTAAGGATCAAATTAATTGAGGATGGGTGTGTGTTTTGCAAAAGTTACCTGGCGTCGGAACTTAAAGATGATACAAATGCTCAGACTGACTTGATAAAGAAATCAAGGGAGATTAGTCTTAATTAATGAATCGTTAAAAATTACTTCTACCGTCTTGGCAGTAACAGGTGAGCTTTTTCATCAAACATAAGAACTTTTAAGCCTTTTTTACTGCCATGGCGGTATATTATTGATAATTGCTTGCTATATTAAAATAGAATACCTACTTTTACCGCTATAAAAGTAAAAACAATGCAATCGCAGGAATTAGCAGAAGTAATAAAGATGCACCGAAAGGCAGCTAAACTGAGCCGTGTACACTTAGCAGAACTGGCAGGA
>WOYX01000039.1 GCA_011620595.1 Bacteroidales bacterium | reverse complement strand
CCTCAGACCTTCAGACCTTCAGACCTTCAGACCTCAGACCTTCAGACCTTCAGACTTCAGACCTTCAGACCTTCAGACTTTTTCCTACCTTTGCCCCGATTATGCCAAAAACCTACTATATAGAGACCTACGGCTGCCAGATGAATGTCGCTGACAGCGAGGTTGTTGCATCAATACTCGGAGACGCCGGATACAGCGCCGTCAGGGATATCAAACAGGCAGACCTCATCCTCGTCAACACCTGCTCCATCCGGGAGAATGCCGAGCAGCGCGTCTGGGGCCGGCTCGACCTCTTCCGCAGTGAAAAAAGAAAACGCCCGCAGGTGATTGTGGGCGTGCTGGGATGCATGGCGGAACGACTGAAGGAGAAGCTCCTGGAAAGCGACAAGATGGTAGACATGGTTGTAGGACCTGATGCCTACCGCGACCTGCCGATGCTTGTCAGGACGGCCGGTGCCGGCCATGCGGCAGTCAACGTATTATTATCACGCGAGGAGACTTATGCGGATATCTCGCCCGTGCGTCTCGAGAGCAACGGCGTCTCGGCCTTCATCTCCATCATGCGTGGCTGCAACAACATGTGCGCCTACTGCGTGGTGCCCTATGTCCGCGGCGCAGAGCGCAGCCGGGACCCGCAGACAATTGTGCGCGAGGCGCGTGAGGCCTTTGACATGGGTTATCGCGAGGTGACCCTCCTGGGGCAAAATGTTAATTCCTATTCATGGAAAGGAAGCAATTCAAGAGGCAATCATGGGCTCACCCTGAAAGAAAAAACCCACGCCCACCGGATTGAAAATCCCGTCCATGAAAGAAGAATCACACCCCGAGTTGCCGATAGCACCGGGAGCGAATCTAACAGTTTGGATAATAGCAGTGAGACTATTGCTGGCGGGTTTTTATCAACCCCGGAACGTCCTGCTGCAACTGATTTTGCAGCTCTACTGGAAATGGTTGCCAAAGTTGACCCCCGACTTCGCGTACGGTTCTCCACCTCCCACCCTAAGGATCTGTCGGATGATGTACTTGAGGTCATGGCAAAGCACAACAATATCTGCAAACATATACACCTCCCGGTTCAGAGCGGAAGCTCAGCCGTTCTTGAGCGAATGAACCGCAAATACACACGCGATTGGTACCTGGGAAGAATTGCTGCTATCAATCGCGTCCTTCCGGGCTGTACCCTTTCCACCGACATAATTGCGGGCTTCTGCGGTGAGACGGAGGAGGAGCATAAGGAGACTCTCAGTCTGATGAAAGAGGTCGGTTTTGATTTTGCTTACATGTTCAAGTATTCGGAGCGTCCTGACACTAAAGCTGCGCGTCATATGAAAGATGATGTGCCGGAGGAGGTCAAGACACGACGACTGAATGAGATCATCGCCCTGCAGAACGAGCTCTCCGCAGTCAGCAAAAAAGCCGATATCGGGAAAACCTTCGAGGTGCTCGTTGAAGGGAGGGCACGAAAAAGCATGGCGGAACCGGATTCTGCCGAGATACCAGGTAATGGCGAGATACCAGGTAATGGCGAGATACCAGGTAATGGCGAGCCACAAAAAAGAATTTCTGATGCGGATTCTTCCGGCGAGGACTCCACCGGCAAGGCTATTATTGGCGATGCAGGTCAGCCTCACATGCCGACTATGATGGGCCGCACCACAGGCAACAAGGTAGTGGTCTTTCAGGCCTCCGGAGTCAATCCCGGCGATTATGTTAATGTCACCGTCACCCGCGCCACCTCCGCTACCCTGATTGGCAACATTGTACCTCAATGACCACAAGACCTTCAGACTTGAGACCTTCGGACCTGAGACCTTCAGACCTGAGACCTTCAGACCTTCAGACCTTGAGACCTTGAGACCTTGTAACCTCTGCCCCCGCCAATGCAACGTCGACCGCTCCGGAGAGCCGGGCTGGTGCAAAATGGACGACAGGATTCACATCTCATCCATAGTTCTGCACCATGGTGAGGAGCCACCCGTCTCAGGAGAAAAAGGTATTGTAAACGTTTTCTTCCCCTCCTGCAATATGCAATGCATCTACTGCCAGAACTGGGAGATCTCATGCCGGGGCACACAGGGCACCGTGATGTCACTTGATGAAGTATGCGATGCCATAAGTGAGCTGTTGCCTTTGTCAGAAAATAACCTGGGATTTGTCTCGCCGACGCATTTTACACTTCAGATGGTCTCTATTGTTGAAGAGCTGAGGCGTCGCGGTCATAATCCGACAATTATTTATAATACCAACGGCTACGATCTGCCCGGGACACTCAGGACGCTGGAGGGTATTGTGGATGTCTGGCTGCCCGACTGCAAATATTCTGACGACAGACTTGCTTTAGAGCTCTCTCAGGCGCCGCATTACAGTGAATATGCACTGGCAGCGCTTAAGGAGATGGTTCGACAGGTTGGCACCACCCTTCACACTGATGACCGCGGCATCGCCCGCCGAGGTATCATCATCCGCCACCTCGTGCTACCCGGCCAGGTGGAAAACAGCACCGGAGTGCTGAAGCTCATCGCCGGGAACTTGTCGCCCAACCTGCATCTGTCATTAATGTCACAGTACTATCCTCCCGACAAACTCTTGACACCAAATCGCAAATCGCAAATCACAAATCGCACATTCCTAAATCGTACCGTTTCCCGCCAGGAATATGAAACTATCGTCGGCGAATTCCATGATCTCGGATTCAGTCATGGTTGGCTTCAGGAATACGAGAGCCATACAACCTATCGCCCTGACTTTTCAAAGAATCATCCTTTCGGGTAGATTGAACTTTTGCCTGTCTTCAGCATTGCAACACCCTGAAAATTTTTTGTATAATATCCTGTGATCCCAATCATCCATCTTAAGATGGCATGATTGTATGCTTAAAGAATGACAGGAAAGAAGCTATATGTTGCATGTTGTGGGTAATCTCTGCCTTTTCACAAAGCCCTGAACTGGATAATGCTTGCACAGCCATCTTTGTTTCCGGTTAGTCATTTTCGAAGAATCAATCATTTAGAATTGACTCAATGTAACTTGAAGCCTTTTTTCCCGTTAACAGAATCGGTGAACTTATACTGTCAGCAAAATGAATCTGAAACTGCTTCTACTGATCTGTACCGCGACCGTCTTTGTAAGTCTCAGTCTGTCAGGCCAGCATACCCCATTAAATCCGATATCAAACAGGGTCTTTACACCCTTCATGATAAACCCGGCCATAGCCGGCAGTAAAGACTTCATGGCTCTTGATCTGTCGGCCACAATACAGGGAGATAATTTCTCGCAACTTCTTAGTGGTAACACTCGTATCGCCAAAAAAGGACCAACCTACTTCGGTGCACCGGTTGCAAAAAGCTTTACCCAATTCGGTGCCGGCGGAGCAATATTCAATGATGTCACAAGTCCGTCAAGAAACATGGGAGTCAGTGCTGCAGCATCATACCATGTGCCACTGAATGATAAGAATCTCTCATTCCTGTCAGGCGGACTGGCAATAAAGGGTATCTACAACATGATGGACTCTATTGTTGATCTTGGAGCACCGGCGAAGAACAGTTTTATTCCCAATCTTGATGCAGGTTTGTACCTGTACGGACAAAAATTTCATGCAGGAATTTCTGCAACCAATATCCTGGGTAACATGACCGACAGTGCCGATATGGCCCTCTATAATATCCCGGTATCGAGACAATACTTCCTTATTGCAGGATATAAGTTCGTGCTCAGCAGATCCCTTAACATAGTTCTCGAACCTTCACTGATCGTCAATCTTGATGACTCACTAGACTTTTCAGACCGGAACAGCTACAATCCTATGCTGAAGCTTTATATGGATGCCTTCTGCATCGGCTCCTACCTCCACAATTACGACAACCTGACTTTCTTCTTCCAGTACAAGTTCCCGCGTTTCTATATCGGCACGCTGGTCGACTTCCCGAGGGACGTTCCGTTCTATAAAAGAGACCTGAAGGTCGAGATCGCCGCAGGCATAAATTTCGGGAGAACAACCGGTTCTTCCCATAACAGGTATCAGTGGTAATCTTTAAATGACAGCATCATGAAATTCCTGATAGTAACATTTGCATTTGTATATATCACTTCCGGCGGATTCCCGGGACAAGGCCCTTATATAATCGACCATTCTGCCAGGTCTGACCTACAGGGAAACGTTCCGTTCCGGGATACTGCAATGAGCACCACACTCCTGATCAGACCATTCCGGCTGGATATTGTTCCACCATCCTGCGGGGTGCAGTTCTATAAAAACGGTATTATCTTCCTCTCCCATTCCAAAATTGAGGAGAAAGTTCCGGAAAACCATCTCTCCTTCGGTTCACTCAAGACTTTCATGGCACTGCCCCTGGATACAGTTCCCGGAGACTGCATTCCTTTTATTCCGTTTGCACCCACCGTGTTTCCAAGCGAAGCAACCACATTTACGGAAGATTTCAATATAATGTATGTCAGCCTTATCCCGGAAAGAGATTCCAGGGAAAAGATCTTCAGGGCTACACTGAAATCAAACAACTGGGTCTTCGATGATACTCCTCTTGAATTTTGCAAAGGCAATTATATCTACTCCCATCCGACGCTGGCTGCAAAGGGCGACTTCATGATTTTCTCATCAGACATGGTCGGCAGCGCAGGTGGCCTCGATCTTTTTATAAGTCGAAAGGAAGGTAAGAAGTGGGGTAATCCCGAGAATATCGGAAAACATATTAATTCTTCCGGAAATGAACTGTTTGCATCGCTGGATGCCGAAAATAACCTCTATTTTTCATCTGACGGCCTGCCTGGAGAAGGAGGCTATGATGTCTTTGTGTGCAGTTATAACGGCAAAGGATGGGATAAGCCTCACAATCTGCCGGCAATCATAAACTCCCGGGATGATGAGGTGGCCTTTACGGTCAGTCGTAGTGACATGAACCGTGCCTTCTTTACCTCAAGGACAAGATTTGGCAAGAGCAGGACATTGCTTAATTCAGTGACACTTTCTCCATCACCCGCAACTGAGGCAAATATCGATATTTCCCGAAAACTGATTGCTCTGGCAGGAATTGCCAACGAGTCATCCAAAGCAGGAAAAGAAACATCGGAACCGCGTATTGAGAAAGCCTCTGCAAAAGAAGTAACTCAGAACCCGCCTCCCATAAAAGCTGAAGCCAACGAACCAAAACCGGCAAAGAACATCGCAAACGAGAAGGAGATTGCCCCTCCTTCAGCGAAGCCAGTAACTGCATCAAAACCTGCAACTTCTGTACCTGCTGAAGCTGATAAAGATGTTGTAATCTACCGGGTACAAATCCTCGCAAATACGAAACCAATTGGCAGTAAGACTTTTACCGTCGAAGGGAAGAGCTACAAATCCTTCGAATATCTTTACATGGGCGGTTACAGGACAACCATCGGCGAATGCCAAAAGCTTGCTGAAGCCACAGCTCTGCAGAATGCCTGCCGGCGCAACGGTTACAACCAGGCATTTGTGGTTGCCTTTAAGAACAACATCCGGTCAAATGATCCGGCACTGTTCAAATAATTAAAGAGGGGAACACCCAGTCAATCATATCCATTTTATGGGGTTGGAATCGTAGATTTCAGCCTTTTGGAGGCAATGCTGCAGGTAACATTATTGTCTCAGGCCTCCTCAGGCATTTTTTCATCACTTTTCCCCTGCTGTTTGTCAAAACCGAGCTGGACTTACTTGTTCCGTGGAGGGCTCTCATTATAGCCTTAAATAACTTATTATCAGTAATCTTACTGTTACTTATCTTAAGATTCCGGACGCAACCCTCTCTTTGTTTATAAAAATCTTCCGCTTTTGATCAACAGAACCAATTTGGTCTTTAACAGTTCCGTATAAGTGACCGACAACAAGTTCTGCCGGTTTTTGCCTCCCTGATACTCGCCGGAGCTACAACTAAGAACTTGTCCGCAACCCTCTAAAATAGTACCTTTACCGCTGATTTTACGGTAACAGGAAAAGGATTCGAAGTTGTTCAGCCAGATCCGCATAACGAAAGCCGTAAATCACCCGGGTTAAACCACCGCAGAAGACGAAACCTTCTGCGTGAAAGACTATAATTCTGAAAGTTGCGTTTATATTAAACCTGCTTCCAGAAACTGACTTAACATGAAGAACTACTGATGGATATATTCAGTACTCTATATCGTTTGCACATTATTCCGTTTTTCAAGAAATGGAACCTCCTGAATTTAATGCTGGGGGCACTCGATATACTTGCCATCTTCCTTGCATTTGAGCTGGCATACCTGGTTATCTATAGCGGTCAGGGTCTCTTTTTCTTTACGGAGAAGTCTTTCCTTATTATGTTTATCGGAGTGACTCCATTCTGGCTGCTGGCCATGTATGTCCTGAAGGCAACGGAAATCCCCCGTACCAAGAATTACATGGCTATCTTCTGGGAGTACTTTTTGTCGGCCGGGGCTATCTTACTGCTGCTCATCATCATTTACTTCCTCTTCAAGCTCTACGCCATCTCAAGGACTTTCATAGTACTGATACCTGTTTTCGGCTTTGTCTTACTCTACACTTTGCGTATCCTCGAATACAAGGTCTTTAAACAGTACAGGGCAAAAGGATTTAACTTCCTCAATGTGGTCCTGATAGCTGACGACTCATCACTGCCGTTTATTGAAAGTCTGCTTGAGCACAGGGAATGGGGATACAAGATTGTTGCAATATTCACCAGCGCTGACTCCATAAAGGAGAAATATGAGGAAACCATCATAATCCTGCCCGAGGAGTACATCCAGGTTCTGAACGATCTCATGGAAGTGGATATGATCGATGAGGTGCTGTATGTCAAGAGCAAGATACTTCCTTCTGAGGTGCGAAAAATAGTGCGGTCATGCGAAGAGCTGGGCGTGGTCTTCAGCCTCAAGTACCTCGATGAGAAGTTCACTCTATCAAATGCCATCAAGACCGAGATAGCCGATAACAAATTCCTGACTTTCATAAATGTGCCACACAATACCTATGCACTGGGAGTCAAGAAAATCATTGATATATTCGGATCACTGCTCGGAATAATCGTTCTTTCTCCGCTTATGATCGTTGTGTCGATTCTAATTAAACTCAGTTCTCCGGGACCGGTAGTCTACAAGCAGCCAAGGGTTGGCCTTCGCGGACGACAGTTTGAGCTTTACAAATTCAGAACGATGGTTGCCAACGCCGACGAACTGAGAAAAGAGCTTGAGCAGATGAACCAAGCCGACGGCCCGGCGTTTAAGATTGCAGATGATCCGAGGGTAACAAAAGTTGGTAAGTTCCTGAGAAGAACCGGTCTTGACGAGCTCCCTCAGCTTTTTAACGTCCTCAAGGGTGAGATGTCGCTGATCGGCCCCCGTCCGCCATTGCCGGCGGAGACAACACAGTATGAACGGTGGCAGCTCAGGCGACTCTCCGTCAAACCGGGATTATCATGCTTCTGGCAGGTCAAACCTGACAGAAATAGTATTAAATTCGAAAAGTGGATGGAACTGGACCTTGCCTATATTGATAATTGGTCTCTAAGGCTTGATTTGATAATTTTGCTGAAAACGATAAAGACTATTTTTCGTAGAACAGGACTGTAATCCGGCCAAGAATAAAAAAGTTATGGCATACATAAAAATGAATTCATTAAGATTAACATTACTGGTCACCCTGCTGGCACTGGTGGCCGGATCATGCGTCCCGACGAGCCAGCTAAGCTATTTCAACGATATTGATGAAATGTCCGGGCAGATAGTAAATCCAAGGACACAGAAGATAATCCGGCCCTTTGACAAACTCTATGTCAGGGTACTAAGCATTGACCTCCAGACAAGCCAGATATTTAATGCCTCCGATGAATTACGAATGGGCGGATACGGAACTCTGGCAGGACTGATAGGTTACCTTGTGGATGAGGATGGTAATATTAATTTCCCTTTCGTCGGTAAAATACAGGTGGCATCGCTTACCACCGCAGAGGCTGCTGAAAAGATACAGACGGCACTGAGCGACTATGTCTCCAACACCTCAATCGTCGTCAAGTATGTGGATAACCAGGTGACGGTCATGGGAGAAGTAATGAGGCAGGGCGTCTATTCATTCTCGCAGGACAAATTGAATATCTATGAGGCATTGGGACTTGGCGGGGGACTGACCCGTTATGGCGACAGGAAGAAGATCATACTTATCAGGAATGAAGATGGCAGGGTAATGCATTACAGGTTGAACCTCTCTGATTCCAAAATTGCCAGTAAAAGCTATTATTACGTGATGCCAAATGATGTCATTGTTGTAGAGCCACTTAATGCCATATCTTCAAGCTACTCCAACATCACTTACACCACATTGCTTTCAACGATATCAACCGCCATTGCTGTTCTGCTGTTTGCAGGCCTCAGGTTCTAACTAATACGATCACAATGACAAATAACAATGATACGCAGAGCGAAGCCTTCAATGTCAAGGAGTTTATTACGGAGGCACTGTCATATAAATATTTTTATATAGCAAGTTTCTTTGTCTGTATTCTGATCGCATTTCTGGTAAACAAGTTGTCACCAACAGTCTATGAAGTCAATTCAGTCATCGGACCCGTTGAGGACAGACGCTCTTCAATTCTTGGCTCAAATGACCTGTTCAGCGGTCTGGGATCCCTGGCCGAGTCAAGAAACCTGGAGAACGATGTAAACAGCCTGAATTCCTTCAGCCTGGTTGCTACTACAATAAAGAACCTTAACCTGGAAATTGGTTATTTCGCCGGTAAGAGTAATCTGGTCCGGAAACCTTCCCAGATCTATCTGGGTAATCCTTACACGGTCAGCATCGATAAATCGCACATACAACCAATAAACACTAAGTTTCACATTGACATCCTTGACGATCAGTCGTACAGACTTACAGCCTCGGAAGATGAAGCGGCATATTACAACTACATCGACAATGCCATTGTCAGCGACAAGAACATAGTCAATATTGACACCATCTGCAGGTTCAATGAGACCATATCCTCTTATAACTTTCAGTTTTCTATCGCTCTCAACAAGGAATTCTACAATCCATCAAGTACAGAGGAAACAGATTATTTTTTCGAATTCTATCACCTCGATTATCTGACAAAATCGTATCTGAAACGTCTGAAAGTGGAACCGGTCAGCATCAGGTCTTCTCTGATCAGCGTCTTCTTCAGCGGTGAAAACAAGAGGCTTACAATTGATTTTCTGAATAGTTATATCCAGGCGTACCTCGATGAGAACCTGGCCAAGAAGAACAAAATAGCCTTAAATACAATCAACTTCATCGACTCTCAGATATCTGAAATTACAGATGACCTGACACAATCAGAGTCAGAGCTGAGGGATTACAGGTCAGCACATCAGGTCACTGATCTCAGCTACCAGGGACAACAGGCACTGGCACAACTGAATCAGATAGAGAATGAGCGCTCAATGCTGCAGGTCCAGGAGAGATATTACAATTACATCCTCGATTACTTTGAGAAGAACCAGGATATGGCCGGACTCGCTCCTCCGTCGGCTGCCAACGTTGTGGATCCGATCATGAATTCCCTGGTACTGGAGCTGCTTGCACTGAATGCCGAAAGATCAACCATACTGAGTAATAATGCCGAGAAAAACCTCTTCCTCGGACAGATTGAAAATAAGATACGCCTTCAGAAACAGGCTATCATAGAGAATGTTAAAAACAATCTTAATACCCTCAACCTGACCCAGAATGAGCTTGATTACAGGGAGAGTAAACTGTCAAGTGAGATTTCACGTCTTCCGCGTACGGAGCTGAATATGGTCAGCATGCAGAGAAAGTTCAATCTCACCGACGCTATCTACACCTTTCTGCTTGAGAAGCAATCAGAAGCAGCTATCGCGATGGCTTCAAACTATCCCGACTACGAGATACTTGAACCGGCACGTGATGTGACAGCATCCATCATCTCACCACGAACCAGCCTCAACTGGCTGATAGCTCTCTTTATGGCGCTGATGATCCCGACCATCTATATCATTCTCAGGAACTTTTTCAATGAGAAGATATCCTCGGTCAGGGATGTTGAGCATTTAATCGGCCAGCCGGTCATGAACCTTATTTATACAAATTACCATAAGACCGAGTCTGTCGTTAAAGATTATCCCGGATCATCAATTGCCGAATCTTTCCGGAACCTCCGAAGCAGCCTCTTCCTCAGGTTCAGGTCAGAGCCGCATAAGGTGATCATGATCACCTCATCCCAGCCACAAGATGGCAAGAGTTTTGTATCCAGTAACCTGGCTGCATCAATAGCCTCTGTGGGACACAGGACCGTTTTGCTCGACTGCGACCTGCGCCGGCCGACACTTCACGAAAAAATGAAAATTGTCAATTCCGTCGGCCTGTCAAATTATATGGTGAATAATGCAGGAAGCAATGATATCATAAAGAAAACCGAAGTTGATAATCTATGGTTCATTCCTGCGGGACCCATATTGCCTAATTCTTCAGAATTGATAGAGGCGGGGGTGCTCGACAAACTGATTGAGGAGCTAAAGGGAAAATTTGACTATGTCATATTCGACTCAACCCCTGCAGGACTTGTGGCTGATGCTACCCTTATGATAAAATATGCAGACTATATTCTGCTTGTCTGCCGGAACGATTATACCCGAAAGGATGTCTTCACTGACGTGCTGAATCTGTTCCGGACAAATAACATTACCAACTATGATATCGTCTTCAACGATTTGGATCTAAAGAAGAGCAGGTACGGTCGTTACAATAACTATTATAAACAATAATTGCTGAAAATCACCTCATTAAAATTGAACTTTCACTCTATCTCTATGGCCATTGACACAGCAACCACAAAAGAAAAAATCAGGAATTATATCGTTCAGTCCTCTCATGCTGATGCAGATAAGATTAAGGATGAGTCCATGATCTTCAGGGAGGGATTCTTTGACTCCATGGGATTTATCATGCTAATCACTTTCCTCGAGGAGGAGTTTGGAATCAAGACCGCCGATTCAGACCTTATCGAGGAGAATTTCGAGTCGATCAACGCAATATCTGAGTTCATTCAGAGAAAAAGCCAGAATTAATAATGTGCGGAGTAGCCGGGATAATCGATTACCGCGGCAAAACCAACACAGTCACTGCCGTTGGGACAATGCTCCGCTCCTTCAGCCACCGGGGCCCGGACGAGAGCGGGATATACAATTCTCCCGCAGCTACCATTGGAAATGTACGGTTAAGTATTATTGACCTGCAGACCGGCCAGCAACCGCTGTCCGACCTGTCCGGCAGGTACTGGATCGTATTCAACGGCGAAATATTCAACTATATTGAACTACGAGAGGAGCTTGAAAAAAAAGATGTCAGGCTTAAAACCCGGTCTGACACCGAAGTATTGATCAACCTCTATGCCATGTACGGCAAACGATGCCTCAGCATGCTTAACGGACAGTTTGCCTTCGCAATATGGGACAAACAGAAGGAGGAGCTTTTCCTTGCACGAGACAGGGTTGGGATCAGGCCGCTATTCTATACAATTTCTAATGGTGTTCTTTATTTTGGATCTGAGGTAAAGGCGCTCTTACGCAATCGCGAAGTTAAAAGGGAACTGGACCCGCAGAGCCTCTCGCAGATATACACTTTCTGGACAGCTCTGACACCCGGAACGGCCTTCAAAGACATTTATGAGCTCTCACCGGGTCACTTCATGACCTTCAGTCGTAATGGACTCAAAACTGAAAGATTCTGGGAACTGAATATTGGTCCGAATCGTGCTGACCTTTCACTGCCGGAGGCTCTTGAACAATTCAACGAGTTGTTCACCAGTGCCGTCAGGGTCAGGCTCAGGGCAGATGTTGAGGTGGCAGCTTATCTCAGCGGGGGTTTGGATTCAAGCACAACCGTCGCCTATATTAAGGATATCGAGCCAGGCATCCTTAACACCTTTTCAATTGGTTTTGAAGACAAGGATTTCGATGAGAGCAAGTACCAGGAGGAGGCTGTCAGATACCTCAACACCAACCATCAGTCAATTACCTGCTCATCAAAAGAAATTGCGGAGACATTCCCAAGGGTTGTGTGGCATTCAGAGACACCGCTGACCCGCACTGCCCCCACCCCGATGCTTATCCTGTCAAAGCTGGTAAGGGATAATAACATCAAGGTGGTCATCACAGGAGAAGGATCAGATGAAATACTTGCAGGGTACGACATATTCCGGGAGGCGGTAATCAGGCAGTTCTGGGCCAAACAGCCGGGATCATCCCTAAGGCCTATGCTCCTGAAAAGAATTTATCCCGATATCCCTCATCTCAGAAACGCCAGTCCAAATATTCTTAAGATGTTTTTCGGGTACAAGCTGGAAGATACAGGCAATCCGCTCTACTCCCATCTCCTGAGATGGAACAACTCAAATCACATTAAGAAGCATTTTTCGGACGGCATTAAGGCTTCTGTCAACGGCTATGACCCGCTTGAAGATCTGTCCGGCAAATTACCGCAGGATTTCGATACCTGGTCAACCCTGGCTAAGGCACAATGGCTGGAAACAACAGTCTTCATGTCAGGTTATCTTCTTTCCTCGCAGGGCGACCGCATGGCGATGGCCAACTCAGTTGAGGGCAGGTATCCCTTCCTCGATTACAGGGTTATCGAGTTCTGTTCTTCACTGCCTGACAGTCTGAAACTGAACGGAACAAATGAAAAGTACCTGCTCAAGAAGCTGATGACCGGCAGGATACCTGATAGCATAGTCAAACGGCCTAAGCAACCCTACAGGGCACCTATCAGCAGTGTTTTCCTGGCAAAGGACAAACCTGATTATGTGAATGAGATGCTCGCAGAAAGTATGATCAGTAAAGCTGGCGTTTTCGACGCCGGATCAGTTACCGGCCTTCTTGAGAAAATTCAGAAGAGTGCAACAGCTTCCGAGATGGATAACATGGTGATCACCTCGGTGATCTCGACTAATCTTCTTTATCATCAATTCATTGAGGACCAGAACCAGAAATATCAGAATGGCCCTCTTCATAACCTGAAAGTAATAAATGAGATATGAGCACCCGTAAACCATTTACAAAAGACATAATCCTGCTTGAGAACGTGGAAGCAGTTGTATCCAACATTATTGAACAGATGCGCGAGGATGTGCTTCAGCGATTCAAGCGCAACGGCGCTGTGGTCGGTATCAGTGGCGGGATCGACTCCTCCGTCTGTTTTGCTCTGGCAGCCAGGGCTTTCGGTCCTGAGAAGGTCCTGGGCATCATGCTTCCGGAAAAGGATTCCAGCCCTGACAGTGAGATGCTTGCCAGGGAACTGGCAGCGAAATTCGGGGTAAAGGCAATCAAGGAGGAGATTACCGGGGCTCTTTCAGGGTTCGGTTGCTACGAGAGGCGTGATGAGGCAGTGAAGAGTGTTTTTCCTGAATACGACCCCAAAAACTGGAAGATGAAGATCGGGGTGCGGCAAAGCGGACTCTTCAGTAACCTCCCTCCCGTCTTCTATCTTACAATAATTGATCCGGAGGGCAACGTTAAGGATAAGATACTGCCTGCAAGGGAGTATCTACAGATTGTTGCTGCATCGAATTTCAAGCAGCGTACCAGGATGTCCATGCTCTACTATCATGCAGAGACATTGCACTATGCTGTGATAGGCACACCCAACAAGCATGAGCAGGAGCAGGGATTCTTCGTAAAGTACGGCGATGGCGCCGGGGATGTGATGCCGATTGGCAATCTTTACAAAACCCAGGTTTATCAGCTTGCTGAATACATGGGAGTACCGAAGGGTATTATCGAACGCACACCGACCACCGACACCTACTCTGCCGAGCAGACACAGGAGGAGTTCTTCTACCAGTTACCTTTCAATCTGATGGACAGGTTCTGGTACGGATTTGAGAACGGCTACCCGCCGGCCGAGGTTGCAGCAGTTATGGGAGAGACTGCAGAACGGGTTGAATCCCTCTTCCGCAACTTCGAGCGTAAACGGACTACGACTGAATATCTTCGTATGCCGCCAATAAGAAATTATTACCGGGGATAAACTCAGTGTAATGAATGCATTCGACTATTTCTTTGAAAATACTTCCGGCTTGGACAAGCCGTTTCTTGTCGGACGTGAGGAGATCACCTACAAGGATCTTTATAACTCCTCCATCAGCCTGGCGGAATGGATAAAAAAGAAAACAGGAACAGATCAGCATATATTTCTGCTGTCGGTCAACAACCTGTTTTTCCTTAAGGCGTATCTGGCTATAATCAAGTCAGGGAATATTTGCATCCCGCTGGACCCAAGTATTGAAAAGGAAAATTTCAGGTACATACATGATCTGACCCTGCCCAAATTGATATTTTTGACGCCTGATGTTGAAAGGAGGCTGGAACCTGGCACATCCTCAACATATGTTATGCCGGACTCTGACGTCTTTATTGAAAATCCAGTGTCAGAAGCCGAATCTGAGAAAGAATTTGACAGGGAGCGTTGTGCTGAGATCATCTTCACCTCAGGCTCGACTGGGAAGCCCAAGGGAGTGATGATCTCACACAAGAACCTGATTGCCAATACATCATCCATAGTTGAGTATCTTCAGCTGACTCCTGACGACCGTATGCTGGTCGTCCTGCCGTTCTATTACTGTTACGGACTGTCGCTGCTGCATACCCATCTAAGGGTTGGAGGATCGATTGTTTTTAACAATGCGTTTATTTTCCTCGGAGGTGTACTGAAGAGCCTGCTGGATTACAAGTGTACCGGGTTTGCAGGGGTTCCGAGTCATTTCCAGATTCTCCTGAGGAAATCAGACTCTTTCAAGCAGACAAAGTTCCCGGACCTGAAATATGTAACCCAGGCCGGCGGCAAGCTGGCTCCGATTTTTATTGACGAGTTCCGTGCCGCACATCCGGATGTCAGGTTTGTGGTCATGTATGGGCAGACAGAGGCAACAGCGAGGCTCTCCTGGCTCCCGCCGGAGGTATATGAAAGAAGAAAGGGATCGATTGGGAAAGGGATTCCCGGTGTGGAACTGAAAGTTGTGAATGAAAAGGGGAAACCCATCAAACCAGGCGAGACAGGCGAGGTGATAGCCAGGGGCGACAACATCATGATGGGCTATTTTGCCGATGAGGAAGGCACAAAAAATGCCATCCGCAACGGATGGCTTTACACCGGTGATCTGGGCACAGTGGATGAGGACGGATATATTTATCTCACGGCCCGATCAAAAGAGATCATAAAAGTCCGCGGCAAGCGCATCAGTCCCAAAGAAATAGAAGCAGTGATACTTGCCTTGCCAGAGGTTATAGATTGTACCATTGAAGGAGTTGAAGACGAGATCGAGGGCGAAATGCTGAAAGC
>WOYX01000054.1 GCA_011620595.1 Bacteroidales bacterium | reverse complement strand
GGACCCCCTGATTAACAGTCAGGTGCTCTGACCAACTGAGCTACTGAGGAGTATATCTCGCTTTTTAAAGCGGCACAAAATTAACCGCTTTAAATGAATTAACCAATATCTTTGGCAAAAATTTCCGGATGAAGAAGATTATTGGCATCGGCAATGCTCTTGTCGATGTGATGACAATAGTGCCCGACGAGACCTGCCTCACCCGCTTCAGCCTCCCCAAAGGCAGCATGACCATGGTCGACGCCATGCGCTCGGGTGAGATAAAACAAGCTATTAACGGACTGAAAAGAACACTCTCCTCCGGCGGTTCGGCAGGCAACACCATGTACGGCCTCGGCACAATGGGTGTGCACTCCTCCTTCATCGGTAAGGTGGGACGAGATGAGCTGGGTATCTTCTACGAAAAGGAAATGGTGGAGGCAGGACTTACACCTGTGCTCATACGCTCAAAACTGTCACCCACAGGCACCGCTGTAGCACTGGTGACACCCGATTCGGAACGCACCTTCGCCACCCACCTGGGCGCAGCGACAGAACTCGTGGCCGAAGAACTGCTGGCCGACTATTTTAAAAATTATAATATCCTCTACCTCGAAGGATACCTCATCTTTAACCTCCCTCTCATGGAACAGGCCTGCCGCCTGGCAAAGGAGAACAACATGTGCGTGGCCCTCGACCTGGCTAGCTTCAACGTGGTGAACGACATGCGCCCGGCATTCGACAAGATAGTAAATGAATATGTCGACATCATCTTCGCCAACGAGGAGGAGGCCAGGGCCTTCACCGGCCTGGGTCCCGTGGAGGCACTCGACGAAATATCAAAAAGATGCGAGATTGCCGTAGTCAAGACCGGCCCGGACGGATCGTGGATCAAGCGCGGCGACGAGATAGTAAAGGTGGAAGCCCTGAAGGTCAACGCCGTTGACACCACCGGCGCCGGCGACCTTTACGCTGCCGGATTCCTGTACGGCTTCTCAAACGGATTCAGCCTCGAAAAATGTGGACTCTTCGGATCAATACTGGCAGGAAAGGTGATTGAAGTCATCGGAGCCCGCATGCCCGACGAGAAGTGGGCCGAAGCCAAAAAGCTGATCCGGGAAATTGCCGCAGAGTAATAACTTCCCTGACCGCTATCAGCAGGCACAGAGCACCGATCAGTTTCTATCTTCTTCGCAGAGCGTTGTCGGCCGGACAGTTGCACCTGCCCAGACGGATAAACCTGTATCCCACACCCACCGTCACACCACCGTTGGTCAGCGTCTGCGGATGCTCCTCGGGCGAGAAATGCAGCAACCCGTATTGCGCGGCATAGGCCCGCACCCTGAAGAAGATGTCGGATTTGAAATTGTACTGAAAGCCCGCACCCAGAGTCACCCCCAAACCGGTCATATCATCCAGTTGTGAAAATCCTGTCTGAAAGCCTGCCACAGCACCGGCATCGGCAAAAAACCACTTCAGGAAATCAACCCTCGCCGTCAGCGGCAGGGATATGATGCCAAAGTCGCCCGGACGATCTTCACCAGGGATGCCCGGTGCCGGACCGGTATAATAGTACTGTTGCGAATATGAAAGCCCCGTTTCAAAGCTGAAGTGATCTCCAAACAGCCTCCGGAGGTCAAATCCTGCTGTCCACACCCCGGTGCCAGTGACTGAACCGGCTCCGTCCAGCTCCTGAAACCTGAAGATTTCATTGTCACCCCCGCCTGCAAAAACCGAATACTCTCCCCACCATGTTCGCTGGCCGCTGCAGACGCCGGAAGCCAGAAGGAACGTAAAAAAGAGTATAAATGTTTCGTTTTTAAGCATGCGAATGTTTTCCCTCTTTAAAAATTATGATACTCTTCGCCTTGAAAAAGACATACCATGCAATGAAGGCAAAGCATAGCAGCGGCACAATAAACCCTGCTGCCATCCCGGAAACATCGGCTATTCGACCCATTATCACCGGGCATATAGCTCCGCCCACTATTGTCATCACCAGCACCGAAGATCCCTTCCTGGTCATACCTCCCAGGTCTTTTAATCCTAACGCAAAGATAGTCGGAAACATTATGTATATACAGAAATAATTGAGGTACAGGGCAACGAGCAAGGGCTACCCGAGACCCAGCATCACCTATGCCATGACTGCGGCGTTGACGAGAGCGCAGATCCCAGGCATCTGCCTCGGGCTGAACCAGCTCATGAAGAGCGACCCGATGAAACGGCCAGACATGAAGAAGACAAAACCCGGCGACAGCAGGTAGGCAGCCTTCTCCGGCGAATAGGCGGGCATGGTCTCCACAACATAGTTGATAAAGAAGCTGTTGATGCCGGTCTGGGCAGCCACATAGAGGAACTGCGCCATAACGACATAACGGAAATGTCTTACCTTCAGCAGTCCCCTGTACGTACCCCTGTCGCCGTGGTTGTCACTCTCTTTCAGGAAAAATTTCTTTCTTTGAGTTGCATTCAGCCAAAAGACTATTTTTACATGCGTTATGTCAATCCCAATAATTACACCAGCAATGCGAAAAAGAACCAGGAGATTTATCACCCTGCTGACTGCGGTTGCCTGTTCTGTGCTGACATTTGCCCAGAATGCCGACAATCAGCTGCTGCTCAAACATTTTCACTCCATCAGCAGTGAGGAGATCACTGACTGGATGTCGGAGCTGTGTGATCCGAAGTACAACGGCAGGCTTGCCGGCACCCCCGAATACCTTGAAGCCGCCGAATGGGTGGCGGAAAACCTTAAGGAGTGGGGTGTGAAACCTGCCGGCGACAACGGCACTTATTTTCAGTGGTTTGACCACCCCTATACAGTCGTAAACGACATGGGAGCGCTGCAGCTTCACCTGCCGCAGAAAGACGGAACAACAATCATGAAGAGCTACAAGGCCCCCGCTGACTACTACCCGGGAATGAACTCCGGAAATGGCGAGATAACGGCAGAAGTTGTCTATGTAGGGTACGGAGTGACAGCCCCTGAGCTCAATTATGACGATTACAGGGGCATCGACGTCAGCGGCAGGATCGTGCTGATGAACCGCGATGTGCCCTATAAGGATGCCCGTAACCCGGAATATTCAAAGTGGGTAAAGTACTGTTATCACCACTACAAGGTTGAAAACGCCGCTGCACACGGTGCTGCAGGTATGCTTTACATCGACGGCAACAGCGCCAATCCCAATATCGCATACGTGAATGATATGATTGTCATGGGAATCGGCCCGGAGCCGCTGGCTGACATCTTCGCCGGCCTCCACAGGAAAAATGAGACACTGCAGTCACAGATCGACAAATCATTCAGGCCCGCCTCTTTTGCCACCGGAAAGACCGTGACCATGAAGGCAAACACCACACGCCATCCTGAGGGCAGGACCTGCAACGTCGTGGGCATGATCGAAGGATCGGACCCGCTCCTGAAGGATGAGGTGATAATAATTGGCGGTCATCTTGATGCCGTCGGTAACGCAGGGGGACTGCTTGTCTCCGGCGGACTAGACAATACCAGCGGGGTGGTAGACATACTGGCTGCTGCGAAAGCCCTTGCCTCCCCGGGCATCAGCCTCAAAAGATCGGTGCTGTTCCTGCTGATCGGCGGGGAGGAGGTAGGACTGCTGGGCAGCACATTCTATACTGAGCATCCCATATTTCCGAAAGAAAAGACACTCACATACATCAACCTTGATATGGTGGGCAATGGTACAGGATTGGCTGTCAGTGCCTCGGAATCATGTGCCGGATTGACTGAATATTTCAAAATGGCCAATGAGAATTATATCCACCGTCCTTTAAGAGTCTCCACCTCCCGGGGTGTCTATTACGGCCGGCCACGCAGCGATGGGCTGGTGTTTCTTGCCGAGGGCTACAGAACGATGAGCATATCAACAACCGACGCAGTGAAACCTGTATTTTACCACCTGCCGGGGGATGACGCCACAGCTGTCACTCCCGACATAATGGAGGATGTTGCCGGGATGATATACCTGGCTTTAATTGAGATGGCCAACGCCGAAGAGCTGGGCTATTGACTCGCCGGATTGGAAGGGACTGCTGTCGCAAATAAAAACCGGTAGCTTACTGTGAAGTCACCGGTATCCTGCATTGCCACCACATTTATCTCCCCGGCCAATATTATAACTTCATGGCCGGCGGGGCGCTTCCGGGGCTGATTGTTTACTTAACCACCAGCTGCACCTCGAGCTTTATCTCGTCATTGATGGTGTTGTCTCCCAGGTTTGAGAAGAACTTGCCGGAGCCGAACCTGACATCGTACTTTGAACGGTCGAAGACGATCGTTGCAGTGTAGGTCGAAACATCGCCCGACTTAGACCGCAGTGCCGTGAACTCAACCGGATGGGTAGCCTCCTTGACAGTCAGGTTGCCCCTGACCGTGGCCTTGCCGTCAGTAAATTTATTGCTCCCGGTAACAACCAGTTTTGCTACGGGATATTTCTCAACCCCGAAGAAATCATCGGACTTAAGATGACCCACGAGGCGTTCCCTCATATTTTCATCCTTGATGTCGGTGTTGACAATGCTGTTCATATCAACCCTGAATTCACCCCCGGTAATGACATTGCCTTCTGTTGAAAGCCAGCCATCCATGAGCCCTATCGTGCCTGTATGGGCACTGCCGATGAGCTTGTTACCATACCATGAGATTTTTGTCGCTGAAGGGTCAGCAATCTGCTTTTCCTGGGCGTTTATCTGTGCACAGGCAAAAAGTGTGACCATCAGTATTAATGCTGTTGTCTTCATTTTATTGTCTGTTTTGTTTTGAACTAAAACCTGAAAGAGTGTGATTTTGTTCAACAGACATTAAATAAAATGATACAAGAGAATCTGTGTCTGAAAGTAAACGATTGACTTCTAGAAGCTTCTGATATTCATGCCTCCGCTCACCTCAAAGATAGAACCGGCGGAGAATGGCCAATCGCCCCTGGCAAGTGATGCCACAGCTTTTGCCACATCCTCAGGAGTGCCCCACCGTTTCTGCGGTACAACTCCCTCCGTGATGAGCTTGTCAAATTTATCCTTGCTTCGGGCGGTAAGCTCTGTCTCTATCAGTCCCGGCCTGATCTCATAAACATTGATCCCCTCCTCTGTCAGCCTGTCGGCAAAGACGAGGGCTGCCATGCTGAGGCCGGCCTTGGAGATGCATACCTCGATACCATTGGGGAAAGAGGTATATGCAAGGAATGAGGTGACGAACATAATCGAAGGCCTGTACTCTTTCAACTGCGCCTTCATCCAGATCATCTCCCTGGCGACTCTTCGTGCCAGGAAGAGCGGTCCCTTCAGGTTGACCCCCATGACGCTGTCGAATGTCTCCTCATCCATGTCAAGCATATCCCTGCGTTCAATCGGCGCTATACCGGCATTATTCACCAGGATGTCTATTCGGCTGAAGCGCTCAAGTATGTTGGAAATAGCCTCGTCATGCAGATCGGTACGTGCCACGTCAAGGCCTACCGGGAAGAATCCGGCCCCGGTACTCTCTATCTCGGGTTGCAGTGATAGCATGCACTCACTGTCAGGAGTTCGTGTAATGGCGGCAATATCATATCCCTCACCGGCAAGTGACAGAGTGATGGCACGTCCGTTGCCCCTGCTAGCTCCTGTGACCAATGCTACCGGTCTGCTGTTCATACCACACCTTCTTTTACGGCCACCGGCTTCCTGCGAAGCTTCATGACAACCTCGCATTTACCCTTTATATCAGCATCTGCGATCAGGTAACTGCTCCTGTTGATTGCTGCCGTGATATATTTCTTCTTCCTGCCGGCTATTGTAAGATCTTCCGCCACATAACCCTCGGGAACAGGCAGCGAAAGCAGAATATACTCGTAGCTTCCATCCAGCTTCAGGGTGATGGTGTCGGAGCTCCGGTTGAAATTGTATTTCACAAATGCTCCTGAGCTGCTGTAGTCGACCATTACATCAGCCATTTCCACTCCGGCTGCCGTCCACCTGGGACAGATCCTCACCCTTTTGAAGAGCTTGTCCTTGTCCTGTATCCCTGCCAGTCCCTCGACAAAGGCGTAGAGCATCGCTGACGAACCCCATCCGTCAGTGGGTTTGGTCTCGGGCGAGGTGCTGGTCTCAACTGTTGAGGGCCTGCCGTCGGGGAAGTACCAGAGATAGGTCTCACCGTTGGTGGAGATGAGATCATAGTAGCGCATCAGTATGTCAATGCCATACTGTTCATGACCGCACTCAAGGGCAGCCCTCGCCAGCTCACCGCCGGTGAGGGGCATGATGCCGCCGTTGCAGTAGGCGCCGAGCGAAAGCTTGTAGTCGCCGAAGATGCCCGAAGGAAAGGGCGGGTCAATTGAGAACCACTCGGCAAAGGCCCCGGTGGTCTCGCGACGCTTCATGTATTCATTGATGATGGCCGAAGCTATGGAGGGCGAGGCAGCACCCCTGTTGATGGCGGCAGGATTGCTGAGGCTCAGCTGTGCCGACTCGTCAACGCCATCGATGGTGACAGGCGTCTGCTTGACGAAGTGGGTGTAGAACGATCCGTTGAAGCAGAGGCTGTTGAGGCTCTTGCGAAGCTTCAGGGCTCGGTCGCGCCACTGGGCTGACCTTACCTTGTCGCCAAACATTGCATACCAGTATGACATAAAGTGGAATACCTCGTAGTATCCGCTGTTGTCACCGTGAAAATAACCCCAGAAGGTGTTGTCGTCTATCTGGAACTGAAGCCAGTCGTGACTGCCGGCATGATAGGCAAAGTCCCACGTGTCAATGGTATAAGGCCTGCGGAACAGGTATTTCTCCCGGTCGAAGTAATGCCCACCCATAACATACTCCAGGGCTCTTTCAAACGAGGACATGTGGTTCCTGATGAAGGCATCGTTGCCGGTGGCCTGCCATGAGAGCCATGCTGCCTTTATATACCTGAACTCGGTATCTGCCTCAACGGGCGTCCTGACATACCTGGTTCGGTTCTCGCGCTCGCAAGGTGGTTTCCCGGGGAAGGTGGTGAAGTAATCGAAGATGCGTCCGTTGCGCGCCTGATTATCGGCGAAATGCTTAATCACGCTCTCCAGGTCCTTCTCTGAATATCGGAGAGCCCGCATCATGTCGGAATAGCTTCTTATCCATACTGAACGGGCAACAGGAGAGCGGTAGCCTCTTATCTTTTCGCCGTCGATGCTAAGTTCAAGGAGATCCTGCTCAAGGAACCTGTTTATCCTCGGAATGAGCTCATCAAAGGCCGGTATACCAGTTCTGACGTACATTACTGGGCGTTTAGGTTGATTTTGGAGGCCTTAAAATTAGCAATTAATTCAGTTGATTCATTGCCTCGTGCTCATTTTCTTCAGCATCACCCTCTTCCTCCTCCTCTTTCTCATAGAACGGAACCGGACGCTGGGGACCTTCGGCGCGGTACCACACGGCAAGCAGAAGTCCGGCAGCTGCTCCAAGCATATGAGACTCCCACGATATGTTGGGCCTGAAGCCCGGGAAGATGCCCCATACCATCTCGCCGTAAAGGAATGCCACCAGCAGTGACAGCCCCATGAGCGGTATGTGCCTTCGTATGATACCGCTGACGAAAAGGAAGGAGGCCAGACCGTACACAATGCCGCTGGCACCGATGTGCCACGAGGGCCTTCCCGTCAGCCAGACGGCCAGTCCGGTGAGGAGGAAGAGCCAGAAGAGCACCCTGAAGGAGACCTGCGAATAAAAATAGAAGAGCGCCGTGCCCAACACGAACAGAGGTATAGTGTTGTTGAACAGATGACGCAGGTCGGCATGAATGAAGGGTGAGGTAAAGATGCCTGTCAGTGACGAAGCCCGCATCGGGAAAATGCCCAGGAAATGAAGGTCCGTACCGAACAGAGCCTCCGCCCCCATGACCAGCCACATAAAACAGACCATGAGGAATGGTATCAGCATCCCGAGAAGCAACCGCCTCTTTTCAAAATCGGAAGGGCTCTCTTCCATTCAGTGTCCTCCTCCCTGCTGTTTAACGGTCACGCCCCGGGTAGACGATACCTGTTATCCCGCGTATGGCATCGAGTGTCCGTGCCAGGGTGAGAGTGAATGAGAGAGGAACGACGCTGCTCTCGGTAAGACCCCTGTCGAGACAGCTCATCACCTCCATGGCCTCATATTGATACCCCATCGCCGGCGGCGTGAAGATGCGGTCATCAGTGTCTTCGGGGAACTCGATGATCAGATGCTGGCTCCTGTCACGGCCCCTGGTCAGAATGAGGTTCCCCTTTTCACAGTTGAACTCGGTGGAGATACCGCCCATGTTTCCGAAAGAACAGTATGCCTCAGCAAGCCTGCCGTCACCGAACCTGAATATTGCGGAGGTGCTCTCGTCGGCCCCGGTTGGCGACAGTACTGAGGCAGCGCTGATTGACGCGGGCTCGCCCATGAACCTCAGAATATCCATTATCGGGTAGATGCCGATGTCAAGCAGTGCACCTCCCCCCAGCCGAATATCATAGGTACGTATCTCGGGATCATAGCTGGAGATAAAGGCGAACTTGCCCCTCATGTGCAGCAGCTTGCCCATCTTGCCGTTCCTGAGTATCTCCTCAGCTTTTAGATAGGATGGCTGAAACGGAGGCCAGAGCGCCTCCATGAGAAAGAGCCCGTTCTTCCTGGCCTCGGCAACCATGATCTCCACCTCGGCGGCATTCAGCGACATCGGTTTCTCGCAGATGACATGCTTGCCGTTCTGCAGTGCCAGTAAAGTATGCTCGAGGTGATGCGAGTGAGGAGAAGAGATGTAGACTATCTCTACCCCCGGGTCGGCAACAAGCTCCTCGTAGCTGCCATAGCTGTTTCTGAACCCGTACTCGGAGGCAAAGGCTTCAGCCTTCAATTTGTCACGTGATCCTACCGCATGCAGATGCGCGTTGTCAAGCAGCATCAGCGCCCTTGTAAATTTCCCGGCGATGTTGCCGGTGCCGAGAATACCCCAGTTGTATGCTTTCATGGTCTTTTGTATGTACTTGTCTGCATTATATTTCCCGGGATTGCCCCTGACAAATATAATCCAGGCAGATTTAAAAGGTGAAAGTTAGTGAATCTCTGTCATCTCACATCATCATAAAAATCAGTCATCATACTGCAATATAAAAATATTTTTAAATTTTTAGTTCTATGTATTGCATAGTATTATATTTTGTTTATATCTTTGCAGGGTAAAATTAATATGCATTAACAGGTACCTTATAAATAACACAAACAAACCTGCATGATTACCGGCACACAGAGAGAATTTAAAATAAGTCCGAATGCACCAATAAAACAAACTATATCGAGGGATGAAAGTAACGGTTAACATCAATCTGGGGGGATACCCGTTCAATTTGGACGAGGATGCCTATGAGCGGCTTCGGCAGTACATGAAGAGCCTGGAAAAGGAGTTTTCCGGCGAATCGAGCGCTTCTGAGATCATGTCTGATATTGAGGACAGGATTGCTGAGCTCTTCAGGATGAGGCTCAATTCCTACAAGCAGGTCATCACCATGAAGGACATCGAGGAGGTGATGGCAATACTGGGATCGCCGGAGCTGATCAGCGGCAGTGGGTCATCCGGCGAGCGGCCTCCGAGGTCACAGCGGCGCATCTACCGCGATCCGGATAAACGTGTTTTCGGCGGTGTCTGTGCGGGGATATCGGCATATCTCGACTGGGATCCGCTGATCATGAGGATCATCTTTGCAGTCCTGGTTCTGGCCGGCGGGTTCGGCCTCGGGCTCTATCTGATCCTGTGGATAGTGCTTCCTGAAGCGAAAACGACAGCCCAGAAGCTTGAGATGCGCGGTGATCCCGTGACCATAGAGAACATCAAGGATAGCGTCAAGCAGGAGTTTGAGACTGTCAAAAAGAAAATGAACCTGTAATTCCCGCCGGAGGCGGAAAATGCTGATAACAAAGAAATGGCCATGAATACTGACAACACTAAAGCGCAGATGCGCAAGGGAATCCTGGAGTACTGCATACTGGCAGTGCTCTCCAGGAGCTCATGCTATGCCGTTGACATCATCAATGAGCTCAAGAAAGCCGAGGTGATAGTCGTTGAAGGCACACTCTATCCCCTGCTAACACGACAGAAGAATGCAGGGTTGCTAAGCTACCGCTGGGAAGAGTCGCCCCAGGGACCTCCCCGGAAGTACTATGAACTCACCGAACTGGGTAAAATATACCTCAATGAGCTTGACAAAGCCTGGGAGGAGCTGGTTGAATCGGTTAATCAGATACGTGACAGGAAATAAGGCAGCCATGAAGAAAACGATCAACATAAACATTGCCGGGCAGCTCTTCCGTATTGATGAGGAGTCCTGGGAGATACTAAAACATTACCTCGAACATGTTTCTGCCCGTTTCAGTTCAGAGCAGGGCGGTGATGAGACCGTTGCTGACATCGAGGCACGCATCGCCGAGATCTTCGGCGGAGGAAATGAACCTCCAACACTGGTCTCCAGGGAGATGGTAAATGACATGATCAACATTATGGGAGCGCCGGAGGACTACTACGATGACACGACCGTGTCAGGCAAAGGCCGGGCTTATACCCGGAAATCGATGTACGATCCCAACAGTCTGTCGGCGCGCGTGGGCAAAGCCCTTTCTGAGTTCTTCAGGGCCTTCGGGAAGCTCATGTCGGCAATAATAAGGGTTGTGGCAATAATCCTGGGCGTGGTATTCACTGTTCTGGGCTTTGTATTGCTCTTCACCTTCGGCCTTCTGATCTTCTTCAACAACGCGCCCTTCCTCACCTCGGTGATGGAGCCGCAGATTCTGAACACCCACACGCTTCTTTCCATTGTGCTGAACAGCAATATGGTGTGGCCCGTGCTTATACTGGCTGCCCTGGTCCTTCTCATCCCGATGGCAGCCCTGACATGGCTGGGAATCAAGATGATCTTCAACATCAGGGAGAGATTCAGAATTCCTGCTATTATCATCTTCGTTGTCTGGGTTGCATCACTCTGCGCATTGGGTGTCTTCCTCAGTCTCCAGCTCTCAGTCTATTCCAACAGGGAGTTTGTTGAAAAAAGGGTAAGCCTTGACCCGGCCCCTGAAACACTATGGATCGCATCCGGGGCCACAGCAGATGAGATAACTTATGACGAAACAGCTTCTGTTGACCAGTTTACATTCTACCTGGATCATTTGGGTGACAGGCTTCATGTTACTCCCGAGCTTAACATTTACGGAAGCGAAAACGGCTCGGGATTTATCTCTGTTGACCGACGGGCCTGCAGCAACTCTGACGTTGAGGCCCGGACCTACGCCAGGGCAATAGACTTCAACTGGAGACTGTCGGGTGACACTCTTTATCTTGATGAATTCTTTTCACTGCCGGCAGGCAGCAGATGGAACGGCTCACTGGTTGATATAGACATTAGCCTTCCGGAAGGCACTGAAGTCCGCTGCGTTCCGGGGACCTCCCTCTCCACCTGGCTCTTCAGAAAGAGTCGCCCCGAGGTGACTGCCTGGCGCGTTGAAGAGGGATACCTTAAAGCAATTGATGAATAAACGGGCAAACAATTCTGCACCGCGTTTGATTACTCTTCAATATCCCGGTCTGAACAGCCGGGATTTTTTTGTCTCCAAAGCTGATTCCAGTACATTTTAAACTGGTCCCGCTGATTTTAATCCCCTCGTGGTAATACGCCCGATTTTATGTAAGTTTATACCCTAAAGGTTTAGTCGATGGAACTTGGGATCCTGAAGGATATTGTCATAATTTTTGCGCTCTCAATCTTCGTCAACTTCATCTTCAACCGTATAAAGATCCCTGCAATCATCGGGTATCTTATCACCGGCATTATTGCCGGGCCCCACCTCCTGGCCCTTATAGACTCCCCCGAGAATGTTGAGGTTATGGCCGAGATCGGCGTCATCCTGCTGATGTTTACCATCGGGCTGGAGTTCTCCCTGAACCATCTATTCAAAATCAGGAAGATTGTGTTTGTGGGTGGCTTCCTGCAGCTTCTGCTCACTGCTGGAATTATCATCCTGGTTTCGCGCGTTTATGACCTTCAGTGGACAGAGGCTGTCTTTATCGGTTTCCTCACTGCGCTGAGCAGTACCGCCGTGGTCCTCAAGCTGCTTCAGGAGCGTTCGGAGCTGACTACCTATTACGGCCGCACAATAGTAGGCATCCTCATCTTCCAGGATATCATCCTGATACCGATGCTGCTCTTCACCCCCATGCTTGGCGGTAATACTTCCGGCGTTGGAAATGAGCTGCTGATGCTGCTTCTCAAGACAGTCGGCATTTTGATATTCATCTGGGTAGGCAACAGGTGGCTGATGCCGTGGCTGCTTCACCTGATAGCCATGACGCGCAGCCAGGAGCTCTTCCTGATGAGCCTGCTGCTTATCTGTCTGTCAGTGGCGATGCTGACCCACGAACTTGGCATGTCGCTCGCCTTCGGGGCCTTCCTGGCGGGACTGATGATCTCCGAGTCGGAGTACAGCCACCATGCCTTCGGCAACCTCATCCCGTTCAAGGATGTCTTCACCAGCTTCTTTTTTGTATCCATAGGGATGCTTCTTGATCTGGGATTCGTGGCGGAACACCCCTGGCTGGTGATCCTGGCAGTGCTTCTGGTAATCATTGTAAAAACCACGGTGGCAGGATTCACGGCATTTATTCTGGGACATACATTTTTCGGCACAGTGGTGGTGGGACTCTCACTTGCACAGGTGGGTGAATTTTCCTTTATCCTGGCAGATCTGGGGCTGTCGGAAAATATTTTAACTCCCTACCACTTCCAGCTCTTTCTTGCCGTTGCCATCACCTCGATGGCTCTCTCGCCATTGCTTATACAGGTCTCCAAGCCCCTTGCCAACCTGATCCTCAGGCTGCCGCTGCCGCCCTGGATGGTTAATGGCCTGTTCCCCCTTCGACAGGTGGAAATACCTGAGATTAAGAATCACATCGTATTGATAGGGAAGGACTCCAGGGCCATCAACCTGGCAGCAATGATCAAATCAATGGAGCTGCCCTTCACTTCGATAGTGTTTGACCCTGACCGCGCAAGAAAGGAGATGGAGAAGGGCTATTATGCAGTATTCGGCAATGCTGTGTATGAGCCGGTGCTGCGCCAGGCATACGTGCACAATGCCGAATTGGTTATTGTGTCAGTTGGCGATCTGATAACGGCGATGTCAGTGGTCCAGCATGTCAGGGCCATGAACAAACATGCCCATATAATCGTCAGAACCAGGCATGTGACTGACATCGAGGAGCTCTACCGCCTGGGGGCTAACCAGGTAATCCCCGAGGAGTTTGAAACGGCCATAGACTTCTTTGAGAGGATCCTCGGCAAATACCTCGTTCCCAGAATGGAGATCGAGAGGGCCATAGCACGCATCAGGGAGGATAACTACGGCATTTTCAGGGATAATGCCAGGGTCAGGGGATATTCCCTGCTGAAGGATATACCTGACATTGATATCTCAGCTGTAAAAGTGGAAGATAAATCGGCCTTTGCCGGCAAGACAATAGCCGGTACAGCCCTCAGAAAAACAACAGGAGTCACCATGGTGGCCATAAAGCACGGCGATGATATTATCCCGAATCCTGAACCATCCAGGGTTATCAACGGAGGTGATATTGTATATCTCTTCGGTAAACCCGAGATGATTGCCATAGCAACGGACCTGCTGACAAAAGAGTTGGAAAAACAGTGACCAGGTCTGTTGCATCAGCCCACCGGCCGGGGCAGGATCCTGCCCCGGCTTGTTTTTGGTGACCTGATTACAGGAAACTATTTCCCATGATATTTGTTCCATGTTAAGACAAATTATAAATTAAATTTGCCGCGGATTACCGTTATGCAAATTTTTACATATTGAAATTAAGCAGACGATTATGAACAATGCCATTTACTCCATCCAACTTCCCGAAAATGAGCCTCTCATGAGTTATGCGCCAGGCTGTCTCGAACGGGCTGAACTTGAAAAGGAGCTTAACAGAATTTCCTCCGAAACAGTAGAGATACCCCTTATTATAGGCGGTAAGCCTGTAAAGACAGGTAAGCTGGGGAAGGTTGTCATGCCGCATGACCACCGTCATCTTCTCGCCACATACCACATGGCAGGCGAAAAGGAGACTGCAGATGCCATCGCCTCTGCCATGAGCGCCAAGGAAGGCTGGATGACACTCTCATGGATAGAGAGAGCTTCGATAATGCTCAAGGCTGCTGAGCTTCTCTCAAAGAAATACCGTTATACCATAGTTGCGGCGACGATGCTTGGACAGAGCAAGACGGTGCACCAGGCCGAGGTTGAGGCTGCATGCGAGACCATTGATTTCCTCCGGTTCAATGCCTATTTCGCAGGACAGGTATACCAGGAACAGCCCCGTTCAGCCACTGACCAGCTTAACAGGGTGGAATACAGGCCACTCGAAGGCTTTATCTATACCATTACGCCGTTTAACTTCACGGCCATCGCATCAAACCTCAACATGTCGGTAGCCCTGATGGGAAACACTACGGTATGGAAGCCGGCCACAACCTCACTGCTCTCAAGCTGGATACTGATGAAGGTATTCATGGAGGCAGGAGTGCCTGCCGGGGTCATCAACTTCCTGCCCGGGCAGGGGTCTGTGATTAGCTCGGTAGTGATGAGCCATCCGGATCTTGGCGGCATCCATTTCACAGGGTCTAACAACACCTTCAACTCACTCTGGAAAACTGCAGCTGCCAATCTTGACAAATACAGGTCGTACCCACGGATAGTGGGCGAGACCGGTGGCAAGGACTTCATCATGATACACAATTCAGCCAACCCCCTTGAGGCTGCAACTGCAATCATCAGGGGTTCGTTCGAGTACCAGGGGCAGAAATGCTCCGCATCATCAAGGGTATATATACCAAAGTCACTCTGGCCTGAGATCTCAGGGCATCTGAAGAGGCAGGCTGCTGAGATAAAAACAGGAGACCCGACCGATTTCGGTAACTTCATGAATGCTGTGATAGACGAGAAGTCGTTTGACAACATAATGAGATATATTGATCTGGCAAAGAAATCCTCTGATTGCGAGATAGTACATGGGGGCAACGGCGACAAGAGTAAAGGTTACTTTATTGAACCCACTATCATCCTGACAACCGACCCTGACTTCATCACCATGAAGGAGGAGATCTTCGGTCCGGTCGTTACTCTGTATATTTATGAAGACGAAAAGTACGAGGAGACCCTCCATCTCTGCAATGAGACATCCCCTTACGGACTGACAGGTTCAATTTTTTCAGCTGATCGTCCTGCGATGGTCAAGGCTTGCCAGGTTCTCCGCTTTGCGGCAGGCAACTTCTATCTGAACGACAAGCCCACGGGTGCCATGGTGGGGCTCCAGCCCTTCGGCGGCGCCAGGGCCTCGGGCACCAACGACAAGGCCGGCGGCAGGCTGAATCTGATCAGGTGGACCTCCCCGCGCACCATCAAGGAGACCTTCCTGCCCGCCACGGATTTCCGTTACCCCTATATGGATTAGAGTCTGAAGGTCTGAGGTCTGAAGGTCTGAGGTCTGAGGTCTGAGGTCTGAAGGTC
>WOYX01000035.1:9295-15634 GCA_011620595.1 Bacteroidales bacterium | reverse complement strand
GTGAGCTCTGGTGGAATGTACTGGAAGCTACCGGGCAACCGGTCAGCATGAAGAATAACTGATCCTCACGTAGTAACTTAAGCCTCAGTATCAGAATTCTATCCCTACTGACACCTCAAACATGCCGAAGGGCTTTATCTCAGTCCCCTCCCTGGGTGTCAGGTCATCTGAACCTGCCTCTGGTTCGGTGTAATCCCACTTATATTGGTTCCTTTCCCCTCCGACATATAATCCTGTATTAAGGAAAAAGTTATCCCTGATAAACTGGTCGAACTGGCGGTGCGGCCCGGGACGGAGCTTCTGTGCAAACCGGAACCTATAGCCGGTATTAAGCATCAAAATCACCTTCCGGTTGTCACGGTTCCATTCATTGACGTAATCCTCCATATACAACACGTCAGACATCTCATACTCAAACTGTAACCCGACATAGGCCTTGTCCTTCCTCATCCTGAAAAACCAGATCGGACCGCCGCCGAAGGCAATGCCTGAAAACTGGTCAGGCCTCCCTCCCTCGTCAACATCAGCCTCATGCATTATAGTGGTAAGAGCTCCAACGGATGAGAACCTTGCATGTGCATTCAGAGTAAGATTCCTCGTAAAATTGTATTCAGCACTGACCACCGGGCCAAACTGAACAAATCCCAAAAGGTTTGAGTGAAACGCCCACCGCGGGAAGTCAACGGATTTCGATTTGGGTTTATAGTTTTTGCTGACTTTGTCCGGGTATTGCTTCTGAACCAGGTCAGAGGACCATGGCTCCTCCCCTCTGACAAATGCCGAAATCAAGACTAAGACAGACAGGATCAGAACTTTCTTCATTGCATGATTTCTTTCAAAGGCTAAAATAGAAAAACGTCAGTCAGCTCACTATATTTCATATGAATTTATTTATCTTATGCTGACCGTTAAAATGATTCTTCCGGCATTACAGTCATATCACCGTATTATCTCCTGTCGGGCTAATGACCATCCCCGGCAAAATCCCCTTCCCTGTTATTTATAGCGAAAGGGTCCCGCTCAAAAGAGTGGTTCCCGATGTTGTCTATATTTCAAATTGTAGCGGAGAAAGTGTCTCCCTGGCTAACATCGCCTGTCACCCATCCCTTGCGCAGCCAGCTTGACCGCTGAGCGGCCGTACCGTGGGTGAAGGTATCGGGTATCACCCGGCCCTGGTATTTCTTCTGCAGCACGTCATCACCGATGGATGCAGCCGCATGGAGTGCCTCCTCTATGTCTCCCTCCTCCAGGCTGTTGAACATCCTGCTGGCATGGTGTGCCCATACACCAGCAAAGAAGTCGGCCTGCAGCTCGAGTCTGACGGTGAGCTGATTGGCCCTCACCTCGCTCAGACGCTGCCGCTCGGCAGTGACCTCGTCAAGGATACCGAGGAGGTTCTGTACGTGATGCCCCACCTCGTGCGCAATCACATAGGCGATTGCAAAATCACCCTGTGCACCATATTTTGTTGCCAGATCATCACAGAAACTCAGGTCGATGTATATCTTCATGTCGGCGGGACAGTAAAAAGGACCGCTGGCTGCGGTAGCGTATCCGCAGGCCGACTGCACCTGATCACGGAAAAGCACCAGTGTGGGCTCGCCGTAGGTGGCACCTGACTGCCTGAAGATCTCGGTCCAGACATCCTCAACATCGGCCAGCACCACTGAGACAAACTGAGCTGTCTGGTCTTCAGCTTCGGAGGATTCATACGGGCCGGTTGCCAGACCCTGATCCATCTGCTCAATAACACTCTGAGGGTCACCTCCCAACAGCATTACAAGCAGAACTATTACCAGGGTGCCAATACCTCCGCCAACGACTTTGGTACCGGTACTCATGCCCCTCCGGTCTTCAATGTTGTCACTGCCGCGACGTCCCTGCCATTTCATGCTATTAGTTTTTGATGTTTTATTACTTTACTTTCTCAGGATATCTTAATCTTTTCAAATTTATAAAAAGTCAGGTTGTGAACAAATCTTCAATGACAATGTTTAACAAATAAAACAACACAACAATGAACACAAAAGCGCTTTTATTAATCACTTTCATTTTCAGTCTCATAACAGTAAACAACAGAACTATGGCACAAGGACACACATTCCCGGAACTCCCGTACGAATACAGTGCGCTGGAGCCCTACATTGACGCCCAGACGATGGAGATTCATTACACGAAGCATTACCGGGCATATTTTGACAACTTTGTCAAGGCAGCAACAGAAAACAAGATTGACCATCTTTCACTTGAAGACATATTTGCAAAGGTGAGTTCATTTCCTGTCGCTATCCGTAACAACGGAGGCGGATACTATAACCACATGCTTTTCTGGCAGGTGATGGGACCCAATGCAGGCGGACAGCCTGAAGGTGCTCTTAAGGATGCAATTAACAAGACCTTCGGATCATTCGACAGGTTTAAAACCGAATTTGAAAACGCAGCAAAAACGCAGTTTGGCAGCGGATGGGCATGGCTGGCAGTAGATGCAGACGGCAAGCTGTTCGTCTCCCAGACCTCAAACCAGGACAACCCGCTGATGGATGTTGCCGTAAAACGCGGAACACCGGTCCTGGCACTTGATGTGTGGGAGCATGCATACTATCTGAAGTATCAGAACCGCAGACCTGAATATGTAGGCAACTTCTGGAACGTGGTCAACTGGAAAAGGGTGGCTGAGCTCTACAAGGAAGCAGTGAAATAATATTTATTTGATCAGATAAACAATTGCAGAGGGGGCTCCGTGTGATGACGGGTCCTCCTTTGTTGTTATAATGCCGGGAATCAGCAGACGACTCAAACGAGGCGTCTCTTTTTTTTATCTGTCCTGATCCTGATTCATCAGATACGGGACAATTTCAATCCTCGGTCTCAGATCAGTTAGGGCAGTTGTAGCAGACTTCGTTTTCCAGCTTGCGCCCCGCGAAGAAATCATCGATGTTCTTCAGTGTGGTCTCTGCGATGTTGCGGATAGCCTCGCGGGTAAAAAAGCCCTGGTGCGATGTGATAATCACGTTGTTGAAGCTCAGAAGCCGTGCCAGCACATCATCAGCCAGCACCCTGTCAGAGAGATCCTCGAAGAAGAACTGACTCTCCTCCTCGTACACATCCAGCCCGGCAGATCCGATCTGCCCGCTCTTGAGCCCCTCGATAAGGTCGGCAGTCCTGATCAGCTTGCCGCGACCGGTGTTGATGAGCATCACCCCCCTCTTCATCATGCCTATTGACGACGAGTTGATCATGAACTCAGTCTCCTTCGTCAGCGGGCAGTTGAGCGAGATTATATCGGACCTCCCGTAAAGCTCCTCAAGGCCAACATAGCTGGCGCCCGTCTCCGATGCAAACTGCTGGTCCGTGTATCTGTCGTTGAGGAGCACTTCCATACCAAAGCCCCGCAGGATCTGCGTCAGAACCTTCCCAATCCTTCCTGTGCCTATGACACCGGCAGTCTTGCCATACATATCGAACCCGAGCAGCCCGTTCAGGGCGAAATTGGTATCCCTGGTACGAAAGTAGGCCCTGTGCACCTTACGGTTTAGGGTCAGCATGAGTGCTACCGTATGCTCCGCGATGGCGTGCGGCGAATAAGCAGGCACCCGCGCGACAGTGACATTGTTCAGTGCCGCCTTCAGGTCGACGTTGTTGAAACCCGCAGAGCGAAGGGCGATAAGCTTCACCCCGTACTCCTTGAGCTTCATGATCATCTCAGCATCTATTGTATCATTGACGAAAATGGCCACCGCATCATACCCCTGCGCCAGTACAACGTTGTCAGGTGTCAGGTGAAACTTGAAATATTTCACGGTAAATCCAAAGTTGCTGTTCACTTCGTTGAACGACTCGATGTCATATGGTTTTGCATCAAAAAATGCGACTTTCAGTTTCTCCATTTTAGCATTTGTTGTTACTTGAATAACCATGATCGAGGCTATTTGTTCTTCAGAAAGGCCATGAAGGGAAAACCCTGTTTCCAGAAAAAGTAGAGTGACGCTCTGCACAGAGCAGGCAGATCCGCTTCAGTAAGCCGGCAGAATCACGGTGGTCAGTCAGGCAACGATTATTAAGCCTATGGCTGAGGAAGGCTGCGGCCAGGACATGCTGCTGTCAGTCAGGTTACAATTAATGATGGCCACATTCAAGCGGGCTACAACTAAGTCAGGCTTCGGCTCAGTCAACCCCCGGTTAAGTCGGGCCATGGCCGGTCCTCCAGCCGTCGGACTGTCGGGCGGACCTAAGCCCTGAACAATGGATTACCTTTCAGCGCCTTCTCTTTGATGTCACGAACCTCTGATTCGTCGAGTGGTTTCAGCCTGTCAGCAAGTGCCAGTGCCTGCATGAACAGATTCTCATCTCCCGGAGGGATTGCTGCCGTCACAGGATGTGAGAGGGTAAACCGCAGGCCCATGGTTATATCCTCCGTTGTCATCAGGGGCTCATACCAGCATTTGGGGTAGACCGACCGGTCTGCACCCTCAGGCCACGGTCCTCTCGCCATCGCCTTCAGCGCCAGGATACCCATGTTCTTCTTCTTAGCTTTTTCCATCACCTGCGGTCCGAAGTTGCCGGCATGCCAGGTGGCATAGTTAAACGGGAATAGTATGGTGTCAAAGTCAAACCGCTCCATCAGCGCCATGGCAGCCTCCACGGAGTGTGCCGAGAACCCGATAAACCTTATCTTCTCCTCCTCTCTTGCCTCCAGGAAAGTTTCCATAGCCCCTCCCGGGCCAAGCAGGGTGTCGACATCTTTCAGTTCGGTAACGGCATGATGCTGGTACAGGTCAAAGTGGTCGGTTCGCATATTCTTAAGCGACTGCTCCAGCTCCTTGCGGGCTTCGTCTTTTGTCCTCATGGTGGTCTTGCAGGCCAGGAAGACATCCTTCCGGTAGGGTTCAAGGGCGGGACCCAGTTTAACTTCAGCATCACCGTATGACGGGGCAACATCGAAATAGTTGATGCCGGCATCTATTGCCTTCCTGACTCGCTCAGACGCTTCTGATGGCGTTGCGTTCATGACCACGATCCCTCCGAACCCGATTACAGAGAGCATCTCTCCGGTCCTGCCGAGGGATCTTTTCTCAAGCTTTCCCGGAACCATCTTCCTGGTTATTCCCGATAAATCCGCGGGGAACAGGGTGATGGCCGGCACGGCGGCTGCCGCCGCGGCAATAAACTTTCTTCTTTTCATCCGATTAGTTTTTTATTTAATTGGACATGTGGAACTTGCATGAAATACTATAATTAAACCCTTTTCGGAACTCTTGCTCAAGCATGTTTCATCTCATTTGGCTTTAACGGGAGCCTCGCTCCGGTCAAAGAACTCATCCTGGAGTTGCTCAATGTCATTATTATTCTTGAGATAACGTATCAGCCCGGCAAGTTGTTTGGCATCTTTCTCAATAAGGAGTTCTCCGAGCCTGGCATTGGGTTCCAAAAAGTCTCCGGCGAAATGGTTGGGGTACCTGGCATACCAGTGAATGCCCGTAAAGGCATTGGGCATCTGTGATAGCCTTCTCAGATCGGCACCGGATTCCTGGCCAATGACATCAGGATGTACCAGGTCAGGCCGGATATATGACATCATTGCCGTCTCCTCCTCTCCGGCATGGCCATCCAGCTTAGCCTTCTTCAGTGGGTTGATCTCCCTGTCATACTCAGGGTCGGCTCCCGGCTGGAAGAGAACAACCACGTAGTCTCTCCTCTCTGCCAGTTGCGACTGGCAAAAATATTGAAGAAAATAGGTGCTCCCCCCGTGGCCGTTGAAAAGAATGATCTTCTTCATGCCGTTTCTCGAAAGTTCCGAGCAGCTCTCCTCAAGCATCTGCCATATCAGGTCGTTGCTGTAAGCAATTGTTCCGGGCTGGTGTTTCGCCTCGAATATCTGTCCGGCATAATATGGCGGGAAAACCACCGCATACTCCTTATGGGCTGCCGAGATGACAGCGGCGCGTGCCTCATAGAGATCGGTACCGAGAGGCAGGTGTCTGGAATGCTTCTCCATAATGCCCATGGGAATGACGCATACTCCCCCCGAAAGCTCCACCGCCTCCGCAAACTGTGGTGAGGTCATCTCTTCCATCTGGCATGGCAGTGTAGGTGTGTTGTTCTGGGCTGACAGGGCTGCAGATGCCAGAATCAATAACAACAGGCTAACTGGTCTTATCATGATATTTTATTGCTTAATGAGGTTGATATAAATATAAAAAAAATACCGCACATATATGAGGTATTCTGATGTCGGTCTGCAGGGATTCGAATGCTGACGCTTGCGGTCAGCACCATGACTTCTGCTGCACCGAACGTCAGGGCCCTGGACCCTCCCGACACAAGTGTCGGGATGCTCTG
>WOYX01000035.1:0-9195 GCA_011620595.1 Bacteroidales bacterium | reverse complement strand
CCCAGGGATCAGTTTGAGATTTTGGTCGGTCTGCAGGGATTCGAACCCTGGACCCTCCCGACACAAGTGTCGGGATGCTCTGCCCAGGGATCAGTTTGAGATTTTGGTCGGTCTGCAGGGATTCGAACCCTGGACCCGCTGATTAAGAGTCAGCTGCTCTGCCAACTGAGCTACAGACCGGAAAAATGCAGTGCAAAGTTACACTTTTTTGGACTCGATTGCTCCACCTGACATACTATTGTCTGAATACAATCATTCCCTCACGCGGGATTGCCCTGTAAACTATCTTGGCCTCTGCCTTCGGTATCCATATCTTTATGTAGGGCACATAGGGAGGCTTATCCATTACTGCAATTGCCTTCAGGGAACGTCCGGCATACATTATCTTGTCCTTCAGGTCAAAGAAGAACCGTGCCAACCTGTCAGCGACCCTTTTGTTCTCCTGCTGCTCAAAATAGATCCTGATATTGCGGTCGGTGTTCAGGGTGAAGAAGACAGCCTCAAAGTCAGTGGTGTCGGGTTTGGCATCGACCTTAACCTCGGATGTATCCTTCGGTGCGATCTTAATTGTGACGGGGTCTTTTCTAAAGGTGGCGTCCATGGAGGTTATGGTGATGGGTGATGAGAGCATATCGCTGAGTGCCTCCTGGTTGACACGCCTGAAAAAAGGCGAGAGATCATGCTCCTCTATCCTGATGGTTCTTACCGGCAAGCCCTTAATGAGCAGTTGTATCACGCTGTCGCGGACATTAATGAGCATCCCAATTGAATCTGACGCAGCCATCTTCACCTGGGCACCCAGAAAGGCTTTCTCCCTGACAAGTTCCAGGTAACCGGGGATAGCGCAGACATCTGTCGTATCATTCTGGTTCCGGTCAGCGGATTCCTGCCATGACTCGTCAAAGGCCCTGACTGCATGATTAACCGATGAGACCGAACTGGCAAGATAAAAGATCAGAAAAACCAGAAACGCTGTCGCTGCAATGATGTAACCCCTGTACTTATCCCATTTCATTTCCTGCGGCATTTTCAGTAGATGTAGACTTTGGAGCCGACACTGAGGGCTCTGAACACAGCCTCCAGGTCATCATCATTGAGCCTGATGCATCCGTGTGTCACCGGCATGCCCAGCTGTCTCTTATAGAGGGTCCCGTGTATCAGGTAGCCGTCGCCGAGGCTCATGGCATAGTCGCCGAGCACTCCGGACTCATACCTGGAAGGATCGCCCGGACCAGGGATGGGGAGTCCCTCCTCCACAAACGCCCAGTCGGGCTTTCGCCATACAGGATGGGTGATCTTGCCCTGGATGGTGAACCTGCCGCGAGGAGTCTTGAATATCCACTCCTTCTCTCCGTCTTCAGTCCTCAGTAGTGTGTAACTACCTGACGAACAGTAGCCTTCACGTACAAGCTTGCGATAACGGTAGAGAAAGAAGCGGTTGTCAACCGTATTGATGACGAGATAGTTCTGAGTGGGAATGTAAGATGCAAGTCGCCGTTCAAGCCTGGTGATCTCAGAGCGCGTTGTGGCGATCTTCGTCCTTATCGAACGGTCATCCAGAAGCGTGGAATCAGCCTTGCAGTCGCTGCTGTCTCTGCCCCATGTATGCTGGAGCGCAGGGGCCAGATAGAGAGGCATGGCAAGAGCAATAAGGACTACCGCGATAACAGCAATGATTCTCAGTGCTTTCCCGGCACGCGGGTGCGACAGAAAATACCGGCGGACAATGTTAAGGTATCTTTTTGCCGGTGAGACTCTGCCTGTGGCTTCCTGTTCCGTATGTTCCTCAGGGTCGAATGTCGTCATCTCGTTGCATAAAATTCTTCCAGCGTCAGTGAGGAGCCGATAATGGTAACCGGCGTTCCGTTGGAGGCATATTTAAACAGCAGGTCCATGTCAGCATTCCTGAGAGCCACGCACCCCTCCGTCCAGTGTGCTCCCTTGCCTCCCTCACCGTGTATCTCTATCATGTCACCAATGCGGGCATGCGGAGGAAGCTGTCCGGTCCTGATCCTCTCATTGAACTCCTGGATATCCAGCTTGTTCGGATAGTTGATCATCAGCGCCTTGTGATACTTCGTTGAGCGACCGGAAAGCTTTTTGGTGACCATGTACTTCCCTTCCGGTGTGGCAAGGTCACCGCTGCTCATCTTATCGCCCATCCAGTTCCTTCCGAACTCCGCCTCAAAGGTATATTTCTTTTTCCCTCCCTGGTAAAGATGGCAAAGAGGAGGTATTTTTTCAACAATTATCGCGTATGATTTTTTCCTGCGGCTCTCCTCGATGGTTGAAGTAGCCCACTCCTGCCAGTCGTGATATCCGGAAAAATATGCTTCCAGCTTGTTGCGTGCAAGATTATAGGCACCCGTGATATACTCCTTTGCCTCAGTGATGCGTATATGGCCGTTGATAAAGCGCTCATTCTGCAGGTCTACCTCCGCCTCCCTGAGCAGCAGCTTGCCCTTTGCATGCTTCTTCTTTACATCCTCGGGCAGTGGTACTGACATGAAAAACTTCTCAAACGATGCCATCTCCTTCTTCATCCGGCTGATCTCGGTGCCGAGGGAAGCCTTCAGGTCTCCAGACCTGGCAATGGTTGAACGCAGGGCCTCACCTGCCATCTTTTCAGCTGTGGCTGAGTATGAAATCACCTGGTTATAATCGCGCAGCAGGATAAACCTTTCGTTCTCCCTTCGCCACGCAGCCATGGCGGAGTCATAGCTGTTACGTGCCTCCCTGAAGCTGCGCGGAGAATAGACCTCAGCCTCGCGATCCCTTGCGGCAGCGATGGCAGCCCGTGCCCGCTCCACCTGCAGCTGCGGTGCCTCTGGAACCATAGCCCGAAACAGCAGCACTGCCAGGTAGATCACAGCTGCCGCCACCGCCAGGTAAAAAAATATACCGAGAAGGGGTCTTTTTTTCATGCAGGCAAGTTAAAAAAATCCCCGGGACCAGGCCCGGGGATCTCTGTCTTATCCTGGAGGTCTTGTTACAGTTTGATGCCTGCCTTGGTGATAGCTTCCTTCAGCTCTTCAATAAGTCCTGAGAGGCCTTCCTTGGCAGCCTTAAGCTTGTCAACCACTGCCATGTAGTTGACACCTTCTTCTGCAAACTGTGCCTGTGTCTCAGCGAGAGAAGCCTCGATGACTCCGAGTTCATCCTTTATCTCTGCAAGGGCAGCAGCGCCGCCTTTTCCTTTCGGAGCCTTGAGGATTAAAGCATTTGCTTCATCAACAAGGGCAGTGACATCTGTCATCATGGTCTCAGCTTCGGCCTTTACTTCAGCCTTCTTAGCTTCAACACCTCCGGCGAGCTCTGCAGCCTTGGCAGCAATAGCATCGGCACTGGTCTTGATAGCTTTGAAATCCTTTGCCGACTTTGACTTCTCGGTCTCGATGTTCTGGAGCATGACTGCAAGTGAGTCATTCAGTGCAGCAAATTCAACGGGGAAATAGACGTCTGTCTGAACCGTTTTAGCCTGTTCGAGGGCTGCTGATGCAGCATCGAGAGCTTCCTGGGGAACTTTAGCGCAGCTGGTGATGATAGCTGCAGCAAATACAGTAGCAATAATTAAAAAGAATCTGTTTTTCATTTCTGTTAAAATTTGGTTCTGTTATATGTTAAAAAATTGTCTGTTCGCAGGTCGTAAAAACCCGGCAAAGTTAAGATTTTTTCTGTTATAAAAATTTATATAGCGAGATTTTTTTAGGGAATATATGATTCTACTTTAAAATATCATTGAGTGGTGTGTTAATAAAACCGGGGGATCAGGGCGGGGAATCAGAGCGGGGAATCAGAGCGGGGAATCAGAGCGGGTGTGAGTTGTAAGGGAGTCCGCAATTTCTTTGTCAGGCCGGGGGGGTTGTATTCAGATGCATGATAAGGCGACGGAACCTTCGCGCAGTTACGTGATGTGGCGGAGAGGCCTGGGTACAATTCCGTGATGGGCAGGGTGTGACTCAGTGCAGGCTGCCGCTATTATGCGCAGCGATTACGGTCCATGGGGTGTGAGTGCCTGTTCAGCGATAGCAGTTATGCGCCAGAAGAAGTATCCCTGGGATTATGCGCTGCGGTTGTAATCCCCTGGGGGAGAACCTGAAGACCAAATCACTCCTTCATGAGCTGCACATTGTATGCACGGAAAGAATGGATTAACTACCAGTGTTGACCTCGAGGTGAACTTGCGCCGACACTGCAGGCATCCGCCAGGGTATTTATCGGGGATTATGCCCGGCGCTAATGATCTCCGGGGGGGAGAACCTGAAGACCAAATCACTCCTTCATGAGCTGCACTCATGATTCACCGGTAATAAGCGGATTACCTTCGGTGATCCCCATGAGGAGGAACCTGCTCTGTCACTGCAGGCATGCGCCAGAGGATTTAACGGGGATTACCTTCGGTGATCCCCTGATTGGGGAACCAGCTCCGGCACTGCAGGCATGCGCCAGAGGATTTAACGGGGATTACCTTCGGTGATCCCCTGGGGGGGAACCAGAATAAGTCAAAGCAGGGATACGCTTTGCGTATCTCCTTCTGTTTTCATGGTTGTCCCTCGTGAGTAAACTCACTCAGACCACCCCTGAAAATAGAAGCCGGGCCATTTTGGTGGACCGGCCTGCTTTGACTTTTGCGGAGAGAGGGGGATTCGAACCCCCGGTACGGTTACCCGTACGGCAGTTTAGCAAACTGCTGGTTTAAGCCTCTCACCCATCGCTCCAAATTATAAAAGAACTCTCTGTCCTCGGCCGTTTCTCCGCCAATCGGCAGATGGCAGCGGCCCTTTGCCTATCGCACTCATGTTCAGAAGAACCTGCCATCAGAAACATTCTAACTAATTCGACAAATGGTCAATCTCAAATGCCTCTCGACCATCGCCTCAGAAAACATTTTCCCTAAAACGATGTTGCTGACTGCTTCCGTCAGAACAATGATTCTTCGGGAATGCAAAAATATAAAATCATTGAATACTTTACAAGAACATCATCCTCTTTTAAGATCCGTCTAAATGATTATCCTCATTTATTAATAGGTATTACACTCCGTGCTTTATGTTAAATTCCCGAAAAGATGTCTTTATCTCACGATTTTGTTCACTTGTCAAAAAGAATATTCCTCTTCCATAATCAATACTATTTTTATATCGTGGTAATCTGTCCGACTATCAATGCCAAGCCAGAGAACCCAGAATTAAGATAGCGTAGAGGACCGGAAAAACGCAGGAATAGATTGAAACTGGCTCAAAAATAAGCAGGCATGAGTCCATATCAATCATTTATATTTATTGAAAGAGAGCCGTTGAAAGCAGTTGCAGATCATAATATCCAATTTTCATTGATAATTTCTGGCATACAGCGAGATTTCTCAATTATTTCAGCAAGCCCTCCTCTCTGCGCTAAATTTTCAGAGAAGCCTCAGGTTAGTGGCCGTCATCCCCAAAGTATGGGTTTTTCGGCATCTTTAGTGCCACAGGCCACTCTTACATCAGGAAAGTGGTTTGCAGTCTTATCACATTCCTTTTATGAGGCTTATCAATCTGATATCATGAATTTTAGTAATTGTGTCCCCCTTTCCGGGCACAACTTAACGACTGATTTGGTCGATTATTGTATCTCAGAAGCAGAAAATAAAAATATTTTAGAACTTAAAAATCATCCCAATACCGTAAGCAACAACTGTTTAGAATCCATCTATAATTAGCATTGTCACCAGTAGCGGAACATATTATTAGACCTTTTCTTACCATACTAACCAGCCTTAAAAACTCCCCGGCAATCAGGAAGCAATTCCTTGTTGCAGTAATGTTTGTAAGTTCTATCGGGGCGACTTGGGGACAACCGATTTCAGCTACACTCATACCCGCTGATATTACTTGCCATGGCTTTAGTGATGGAAGCATAACAATTCAAGAAATATCTGGTGGTAATGGTGCCTATGTATTTAGCATTGACGGCGGTGTTACTTGGGAAGGAAATAATCCAATCCTTAGTTTATCTGTAGGAGTATATGAAGTCTTAATTCGCGATATCTCTACCCCCCCGATAGAAAATTCACTAGGAGAAGTTACCATAAGTGAACCTCTTGAGTTGACCGGTTCAGCATCTGTAACTTCGCCCATCATCTGCAACGGAGGAACAGCAACCATTACTATTACCGGTCTAGGAGGAACAACACCTCTGACATATGAGTTTGATGGAACACAAAATGCAACAGGGATTTTCACAGACATCCCTGCCGGATTTGCTTACGAGTGGAGAGTTACAGATGCGAATGGCTGCGGACCTGTAATAGGGATGTTGGATGTTACAGAGCCAGCAGCTTTGGAGATATACTCCGAACCATTAGATCAAACTGACTGTTACGGAAATACGGTCTCATTTTCAGTTGAAGTTATCGGAGCTGTAGGTACACCATTGTATCAGTGGCAATCTATGCCTCCGGGTGGAAGTTTCTTTGACATAGATGGTGAGACATCCCCTAGTTTGTCGATCCATGATATTGGTGTTAACGAACTGAATATTCATGGTACTGTATATCAAGTCCTGGTGACGGATGCTTGTGGTACTATAACTTCACGGTCAGCATTACTACAAATTAATTCAATAACAGACCTCACCCCTAATGAGACTCACTCAGAAATTTGTCATAATGGCAGCATCTCATATGAAGTATTCACAAAGGGAGAGATTGTCGGAAACGGTTTTCAATGGTCCTGGAATAACGGATCGGGGTGGCAGCCACTGGCAGATGGTTCTGTCTATAGCGGAAGCAGAACAAGCCGGCTAGATATAACTAATGCATCATCCGCTCAAAATGGAGAGTATAGGGTTACCGTTTCTTTCAGTACCCTAAACCAGCCAGCAGAACGCGATACATGTGTCAGAACCAGCACTACAAGGGAAAGACACCTTACTGTGTTGGATCCTCTGTCAATCACAATAACTACGAACAACCAGCAGATCTGTATTAACACAACACCTGAACCGCTGGAGGCCACTGAACCAAGTGGAGGGTCTGGTCCCTATGAATATCGTTGGCAAAGCAGTCCTGATGGATTAAACAACTGGAATGATCTGGGGACAACGGCTCTGTCGTATTCTCCGCCTCCATTAACTGTGACAACCTTTTATAGAATCTTGGTCACGGATCTTGGAGATCCCTCATGTGGAACGGAACCTAGTAATGTAGTTGAGGTCATAGTCAATCCTCTGCCAACCGCAGAAATTTCCGGAGGAGTTACAGTATGTCAATACTCTCCTTCTCCGGTTCTTACTTTCACTGGGGCAAACGGGACACCTCCATATAACTTCACGTATAACATAAATGGTGGAACAAGCCAGACAATAACTTCAGTCGGTAATACCGCCACCCTTTCTGTACCAACATCAGAGTCCGGATCATTTATATACCATATTCTAAACGTTGAGGATTCCAGCCCTGCGACTTGTTCCCAGCCACAAACAGAATCAGCTGCAGTAAATATTTCTCCGCAGGTCGATGTTAGTGTTAGCATTTCCGCAACTGCAACCACAATATGTCAGGGCACACCCGTCACATTCACGGCAACACCGTTCAATGGAGGTCTGAATCCCTCCTATCAGTGGTACATCGGGAGTACACCTATTGTTGGAAACAGCTCAGTGTTTACGACAAGTACTCTTGCGAATGGCGATGTAGTGAGAGTCGAAATGATTTCAAGTCTTGAATGTCCCTCTCACCTTCCTGCTGTCAGCAATTTAATGACAATCACAGTAAATCCGATACTGGTTCCTACCATTACTATTAGCTCAACTGAGACTGAGTTTTGTGAAGGAATGTCAGTAACATTTAGTGAGGATCAATTAATAAATGGAGGTCTTAACCCTACATATCAGTGGCTTCTAAACGACTCGAGTGTTGGATCAAATAGCAGTTCCTTTACTAGTACAACCCTTTCAAATAATGATGAAATTAGTCTGAGAGTAACGTCTTCAGAAGGATGTGCTCTGCCAGCAACCGTAAGTAGTAGTCCGATACAGGTTACTGTATACCCTAACGCAACAATAACACTCTCCTCCGGGGAAGGATCCAATATCCAAACATCCTGTATTAATACCGCTATCTCCAACATTACTTACACTTTCAGTGGAGGAGGTACAGGTGCCTCTGTCTCAGGACTGCCTGCCGGCGTTACGGGAAGCTTCAGCAGTGGAGTATTCACAATCAGTGGAACTCCAACTGCAGACGGAGTATTCGACTATACTGTCACAACTACAGGTACATGCTCACAAACAACAGCAGAAGGAACCATTACTGTTAACCCCGATGCCTCATTATCTCTGTCATCTGCTCCGGCAACTGCCAACCAAACCATCTGTGTTAATACATCTATAACTCCTGTCACTTATATCATCGGAGGTACCGGAACAACCGCAACAGTATCGGAATTACCAACCGGTGTATCAGGTTCTTATAATGAAGGTATATTTACTATTACCGGAACCCCGATTGTAACAGGATTATTCGACTTCACTGTAACCGCTACTGGATCGTGCGGCCCCGCTTCCTCTTCCGGGTCAATAACAATTAATCCCGATGCAACTATAACACTGACCTCTGTTGCAGGATCCAATATCCAAACATCCTGTATAAATACTGCTATCACCAGTATTACCTACAATATCGAAGGGGGAGGTACCGGCGCAACCGTTGAAGGACTGCCTGCCGGCGTTACGGGAAGCTTCAGCAGTGGAGTATTCACAATCAGTGGAACTCCAACTGCAGACGGAGTATTCGACTATACTGTCACAACTACAGGTACATGCTCACAAACAACAGCAGAAGGAACCATTACTGTTAACCCCGATGCCTCATTATCTCTGTCATCTGCTCCGGCAACTGCCAACCAAACCATCTGTGTTAATACATCTATAACTCCTGTCACTTATATCATCGGAGGTACCGGAACAACCGCAACAGTATCGGAATTACCAACCGGTGTATCAGGTTCTTACAATGAAGGTGTATTTACTATTACCGGAACCCCAACTGTAACAGGATCATTCAACTTCACTGTAACCGCTACAGGACCGTGCGGTCCCGCTTCCTCATCCGGTTCTATAACAGTTAACCCCGATGCAACTATAACACTAACCTCTGTTGCAGGATCCAATATCCAAACATCCTGTATTAATACCGCTATCTCCAACATTACTTAC
>WOYX01000010.1 GCA_011620595.1 Bacteroidales bacterium | reverse complement strand
TAATATTTTGTTTTTGCGGAGAATAATTTATATATTTACCGCAAATATTGCGTAGAATGAAAGAATACATCTACCAGCAACACGACTGGCCGAATTTCAGATGGGACAACAATGCCATTATTCAGCCTTTAGCTGCTGTAAGACACCTGCAGGGCAAACTGACAGGGAAAATGGAAGCTCTGGGATTCAGGCTGAGAGATGAGGCTGTCCTGGAAACACTTGCCATCGAAGTAACTAAAACTTCTGAAATCGAAGGCCAGATACTGGACCTCGGCCAGGTTCGGTCTTCAATCGCGTTAAAGCTGGGAATAGAGATCTCAGGCCTCACGCCGTCAGACAGGAATGTTGATGGAATAGTGGAAATGATGCTGGATGCGACTCAGAAATATGAAGAACCCATGACAGCCAACAGGTTGTTTGGCTGGCATTCTGCTCTGTTTCCCTCAGGCTGGAGCGGAATGTACAGGATAGTTGTGGGTAACTGGCGCGACGACTCCACCGGTCCTGTGCAGGTTGTATCAGGAGCCCTGGGAAAAGAAAGGGTCCATTACCAGGCACCACCTGCTGGTGATATTGATAAAGAGATGAATGCATTTCTTGCCTGGTTTAACAGGAGAACAGAAGAAGACCTGATTTTAAAATCTGCAATAGCTCACATTTGGTTTATCACGATACATCCCTTTGAAGACGGAAACGGCAGGATAGCGCGTGCCCTGTCAGAAATGCTACTGACCAGGTCTGACAATTCGCCCCGCCGGTTCTACAGTATGTCATCACAGATAAGAGCCGGGAGAAAAAAATATTACGATACACTGGAAAAAACGCAGAAGGGATCTCTTGATATCACTGAATGGCTGCTCTGGTATTTAAGGTGCCTGGAGAGTGCGCTGCATTCATCAGAAGTAGTACTGTTAAAAGTCTTCGATAAGCACAGGTTCCTGGCCAAATTGGCATCTGAATCGCTAAACGACAGGCAGCGACTGTTGATAGACAGATTATTGGACGACTTTGAAGGTAACCTGACAACCTCAAAATGGGCCAAAATTGCCAAATGTTCCCAGGACACGGCACTCAGGGACATCCAGGACCTGGTAAACAGGAATATTCTCCGGAAGAATCCTTCCGGAGGAAGAAGTACCAGCTATGTACTTATAAAGCCTGAACAGGAACACTGATTTGCCGGGTAAGAGGATCTATAACCCTTCATTGGGTGAATAAAATAAATAGCTTACTTTAAGAACCCTTAAATCAGTATCGGAATGACAACTGTCCTGATGCAGGTATTATGAAAAAACTCTGCCTTTTTGCTTCACTCCTGCTCCTGGTTTTCCGGGAAGGAGAAGCACAGAACATAACAGTGCAGGTAAATGCCAACCAGGGACGGATGCCTGTTTCGCCTTATATATTCGGCCGGAACAATAACCTGTCGGATAATCCCGCCAAGCCCACCGCAGCAGAAAATATTGATCTGTATAAGGAAGCCGGACTGCGCTTCGCACGTGAAAACGGCGGTAATAACGCCACCAAATACAACTGGCGCAGAAAGCTCACAAGCCATCCCGACTGGTACAACAATGTCTATGATCACAGCTGGGACTTTGCATCGCAGGATATACAGAACAGAATGCCCGGACTGCAGGTCATGTGGGCTTTCCAGCTGATCGGAAAAGCCGCAGCCAACAAAAACAACAACTTTAACGATTGGGCATACAACAGTTCACAATGGTGGAGCGGCGTCGGACAGAACCTCGCCGGGGGCGGACAGATCAATCCCGCAGGAGGCTCCCAGGCACTTGTAAACGGAAACCCCGATCTCTACCTTGAGAACTGGGATGCCGATTCTACCACCGGCGTTCTTAAGCACTGGTTCTGGCCGGGAGGACTGGGTCTCGATAAAAATCAGTTTACCTACTGGAGCATGGATAATGAGCCGGAGATATGGAACGGTACTCATGATGATGTGATGCCCTCACTTTTGTCTGCCTCCGCGTTTATGGATGCCTATTTTGCAGTGGCGAAGAAGGCCCGTGAGAGATTTCCGCAGATCAAACTGACAGGCCCGGTGCCTGCCAATGAATGGCAGTGGTACAGATGGGGAGATCAATCATTAACCATCGACGGGGAATATTACTGCTGGCTCGAGTACTTTATCAAACGCGTTGCCGACGAGCAGAAGTCGTCAGGGATACGCCTGCTGGATGTGCTCGACATCCACTGGTATCCGTCGGAATCTTCAAATGCCGACCTGGTTCAGCTGCACCGTGTCTTCTATGACGAAACCTATGTTTATCCGGGCGCCAACGGGGTAAAAACAGTTAACGGCGGCTGGGATGCTTCCCGGAACAAAGAGTACATTTTCAAGAGGATTAATGACTGGCTCCTCACCTATTTTGGCGAAAATCACGGAATAACCATTGCTTTGACGGAAAATGACATAAGTTCATCCAATCCCAATATTGTTTCTGTGGTTTACGCCTCCATGCTTGGCACGTTTGCCGATAACGGCGTTGAGATATTCACACCGTGGTCATGGAAGACCGGTATGTGGGAGACACTGCATCTGTTCAGCCGTTATACAAAAGCCATACGAGTCAAAACCACTTCAGACAATGATGCGACTGTCTCGGGCTACAGTACTGTGAACAGCAGCAATGATTCCATGACCGTCATCCTGGTTAACCGCGATCTCGACGCATCGCGGACGGCCACTGTGAATCTCACAGGTTTTTCTGTCTCCAACGGGAGCTATAAAGTTCTGGAATTATCCTCGTTACCTTCAACTGAAACATTTATTTCACATACCTCCAATGCCTTAAAAAGCAAGACAGTTGCCGTCTCAGGCAATTCGTTCAATATAACCCTGCCGGCATTGTCAACCACTGCTGTAATATTGAAGGGAGCACTGGTTGGTATCGAAGAGAATCCACAGGCTTCCAGTGATTTAGAATCGTTCAGTGCCTGCCCTGACCCGACTTCAGGGAAATTCAGGATTCATCTCGCTGATGAGATAACAGGGAGTATTACATTAAAGTTTACTGATCTTGCAGGTAACACGGTGTTGACCAGAGATGCTGAAAACAATTCCGAAATCAATCTGTCAGAGACAGGTCTTGCCTCCGGCCTGTATATAATAACTGCTGAATATCAGGGTCATACCTGGCGCACCAAACTGGTTTATTCAGGGAGTAAATAAAAAACCGGCCTCCGTGTAGCAACAGGGCCTATGTGCCTAACCTCTTATACTGCTTCATGAAGAGGAGAAAGAGCTTTGATTCCGTGGACAACGTTGATCTGCCGCAGGAAGATAAGATCAGGTTGTCATAGGATCTGTCAGAACAGCAGCGAAAGGCAGGTAAGCCCACCGTCCATCTTGCGGAACTCCGACATCTCCAGTTCGATTATCTCGTAACTGAGTTTCCGGATCTGCATCTTTGATTTCGGGAATCCTATGGGGATCAGAAGGTAATCATTGACCCGCAGGCAATTGGCCGAATAATATTCATCCCGGTCCGGTATTATGGTGTTTGCCGGGTGGGCTATTTCTGAGAACACCGGGGTGGAGATAAAATTCCCGTTGCCGAGGTATGCAATGTCTGATTTCAGGTGCAGTCCTGCCTCAACCCTGATGACAGCTGAAGTGAAGCCGTGTTTTGAAAGGATGGCGGACAACTGTCTGGCCCCCTCCGTGTTTGTTCTTGCGGAGAGGCCTATGAAGTAATGATTCTCAGCGCGCAGCACGTCTCCGCCTTCCAGGGTGCCGGGCGGGGTGATTGACTCTGGTGGCCCGAACCCGGCCAGGACACGTGCTATCTCCTCCTCCTCTCCCCTTCTTGAAGCGGCCCCTGGCCTCGAAATGACTTTCACCATGTTGTTGACAACAGCCGTGTCCTCGACAAAACAGCCATCAGGATATCTTTCATCAGCCTCCAGGACTGTCAGTTCCACACCGCACCTTTTCAGCGCATCGCAGTATGCAGCATGCTGTTCCAGGGCTTTGTTGAAATCCGGCTGTCCCAGGTTTGACGTAGTTATCCCACTGGCGAGGTTCCTGCCCGGTCTCCTTACTATTGCTCTTGTATACAACTTATTACAGAATTGGATTTATATCGGTAATGGTACCCTCAAGTATAGGCAAATTCCGGTTCAAATCAAATTTGCAGTGAGATGCATAGTTCTGCAACTTTATTGCATTTTAGAATCCGATTAAAGAGGTTCGCCAACTTTCTTAATATTGACAACCATCCAGTATCATATAACGGGCAAAATTATCGTTATTGATTATAATCATGGACGATAACCTTATATCATTCCTGGAGGAAAATGTAATGCCTATTTGCATGTTGCATTAATCATTCTTTGGTAAATGTTCTCTTGTTCATCATCATAAAATTACAGATTTCTGTCTATAATTTCGTCCGATGAATTAAGGGGCCAAAACAAGCCTGCGGAATAATTATCCAGCTCAAATGAGGTATTATCCTCTGGTTCAGGCATGCTGTACGACAAAACAAACCGGCACCTGTCACATAATAAAATCTGTAATAGAAAGGTTTGTATTAATAATTGCACATCCGTATCTTTCATTATGATCAATGAATCTTCACCGCCGGAAGAAATGGACCCAATCGCATTCGTTGACACGGAAATTGAGCCAAAAAGCCACAGGATACTTGACGTCGGAAGTGTCAGAGACGACGGCGCTACCTTTCACAAAACCAATGTGGCCGAGTTTATCAGTTTTCTTGCCGGCATAAAGTTCGTATGCGGACATAACATTCTCAGACACGACATAAGATATATCGGTAAGGCATTGGCCGAAGCCGGAATAGACTCTTCAAACATCATTGACACTCTCTTCCTTTCACCTTTGCTCTTCCCCGCAAAACCGTATCATGCCCTGCTGAAAGACGACAAGCTGCAATCAGATGACACAAACAACCCCCTGAATGATTCCATCAAGGCCAAAGATCTGTTCAATGGCGAGATTACCGCTTTCAGCCAAACCGATGAAATCCTTAAACAGATCTTCTACCTCCTGCTAAAAGACAAACCAGAGTTTCATGCCTTCTTTCGGGTTATCAGATACTCCTGTGAAATAACGGATCCTGAAAAACTTATCCGCAGAAAATTTGAAAATGAAATCTGCGAACATGCTGACCTTGCAAGTATAATAGAAGCACAACCGGTTGAACTTGCATACTGCCTCTCCCTGATTTACTCCTTCATCCATCACCCGGAACTGCGATCCGTCACTCCACCCTGGGTCCTGAAAAACTACCCTGAAGTCGAACAGATAATGTTCCGCCTGCGAAACAGACCCTGTGTAAGTGGCTGCAGCTATTGCAACAGAGCCCTGGATATCCACGGGGGACTGAAAAGACTGTTCGGCTTTGATTCGTACAGAACTTTCGGGGGAGAACCGTTGCAGGAGAAGGCTGTAAGGGCTGCCATTGAAAATAAGTCGCTTCTCGCGGTGTTTCCCACCGGCGGCGGGAAGTCGCTTGCCTTCCAGGTACCTGCCCTGATGAGCGGCGATAATGCACAGGGACTGACAGTGGTTATCTCTCCCCTGCAATCGCTGATGAAAGACCAGGTCTATAATCTTGAAAAAGCCGGTATCACACGTGCAGTTACCATAAATGGTTTGCTTGACCCGATTGAAAGGGCAAAATCGTTTGAGAGGGTTGAGGATGGTTCAGCCTCTCTCCTCTATATAGCACCTGAATCGTTGCGCTCCCGAACAATAGAACGACTGCTCCTCGGAAGAAAGATAGTCCGCTTTGTGGTTGACGAGGCTCACTGCCTCTCAGCCTGGGGACAGGATTTCAGGGTTGATTATCTATACATCGCTGATTTTATAAAGTCAATCCAGGAGAAGAAAAACCTCGCTGAAGCTATTCCCGTCTCATGCTTTACTGCAACGGCAAAGCCTCAGGTGATAGATGATATCTGCAATTACTTCATGGATGAGCTTTCGCTTGACCTCGAGCGCTTCATCTCACCACTGTCAAGGACAAACCTCCAGTATAAGGTTTTTGAAAAAGGAAACGAAGAAGAAAAGTATCAGGCTTTGAGGGGTCTGATTGAAGAGAGGAATTGTCCGGCAATCATATATGTCTCAAGGACGCTAAAGGCATACCAGCTGGCAGAGCGGCTGACCAAAGATGGTTTGAATGCCAGACCCTACCACGGCCGGATGGATGTGAAGGAAAAAACGGCAAACCAGGAAGCTTTCATCTCAGGCGATGTGTCAGTCATGGTTGCTACCTCTGCCTTCGGAATGGGAGTCGACAAAAAGGATGTAGGCATGGTGGTACACTATGAAATATCCGATTCTCTCGAGAACTACATACAGGAAGCAGGCAGGGCAGGCCGGGATGAAAACATAGTTGCTGATTGCTTCGTCCTCTATAACGAGGAAGACCTTAATAAACACTTCATTCTGCTGAATCAGACAAAGTTGTCCATCAAGGAGATACAGCAGGTCTGGAAGGCAATAAAGGAGATCACACGGTTTCGATCGACGGTTTCCAACTCTGCCCTGGAGATTGCGCGGAAGGCAGGCTGGGACGACAGTGTTTATGAGATCGAAACACGTGTCACTACTGCCATAGCAGCGCTTGAAGATGCAGGCTATCTCAAACGCGGGCAGAACATGCCACGAATCTTTGCCAACAGTATCCTCTCCAGGAATGCCCAAGAAGCCATTGACAAAATATACGCATCTGCAAGGTTTAATGAGAGGCAGAAGGAACAGGGAAAACGTATTATCAGGAAGCTCTTTTCAAGCAAAAGCAGGAAGCATGCTACCGGTGAAGATGCAGAATCGAGGGTCGATTACATCAGTGATCATCTCGGGATAGTGAAGGAAGAGGTGATAAATATTGTCAACCTTCTTCGCGAGGAGAAGATACTGGCTGATGCGAAGGATCTGACAGCATTCATAAGAAGAGGGGAAAACAGGAACCGGTCACTTAACATCGTCGACACATTCCGCCAGATTGAAAACTGTCTGGTTCAGGTTTTTGACGAACAGGTGAAGACGTTTGACCTCAAGGAGTTAAACGAAGCGACGGAAGCGCAGGGTTGCGAAGGATCAAATGTCAGCAGGATCAAAACCGTAATCAACTTCTGGGCAATCAAAAACTGGATTAAGCGAAAGAACCTGGAGTATTCGAAAAATCATGTTTCAATTGTCAGCCTTCATCCGCGGGAGTTGCTGACTGAACGGTTAAGGAAGCGAAATGAGCTGGCAAGGTTCATCGTTGAATTCCTCTGGGAAAAGAGCAACCGCGATTTATCTGAAGAGGATGCCGGAAAAGAGGAGGTGCTTGTTGAGTTTTCGGTCCTGGAACTGAAAACGGAATATGAGAGGCAGCAGGGGCTTTTCCAGACTGAGATATCGCTTGTAGATATTGAAGACACTCTGTTCTGGCTGTCAAGGATTGACGCAATCAAAATTGAAGGCGGTTTTTTGGTTGTTTATAACAGCCTGACTGTCGAAAGACTGGAAAAGGACAACAAAAAGAAATACAAGCTTGAAGATTATAAAAAGCTGAATCAGTTCTACGAGAACAAGGTCCGGCAGATTCATATAGTCGGAGAGTATGCCAGGAAAATGCTCAGTGATTACAGGGATGCCCTGCAGTTTGTTGAAGACTATTTCCGGTTGAACTACCCGTCTTTCCTGCACAAATATTTCAGGGGCAGGCAGGATGAGATGGCACGCACCCTGACACCCGGAAAGTTCCGGCAGCTGTTTGGAGAGCTTTCTCCTGCCCAGCTGAAAATCATCAACGATGTTGAAACACAGCATATAGTCGTTGCAGCAGGACCGGGCAGCGGTAAAACCAGGGTGCTGGTTCACAAGCTTGCCTCCCTCCTGCTGATGGAAGATGTCAAGCATGAACAGCTGCTGATGCTGACTTTCTCGAGAGCTGCGGCCACGGAATTCAAAAAGCGGCTGATCGGTCTCGTTGGCAACGCGGCCAACTTCATTGAGATAAAAACCTTTCACTCATATTGCTTTGATCTTCTGGGTAAGGTCGGCAACATTGAGAAGTCCGATGATATCCTGAAGAAAACCGTTGAGAAGATTAAAAATAAGGAGGTTGAACCGAGCCGGATCACAAAGACAGTCCTGGTAATTGATGAGGCGCAGGACATGGATGAGGAAGAGTTCAGCCTGATAGCGGCTCTGATGGAACGTAATGAAGAGATGAGGGTGATTGCCGTTGGGGATGACGACCAGAACATCTTTGAGTTCAGGGGAGCCAGTTCAAAATACCTTGAGCAGTTTATCAGGGTGCATCAGGCAGCCAGATATGAGCTGATTGAGAACTTCAGGAGCAAGAGCAACCTTGTTGCTTTCACCAATCAATTCGTGACAGGGATAAGTCACAGGTTAAAAAGTACACCCATTGTTGCCCGGCAACCTGACAACGGAAAAATAAAACTGGTTCGTTATGATGACGGAAATCTCATCGTTCCGTTCGTGCAGGATCTGCTCGGAACCGAGCTTTCAGGCACAACATGTGCACTCACCAGAACCAATGACGAGGCATTACAGGTAACAGGACTGCTCCTGAGAAACATGATGCCTGCCAGGCTGATCCAGAGCAACGACGGATTCAACCTGTTTAATCTCGCGGAGATAAGGTTCTTATTGAGCCAACCTGGTCTGGCCGGCAACGCTGTTAATATTGCCGATGAAGCCTGGGAAAATGCAAAGCGTGCATTGGCACAGAGATACCTTCGCAGCACAAAATATGAATTGTGCAAAAATCTCATCAGGGATTTTGAGACTGCCAACCCAAAGATGAAGTACAAGTCAGATATGGAGGTCTTTATCCGGGAATCGAAACTGGAAGATTTCTATGGTGAGAATGGGTCGGCAATCCTCGTTTCCACTATTCACAAGGCAAAAGGGAAGGAATTTGACAATGTTTTCATGATGCTTGAAGACTTCAACCCTTCAACTGATGATGCCAAACGGCTGCTGTACGTCGCCCTGACAAGGGCAAAGCGGAACCTGACCATACATCTCAATTCGGATTTCCTCGACACTCTGTCGGCCGAAAACATGGAGAGAGTCCTGGACAGGGAGATCCATTCGCCGGCAGCAGAAATGGCTATGCAACCGGGATTCAGGGATGTATGGCTCGACTATTTTATAAGCAGGCAGCATTTGGTTAACAAACTGACCAGCGGCGACACATTGATTGTTAAAGGTGAAGAGTGTTTAAACCCGGAAGGGCAATCTGTTCTGAGATTCTCCCAGCAGTTCGTGAAGCAACTTGCAGAGATGAAAGAGAAAGGCTACGAACTGAAAAGCGCGAAAGTGAATTTTATAGTTCACTGGACAAAAGAAGAAACCGGGCAGGAGGTAAAGATTATTCTGCCTGAATTGTTCTTTGAAAGGAACAAAGGCTGCACAAAATAAATGACTAAAACCAAATCATACAAGAAAAGACCTCTATAATCAGGCATTAAATGGTAGTGTTCCAATCAGTGTGTCCGGGGTAGAAGGTCTTCATCGAAGTTTTACATCTTAAAATTACACTTTTCCACTCAATTTTCCGGATTACGAAAACAATCCAACTAATTGTTGAGTAAATCCAGAAAATTGCCTGAGTCATCAGGGAATAACACTTTGTCCTTTTCAATCCCAGGTAATGCTCTGAAATAGGACTTTTTATCCATTGCTGTTTTTGCAATGAAAATCTCAGATAATCTTGCCGAAAGGCACATAAGACCTGCTAAGGTCAAACAGAAAATATCAAATTGCTTTCGTACTTTTAAAGGAGGTGAAATATATGCCAGAATAGAAGGCTTTATTTCCACGGCGAGAAAAAATAACCGCTCCGTCTTTTCAGAATTATGCGCTACTTTTGAGGGGCACAATTTTATTACAGCATAAATATACCTAAACAGTTACGAAAAATCATAAAAAGAAATATCATGTCAATGCTTTTTTCACCATTGGTTATCAGAAATGTCATACTGAAGAACAGGATAGCAATGTCTCCTATGTGCCAGTATTCGGCGAAGGACGGGTACGCAAACGACTGGCACCTCGTGCATCTCGGGAGCAGGGCAGTTGGCGGTGCCGGACTCATCATCGCCGAGGCAACGGCTGTTGTGCCTGAGGGAAGGATCACGCCGGGCGATCTGGGATTATGGAGCGATGATCATATTGCCGGACTGACCAGGATCACCTCATTCATACACCGGCACGGGAACGTGGCCGGCATACAGCTGGCTCATGCCGGCAGGAAGGCATCATGTGCTGTACCGTGGGAAGGCGGCGAACAGCTCGATACCGACCATGGCGGCTGGCAGACAGTGGCTCCTTCAGCTATCCCCTTCAAAGACGGGGAGAGGAAACCTCTGATGCTTAACGATGAAGGCATCAGCAGGGTCATCACCGGCTTCAGGGATGCTGCCGATCGTGCCCTGACTGCCGGTTTCAGGGTGGTGGAGATACACAGTGCGCACGGCTACCTACTGCATGAGTTTCTGTCACCGCTAAGTAACCATCGTACCGATGAGTACGGCGGATCATTTGAGAACCGTACCAGGTTGCTTCTGCAGGTTGTCAGAGCCGTCAGGTCAGTATGGCCAGCTGACAATCCTTTATTTGTCCGCATATCTGCAACCGACTGGGTTGAGGACGGCTGGACTCCCGAAGAGAGCGTAAGGCTTGCCGGACTGCTTAAGGATGCCGGTGCGGACCTGGTCGACTGCTCATCAGGCGGCAATGTCAGCCATGCGAAGATCCCCGCCGGACCGGGTTACCAGGTGCCCTTTGCTGAGGCTGTGAGAAAAGCCGGTATCATGACCGGCGCCGTAGGAATGATAACGACAGCTGATCAGGCAGAGGCAATCCTCTCCGCGGAACAGGCTGACCTCATCATTATGGGCAGGGAGCTCCTCCGCAACCCCTATTTCGCACTGCAGTCGGCAAAGGCCATGGGTGAAACCGTCAGATGGCCCGACCAGTACCTCCGTGCCCGCTGACTACTTATCAGTGTAAAGGCATGTGGCGTGAGCGCAGAGCCATTTTTGTATCTGTCCCAGGGACAGGCCATAGATTTTTTGGGGAAAAGAGATGGCACCTAAAGACAAAGGGTATTATTGTACTCTCAGCATTCGGTGACCGATATTCGGTCAATAGACAGTCATACTGACCGATTACTGATCACTGGTTACAGGATACTTCATTCTTTACGCTCTACTGATTACGCTCTATGCTTAATTCTTGTGTCAGGGCAGGAAAGTAAGAATCTAAACCCTCACTTTTATTTTATAATCCCGGCTTAAGCTACAAATATCCCGGGAAGCGATATTGTGAAATAAAACTATCTTTGATTTACCGGACAACCGATTATCAACCGGACCCCGAAAACAATTTGTATGATTATATAATTCATAAACAATGAAAAAATACTTCATTATCCTTGCACTATCCATCCTGGTCACCCCGTCATACAGCCAGGGCGCTGACGAGGCAACACTCCTTAATGCCATGCATTCAATCTCAAGCCACGATCTCCTTGGTTATGTAAAGACAATGTGTGACGACAAATACGAAGGCAGGCTGACAGGCACAAAAGATTACCAGGAATGCGCCGAATGGCTCGCAGGCCGATTCTCTGACTGGGGACTCTCCCCCGCTGGAGACGACGGCGGATGGTTCCAGTGGTATAAGATACCATACACCCTTGTCTTTCCCGACTGCGGACTGACCCTGCATATCCCTCTGAAAAAGGGAGCAGAGATACTCAAACACTACCGGTATATCACTGAGTATGTCCCCGGATCGACCTCAGGCAACGGCGAGGTCACAGGCGAGGTGGTTTATGCGGGATACGGCATCACCGCACCGGAGCTGAACTATGATGATTATAAGGATATTAACGTTAAGGGAAAGATCATCCTTATCGAACGTGAAGCCCCCGTCAGTCCTGCCGCGGGAGCGGAGAAATTCAATCCATGGTATGAATACTCATTCCACCAATCCAAGCTGGCCAACGCCGTAAAACACGGTGCTGTCGGGATGATATACAATTACGGTCCCCTGGCCAACCCGAATAATGCATATTATGAGAATTTTGTCTATGTCCATATCGGCGACACAGTTGTCAGGGATATCTTTGAAGGTACCGGATTTAATCACCGGGATATTGTCAGTGAGATCGATTCAACTCTTAAGCCTCATTCGTTCAATACGAAGAAAGTGATGACCATCAGGATGAGTACACAGCATTTCCCTGACGGGATGGGCAGCAATGTGATAGGAATGATCAGGGGTACTGACCCTGTACTGAAGGATGAGACCATTATCATCGGCGCCCATCTCGACCATCTAGGCAAATGTTATGATATTATGCCCGGCGCAAACGACAATGCCTCTGCCGTGGCAGTGATGATGGGCGTTGCCAGAGCGCTGGCGGTGAATAAGATACCACTTAAAAGGAGCGTCATGTTCATTGCCTTCGGATCGGAAGAGCAGGCTGTTGTCGGATCGAAGGCCTATATTGAGCACCCTGTCATGCCGCTTGACAAAAGCATCCTGCTGAACATGGATGGTGTCGGCATCGGCAATTCAATAGCAGCCAGTGCCGGTAAGGACTTCCCTGTTCTCTGGTCTTTCATTGAGGATGCTAACAATGCATATGTGCACAGGCCACTGCGCACCAGCTCTTTCCCTAACCTCGGCAGGCCGCGTCTCGATGCTGCCAGGTTCCTCAGTGCCGGTGTCCCGTCGCTCAGTTTCTCAACCTATGGTTCAGTCAACTACTATCATCTCCCGCTTGACAATGTTGACATCATCAAGCCGGAGATCATGGAAGACCTCAGCCATCTGTTGTTTATGGCTGTCGTCCGCATGGCTGACAGCTTTGGGCCTCTGAGGTGAGGCGCTGATACTTTTACTATTGCAGGCTATTTACCCTGAACCAGCCTGGCAGACAGCGTGATCTCAACAGCCTTCAGTGCACGTGAGACAGGACAGCTGACCTTTGCCGCATCGGCCAACCCGAGAAATTTCTCCTCCGTTATTCCAGGGACCTTTCCTGTCAGATCGAGATGGATGCCCGTGATCTCAAAATGATCTGTTATCTGTTCAATGCTGACGGCTGCGTCAACCCGCAGCTCATCAGGAACATACCCTTCCCCGGTGAGGGCATAACCAAGCGCCATGGCATAGCATCCGCTATGGGCGGCAGCAATCAGCTCTTCCGGATTGGTACCGGCTTTACCGTCTTCATTCTTAAACCGTGTTGTTGATGAATATGGGGTTTTATCCAGCACCCCACTGGTGGAGGTGAGTGTTCCTTTGCCCTCGACACCGTTACCCTGCCATATGGCCGTTGATCTGCGTTTCATGATTTTTTGTTCTTGTTAAATATTTAGTTATACAATATCACTGACACTAAAGTGCATGTATTTGTTCAAGGTCAGCATCAGGCTTAATGATATGTGATATAAAATTACTGATGTGATTAAGGAAAAGAAACCGTTCAAATGAAGACCGAGCGTGTTTCCCGGATCATGAATCCGTCTCTGTCAATCGTGGCCAGAATAACCCCGGGGTTTTGGCCGTTTACAACTGACGGAGCGTTTGGCTCCAGGTTCATGACTTTATATAATATCCACTGGCCGTCGCATCTCTGATGAGGAAGGTTTGCCCCGGTTGAATCATATGTCAGTCCAAATTTCATCTTATTCTTTGTGCAACTGAAAACATAGACTTTCTTTTTCATTGCGTCTGTTTTTACCTTAAATCTTCGCGGACAATAAGTATGATCACTAATTTCTGTAAAAGATACTGATTATTTAAGACATATGATGTCAGAGTACTGTTTTTATTCTTGCGCCTTGCCGGCTGTCGGAAAAATATGACAGACAACGAAAAAAACAAATCGGGAATCTTTTAAGGTCTCCGGCGGTGATATCTTAAGCAAGATCAGGGAGATCGTGAAGAAGGGTAATGCGAGAAAGACAATTATTAAGAACGATAAGGATGAAGTGATTATTGAGTTTCCTCTGACGATTGGTGCGATCGGTGCTGTTCTGGCACCGACATTTGCTACTGTCGGTGCTTAGGCGGCTTTGGTCACTGGTTGTACTATCATCGTGAAAAAGAGAGCAAAAGATGAATGGTGCGAATCTCGCATGATGAAGTCAGCAATAAAGAATGAGCCTGGAAATTCTCTGAAGCCTTGATTTTCATTGCTCACTTTATTCGGTCACGCTGATAGCGTGATCTCATGAGCTCGGCCGATATTTTCTGCAACAAGGACTAATACTACATGCCTCGGTTCTTGGGTCAAGCCGGAAAAGTAACAAACGGATAGTGGTGACAGACAATAATAAAAAGCACCGGGAATTCTCTTATATCATGATTTTCCTTATCCATAATCTTAAGAACGGATCATTGAAATTATATGAATCAGCATTCCTGGAAAGAATTCCATCTTTAAGAAGTCTTTGTACGGAACGCTGCGTCGACGAAACGGGAGTCAGGTGAAATCTCTCGGCAAATTCAGTTGTATAGATATTCCTGTTTTCTTCACATATTGCCAGAAGGACCCTTTGCTGATGTGCTGTCAGCTTTTCATACTGCATCATAAAATAATCATTCTGATTCATGATGATTCTGGCTATAGCATTTTCAAGAACATCTTCATCCAGAATACAATTGTTTTCCTGGGCTTCTTCCCATGCCCCTGAAGCAAGGTATTGGACATAGTGAGGTATAGCTTCGCAGATTTCAATTATTTTGTCAGGGATTCCAGGCATGAGTTTTATCCCTGATTTATTAAAACCATTTTCAAGATATTCAACAAGAATTACTGATGGGATCTTCTTCAGCTCATATAATTTTCCAAACTGGTAGAATGCCCTGTTTTTGTGGGTGAATATATTCAGAAGTATGTGCATCTCAGATCCCATAAACACATAACTGACTTTCGAATGTTGGATCACTGAAGCGCGGAGTTCTTTTTCAAAATTTTCGCCATTAAGCCTGGCAATATCCTGAAATTCATCAAAGACAACGATCCATGATTTACGTTCAGCAAGTTTCTGCGGAAGATCAAATACTTCAGAGAGATCCTCATTCTCAGCACCATCTTCAAACCGTACGCTGACATTTGGCAAACCCTGATTGTCAAGTGAAATCACAGGTCTTATTTTCTTTGTGAGTCCTGATATTTTCTTTAAAGCCTTTTCCCATGAAGGCATCTGTTTCATTATTTCAGAATAGTACATTTCTGCAAATCGTCTTCTTGAGTTGACTTTGAAGAAATCAATGTAAACAGTATTGTATCCCTCTTTACGCAGGTTTTTAAGAACTTTGAGGATCAGTGAGGTTTTTCCATATCTGCGGGGTGAGTAGACAACCAGACTTTGGCCCGATTTCAGCCATTTCGTAAAATCTCTCATTTCTTGTTCTCTGTCAATGAAATAAGGTTCATCCACTGCTATTCCGTATCTGAAGGGATTATTCATTTTGTATTGAATTTCTTATTCAATTCAAAATTACGCAATTTTGCATAACGCAATACTGCATAATTAATTTTTTAAGAATAGCCTTAGATTTTTTTAAAATCAGAGGTAGTGTTCCAATCAGTGTGTCCGGGGTAGAAGGTCTTCATCGAAGTTTTACA
>WOYX01000015.1 GCA_011620595.1 Bacteroidales bacterium | reverse complement strand
GAGGAAAAAGTCGAAACAGCAGAATTGTCAACTTAATTTATGAACGGAATACTAGTTTTAATCGTTACGGTTCCGGATCTGGTGCCGGAAAGAAGTTTTGTCGCTCTTACTGTGATGGTTCCGCTGCCAGTTCCGCTGGTAGCAGAGATTGTTATCCAGGAAGCAGACTTTGTAACGGTCCATGAAGTGTTTGAAGTTATAGTTACCGTTTGAGGTGGAGCGATTGAAGCGAAGTTGATTGTCAGAGGACTTACAAGTAGTGTACTTGTGGAGCCTGCAGCCTGTGAAACGGATACTGTTTTTGTAAGGCCCCCAGTGTATGTTATTGTAATTGTTGCAATGCGCGCTGCAGAGGTATTTGCTGCAACGCTGACTGTGATTGTTGCGTTCCCTGTCCCGGAAGTGGTGTTAACGCTGAGCCACGAGGCATTGTCAGCGATGCTCCAGGTGGTATTGGATGAGATGCTAAGAATGGAAGATGATGCACTGCTTCCGAATGACATTGAAGTGGGACTCGTGTTCAGGTAAGGTGTATCTGAAGAAGTATCATTATAGTAGTGATAGTAATTTCGGGAAGTTATTTTGCCATCATTATCCTTTACATTTTTCAACCTTCCGAATGAATCATATTCATATCTGGTAACAATGCCGTTCGGATCAGTTGATGAAGTCATACCGACCAATGGGTCATAAGTATATGTTGACATCATTGCGCCCACAGGATAAAGTCTCAAGTCATCTATGTAGGAGTTGGACCCGTAGACCGTGATTGAACCTGGAGAGATATTCCACTCGTAGTACGTCCAGCCATTTGTTGCAGCATAGACTTTGGGTGTGTACCCTGAAATAGATGGTGTCCCGCCACCAGACTTCACCCAGAGTGAAACGATGGAGTTAACGGCTACAGTCTTTTGCATGATTGCATTAACGCAGGAGTATCTTCCTGTTCTTGCGTATGAGGTTGACCTGTTACCGGATTGAAAGGTCCAGCCACCGTATTCATTGCTAACCTCGAAGTTGCAGAAACAAATATCCGTGTTATCGGCATTTTCAGCTTTGCAAATGGGTAAGTTCTTATTATAACCCCATAGGTAAGAAATAGGTACGCCGTCACGTCCGGTATAATGAATAAGATTTCCGTTGGATTGGTCGTATAGGTAATCAAATTCCCGAGTAAAGCCACTAGTCCCTGTTCCTGAATAATCTACAGAAGATGGCAGGGGTAAAGGCTGCCGACCTGTAAAGTCAGGATAGTTATATCGAATTTGTTTTATCTCTTGTCCGCTATTTCTACTTATCTCCTGTTGCTTTGCTGAATAAATATTCCAGATTGTAACCAGTTGATGGTTATCATTTGGATATATAAATTCTTTCTCCGTCGTTCCTCCTGAACTACTATTTTGTGCTATTTTGGTTAGCTGATTACGAGAAAGGTCATAAGTGTAAGTTTCTGTTTGAACAACACTATCGCTACCAGTATAAAGTATTAGTTGATTGGATGTTAGAAGATCTATGCTTGATGAAATATCAGGATGAATGGGAATATAAAGTTGCGCAACATGATAGTATGTATATAACCATTGGTTGCTTGGAGTATTATATGAGGGATCATCGCTGGTTCCTGTAATTGATACGTCTTTCCAGGGCCTTACATTTCTATATGTTTGCCCAGACGTTCGCTGATATGTGTATTTCTCTTTGCGAAGACGATTGTCCTGATTGTTGAAAACAGTACGACTACTAAGGGTAGGTTTTAGCCCTGGAGCCTGACCATACATGCTAATGTTGTGAGGAATATTATAACTCGATACCGTTTTCCCGTTACTAATGGAGCAATCCTTATTGTATTGGTAGGTAGATACCTCCGGATAATAAACAGTAAATGACTCATAGGGAATATCAATAGCAGTATTGGTAAAAGTCGTTATATGTTTGATGTCTCGAATATCACCACAGGAGGGTATTCTTGTTACCCAATAACTTGATGCTCCCTTAGAAAACCAGCCTTCATCGATTGTCTTATCAGATGTGCCCTGCCCGGATTGGTTTTTCCCATATTCAAAAAAGGTAATAACTGGATCTTCATTGACTGATGGGTAGGATCTGATGCTCCTAACGCGTTGCCCGTTACCTTCACTGTCATTGGTTTCATTAGGTTCATATTCATACTCGGTATAGCCTCCGGTTGGATACATAATGCGCTTTAGTGAGAAAGCCTTGAATCCTAGTGGATCTATGCTACGATCTATAAAGTATTTACTGGTATTTGCGCCATAATTCTGTCTAAGGGTTTCGCTATCAGTTGATGGCCCATTTGTGAAACGTAAGAAAGAAACATCAGCAAGGGGATCCGGCAGGAATAGGTCCTGATCCGGCCCTCCGCCTCTTCCAAAAACGTAGTAGTTCCAATAGTCAGGAGAAGCGTATTGCCCACTGGGTGGAGCAAAGTAGTCAAACTTGTACTCCTTTTCCACGCTGCTGCCATTTCCTATAGTTACGGAGGTCAGTACGGTGTGCCAAGGATAGGCGTTAGTTGTGGTATCTATGGATAACCTGCTGGACATATTGGCGTAGCTGAAGGATATTTCCCTGACAAGTGTCGGACTCCCACTACTGGTAATGTCGTATATCTTGATCTTGCTGATTAAGGTGGGCGAGTTTAGCTTACCATTCCTTGCGATTCGTACAAACCTTACCGAATCTTTTGCGCTTCTTATTTGGGTTAGGTAAGGAGATGTGGTGGACAGCGTAATATCGTCTTGATCTACTTCAATATCCCAGGAATCACTTGGATCAGGGTAACACTCATAGGGAGATTCTCTTAAACTTGCTTCTGTAACCGTTATGCTGCGATATTTTGTACTGAAATAGTTGTTCTTAGAGTCTTTTCGGTCTCGAGTATTAGTATAAGTATGAAGTGCGTAGTCAAAAGATACCGTCTCCCCGTAGGGAGACTGTATAGTTCTTAGCGGCCATGCCGTCTTTTCAAGCGACATACTTTCTGAAATATCCGTATGCTCAACAATTCCGGGGTAAACGGTACTATCCTCATTTCCGAAATAATACTGATAACCGTTTTCGTCTGTAAGCAGACCGGAGTAGCTGTTCATCGCCATTTTATCCATTTTCTGTTCTAATGTCACAGCAGTATAGGTTTGACTTGCCTGGTTTCTGCTTGTGAGGATAAAGTGACCGTTCGTTGAGGGGGTCATGTAGGTAAACAGATCGTATTCGCCATCAAGCCTACCATAGGTTGAATTGCCAAAACGCCTATTAATTGCTTCTAAGTAGCTGTCTATGTATCTTTTGTCAGATTCTCCAAGAAAAGACAGGTAGGTATTATAATCATAAAAGGTACTAGTGAAATCAGATTTACCCTTAATACTCCGGGAAACACGATAGCCTTCAGCGTTGATGCTCCACCCAACACCTACATCACCATCATGCTGCATATACTGGATGCCGGAAGCGTGATAGGTTAGGGTTATAGGTATGGTTAGGCCATTGATCTCTATCTCATACAACGGAATAGCAATTTCGGGTAGCCCACTATACTCGGTAACGGAGTGGTTGATATACTTCTCAAAGAGCTGGCTTTGAGGGGAAGAGGGGATCACAAGGGGACCTTCTACTTGTGTGAATGCCGGGTGGACAAGAAAAAGGCAGCAAACAGATACTACCAACTTAAGTATGGTTGTTTTCATAACAGAGTGTCAGGTTAATGAGGTTGTGGCAAAACGATGTCTGTTGAGTGATTCTCCTTTAAACATTTATCCATGATTAAGGAGAAAATAGAAGGGACCATCAGAAAATCATTGGTTATATGGTTTGACACAAACGAGGAACCTAAAGTAAGACAACATCTACCACCGCCACCGCACATCACGCTGTTCCCACAGCACCCGGCCGCCGTCGTTCTTGCCAATGGCTCATACCCCACCCACCCGGTGCCGCTGGCCCGCCTGCGGGAGGCCGGCATGATCGTATGCTGCGACGGTGCGGCGAAGAAGCTGGTGGCACACGGACTTGAACCGGGCATCATCATTGGCGACCTCGACTCGGTGCCGCCTGCGCTTAAAGAGAGGTATGGGAAGATACTGGTGCAGGACTCCGACCAGGAGACCAATGACCTGACCAAGGCGGTCAACTGGTGTGTCGCGGCCGGGATAAAGGAGGTGGCTATCCTTGGCGCCACCGGCATCCGCGAGGATCATACCCTGGGCAACATATCGCTGCTTGCCGATTACAGCAGCAGGATAGATGCCGTCATGCTCACTGACACCGGCAGCTTCAGGGTATATGACCACAGCGTGACCATCAGCTCACACCCCGGCCAGCAGGTGTCGCTCTTCAGTGTTGATCCTACCCTGACCGTAACCTCCACCGGTCTGAAATACCCGCTCAATAACCTAACTCTTTACAGCTGGTGGAGGGGTACGTTGAATGAGGCATTAGACCGGGAGCTCAGTCTTGAATTTCAAAATGGGAAGTTGATAGTGTTCTTACACTACACATCCTGAACCCCTTTTGAAATTAACTTCAACCAGTGTATCTTTGTATGTATAATCATTTTCAGAATTATTCTGTCAGGATGAACGAAGAAACTTATATAATAGATAAAAAAGGACGTAAGATAGCCGTGCAGGTTCCAATTAAGACCTACGAGAAACTGGTTGCAGATTCTGAAGAACTGGATGAAATCAAGGAGTACCGTAAAGCCAAAGCACGCAAGAGTGATCCTATACCTTATGAACAAGCTTTCAGTGAGATTGAAAAAGCTGCAGAATGAAGTATACTGTCTTCATTGAACGTTATGCCCAAAAGCAAATCCAGAAGCTTGACAGTAAAGCCATCCCGATTATTAAATCAGCCATTTCAGGCCTTGCCGATAATCCACGTCCATACGGATATAAAAAGCTGAAAGGCGAAGAGGCGTACCGTATCCGGGTCAGTGACTATCATATTGTATACGAGATAAACGATGACAGAATTATAGTAATTGTCGTATCCGTAGGCCACAGGAAAAATATTTACAAATAATACAAACCAGCTCAAAACAAACGATCATGAACAAATTTCCACTCGTGGTTATGTGTACCATTATTTTGTTGTCTGCAAACTCCTGCGGACCGGAAAGCGGGAAGAAAACTTCCTCAGCTGAAACTTTCCGTTTCGAAGAATACACAATTACACAGCTTCAGCAGGGCTATGACAATGGTGATTTCACCGTTACTGATGTTGTACAGGCATATCTTGATCGCATTGAGGCTATTGATGACAGCGGCCCGATGCTCAACGCAGTCATTCAGACCAATCCTGATGCCCTTGCAATAGCCGCTCAGCTTGATGCCGAGATTAAGGATGGCAAAAAGCGCGGTCCTATGCACGGAGTGCCGGTGCTGCTGAAAGACAATATTGACACCCATGATCAGATGGCAACCACAGCAGGCTCTCGTGCACTGGCCGGCTCGCATCCTCTGCAGGACAGCTATATAGCGATGAAGCTGCGCGAGGCCGGCGCTGTGATAATCGGCAAGGCCAACCTGAGCGAGTGGGCCAACTTCCGCGGTAACCTCTCATCGAGCGGATGGAGCGGTGTTGGCGGTCAGACCAAGAACCCCTATATTCTTGACCGTAACCCGTGCGGCTCCAGCTCCGGATCGGGAGTGGCCGTCTCCGCCAACCTCTGCATGATTGCCATTGGCACCGAGACCAACGGTTCGATAGTATGCCCCTCCACCGCCAACGGCATTGTTGGCATCAAACCTACAGTGGGACTTCTCAGTCGCAGCGGCATCGTACCCATATCATTCACGCAGGACACCCCGGGACCCATGGCGCGCACAGTGACTGACGCCGCCATAGCCCTGGGAGCCCTTACCGGCATCGATCCCAGTGACAGCAAAACAGCTGCCTCGGACGGCAAAGCCCTGACCGACTACACGCCCTTCCTGAAGGAAGACGGTCTGAAGGGCAAACGATTGGGATGGTATACTGCTGCCAGGGGACAGCACTTCAAGGTTGATACGCTGATGCAGAAGACCGTTGACCTCCTGAAAAGCAAGGGTGCAGAGGTTGTTGAGATTGACAATATATACAGCCGGGAAGCAGGGTCACTCTCTTTCCAGGTGCTGCTGTGGGAATTCAGGGATGGACTGAACAGATACTTCGCCTCGCTGGGCGAAAACGCCCCGGTAAAGAGTATTGAAGAGCTTATTGCATTCAACAATGCCGACAGCATCGAGATGCGTTTCTATGACCAGGACCTGGTTCTTGAAGCACAGAAGAAAGGCGACGTCAACTCACAGGAATTTCAGGAGATCGTGGAAAAAATGAACCGCCTGGTTAGGGACGAGGGAATTGACAAGGTGATGAAGGAACATAACCTTGATGCCTTTATCGCCCCCACGGGTGCACCTGCATGGAAGACCGACCTGATCAACGGTGACTCTTTTCATGTCAGCAGCTCCTCGCCGGCAGCCATGGCCGGCTATCCGAACATAACCCTGCCCATGGGATTCATAGACGGACTGCCGGTGGGAATATCCTTCTTCGGCAGGGCGTGGAGTGAGCCGTTGCTGATAGAGATAGCCTTTGCCTTTGAGACGAGCACAAAACAGCGTAGAGCGCCGGCCTTTATCCCCGTGTGGCCTCCTGAGACGGACCGTTGATAGCCGTTATGTAACTGTGGACCTCCGTCTGTGAACGGCAGGGTTTGTCACCGGGAGCAACAAGCCTGTTCGACTGCTTTGCGTCAAGGACCCTTGCCTTGACATTGTCATTCCACTGTATCTCGAAGACATCGGTGATCTCTTTCCTGATAGCCTCATCAAATATAGGGCAGGAGACCTCGATCCGGCGGTCGAGGTTCCTCGGCATCAAATCTGCCGAGGTGATGTATACCAGCTCATTACCCCCGTTGCAGAAGATCATGAACCTCGAATGCTCAAGGAAGCGGTCAACAATGCCTCTCGCAGTGATATTCTCACTGACACCCTTCAGCCCCGGCACCAGCGACAGCATGCCCCTGACTATCAGTCGTATCCTTACACCCGCACAGCTCGCCTTGTACAGTTTGCCGATGATCTCCTCATCGGTGAGATTGTTGATCTTGATGTTGATCCAGGCCTCCCTGCCTGCCTTTGCGTTCCTGATCTCGTTCTCAATCAGCATCAGCAGCTTGTTGCGAAGACCGAAAGGTGATAGCAGCAGATGGTAAAACTTGTCTTTGCGGTAATTGGCAACGAAAAAATTGAATGCCTTCACCACCTCATTGGTGATCTTCTTGTTTGATGTCAGCAGCAGATGATCGGTATAGACCCTGGCAGTCTGCTCGTTGAAATTGCCTGTTCCAACGGCGGCATACCTCTGAATGACTTCATTCTTTTCACGGGTGATGAGACAGAGCTTTGAATGAACTTTCAGTCCGGGCACACCGTAAATCACCTTTACTCCTTCATTAAGCAACTTGTTTCCCCAAAGGATGTTAGCTTCCTCGTCGAATCGTGCCTGAAGCTCAACCACCGTTGTGACCTGCTTGCCGTTCCTGGCTGCATTCATCAGGGCGTTGATGACGCTTGAGTTTCTGGCGAGACGGTAGAGGGTCACCTGTATGGAGGTGACATATGGATCAATCGAGGCCTCCCGCAGCAGGTCAATAAAGTGATCAAAAGGGTTGTATGGAAAGAAGAGCATCACATCCTTCTTCCTGATGACGGAGAGAATACTCTTGCCGTAATAGATGTCACGGTGCCTTACGGGAGGGAGTTTCTCATACCGCAACCCGTCACCGGGGATGTCTATGAACTTCATGAAATCCTTGAAGTTGTGATACCTGTCACCGGGTATTATTACATCATCAGTGCCCAGGTTCAGCTTTTTCTTCAGTATCTTCAGGAGGTCGGCAGGCATATTGCGGTCATGGACAAACCTTACGGGTGTGCCTTTCTTACGCTGCTGAAGGCTCTTTGAGAGCTTGTCGATATAGCTCTCAGAGATGTCATCCGCAATGTCAAGCTCAGCATCCTTGGTGAGCTTGAATGTAAAAGCCGAGAGCTCGTCAAAGGGGAGGATGTGAAAAATATCCTTGAGCTCTGACCTGATGACGTCATCAAGGAAGATAACATACCTGTTGCCGTTCTTCTCCGGCAGCTGGATGAACCTCGGCAGTATGTCCGACGGGGGTATCTCCAGCAGAGCGTGCCTGTTCCTGCCGCTGGCGGAGTCGGTTAGAAGTATTGCAAAGAAGACTGCATCATCAGTGAGGTCAGGCAGCACGTTTTCTTTACTGATTATCAGCGGCATAAGCCTGTGCCTTACCTCCTTGCGAAAATAACTCTTCACAAACGCACTCTGCTCCTCGTCGAGCTGCTGTTCATTGACGAAGTAAATGTTGTGCTTTTTCAGCTCCTTCTTAAGATCGGAATATGTCTTCTCAAACCTCAGGTTCTGCTCCAGGACTATCTCCTGCACTCTCCTGAGGGTGGCTTTCGGGCTGTAGCCAAGAATGCTCTTTGACTTGCTTCCAAACAGGGAGAGCCTTTTCAGCGTCGCAACCCTGACCCTGAAATACTCATCAAGATTATTGGAATAGATCCCCAGGAAGTTAAACCGTTCAAGCAGAGGCACGTCTTTATTCTCTGCCTCCTGCAGCACTCTCTCGTTAAAGGAGAGCCAGCTTATCTCCTTGGGGATATAATCAGTGCTCATGCCAGGTCCTTCAGTGTGAGATAGTATTCTGTCGTGCCGCTTTCGGGTTCAACCTCCGACCAGCTTGCAGCATCGAACGAAATGCAGTAGATGCCTGTCTTCGACAGTACCTCCGGCTCGTCAAAGGCAAAAAATGCTGCCATCTCCGTCAGCAGTGGGTTATGCCCGAAGAGGGTGACGGTATGATCATCGTTGCTCATGCCTCTGATAAAAGAGAGGAACTCCTCTTCCTCAAGGCTGAGATAGAGTTTGGGATTCAGTCTTATCTCATCCGGACTGATACCATATTCCCTGCAGAATATGAGTGCTGTCTCCAGTGCCCTGAAGGCAGGGCTGGTTATAATTCTTCCCGGATCTTCCTTCTGGGAAAAGAGCAGCTGAGCCATAAGCTTTGAGTTTTGTTTGCCCTTAGTTGTCAGCGACCGCTCAAAATCGGATATCATGGGTAGCTGATCCTCGGCCTTGCTGTGCCGTATGAAAATTAGTTTTCTCTTTCCTGTCATTTCACTAACTGTGTTACTTCTGCCATAAACATTTTGATAATCATATTCCGAAGCTGGTACCCATCTCCCTGGCCTGCTTGACCATCGGGTCATCAGGTTTTACCAGCTTCGTCTTCCCGGCCACCTCCGACAGTTTGACGGAGGTGATCTGTCCGTCACGGTGAGCCACCATCCTGCCGTACTCCTCCTTTGCAATGAGTGTGGCACCGGCGGCGCCGAACCTGGAGGCGAGCACCCTGTCCATGGGTGAAGGTGTACCGCCTCTCTGTATATAACCGAGCACCGTCTCCCTGGTCTCCAGACCTGTCTCTTCCTGTATCCTTTTTGCCAGGTACCTGCCCGCCGAATTCTCACCCTCGGGTACCTTGATCCCTTCTGCCACTACAACAATGGTGTAGGGCTTATTGTTGTCGGCTCTCTTCCTGAGGTACTCCATCACCACCTTTTCATCATGCGGTATCTCGGGTATCAGAATGACGTCACCTCCTCCCGCCATGCCGGAGTAGAGGGCCAGCCATCCTGCGTTGTGGCCCATGATCTCAATAACCATGATTCTCTTGTGAGAGTTGGCCGTCGAATGCAGTCTGTCGATGGCTTCTGTGGCAATGTTCACTGCCGAATCAAACCCGAAGGTGATATCCGTACCCCAGATGTCATTGTCTATCGTCTTTGGGATACCCACGACGTTCAGTCCCTCTTCCGAGAGCATGTGGGCCGTCTTCATGGTGCCGTTGCCCCCTATGCACACCAGGCAGTCGAGCGCCATCTGCTCATAGTGCTCCTTTATAAGCAGAGGTTTGCGCGTCTCGTCTTTCTTTTTGCCGCTTCTCTTGAAGGGCTTCTCGCGGGAGGTGCCAAGGATGGTTCCCCCCAGTGTCAGGATGCCGGAGAGATCACTTTCTGTCAGCTCGCGGTACTCCTTGTTTATCAGCCCGGCGTAGCCGTCACTGATGCCGATGACCGTCATGCCGTACTTTACTATGGCTGTCTTGCCTACACCCCTGATGGCGGCATTGATGCCCGGACAGTCGCCTCCTGCCGTCAGAATACCTATGCGTTTTGGTTTGCTGTTTTTGCCCATTATTCTATCTGGTTGTTGTTATCTTTTGTAAATGTATGAAAAATAACCGCAGGAAATTGCAGGTCTAACCACACGCAATGGATTAAATATACTATGCATCAGCGCAGTCTGAAAGTGAAAGTCGTTATAATTATGTAACTTTATCATCTGTCAGCGGATTGCACATGGCTTCAAAGGAAAAGGGAAAGAGGGCAGATATCAAGGCGTCGATGCTCGATTGCATCAACGGATCACTGATTCTGCTTTCCAAAAAACCACTTCCTGACGGTAAAGCCGTACATGATATCCGGGTGATGATGAAGAAACACCGCGCTGCGGTACGGCTGGTAAAGCCACTGCTGGAAGAGTCCGTCTATCGCAGGGAGTACCTGGCAGGGAGGGAGACAGGGCGTATCCTCGCTTCATGGCGTGAGAGCAGCGTGATGCGCAAAAGCATGAAGGCACTGAGAAAGGACCATCCTGAGCTTTTCACCAAGCTGTGGGACAATCAGGCCGTGCAGAACCTGCTCCGTAAGCCTTATTCCACATGGGAGGAGGCCGGAGTACAGGCCAAAACTGTAGGGCAGGTGACGGAGCAGCTGACAAAGGCAAGATACAGACTGAGATTTCTTAGTCTCCGCGAACCCGATTTCAGGCTGTTGCTGGGCGAGCTCGGGAAGAGTTATACTGCCGCAGCAGGTGCTTATCTCGACTGCCGTAACAATGTGAAACCCCGCCTGTTGCATGAGTTCCGCAAGAAGTCGAAGACGCTGATGTACCAGCTCGACTTCTTCCGCCACCTGAATCCCACTGCGGTGAAAGCCCTGGAGAAGAGGCTTGATATCATAACCTGCAACCTTGGAAAATACAATGACCTGGACCAGATACTCACGATCCTCGGATATAAATACCGCGACACTGCCAACAGCGATGTGGATGATGAGCTGGCCATTGTCATCAAAGACAGGCAGGATAGCTGCCTGATGAAGGTGTGGCCCGTGGCATACCGCATTTTTACGCCGGGGAAGAGACTGCAGGACCTGCTTGACATCTCTTTCTGAGATCATGCCGCGGGAGTTTGCCGGCATTTATGCGGCCCCCTGTATTAAATCCGGGCACATATGAATGAATAGCGCCGTTCATCTGTGGGTTTGCCTTTTTGGCGAGGGCAGGCCGGGTAGTATTGTACGGAGACCGCCGTGCCGTTGCGATGAGTGTGAGGTGACCGAGGAGGATGGCAAGGTTAAGTCTACTGTTTGGGCCACTGAAGACCTGAAGCTCACCGGTGATATTAAATTGTTTGGAAGCTGGAAGGGGATGCCCCGGAACTATGGCGGCAGCAGCGTAAAGGGAGTCATGATGGCCTCTGAAACCTATGAAAAGGGCAGCCTTGTAAGCAGATCGGAAGTGACGAAGGTAGATCTTAACGCCACACACTCAATATCCCTGGCAGGCATTTCAATGATCCGGATGGATATGGTCAAGCGGGCACAGAAGAATAGATAGCCGGATATTGCAGGCCGACCCGGTGAAGCTTACCTGTCTGATTAATCTTATGATCAATGACTTATTACTGCATTCTGGCCGTGGATGACCGGAGGGGGCGAGTGTGAGGAAATCAGTGAGATAAAAGATATTCAGGCCGCGGCAGGGCTACCTGTTAATCTTGTCTTTCAAGGTCATATCCTCGTCAGCTTCGCAAACCGCAGCAGCAGTTTCCTGGTGCCGGCAGCCGCGAACTCAATGACGGCCGTGGTGTTGGGCGGTGCTCCGTCGACAGAGAGCACTTTGCCCTCCCCGAACCGCTCATGCCTGACCCTTTCGCCCGGCGCCAGCGAGGCATAGCTGTCGGCTGTGAGGTGCCCGCCGGTTGCACTGCCGTCTGCGTTACCGGATCCACCGCCACGGGAAGTGCCGGACGGTCTGCCGCGACTGCTGCCGGTGGCTTCCTCCCGGCTGCGGGATCCACCGCCGGCAATCCCGCCGGCCGTACCCCCATCGGTACCGGTGGCATCACTCCCTGCCACACCTCGTGATGTCCCGCCAGTATCCCCACCGGCTGCCACGCCGGTGGCATCACTCCCTGCCACACCTCGTGATGTTCTGCCAGTATCCCCGCCGGCTGCCCCGCCGGTGGCATCACTGAATCTGATTATCTTCCTTTTGGAAGTTGTTGGTACAAATGTCTCCTGGCTATCGTCGAACGAACGGCTGTCAGAGGCTGTGCGCCGGCCAAATGGCAGACCTCCCGTCTGGGGATACCACAGGTATTCACTCTCGATCTCGCCGATGAAGCGGCTCGGGGTGCTGCTCTCCAGCGATCCCCACCTGTACCTGTTCAGGGCATAGCTCAGGGTGACACGCCGGCAGGCCCTGGTCAGGGCCACATAGAATAGCCTGCGCTCCTCCTCAAGCTCACGAGGGTTATAGAGGTTCATGTTCGAAGGGAAGAGGTTCTCTTCGAGTCCTACTATATATACATACTTGAACTCCAGTCCTTTGGCCGAGTGTATCGTCATCAGCGTCACCCTGTCCCTCTCCTCCGGCTTCTCCAGATCCTGGTCGGTCAGCAGTGCCACCGACTGCAGCCATGTGGCAATGTCAGCAGGATCACCGTTGGTTAGCGCAGCCTCGGTAAACTCCTTGATGCCGTTGAGCAGCTCCTGCAGGTTCTCAAGCCTGTCAATCTCCTCCGGTACCTGCCCCTGCTTAAGCTCCCTGATGATGCCGCTGGCTGAGGCTACCCTGCTTGCAACATCCCAGGCTGTGGCTGTCACGGCTTCCGACATGAAAGGCAGTATCAGACCGGTGAAGAGGTTCACCTTTGACCGCAGGGCAGGAGTGAGGTAATTTGCGCTCAGCTCAGGCGAGGAGATGATCTCCCAGATGCTGCGGTCTATACCGCGGGCGAGCTCCATCAGCTTCTGTACCGTGGTGTCGCCTATGCCTCTCTTAGGGTAGTTGATTATACGCCTGAGAGCCTCCTCGTCGTCAGGATTGACTATCACCCGCAGGTAAGCTATCAGGTCACGTATCTCCTTTCGCTCGTAGAACGACTTTCCGCCATATATTTTATAGGGTATGTTGCGCTTGCGCAGCATCTCCTCGAAGATACGCGACTGGGCGTTGGTACGGTAGAGAATGGCAAAGTCCTTCCAGTCGAGCCGCTCACGCATGCGTGTGTCAAGAATATCGGAGGCGGTGACGATTCCCTCTTCGCTGTCAATGGTAGTCTGCACCACCCTGATCTTCTCACCCTCATCGTTCTTTGAAAAAATGGTCTTCTTTATCTGACCGGTATTCTTCTCTATAATGCTGTTGGCAGCGTTGACTATATTGCGCGTTGAGCGGTAGTTCTGCTCGAGCTTGAAAAGTCGGTAGTCGGGATAATCGTTCTTGAAGTTGAGGATATTCTCAATACGGGCGCCGCGGAACGAGTAGATGCTCTGCGCATCGTCACCCACAACGCACAGGTTCCTGTGCTTCTCGGAGAGCCTGTGAACGATGATATACTGTGCATAGTTGGTATCCTGGTACTCGTCGACAAGGATGTAGTCAAACCGGTTGCGGTACTCTTCGAGCACAGCGGGAAAATCGCGGAACAGGATGTTGATGTTCATCAGCAGGTCATCGAAATCCATGGCATTGGCCTTGAAACACCTGGCGGCATAATGCCTGTAGATAGCGGTCACCTCAGGCACCCTCGAGGCTTTGTCGGCTTCGGTGATCTGTGATATGGAGCCGTACTGCTGCGCGGTTATGAGGTTGTTCTTGGCATGCGAGATACGCGCGGCTACGGAGGCAGGCTTGTACAGTGAATCGTCGAGCCCCATCTCCCTGATGATGGTTCGTATCAGGCTTCGGGTGTTGTCCTGATCGTAGATGGTGAAGTTGCTTTTATATCCCAGGTATTGGCCGTCATGTCTCAGGAAACGGGCGAAGATGGAGTGAAAGGTGCCCATCCAGAGACTCCGCGCAGTGTCTGCCCCCACGATAGTGCTTATGCGTTCCTTCATCTCCCCGGCCGCCTTGTTGGTAAAGGTCAGTGCCAGAATCCGGTGAGCGGGAACGCCCTTTTGTATCAGGTATGCCACACGGTAGGTAAGCACCCGGGTCTTGCCGGATCCGGCACCGGCAATGACCATCGCCGGTCCTTCAGTGTTGACAACGGCCGACTGCTGTGCCTCGTTAAGCTCTTTGAGGTAGTCGCGAAACATCAATGATAATGCAGAAATTAATGCCCCAAAGAACGGCATTTTTTTATTAGGTTTGCATATCATTTTCACGCGTTTATCCGTTTAAAAGGAGTGTCAAGGTACCTGGTCCTCATAATCATAATGTTACCGCTTGCACTGCAGGCGCAGATCACTGCCCCTGAGAGCCGGACCGTGCGCACAACCGACTATCCGGTCACGGCACGGCATGATCCGGTGTTCATCTTCTGCGACTCAGACGGGACGGCAACAGGCACACTCATTGCAGCCAGTCCCGGAGGAACGGCACCTTTCACATTCGTATGGACCATGTATGATCAGGCAGGGGGAGGCTTTACTATACCGCTTAAGACGGAATCAGGGACAACATCAACAGCCTCCGGCCTGGCAGAGGGAGGCTACCGGGTCAGCATCAGCGATGGCGTAGGATACTCCACCCAGCTCTTTGCCTGGGTCAGCATTGACAGACCTGTAGCACTGGCGGAACTGCTGGCTTTTACATGCGACTATGTGGCACTCAACGGCACCAAAGCAGTCGATCAGTTCAACTATTATGATCCCTCAACCGGCGCATCGCGCACTCTTCCCAACGGCGTCAGACATCGCTGGTCGTCAACACCCTCATCGGCAATACCCTATCCTGACCTGGAGATCGATCCCATAACCTTCTCTCCGCCGCTGGAGGATGTCAGGTATATGCTCGAGGTCACTGACAGCTTCGGATGTTCGGCCTCATCGTGGTTCGACTATGAATCGATCCATGTCAGGGCTGACTTTTCCGCCGAGCCGACAGAGGGCGAGGCCCCCCTCGAGATAACCTTCACGGACAATTCTGTAAGGGGATACAACTATCTCTGGAAGTTCGGCGACGACTCCGTCTCGAATCTCGCTGATCCCGGAACCCACATCTATTATATCCCTGGAGAATATAAGGCCACGCTGATCATAGAGAGCGAGCTCACATGCAGTGACTCGGCCACCGTTGATATCACGGTGCTGCCCTCCTCACTTCAGATACCCAATGTATTCACCCCTAATGACGACGGCATCAACGACTATTTCGTTCCCGACAAGAAGTCACTGAAGTTTCTCGACCTGCAGGTGTTCGCCAAGAGCGGTCACAGGGTCTGTCATTACCGCGGCGACGGTGAAGATCTCCGCGACTGGCAGGGATGGGACGGCAGGATCAATAACTCCGATCGCCGCGCCACGCCCGGTGCCTACTTCTACGTCATCAGGGCCGTGGGCTATGATGACGTAGAGTACGAGGGCCGGGAGTACCGGGGAACGGTCTATCTCTATAGGTAAGGTCTGAGGTCTGAGGGTCTAAAGGTCTGAAAGTCAAAAGATTCAAAGGTCAAGGTCCTGATGGTTCTGCGGTCAGCAAGACCTTCAGACCTGAGACCTTCAGACCTGAGACCTTCAGACCTGAGACCTTCAGACCTTCAGACCTCAGACCTTCAGACCTGAGACCTGAGACCTTCAGACCTCA
>WOYX01000032.1:25329-66543 GCA_011620595.1 Bacteroidales bacterium | reverse complement strand
GCATTGACCCTGTTGAAAAGAGAGAAATCAAGGGCAATATCAAAAGTTTTGTTTACCTCCCATGTCAATGCCGCGTTACCTACGGTCTCCCAACGTATACCTGGAGAAGTGGCGTTCGGATAAGTGCCGTAAAGGGCCTGGTAACCATAGGAACCGATATTGTCATTTCCTACCTCACCGTATGATGCCCTCAGCTTCAGGTTATCGATCCAGGGAACATTGGCCATAAACTGCTCTTCGCTGATTCTCCAGCTACCACCCACAGAGAAGAAGTCACCCCATCTGACGCTTCTGTCGAAGGCTGACGAACCATCCCTGCGGTAGGAACCTTCAATATAGTACCTGTTGTCGTAATTATACTTCAGCCTTCCGAAGTACCCTTCAGTTCTCTTGTCAGTAGTATAACTTGTGTTTGTTGAGGTGTTGACAAAGTTATTCAACTCATATATTCCGGTAACAATAAACTGGTTCTTGAAGCCTCTCTGGTAAGTGTACTCCCTGGAGTAGGATTCGTGACCCAACAAGGCTGCAAAGTTATGTACACCCATAAAGGATTTTTCATAATTAAGCAGCTGGTTGAAGTTTACTGAGGTCCTGATGTAACGTGACTCATCCATCCTGGCAGTTGGGGCTCCGTCACCAATCTTTGGATTTTCATAGCCTTTGTAATGATAGTTTTGCAGATCTATACTGGCATTTACTGTAGCAGTAAGACCCTCAAGAATCGTTAGAGTGGTATAAATTCTGTTACCCAGGTTATTTCTATTGTATTCATCACTGTTCCAGTTCAGTTCCGCTATTGCATTCCTCCCCTGGTTTATGGGCCTTGAATAGAGTCCGCCGTCATCGTACTGTTTTTCCCCTGCACCGTCGAGTATATATTCACCCGTAGCCTGGTCAACAAGGTAAATAGGATAGATAGGCGCCGTCATCCTGGCATTTCTGAACGGGTTGGCATAGGTGGCTGAATTTGAAGTACCAATATCACTGTTCTCCAGCGATGCATACATGTTGGTCCCGATCTTCAGCCATTTCTTAACATCATAATCGAGATTCAACCTGGTGCTTATACGTTCGAAGTCAGATTTAATGGTATAACCTCTCTCGTCCAGATAACCCAGGGAGTAGAAATAGCTTACCTTTTTGCTTCCGCCGGCAAGGTTCAGGTCATAGTTCTGCCTGTAACCTGTCTGCATCGCGGGCTCATACCAATCTAGATCAGGAAAACCAATCTCTGCATTGGGGTTTATCTTTCCGTCAGACCCAACGATCTGGTTGTTGGGTGTGCCTACGAAAGGATTATACCTGAGCTGCGAGAAAATATTCTCATACGCATATGATCTTGCTTCCCCGATAGTGGCATTGGCTCCGGACCAGAATCTGGTCTGTGCATATGCTTCAGCCTGAAGCTCATAATAATCAAAGGCATCAACAGACTCATAATGCGGAAGTGACTGGCTTATCAATCCGGCCTGCGCCTTTAAGTTGACAATAAGATTTTCACTGCCTTTAGTCCCGCTTTTGGTCGTGATAATGATTACACCGTTTGCTGCACGTGAGCCGTAAAGAGCTGTTGATGAAGCATCCTTAAGTATTGTCATGGACTCAATGTCGCCCGGGTTAATACTTGCCAGGCTTCCTGCATACTCCGCTCCGTCGAGTATGATCAGAGGAGCTGAAGATGTGTTGAGGGTTCCCATTCCGCGAATCTGGATGTCAGGAGAGCTGCCAGGCTGACCTGAGGCTGCCGTAGTCTGCACCCCGCTGGTGGAACCTATCAATATTTCTCCCATGGAAGAAACAGAGCGACTTTCCAGCTTTTTGGAATCGATCACAGCAGCAGATCCTGTCAGAGATTCTTTCCTGACCGTACCGTAGGCAACTACCATTACCTCTTCCAGACCCAGAACGTCGGGTTCAAGCGTTGCATCCACAACAGACCCTGAAATGGGAAGGGTAAGTGTTTTCATCCCGACAAAGGAGAAAACCAGTCTGGCAGCGTTAGCAGGAACATCCAGGGTGTACCGTCCGTCAAAATCTGACATGGTTCCCACAGTCAAGCCCTCTACAACGATCGATACTCCGGGTAGTGGGAGTCCGTCCTCTGCAGAAGTAACCGTACCGGATACTTGCCTGGTTTGTGCATTCAGCGCCAAACCGCACATCAATAGCAGTAGTGACAAAAGAATTACTGTTCTTTTCATAGAAATAGTTTTTAGGTTAGTTTACAATCACTTGAAATGAAATGATCAAGCCGTCAAAAATAATATTATGTTATTATTTCTTAACAAAAAGGTGCTTTTTTTAACTTTTTTTTACCAATCCGGCCAGAGATTCACTGATAAAAATTTACAATCAGCCTCTGTAACCGCATATCAATGAAGATAATCACACACTCTCCCTTACTTTACGCAGCAGGTCATCCTCGGCTTCTGAGGCCCTGGTGTCAATCTCCCTGCCCTCAGCGAGTAATGATTCGGCAAAAGCTCTGTCATGCAGCCCTTTAACATTGACCTGCACATTCAGGAAGGCCCCCCTTATACAAGCTCTCGTAGCCAGTACCCCTACCGCCGCATCAGTCACTGAGTTGGGATTTCCCTTTTTGATCATCTCTGCCAGGAGGTCAAAGTTTTTATAGGCCTCCTTCATCACCGTCAACGGCACCAGTGATGCCTGCTTCGTCGCCTCCTCCACGGCCGCCGATCTGGCGGCCTTCTCCTCCTCACTGCCTTTGGGCATGCCAAAAGCATCCAGGATGGCATTGTAGGCAGCAGTGTCTTCATCAACGAGTTGCAACAGCCGCTTCTGCATCTGTACACCTCTTTCAGCCCATGAGGCAAACTCCTCCCAGCGGTCGTCCCATCCCCGCTTGTGGCTTGAGAGATTGGCCACCATCGTACCCAGAGCCGCACCCATGGCTCCCATGGCAGCAGAGACAGACCCTCCGCCCGGGGCAGGCGACTCTGACGATGTCTCCCAGACAAACGATGCAAGGGAGAGGTCGGCAAGCCTGCTGCTACTCTTTTCGCGAAGTATGTATTCGATTATCTTCTCATCGGGATTGAACGGCTTCAGCTCCGCAAGTCCCATGGACCTTACTGCTGTTTCTATCAGTTCAGTATCTGAGACGCCTGCAGAGCGCTGCTGCTTATGCAGGAAGTATCTTCCGGCATCCAGCATGGCCTTCAGAGGGATCAGTCCCACAAGCTCCGAACCTGTCACCCTCACTCCCTTGGCGTCAGCCTTGCGGCATACCTCGTCAAACGCCACATGCACGGGCGTCACCGAGATATTGGTGAGGTTCATGGATATCTGCGCAAACCGGTACTCTGGTATGTACCACCCGATGGCCTTGACTGACTTCAGCGATCCGGGGATCATTACAGGTGCACCGTCAGCATCTCTTACCACCTTTCCGGTTATGCGATTACCTTCACGCTTCTCGCGCCCCCGCTCCCTGACATCAAAGGCAATGGCATTGGCACGGCGAACAGAGGTGGTGTTGAGATTGACGTTGAAGGCCACGAGGAAATCGCGTGCCCCCACAATGACGGCACCTGCACCGGCATCAAAGCGTGCCGGACCGAAATCGGGCTTCCAGGAAGGATCTTCAAGCTTCTTCTTGAGCCCTTCGTATTCGCCTGCTCGCACAGTGGCCAGATTTTTCCTCTTCGGTTCCAATGCTGCCTCTTCATAACAATAGACCGGAAGAGACAGCTCTTCCCCTATTTTTTTTGCCAGCGAGCGGGCATAAACCACCGTCTCCTCCATAGTGATGCCTGCGACAGGCACCAGCGGGCAGACATCAGTGGCTCCCATGCGGGGATGAGCACCGGTGTGCTTTGACATGTCAATCACCTGCACCGCCCTGCGTACAGCCCTGAAGGCAGCCTCACATACTGCTTCAGGCTCGCCGACAAATGTCACAACCGTACGGTTGGTGTCGCGGCCGGGGTCAACATCCAGGAGCCGCACACCCTCAACGGATTCAATCTCATCAGTGATCTGCCTTATCTTTTCCATGTCACGCCCCTCACTGAAATTGGGAACGCATTCTATAATCCGGTTACTGTTCATATTATAATAAGGTATCTGCGATTTGCGATTTGAGAATTGAGATTTACGATTTAAGAATTGCAATTTGCGATTTTCGATTTGCGAATTGCGATTTGAGAATTGAGATTTACGATTTAAGAATTGCAATTTGCGATTTTCGATTTGCGAATTGCGATTTTCGATTTGCGATTTTGCCGACTGAATCCTGAAGACGCCTACTGCTTTCAGTCACCGTAACCCTCTTCGACATCCGACTCCGACGGACGAAGTCCGAAGTTTTAACGTAGGATGTGGCGCAGGTGGCCGACTGCCGACTGCCGACTGATAACAACCACCCCATTTAAGATAACAGTCTCAACCAGGTTACTTCCATAAGCATAGGGCATATACTCATATGACGGTATCTTTTTGGTTATGAATAAGTTTGCTTTCTTGCCCACAGTGATTGAGCCATGTGTTTCCGACAGGCCCATGGCATATGCGGAGTTGAGGGTCACCGCATTGATCGCCTCCTCCGGCAGCATGCGCAGCCTGATACAACCCAGTGACATCACCAGCTTCATGTTACCCGAAGGCGACGATCCCGGATTGTAATCGCTTGCCATGGCGACTGGCAGCCCGGCATCGATCATCTTTCTTGCGGGCGGGTCTGTCATGCCGAGGAAGAAGGCAGCGCCGGGGAGCAGTGTGGGCATGGTGCCGCTTCCTGCCAGGGCAGCAATCTCATCATCGCCTGTAAACTCAAGATGGTCCACCGAGAGAGCCCCGTGCTTCACTCCGGCCTGTATCCCTCCCGAATAATCCAGTTCGTTGGCGTGTATCTTGGGAAGCATACCGTGACAGGCACCTGCTTCAAGGATGCGCTCCGTCTCGTCCACCGTGAAAAAGCCCCTGTCGCAGAACACGTCTATATAGTCAGCCAGATTCTCCGCAGCTATTGCCGGTATCATTTCATCAACTATCAGGTCTACATACCCGCGCCTGTTACCGCGGTATTCAGCGGGAAGGGCATGTGCCCCGAGAAAGGTTGACCTCACCGTCAGCGGTGTCTCCTCCTTTATCCGGCGTATCACCCTGAGCATCTTAAGCTCATCCTCCGTCGTCAATCCATAGCCGCTCTTGATCTCCACGGCCCCGGTGCCAAACGAGATTATCTCCCTGACACGCTCCATCGACTGACTGAAGAGATCATCCTCAGAGGTATCATGCAGCAGGGCTGCCGAGTTGAGTATACCTCCACCCCTCTTTGCTATCTCCTCGTATGAAAGACCCCTGATCTTGTCGGTATATTCCTTCTCCCTGCTTCCCGCATAGATCAGATGGGTATGCGAATCGCAAAAGGCCGGAAAGAGATATCCTCCTCCGGCATCGATCTTCGTGAGGTCACTGCCAAAAGAGGGCATGTTGTCAGGAGGTCCGAAGCCGGCGATGATGCCGTTTTCAATCAGCAGCCATCCCTTTTCAATGACGGGTAGCTGTGACATATCTCTCCCTGCCACGAAGGCAACGGGCTCTTCCCTGGTCTGAACCAGCATCCCCGTGTTGTGAATAAGAAGACTCATGGCACAGGTTTTTTAGAGTGCACTAAGGTAGCAATATTAAAAATATCAGGTTATGAGCATTATTTTTCTTTATTTTTACATCCACGAAATTGAACCCGATGGCACCCGCCTGCTACAAGGACACAGAAAAGCCTCAGCTCCCTTTACAAACGAGGTTTGCTTTGCTGTCTGGCACGCGCGGCCAATTCGCCTTAAAAATCCAAATCCACTGAACATGAAACCCACATGATTGACCACAATCACAAACACGAATAAATATAATTTACAATCATGTGTGGTTCTCCCGATAAATCGGGACAGGCTATCATACCTTTAAAATCAAAATTATATTATGATGAAAAAACTCCCAATCATTCTGATCACTCTCCTGCTCACAGCCTCTGCCGGTGCCCAGGATGGCAAAAAAGGATGGAACTTCGGCGCCCTTCCCACAATCAGTTTTGACAGTGATCTCGGGTTCCAGTACGGTGCCCTGGTAAACCTGTTTGATTATGGCGACGGGAGCATATTTCCAAACTATTATAATATGTTTTATGTTGAGGCTTCTCATTATACAAAGGGAAGCAGCATATTCAGGATCATGTATGATTCTGACTACCTTATCAAGGGTATCAGGTATACCGTAGATCTGGCATACCTGCCTGACCTGGCATATGATTTCTATGGTTTCAACGGGTATGATGCAATTTATAATCGCGGATGGGAGGATATTAATTCACCCGATTATTTCAACCGTATGTTCTATCGTACCCAGCGCAAGCTGTTCAGGTTCAAGAATGACTTTGCGGGCAATATCGGGGAATCAAAATGGTGGTGGAATGCAGGCCTGACAATACAGGACTTTAATATTGCTGATGTTAATTATGAAAAGCTTAACAAGGGACTGGAACCCGGGGATCCCAAGTATATTGATGAAAATCTTCCCATACTTTATGATGTTTACAGGGGTGCCGGCATTATCAGTGCTGAAGAAGCTGACGGCGGACTGGTCACCAGCCTTAAGGCCGGTGTTTCATATGATTCCCGTGACAACAGGGCCTGCCCGATGAAAGGTATCTGGGCAGAGACAGGACTGGAAGTCTCTCCTTCTTTTCTCGGGGGCGAATCAACCTTCGGCAAGTTCTACCTGACATGGAGACAGTATTTTACCATCAGGGAGCGCGACCTTGGATTTGCTTACAGGCTGGGATACCAGACGACAGTATTCGGTGAGGTGCCGTTCTACTACCAGACACAGCTCATTGTGTCAGCAATGAGAGGCGCCTATTCTGAAGGACTGGGAGGCGGCAAGACGCTGAGAGGGCCCAAACGCAACAGGGTTGTGGGTGAGGGATTCGTCTATGCCAATGCCGAACTGCGCTGGAAAATAGTGCACTTTAATTTCATCAACCAGAAGTGGTACCTGGGAACAAACATCTTCGCAGATATGGGAATGGTCACCTCTAAAATACCCGTTGATGTGAATGACCTTGCCAGTTACGTCGAGAGTCACGTCGAAGGTAACATCGAAGACTTCTATGTTGACGGCAACGACCGGTCGCACATTGGTGTCGGTGCAGGACTGAAACTGGCGATGAATGAAAACTTCATCATCTCAGCCGATTTCGGAAAGGCATTAAATAAGCAGGACGGTAATATCGGGATGTATATCGGGCTGAATTATATCTTCTAGTCAAAATAGACCCTCAGACCTTCAGACCCTCAGACCTTCAGACCCTCAGACCCTCAGACCTTCAGACCCTCAGACCTTCAGACCCTCAGACCTTCAGACCGCAGGACTATAACTTGCCCAGCCACATACCGAAGGCAACGCCAATATAGTTGCCGAGTATCCATCCTATCATGCCTGTCGCCAGCCCGGTGAGAATCACATCCTTGTTCTTCAGGGCGGCGGCAACCATCGGTACAAAGGGCGGTGAATAGACAAAACCGGTGGTCGTGATCAGGTAATCATCGACCGATATCCTGAAAATCCATGAAAGCAACAGGTGCAGCAGCAGTGAGCCGAAATAGGCGTATGTGACGAAGAGGAGAAGATTAAGGTATTTTGCCTGGAAGATCACGCTCAGGTCACACCTGGTGGCAATGACGATGGAAAATGCGATGATGAAGTACATGCCCAGCTGAAACGTCTTCCTTATATCCCTGATCCGTTTGATGAAGGAGGCAGCAACACCCAGGGTCGTTATCGCCAGTATCACCGAGATAGTCATAGGTACTTTGGGAAAAAGAAAACTGACACCAAGCCCCATTGCAAGTATTACTATCGCAATCCCCATTGCTCCAAGAAGAGGCAGCACCGTCTCCTTCTTGAAGATACCGGTATAATCATCAAAATCTTCAGCCATCTGCTCACTCACCGCCTTGAGATCAGCCTCTTTGGCGGTCAGGGATGAAGGAGCCTTGAAGGGCGGAAGGAATAGCCTGAAGAACGCCGGCCCGGCTGATATAAAGAACAGAATGACCACGGCACCGACGATCATGTCATAGGTGTTGGTCATGATGAAGGCATTCGGCTCTACCTTCAGTGCCAGCGCTATTGAGGCCAGGTTTACCGAACCACCGGTATAGAGACCTATCAGCATCCCTCCGATCCTGTCTGACCCTTCTACCTTGTCCCTGAAAATGAGATATCCGGTGGCTACTATCACCATCACGGATATCAGTGCCAGCAACATTGAGAGAAAGCCTTTACCCGAGAACCTCAGCCACCTCCTTACATTCAGAGAGAAAAGTATCAGGGGTATGGCCAGCAATACCAGTGCCGTCTGCATGCTGTCCTGCACGGCAGCAATGCCGTTATATTGCAGATCACTCTGCGAAAGGGTGCCTGCCGCAACCATCTCCACCGCTTCTGATTTGGGGATATACGACCTGTCATGCCCTATTGTGGCTTCGCGGAAAGCATCACTGCTGCGCGGCATGATGCCCACATTGGCAATAATGATACCAACGGCATAGGCCAATACTATCGTACCGAGCTTCCTGAAGAAGGCATATTTCCCGGTGAGCCAGATAAGGAAAGCGGGAAAGACAAGGCAGAAGAGGGCCAGGAGGATAAGGGTCAGCATGGCGGTCAGTTTTAGTCCAGCTAAAATAAATAAAGCCTCCTGCACGGAATGCAGGAGGCTGACAAAAGAGGTTTTTATACCTAATAGGTGTGAGTATTATTACTTATCAGGACACTCCTCAAAGCTCTTCCGGTATTGCTCAATGGCCCTCTGGCTCATTCCCATACTCGAGAAGCCGCCATCGTTGAAGATGTTCTGCATGGTAACCTTACGGGTAAGATCAGAGAAGAGTGTGATGCATACATCGGCACAGTCGGAGGCATCAGCGTTGCCCAGCGGTGACATCCTTTCGGAGAAGTCGACCAGCGAGTCAAAACCCGAAATACCGGCCCCGGCGGTGGTGGCTGTAGGCGACTGCGATATTGTATTCACTCTCACATGTCTCTCCTTTCCGTAGATATAACCGAAGCTTCTTGCTATGGACTCCAGCAATGCCTTGGCGTCACCCATGTCGTTGTAGCCTGCCAGGGTACGCTGGGCAGCCACATACGAGAGTGCCACCACTGAGCCCCATTCGCTGATGGCGTCAAGCCTGTAGGCTGTCTGCAATATGCGGTGAAAGCTGAGGGCGGAGATATCCAGTGTCTTCAGCATGTTTTCATAGTTGATCTCAGCATAGGGTATCCCCTTCCGCACGTTGGGCGACATGCCTATAGAGTGCAGCACGAAGTCGATCTTCCCTCCGAAGTATTCCATCGACCTGCCGAACAGCTCATTAAGGTCTTTCATGCTGGTGGCGTCGGCTGATATCACCTCGCTGCCGGTCTTCTCCGCCAGCTCCCCGATGGTGCCCATACGAATGGCCACAGGGGCGTTGGTCAGTACCAGGCGTGCTCCCTGGGCATGTGCCTTCTCCGCCACATGCCACGCGATGGATTTGTCATTCAGGGCCCCGAAGATTATTCCCCGCTTGCCCTCCAGCAGATTGGTGATCATGATAAGTCTGATTTAATTGTTTACGTAAAACCGTTATTTGTTTCCGAGGAGCTCCCGGGCATTGTTCACCGCTGCTTCCGTGACCGTGCTACCGCTGAGCAGCCTGGCAATCTCCTGCACCCTCTCAACGTTGTTCAACAACCTGACACGGGTAATTGTTGAGTGATCACTCTCCTCCTTGTAGACATGATAATGCAAAGTGCCCCTCGATGCCACCTGCGGCAGATGGGTTATGTTGATAACCTGCATGCTCCTTCCCATATCCTCCAATATGTCTCCGACCATGGAAGCCACCTCACCCGAGACCCCCGAATCTATCTCGTCAAAGATAATTGCAGGCAGTCCTGAGCTGCTTGCCAGCACCGACTTCAGGCAGAGCATCACCCTCGACAGCTCCCCGCCGGAAGCGCATCGCGACAGCTCTTCGGGTTCCACCTGTCTGTTGGCACTGAACATGAACTCAGCCTTCTCCACTCCTGAGGGTCCGGGAAGTTCCAATGGGATGAGGTCTGTCTCAAATCGCGCATGCGGCATCCCCAGTTTCTTAAGCATGGCGGTGATTTCACGTGTAAACGCACTGACCGCTTCTCTCCTGGCTGCGGAGAGGCGGCCGGCAAGCTCCGTTACTACAGCATAGGCTTCATCGGCACTCTTCTTAAGGTCAGTGATCCGCTCATCAACACCTGCAGACATGGATACCCTATCGGCGATCTGCTCCTGCCGTGACAGCAGCTCACTGAGGTCCCTGCACCTGTGCTTCTGCATGAGAGACCAGATAGTATCCAGCCGTGCGGTCACCTGCTCAAGCCTGCCCGGGTCATCTGCTGTGTTGCTGTTCAGTTTCTCAGCCTCGTATGATATGTCATTGAGATCAATAAGCTGAGCATCAATCCGCCTCTCAAGGGCAGCAGCCTCTGGCAGCCAGTCTGATATCTTTGCCAGCCTGTTGCGTACCGTCCTCAGCAGAGAAAGTACCGAGGAACCGTCGCCCGACAGTGCCGTTGTGACAGCCGTCAGGGCCTCCTTTATTTCTCCGGCATTGGTGAGCCTCTCCTGCTCCTGCTCCAGTGCCTCCTGCTCGCCTGCCGTAAGCCTGGCGGCCAGCAGCTCCTCCAGCTGATGGGAGTAGTAGTCGAAGTCAGCCCTCTCCCTCTCTGCATCACCGGCCACATCATCATAAGCATGCCTGGCCCTGAGGTATCTGGCCCATGCATTCCTATATTCACCGGAGAGGGAAGCAGCACCCGCATAGGCATCAATAACCCGCAACTGAAACATACTGTTTCCGAGCAGAAGGGTCTGATGCTGGGAATGTACATCAATGAGCCTGGTGCCAAGCTCCTTCATCACATTAAGTGTCACAGGGGTATCATTGATGAATGCTCTCGACTTGCCGGCAGGGGTTATCTCGCGTCGCAGTATCAGTTCATCATCGTAATCAAGGCCGTTATCGTCGAAAAGCGCCTCCAGCTCATATCCCCTGACGTTGAAGTCGGCCTCCACGATACACTTTTCATCCTGGCTCAGCAGCACAGATGTGTCCGCCCTCTCCCCCAGCGCCAGCCCCAGTGCTCCCAGGAGAATCGACTTTCCGGCCCCGGTCTCACCGGTAATGACCGTAAAACCGTCACCGAAGCCCATGTCAAGCTCCCGGATTATGGCATAGTTTTTTACAGTCAGTCTGCGAAGCATGATCAGTACATTAACCCGATGCGGTAAGAATCTTCTGGTACTTTGAATCGTTGGCCGGATCTATCTCAGTAAGTATCTGCACGACCCTGTTCTTCTCCTCCGGGAAGGCCTGGGAAAAGATATTAACAATCTCATCGGCCTTGGCATCCAGGATAATGGTCATATAATACATGAAGGGGTCGGGACGGCGGCGGTAGACCACCTGCAGTTGTTTCAGACTCTCATATATCTCGGTGCGGGCCCTGGTGATATCAGACTCCAGGCGGTCCAACCCCCTGATATGATACAGGTAAACAAACTGCCTGACACCTGAATACTCGTTGTCAAGTATGTTCTTCACAAGCCAGTAGCGGTTTCTGTTCCGTGAACCGTCATAGGGCTTCCACCCTGCCTCGGGCGCATTCTGAGCATTTGTGACGATCTTTTCAGCGATCTGGAAATAGGGTGTGCCACCATTGGGAGAAAAAGTATCGAAGTCCATCCCTATCAGGAGATAGGCATAGTAGGCAAGGACCGAGACGAGGTTGCTGGTGTGGCTGTTGGGATTGAACTCGAGCGGCTGAAACTCAACATACCTGAACTGAAAATTGTTGTCGACAAAGTTCAGAACGGTCGATTCATATGTGGTGTTGAAAACCGGCCGGCGAAGCTGTACCTGCAGCGTGCCCCTGAACTCATCAGCGGAGAGCTGCTCATCAAGGTTTATAAGAATATTGCACTCTATCCTCTCGGAAAAGCTGAAGAGATTGTCGGTCCAGACCATGCTGTTCATGAACTCATATATGTCGCGCTGCATGCTCTGGAAGACCTCTCTGTTCGAGCCCTGGATCTTCTGTGCCGAGACCTGCACATTGCAGTACAGCTCCTGCGAAATCACACCGGAAACCGTGAACAGTATGGCGGCAGCCGTTAATAGAACCCTTCTTCTGATGATATTGGACATCTGGTATCAGCCTGTCAAAGAGATGATCCTGCGCAATATATCCGAGGCAACCTCACCCTTTGATTTCAACTCAAATTTATCAATATTATTGTTACTGTCAATGATGGTGATCCTGTTGGTTTCATAACCGAACCCCGCCCCTTCATCCCTGAGGGAATTGAGGATGATCATGTCAAGATTCTTGCGTTTCAGCTTACCCATGGCATTGGCTGTCTCATTGTCGGTCTCCAGGGCAAAGCCCGCGATGAACTGGCCACTCTTCCTGATGCTCCCGAGATAATCTGCTATATCCTCCGTAGGCTTGAGCCTGATGACCATCTCTCCCTTGCCACGCCTGATCTTTGTTGAAGAGGTTGTTTCCGGGGTGAAATCAGCTACTGCGGCAGCCAGGATGGCGATGTCACAATCACGGAAGGCAGTGACGGAGGCCTCCATCATCTCTGCTGCTGTTTTCACAGCGACAGTTTTTACATCAGCGTGTGCCGGCGACAGGCTCACCGGACCCAGCACCAGCGTCACCTCTGCACCCAGTGCTGCTGCCTCATCGGCGAGGGCGATGCCCATGCGCCCTGATGAGTGGTTGCTGATAAAACGAACGGGGTCAATGGGTTCTACGGTGGGACCGGCATTGATGAATACCCTTTTTCCCCTGAGAGGCAGTTCAGTTATTTTTTTTTTTGAGAGGAACTCAACGATCTCCTTTACTATTATCTCCGGCTCACTCATGCGGCCCTTGCCTTCCAGACCGCTGGCAAGCTCGCCGGTGTCGGGCCCGATGAAATGATGCCCGAATGACTTCAGGGTCTCAATGTTCCTCACCGTAGCAGGATGATTAAACATGTCAAGGTCCATGGCCGGGGCCAGGAAAACAGGACAGCGTGCCGAGAGAAGAGTTGTCAGCAGCAGGTTGTCAGCTATGCCGGTCGCCATCTTGCCTATGGTGTTGGCTGTGGCGGGAGCCACGAGGAAGAGATCGGCCCATATGCCAAGATCAATATGACTGTTCCACCGCCCGTCCTCCGGGTCAAAAAAATCAACCAGAACAGGATTTTTGGAAAGGGTCGCCAGCGTCAAAGGGGTAATGAACTCTTTGGCAAGGGGAGTCATGATCACCTTTACCTCCGCCCCTTCCTTAACAAGCAACCGTATGATGGCAGCAGCCTTATAGGCTGCAATGCCTCCGGTGACACCAAGGAGTATATTCCCGCCTTTCAGCATGATGCACGTTACTTCTTCTGCGTCTGATCTTTATCTGGATTGCGGAAATAGATCTTGTCGTCCTCGAACTCTGCCAGTGCAATAAGGGTGGGCTTTGGCAGCCGTTCGTAGAATTTAGATATCTCTATCTGCTCCCTGTTCTCAAAAACCTCTTCAAGGTTGTCATTGAATGAGGCAAACTCTTCCAGCTTGGAATTCAGCTCCTGCTTCATCTGAACGCTGATCTGGTTTGCCCGGCGCGCAACGATGATAACACTCTCGTAAATGTTGCCCGTTTTACTGTCTAACTTGTCCACATCCCGTGTTATGGTAGTGAACGATGCCGCTGTCTTCTTATAATCCATAGTTATGTTACTGTTGTCAGTTGCTTTCTGTAACGGGAGCCGTTGTCTCAACCCTCAGGAATTTTGCCGTTGTGTTGAAAATTCTCCCCACCTCCCTCGAATACCTGCTCTCGGGAAACTCTTCAATAAACGAATAATACTCGTCGAGTGCAGCCTGATATCGCTCAACCTGCTTCTCCGGAACGCTCCTTTCAGCGTAGAGAAACAGTGCATCCAGCTTCAGATACATCAGCTCCTCGCGATATTTTGTGTCAGGATACTCCTTGAGACTGTTGGCCAGTGAGACCGTGGCAGCACGGTACTGTTTCAGGTCATAGTAGAGCCTGGCATTAAGATATGACTTCTCCACCAGCTTCTCCTGAAGCTCCAGTATCCTTGCCTTGCAGTCGTCAAGCCGTGTGCTGGTCGGATACCTCCTCATGAAGATGGTAAAGCTCTCTATCGCCTTCCTGGTATTGGACTGGTCCAGCTCAGGCCTCGGACTCATATAGTAATCACACAACGCTGAGAGATAGGAAGCCTCCTCTGCATTGTTGCTTCCGGGATAGGTGTCGGCAAAGTTTTGATAATAGGTGCCGGCCATCATGTAGTCACGTATCCTGAAGTGAGCCTGTGCATTGATCCAGTTCAGCTGCTCTGCCTCCTCCGTGGCCCTGAACCTCGGCAGTATCTGCGCGAGCAGCTCTATCGACTTAGTGTACTTGCCGTCATCAAAATAGTCATAGACCTTCTGCTTCTTGAGCTCATAATCGCTGCTCTTGAGAAGCTTCTCATACTCACCGCACGATGTGACGGCAAACGCCAGAATGATAAATATTAAGGGCCTGATCCTCATAAACGGAAATGTTGCGCAAAATTACTCTTTTTTTTCATTCATCGTCCCAATACGATATAAAAGTGGTCATTTAAAAGGTGTGAAATGGTTAAAGGAGTGTTAATTTACCGACATAAATAGGTATAAATAGGTACTGCTGCTGATTGATGTTTTATAATTTTGCGGACATTAATCAAAAAAGAACAGACGTGGACATTTTCGACAAGATCAGAAGGAACCGTGGTGAACTCGGACAATACCAGGAACAGGCTGACGGATATTTCATGTTTCCGAAGCTGGAAGGTGAGATAGGCCCCAGGATGAAATTCATGGGCAGGGAGGTGCTGAACTGGAGCCTCAACAATTATCTCGGGCTTGCCAATCACCCTGAGGTCAGGAAAGTTGATGCCGAGGCGGCCGCGCAGTACGGACTGGCATACCCCATGGGGGCCCGCATGATGTCGGGACAGACAACCATGCATGAGAAATTTGAAAGCATGGCAGCGGAATTCGTCGGCAAGGAGGCTGCCTACCTGCTGAACTACGGATACCAGGGTATGGTGTCAATCATAGACGCGCTGGTCGGAAGAAAAGATGTGATTGTGTATGACTCCGAGTCCCACGCCTGTATCATGGACGGACTCAGGATGGTGTTTGCCAAGCGGTTCGTCTTTCCCCACAATGACATGGAGGGCTTCGGGAAACAGCTTGAGCATGCACAAAAGATAGTCAGTGAAACCGGAGGAGGTATACTGGTTATCACCGAGGGTGTCTTCGGCATGGCAGGTGACCTTGGTGCCCTCGACAAGATAGTGCCATTCAAGAAGAAATACAACTTCCGCCTCCTGGTGGATGACGCCCACGGCATAGGTACCATGGGAAAAACGGGTGCAGGCACCGGTGAGCATTTCGGTGTTCAGGACGATATAGACGTTTACTTCGGAACATTCGCGAAGAGCTTTGCAGGAATAGGCGGCTTCGTCGCCGGAGACAGGGATGTCATCAGCTATCTCAGGTTCAACCTACGCTCTCAGATATATGCCAAAGCACTTCCGATGGCAATGACCCTGGGAGCCATCAAACGGCTGGAGCTGATAAGAGATCATCCCGAGCTGCGCGAAAAACTGTGGACCATAACAAGGGCACTGCAGAAAGGATTCAGGGAGGCAGGCTTCGACCTGGGCAGGACAGAATCTCCGGTAACGCCCGTGTTCCTGAAGGGAGGCATACCGCAGGCGACACAGATAATCAAGGATCTGAGACAGAACTATGGCATCTTCTGCTCGGTGGTGATATACCCTGTGGTTCCGAAGGATGCCATCATGCTCCGTATCATCCCAACCGCCGCCCATACCCTGGATGACGTAAACTATACCGTGAATGCCTTCAAAGAGGTCAAGAAGAAACTTGAGGCTAACGCCTACCCTGACGAGATGGCCGATTTCAGAAACTGAACTGAGAAGAACTCCCAGTAGCAATTTCCCCGGAGAGAGATCCTCCGGGGATTTTTTTTGCCGGAAACTGCATTTTTCCTGTAATGTTTTATCGGCTTATGCGTCATGCAATAAAACAGACTTTTATTAACCTTTTAAAACGGACAGTCATGAAAAGAATGGTTTTCACACTTGTTATCGCCGCCCTGGCGACTGCGTTGTACGGACAGAAGGACCCGCTTGACGATTTCTTCGACAACTACTCCGAAAGGGAGGGATACTCGTCGGTAATCATCAACGGCAATATTTTCGGCCTGCTGCGGGCAGTTGATGATGATCCGGATCTGGAAGAGCTTGACAGAAAAGTGACTTCCGTACGAATCGTCAGCAGGAAGGGATCACTCAGGGCGGGAGATGCCGGGTTGCTTTCCGAAATCGGAAAAGTGATAAGGAGGGGAAGATATGAGGAGTTGATGACAGTTAGGGACCATGACTCTGACCTGCGGTTTATGGTAAAAAGCAGAGGCGACGTGATAACTGAACTGCTCGTGGTCTCCTCGGGTCAAAATGAGGCAGTGATACAGGTATGCGGAAAGCTGACTCGTGAAGATGTTGAACGCATGTCAGAAGGCAACGGCGATGGCCATGCCCGGCTTGAGATCCTTGAGAATCACGGGAAATGATAACTTTGGGGAAGAGATCAGAAAGGAATGACGCCCGGAGAGTTCAGGGAAAAAATTTTACCGCAGGGAAGAAGGCTGTATGCCCTCGCCTGGCGCTTCCTGAACAGCAGGGAGGAGGCCGAGGATGCCGTGCAGGAGGTGATGATGAAACTGTGGGAGGAGAGAGCCGGGCTTGACAGGCGCGAAAACCTTCAGGCATGGTGTACCACCGTCACACGCAACTGCTGCATCGATATTCTCAGGAGAAAAAAGAGGGTCATGTTCGGAGAGATGGATACAATTACCGGTGCACCGGAGAGTGTTACCGACCATGTCGCTGCATCGGACAACACCGAAGCGGCACAGATTATATCGGTGATTGTTGGCAGGATGAAGGAGCCTTACAGGAGTGCATTGATCCTCAGGGATATGGAGGGTTATTCCTACGAGGAGGCGGCAGAGGCGATGAATACCAGTGTCAACGCCCTGCGTACGGCACTCTCCAGGGCCCGCAAGACGGTAAGAGAGGAGATGAAGAAAATTTATGATCATGGAACAGGATAAGCTAAAGGAACTGCTGCGCAGGTACTACGAGGGTCTGACCACCGGGGAGGAGGAGAGACAGCTCAGGGAACATCTCTCTGATCCTGCCGTCCTGTCATGCTTCCCCGGGGAGAAATACCTTGTCTCCCTGAGCGCGACGGTGCCTGAACCTTCGGACGGTTTTTATGAGAGGCTGACGGATGTAACACACAGGAAGTTGAATATGAGCCCGCGTCACAGGCTGCTCAGCCATGCTGCCACTGTTGCGGCCGCGGCGGTGATACTGGCAGCCTCATGGATGCTGCTGAACCAATACGGACGGCAGGCTGTGAAAGACACCTACACCGACCCGGCGATTGCCATGGCGGAGGTGAAGAGCATACTCACCGACGTGTCACGGAAGATGAACACGGGAATGGAGCAGCTGGAGCCAATGAGGAAGATCACGAAGGCACCTGAGGCTCTGGGCGAAATGAGCCGCATAAACAGCATCGTCGAGGATAATCTTGCGAAACTCCGCTACCTAAGCAGGATTGACAACGGAAACGGGCGCAACTGAAACTTACATGACAACAGGATCACAGAAGGATCTGAAATTTTGATTATTATGCAGATTATTATGACACAACGAAACAATAACGAATGAAATTCGCCATGAAGAGAATATTGATTCTTATAATAATTGCGGCATGGTCGCTCTCGGCACTCGGACAGAAGAGCGCGGTTGAAGAGCTGTTTGACAGGTATAACGGCAGGGATGGATTCACCTCCATATATATATCTTCAAAGATGTTCAGCCTGCTGTCGAGGATCGACAGCGACGACGAGGAGTTCAGGAACCTTGTGACCCGGATTAAGAGCATCAGGATCCTGTCGGTGGACAGTGCATCAAATGCCGGCAGAGTCAACTTCGCCGCTGAGCTGGTCCCAAGACTCAACCGCTCAGGCTTTGAGGAGCTGATGACCGTCAAGGAAGAGCATGACGAGGTGCGGTTCATGATACGTGAGGCGGGTGACAGGATAGCCGAACTGGTGATGGTCACCAGTGGCGCAGGCAGCTCGGTGGTATGGATCACAGGCGACCTTGACCTCAGGACAATAGCCAGCCTGTCGGGCACCATGGGCATTGAAGAGCTGGAGGAGCTGGAAAAGGTTGAGAAATGATACTCCGGGAACTACAACAGATACAGTAAATTCAAAACATCGCTCACTTTATTGAAGAGCAAGAATTCATGCCTGTATGGCTATTGTCATTCATGCTGTGAACAATTCCCCCGCGCACCACGTTACTCGGATAAATGCACCCGGAAAATTGAACACCAGCCATTATAACAGCATAAGCACACCTGAGGAAATCCTCCAGGCATATACTGCTCTTTTCATCTTCCTCGGAGGATCTGTCTCAATGAACCCGGAGGAGAGCGGACTGCAGTATATATGTGACAGCGGGATGTTGAGGAACCTTCCGGTTGTGAGCCACAACGCAACCTACGAGAGGGCAAGCCTCCTTCTTCGGTCGCCCTGCCCTCTCAAACAACAGTGCCATCATACTGTTTCCGATAACTACGACTCACTGCTCTCCGGCAACAGGGGAGCATATGCATACCCCGCTGCCTCACGGTGGAATGGATCCGGCAAAGTATCTGAGACAACGGCCGAAGAGCATCATGTCATGCTCAGAAAGTTCTACTCACAATATGGCTACAGCAGTTCTCGGGATTGCAATCTCGAACCTGATCATCTCGGCATCGAGCTGTTGTTTGTCAACCTTCTTCTTGAGAAGTACCTGACGGAGGATGATTCCGCAGTGAAAAGTGTTATCCGGGAAAACCTGCTTGACTTTATCAACGGCGAAATGCTGTCGTGGCTGCCACGTTGGGCGGAAGAGGTCTCCGACAGATCTGTCACAAAATGCTATATCGGTATCTCAGGACTGATCATCGGAGCCCTGGAGGATGTAAGGGATATTCTCAGTGATCAGAAATTGGGATTGTAGAACCGTTTTATCGCCCCCATGTAATACTCGTTCCAGCCATCGGCTATATTGGTATAATCCTCCACCGGAATGTTGGTGTGTTCCACCGTCACTGCAGTATTGCCACCGTTGGGAACAATGGTAATGGTAACCATCGACTCCAGCTCCCTGTCTCCGAAATACCACTCCTGCACCACCTTGCGGTCAGGCACAAGGTCAACGATTTTGCCGCAGATGTCGCCGTCCCACATGTTGAACTCCTCTCCTGGAGCAGATGGCATTACGGCCGGGTAGCCCGACCACAGTTCAATTGTGTACGGGTTTGTCAGTGCAGCATAAATATCTGAAGGTTCGGCATTGATATGAAAAGTCTTTCTGAAATTTCGCATAGTAACGTTTGTTTTCCCCTTTATAAGTGTTGTTCTGTTATCTCTGGTCTGCAAGATATCTCTCGGCATCGATGGCCGCCCGGCATCCGTTGCCGGCAGCTGTCACTGCCTGCCTGTAAGCATGATCCATCACGTCGCCGGCAGCAAATACGCCAGGTACCTTCGTCCGCGTGGATCCCGGTTCGGTGATTATATACCCTGTCTCATCGGTGTCAATCCACTCCCTGAAGATCTCTGAATTGGGAGTATGCCCGATGGCCAGGAAGAACCCGTCGATATTGATATTGAATTTCTCCTCCTCCGGCGTACCCCGGTGTCGTACCAACACTGCCCCCTCAACACCCTGTGTACCAAAGAGGTCCTCCACCTGGCACTTCCAAAGTATTTCGATATTGGGCGTGTTCATCACCCTGTGCTGCATCACCTTGCTGGCGCGAAGCACATCACGCCTGACAATCATATATACCTTTTTGCACAACCCTGCCAGATAGGTAGCCTCCTCACAGGCGGTGTCGCCGCCGCCAACGACAGCCACATCCCTGCCCTTGTAGAAAAATCCGTCACAGGTGGCGCAGGCAGAGACACCCATGCCCGCATACTTCGTCTCGGCAGGTATACCCAGGTACTTCGCCGTAGCCCCGGTGGCGATGATAACCGCGTCAGCCATTATCTCCACGGTGTCGTCAAAGGTCACCTTCAGCGGCTTGCCTGAGAAATCGGCAGAGGTGGCTATACCTATCCTTACATCGGTACCGAACCTCTTTGCCTGCTTCAGGAAGTCCTCCATCATCTCCGGCCCGGTGACACCGTCAGGATATCCCGGGAAATTTTCAACCTCAGTTGTCGTGGTGAGCTGTCCGCCCTGCTGCAGACCCGTATAGAGAACAGGCTTAAGGTTGGCCCTGGCAGCATAGATTGCTGCAGTGTAACCGGCAGGTCCTGAGCCGACAATAAGACATCTTACTTTCTCTGACGAGACAGGAGCCTTCTTTTCTTCCTCACTGCCTGTCTCAAGTGGTTTGAAGAGTTGCATCTGGTATTAGGTCTAAGAGATGACAAAAATAGAAATTATATTATAAGGAATGCTAAAAGGTGATAATTATTTGATTGGGAGATACTACCGAAACTATTGAATCACTGCCTATTGCATAATGACTGTCAGGATTCGTCATTCTCCTGCACCTGACGAACTCTGAGGCTGCACCGGGACTCTCAAAACGAAGCGACGCCCTGGTCCTGCCGTCGCTCTGTATCATCAACGCGGTGTAACCTGTTGCCTCGCCAAAGGTTTCCGACAGTTCCGGTATCCCGTTGCAGAGACCCAGGGGGCCTCTCACCAGAACGGCGCCTCTCATGGCCTCATCATCGATGCGCTCCTCAAAAAACATGGTGGGATCAAAAGAAGCTTCGGTGATATTGGCAAGGATACCGGTGGCTATCTCATCCGCTGTCTCCTGATCTTCCAGTGTACCGGTGTCATTGATGATGCTTACATAGAATGGTCCCTTGCAGAATTGCAATTGGTAGGCCGACCGGCAGAGATATTCCGTCAGCCCGGGCCCGCCGTTGCAGCGGAAGCGCGATACGGAGAAGATGCCGAAGGCAGCCTCCGGGTCCTTCATGCGGCAGATCTCGACCTTGATATCCCGGCCATTGCGCACCAGTTCTGTAACGACCAGTGTATCAAAGCCGTACTCCAGATAGAGCTCTGCCCCTCCGTTGATGTAGTCGTAGAGCGACGATTCCGTGAAGGTTCGGCTACGGACCTCCCCGATGCCCTCAACAGCGGCCAGGCCCTGACGTGATTCCGTTGTCTGAGCCAGGGACGAGAGCGAAAAGATTAAAAGAAACAGAAGTGAAGATGTTTTTTTGAATTGCATCTTTATGAGTGTGTTTTGAATTTTTCATTATAGTTATACGGTGACCTCCCTGAGCTCTGTCTTCGTCCTGTCAGCCACTCCCGGTCCGGGCTCCTCAGCCTGCAGCATGAATGCAAGTGCCCTCTCCGTGCCCTCCTTCTGGAATCCTTCAGCTATTCTATTTGCCAGCACGATGTCATATCCTATCCTGTCCACCGCCACCGCGTCACTGCCGGTGATTATGGTGTGATAGTCGCAGAAGAACTGAGGGTTGGCACCGGGTCCGCCGTTGAAACATCCCCTGATGCCGTCGACAATGTTCAGCACCACCTTGTCGCGCAGCGGGGCAAAGGTGCACACCTGCGCACATGTTTCGTTCCAGAGCTTTGCATGCAGTCTTCCTGTGTTTGACACGGAGCCGCCTGCCAGGTTTTTTAGTGCCAGAGTCACCGTGGCACCGGCATTCTTAAGTATGGGAATATTGATGATCTTGTCAACCTCCTGTGTGACAATCTTTGTGAAATAGGAATATTTGCCGCCGTTGACCTGGTTCATTGGATGCGGGTTTTTGATGTTTTGTTTTCTGTTGGACGCAAATATAAGGAAATTGCGATGCTGCCTTTCACCTGTGCAATATGTTCCGCAGCTGCCTGCTGCTTTTTTTTGCATAATCGGAATAGTTGACTAATTTTGCACCGCTTTACATCACGGGATGTAGCTCAGCCCGGTTAGAGTACTTGTCTGGGGGGCAAGGGGCCCCGGGTTCAAATCCCGGCATCCCGACTGAGCAGAGAAAACCCACCCGCCGGACTTGCCGGGTGGGTTTTTGCTTTTAGAGGCGACGAGGAAGCTTGCTTCCGAGAAGCATATAAAAGCAATAACCTGCAACGAGCGTTGCCCGTTGCGGGTTTTCTCTGCTCAAGTCACCCCCAGACCCGGGATCACGGTTTGCCGCAGGCGAACCGTAATCCCGGCCAACCTTATGCAGTCTTTTTTGCTCCTGTCACCCCCACACCCGGGATCACGACCCCGACGACGCCAGGAGGGGCTGTAATCCCGGCTGATGACAAGGGTTTTCTGTTCCTGTCTTCACCAAACCCGGGATCACGCAAACAGAGTGAGCATAATCACGCCGTGACACAGGCTTTTTCCTCTGCATGACCTCCTGACCTTTTGTAATTTACTTTTTTCGTAGATTTGTCATATGAATAAAAGGACTTCAAATATTGCATAACGGATACGAAACGAAATCAAAAATATTGATCCTGCTGCAAAAGTCATTCTTTTTGGCTCAAGAGCCAGGGGTGATGCAAGAAAGGATTCAGACTGGGATATTCTGATACTTATTAAAGACCAGGTTTCAACAGAAATTGAAACGGCTTTCAGAAACAGATTATTCGATCTTGAACTGGAAACAGGTGAAGTATTTTCAACATTCATATATAATTCAACTATATGGGACAAAAAGCATAAAATAACCCCGTTTTATCAAAGCATTAAAAGGGAGGGAATCCTTTTATGAAAGAATCCTCCAAACAAGATTATGTTGATTATCGAATGAACCAGGCCAGGGAAACTCTGAAAGCTGCCCCCCTGATCCCTCAGGTAAGGGCGACTGCAGCCGTGTTTATGAAATGCATATAAGGATAAAAAACCGTAACTTTACCTTATGAAAAAACTTCTGCTGCTTCTGCTGATGTCATTGCTGCTGGCCGCATGCAACAGAGCGGTGTGCCCTGCATACAGCGACTATGCCAATGACATGAAGAACAGTTTCTTCCAGAAAGGCAACCACAGAGCCGACGGTATCAACAGAGTGTACCGCGATACCGCACAGAAAAAACTGCGGTAAAATCCGTCATTAGCTGTTAATTACAAATCCAGCAGATGCAGATCCGTTTCCGGCCTTGTATCAATATTTTACTGCTGTACGGCATGAGGAAAGCCGGGATCGGAGGTACGAAATAGTCCTTCAGGGCACCTTAAAAGAGTACCACAGCATCCCTGACCACCTGGGAAGAGTCATCTGTAGCATACAGTTTCATGCTCACTTCCGGTATCGAATGCTGGAGTATGTCGGTAAGCGGATTGAATGACTCCCTGAGATCAGCGGAACCCCTCATGTCATCATACTCCTCGAGTGGAATATAAATATGGACCATCAGGCGGTAGTCTGGATTGTTGATCCTTGTTAGTGACTTGATGATCTTGGAGATCCATAACATTGAGGAGGTGTTGAAGTACTCCATGTTGAGCCTGAGATTGGTCACCGGCTTCGCCTGAAATATGTAGTCATTGACCCAGTTGAGGGCCGGCTCGTAGATCCTGGAGGCATTCTCCGGCAACGATCTGCCTGTAAATGATATCTCCCCGCCCCCGTAATCCAGTTCAATCCGCGGCGTGTTGGATGTCTTTTCGACTACTAAGTTTTGCAGTTCTTTCATGAAAAGTTCTTCCCGAAATCTTTCAAATGAAATAGGTCATATGTAACACAACAAAATTAGCTGATACTGCTGCAACTTCACAACCATTAATCAAATTATGGAGCACCGTCATCAACTTATTGGACTGTTCGTCAATGAAAGCCCCGCTCCCATGGTGATTGCAGCAGCACCCGGCACCATAATCCCTTTCTACATCTCAGGGAATCTCTCATAATAATCGGCCATTGACCGCCTGATGATCTCATGGGCCTCCTCTCTCGCGTAAATCTCCGATATGGTAACCTGTCGCTTCTCGCCTGGCAGGTGCCACGTTTGAGTAGCGCTGTGGCCTGTCAAGCCTCAGATAGCCCGACACCTTATCCATCTCATACTTGACGATATCAGTGGGCACCATCTCCACGAAAGTCATTACTATTTCAGGTGCATTTTCTCCCAGATCGACCCCCGTGCCAGGGATGCGACCTGAACCGGCAACAGTCGATACGGTCAGCGTTCCCCATTATAATTACAGTTTTGTCTTCATCGTTTAACAGCTGTTTATTTTGGTTCTGATGAAACCCGGATGAAATATAATCATCAAATCCAGCTGTGGTTCCCGTGAAATCCGGATGAAATATAATCATCAAATCCAGCTGTGGTTCCCGGTCATGCAAATTTCATTGTATCAGATTCCCAGGTACACTCCTATCAGTTCCGGGTCTGTATCATCGAGCAGCGAAAGGCTGGGCAGCCTGAAGAGATCGGATGAGGCAGTTCCCGTGATATTTCGTTCGGAAGTGCGTATAAAGCGGTAGCCGTGCCTTTGGGCAGCGGCGATGATATCCTCATCACCTGCACCGTCACCGTAGGGCAGTGCCAGGGCATCGACGCTGCCGGAGATATGTTTGTCAATCAGGAGCTTTGAACCACCCAGCTCCTCGTCGAGATAGGCTGCGAAAGCTTCACCGCCGCCCAGGACATCCTTCATGGTTATCAGAAACCGGTGATACATTGTGTGCGATCCGAAGGAGAAGGGCCTGACCCCTCCTTCATAGGAATAGTGACTCATCCTTTCCACTTCTTCCCACGTGAGAAAAGAGTCCTTGCCCATCTGTGAGGCCCAGAGAAAGAATGTAGCCTTCATGCGGTGCTGTATCAGCAGCGGCACTGCATGGGTGTACCACGAATGATCCCCGTCGTCGAAGGTGATGACGGCAGCATGAGTGCTGAGCTTCTTCGTCCCGCTGACGATATCAGCCAGCTCATCAAGGTCTATGACTCTGATATCATGACTGCGGAGGTAATTCAGGTCGCCGGCGAAGTCGGCCATGCTGCGCTCATACAGGTTTGTTGCCTCACCGGAAGTGATACGGTGATACAGAAGGATGATCACCCCGGGGTCATCAACCGGGTCAGGACCCGGATCCTTGCTGCAGCCGGTCAGGAGTGCAATACCCAGCAGGAATACTATAGTTGGTTTACGCATTGTCAAGTCGAAAGTCCAAAGTCAAATGTCTCCCTTCTCCGCCACATCCTACGTTAAAACTACGGACTTCGTCCGGCGTGGCGGACTTCGTCCGTCGGAGTCGGATGTCGAAGAAGGCTTCGGACTGCGTCCGTCAGAGTCGGAGGGCAGGAAAGTTAAAAGTTTTGCTCTCCGTCTCAGCACATCGGATGAGGGTCAGAATCAGAATCTCTCATTAATAAACGCAGGAAAGTACGGTTTCTTGTTCTTTATCGTCATTTCCCCTCTTTCGTCCATTCGTTTGTAAATTCATCTCTTGGGTGATTCATTCGGCCGCTGTTTTGCGAGCCGCTGCATACCCTGAATCTCATCGCGCAGCCGTGCCGCCTCGATGAAGTCGAGTGCCGCCGCAGCCTTCTCCATCGCCTTGCGGCTCCTGGCAATGGCCTTTTCGAGCTGCTCTTTTGACATATATCTGATGACCGGGTCGGCGGCCACATCAATCTTCTCAGGACCGGAATAGGCTTTCACCTCCACACCCTTACGACCAAGTCCCCTGAGCATTGCCCCTTCCCTCTTCACTATCTGCCGTGGGGTGATGCCCATCTCTTCATTGTATTTCAGCTGTTTGGCTCTCCTCCGGTTGGTCTCATCTATTGTCTCCCTCATTGCTCCCGTTATCCTGTCGGCATACATCACCACCAGTCCGTTAAGGTTCCTCGCCGCACGTCCCGCCGTCTGTGTCAGGGCTCTCCCCGATCGCAGGAAACCCTCCTTGTCGGCATCGAGGATGGCCACCAGGGAGACCTCCGGCAGGTCAAGCCCCTCACGCAACAGGTTGACACCCACCAGCACATCAAACTCACCCGAACGCAGACCCTCAAGTATCTCTATCCTCTCGAGGGTCTCAACACCTGAATGAATATAACGGCAACGGATTTCAAACCGGCCAAGGTAGCTGTTCAGTTCCTCTGCCATCCTCTTGGTCATGGTTGTCACCAGCACTCTCTCTCCTGCGGCAGACCTGTTCTGTATCTCCTCCATCAGGTCATCAACCTGGTTGCGGGTTGGACGCACCTCCACGGGAGGGTCAAGAAGCCCGGTAGGCCTGATCACCTGGTCAACGAATACTCCCTCGCTCTTCTCCATCTCATAATCAGCGGGGGTGGCACTCATGAAAATGGTCTGTCCCGTCAGCGCCTCAAACTCCTCAAGCTGCAGTGGCCTGTTGTCCAGCGCTGCCGGAAGCCGGAAGCCGTACTCAACCAGCGTCTGCTTGCGGCTATGGTCGCCGCCGTACATGGCTCTTATCTGAGGTACGGTGACATGACTCTCGTCAATCACGGTAATAAAGTCCTTCGGGAAGCAGTCCAGCAGGCAGAAGGGCCTCGTGCCCGGGGCCCTGCCGTCAAAATAGCGGGAGTAGTTCTCGATGCCGCTGCAGTAACCCAGCTCCTTGATCATCTCGAGGTCATATTGTACTCTCTGCTCTATCCGTTTGGCCTCCTCCGGCCTTCCCGTATCACGAAAGTGTCTTGCCTGAAGCACCATATCATCCTGTATCTGACTGACAGCAATGTTGATACGCTCACGGGTGGTGACAAAGAGGTTTGCCGGGTAGATCACATACTCGTCAAGATTGTCCCTATGCTCTCCGCTGAGCGGATCAAAAGTTGATATCTCCTCTATCTCGTCACCGAAGAATACTATTCGCAGAGCAAGATCTGCATAGGCAGGGTAGACATCCAGAGTATCTCCCCGCACCCTGAAGGTACCATTGGTAAACTCCAGCTCGTTGCGCGCGTAGAGGCTGTCGACCAGTTTCCGCAACACCACATTGCGACCGGGCTTGCTGCCCCTGATAACGTGCACGGTGTTCGAACGGAAGTCGTCGGGATTGCCGATGCCGAAAAGACACGAGACAGATGAGACGACAATCACGTCGCGCCTGCCTGAAAGCAGCGACGATGTGGCGCTCAGACGCAGCTTCTCCAGCTCGTCATTGATGGCCAGGTCCTTCTCAATATAGGTATCAGTCACCGGTAGATAGGCCTCCGGCTGATAGTAATCGTAATAAGAGACAAAATATTCAACCGCATTGTCGGGAAAGAACTGCCTGAACTCACCGTAAAGCTGTGCTGCCAGGGTCTTGTTGTGACTGAGAACCAGGACAGGCCTGTTAATCTGTTCAATGACATTCGCAATCGTGAAGGTCTTGCCGGAACCAGTAACTCCCAGCAGAGTCTGGTACGGCACCCCCTGCAAAAGACCGTCTGCAAGCTGCCTTATCGCCTCCGGCTGATCGCCCGTGGGAACATAGTCCGATATCAGTTTGAATTTCATTGTATGTTACAGGGACAAAAATAACAATTCGGAGCAATCGGAAGAGGCAGAAACAGCTGTTTGACACCAAACTGATCACCGGTAACCATTTGCCGCTCTTTTTACTATTTTTCTTCTATTATTTCCGGGCAGCAAACCTGATGGTTATCTGCCTGCTCAAAATCCAGCGTTTTTACCTATGTTTGATCAGATGTTGGCATTGTGAACACTACTGAACATAAATACTCCCCGAAACCGTTCCTCCCGGCGGTTTTTATACTGCCTGAATTAACGGCCGGGGTGAATGCGCAGTCATACGTACTGACACATTACACTTCCAGGGATGGAATAGGACATGACCATGTCAGGAGCATGGTTACCGACAGCAGCGGTTTCATCTGGATAGCCACATGGGACGGGCTGACACGCTATGACGGCACCGACTTCATCAATTATTACCATGACCCTGCAGACATCACCACGATTCCCTGTTTTTCAGTTAACTCTGTTGTGATCGATGCCATTGACAACCTGTGGCTTACGACGGATAACGGGCTGCTCTGCCGCTTTGACCGTGCCATCGAAGAGTTCAGGCTTATAAGGAGCCCGGGGAATTACTCCATTGATGACCTGGTGGATTTTGCTGCGGGCCCTGACGGTCATCTCTACTTTCTGCTTCGTAAGGCATTGCTCAGTTATGACCCGTCCAACCAATTCTGAACGGGCCATTGGCTTAAAAGCAGTTCTTCCCCCTCCCCAATGCCGCACTGAATTGCGGAATCAAGATGAGCCCGGTTCAGCCGGGCTCATTCTCTATTACCGGATGGTTCCTCCGGCTAACTCTTTATTATTGTCAGGAATACGGCGACCTATCCGAGGTAACCCTTGAGCAGCTTGCTGCGTGATGTGTGTCGCAGGCGTCTGATGGCCTTCTCCTTTATCTGCCTTACCCGCTCGCGGGTGAGGCCGAACTTTTCTCCTATCTCTTCCAGCGTCATCTCCTGGCAGCCAATGCCGAAAAAGTAACGTATGATGTCCCTCTCGCGCTCGGTGAGAGTGGTCAGGGCACGGTCTATCTCCTTTGAGAGAGACTCATCAATGAGCATCTTGTCGGCAATGGGAGAGTCAAGGTTGGTAAGCACATCCAGGAGGCTGTTGTCTTCACCCTCCACGAAGGGTGCATCAACAGAGACGTGACGGCCTGACACCTTCAGGGTGTCGGCTACCTTCTCCTTGGGAAGATCCAGCACTTCAGCCAGCTCTTCAGGTGAAGGGGTACGCTCGTTCTCCTGTTCAAAACGGGCAAAAGCCTTGTTGATCTTGTTAAGAGAACCAACCTGGTTGAGCGGCAGACGTACTATCCTCGACTGCTCTGCCAGAGCCTGAAGAATAGACTGCCTGATCCACCATACCGCATATGAAATGAATTTGAAACCACGCGTCTCGTCAAACTTCTCTGCTGCCTTGATAAGGCCGAGGTTCCCCTCATTAATGAGGTCCGGAAGGCTAAGTCCTTGATTCTGATACTGCTTGGCCACTGAGACAACAAAACGGAGATTTGCTTTCGTTAGCTTCTCCAAAGCTGCCCTGTCACCCTTCTTGATCCTCTGCGCAAGCTCTACCTCTTCCTCAACCGATATCAACTCTTCCTTACCAATCTCCTGCAGATATTTGTCCAACGATGCACTTTCACGGTTGGTTATGGATTTGGTAATCTTAAGTTGTCTCATTCTTTTTACCCCTTCGAAAAAATTTTGGCAAAGTTACTGCTTTAAAAGTTAATAACCAAATAAAATATGTCAATCAAACAGAGCTGAGCTGATACTGCCAACATCCTGATCTGATTGTTGTTATGAACCACCTGCACTACCTCCGGGTCTGATACTTGAAGTAGGTCCCGTCGGGAGTGAATCCCTCAATTGAAGTCAGGCTCTTCTCATTGTTCGTTGCCCGGCGTATATCCGCAGCACTGTTCACCTTCTGACCGTTGACGTCAATGATGATTGTTCCCCTTCCGAGGCCCAGTTCCCTCAGGCGTCCTTCGGTGATGGAGGTGACCTTTACGCCGTTGCTGATCCTGAACTTCTCCCTGTCGCTTGCAGTAACCGGCGCAAACGTGGCCCCGAATACCGAGGTACTCTGTGAACCCGGAGCAACGATTCCCGTACCGCCCTCAATGTTGCGCAGAGTTACCATTTTCTTATCCTGTCTGCCCTTGCGCAGGTAGGTCACCTCAAGCCTGTCGCCGGGCCTGTAGCGGTTAACCTTCTCCTGAAGGTCGGCAGTGGTCTCCACCGGCTCGCCGTTGATGGCAATGATTACATCCTTTTCAGCAAGGCCGGCGGCCTGTGCAGCCCCGTCCTCCACCACTCCGGCAATATATACTCCCCTGATTTCACTGAGTTTTTCGGCCTCAGCTATCTCTGAATTGACATCGGTGATATTAACCCCCAGGAGGCCTCTCTGTACTTCGCCATACTCCCTCAGATCCTCGTATACCTTCTCCACAATAGACGAGGGTATGGCAAAAGAGTTGCCTGCATAGGCACCGCTGGGCGATATTATTGCTGTGGTGATCCCTATCAGCTCCCCGGCAACATTCACCAGGGCTCCCCCGCTGTTACCCTGGTTCAGGGCAGCATCAGTCTGTATGAACGATTCAATACGGTACTGGTTGTCAAGCAGCCCCAGGCTTCTGCCCCTGGCACTTACAATCCCCGCCGTAACCGTCGATGTCAGATTGAACGGGTTTCCAACGGCCAGCACCCACTCTCCCAGCCTTATGGCATCGGAGTTGCCAAATTTGATATAAGGCAAGCCCGTGGCCTTGACCTTCAGAAGCGCAATGTCAGTGCTGGGATCATGCCCAACCACATCAGCCGCAAAGGTCCGCTTGTCATTTAATGTCACCTCAACCTCATCTGCATCCTCAATTACATGGTTGTTTGTCACAATGTAACCGTCTGCAGTCACTATCACACCGGAACCAAACCCCCGGACCTCCCTTGGCCGACTTGCCCCGGGACCATAGAAAAATTCATACAGCGGATTGTTGTAGAGTGAACTGACTGTAGCCTTGGTCTTTACATGCACTACAGCATGAACGGTCTGCTCGGCAGCGACAGTGAAATCATTCACCCCCGACTGAGGAACCATCGATGTGTACCTGGCATTATCCTCAATCATCTGCCTCTCCTTCTCCGTGCCTAACACCAGTTGGTCCCTGTCGAGGAACCTGGTGTAGATAAAAAGCCCTGCCAGCGCTCCGAACAGCGCAATCAGCAAAGTAACAATGAGACTCTTACCTTTCATATCAGTAAATTTTTTGTTGTTTTGTCTTCTGTCCCACTTATGCTGCAAATTGCGTGCCTCATAAAAGTATTGAGTATCTTTACAACCGCGTAAATGGTAAATTGTTTTACAAATTTTCGATTTTTTAACAGACCGGGGCAGATATCTTTTAATAATTAACTTCAATTTAACGGCATGATAATTCCCTTTAACAAATATGAGGGCACAGGCAATGACTTTATCATTGTGAAGAACACTCCCGCCATCCTTGAACACAATGACAACAATATATTCAAAAGACTGTGCGACAGACGTTTCGGTATAGGAGCTGACGGCCTCATACTCATTGAAGATTCTCCCGGCTTTGATTTCAGAATGCTCTACTACAATGCAGACGGCTCTCCCGGCGAGATGTGCGGCAACGGAGGTCGCTGCGCGGCACACTTTGTCATGAAGCATTTCACCGGACCCCGCGACCTCTCCTTCCTGGCAGGTGACGGTCCCCATACCGCCACAGTCGCCGGGGATGATATCATCGAGATATCGGTCAGAGACGTGACGGAGGCCAGAGAAACCCCTGACGGCATCCTGGTAAACACCGGCGTACCTCACCTGGTAATCTTTGCAGATGATACGGAGCTGGCTGATTTTGTAACATTTGCGCGCGGTCTCCGCTATTCACCCCGCTATGCGCCCGAAGGAGTAAATGTGAACCTGGTATCCGTAACGGACAACGGACTCAGGATCAGGACATATGAGCGGGGCGTGGAGGATGAAACCCTCTCATGCGGCACCGGCGCCACAGCATCTGCCATTGCGGCAGCCCTGACCGGAAAAATTGTCACTGGCGATACCCGCGTGAGTGTCCGGGGTGGGGAACTTAAGATCAGATTTGTAACCAATGCTGAGGGGGCCTCGGAGATATTCCTTACCGGACCCGCAACATATGTTTTCAGCGGAGAGACAGAAATCCAATAACATACAAACATGAAACAGACAACCGTGAAAATCACTTCCCTGATGATCCTTTTCATCTCGTTATGGCCGGCACTTTCAGCCCAGCCCGGCAACGCCGAGCTGATGGATGCCCTGAACAATGTGGGACGCAGGTTTGAATCCCTGAACCATCGCCTTGATGTGCTCGAAAAGAATATTGACGATATACTATGGTATGAGCGCGTGGGCGATGTGGCTTTCATTGACAAGATATACACGACAGGTCCTCCCCCTGCCAGGGAGAGTAATCCCACAGGACAAGGCGCCGGCAACCCCCTGAAATTCTGGAGCTACGTCTTCATACCACGTGATGTCGACGCCTCAAAAAAATACCCCCTGCTGGTCTTCCCCCATGGTGGCGTCCATGCCAGCTTCACCACCTACTACACTCACATCATCCGTGAGATGGTCGCCCAGGGATATATCGTCGTTGCAGCAGAATACCGCGGCTCAACAGGTTACGGTGCAGGTATGTACAGGCAGATAGACTACGGCGGCCTGGAGGTTGAGGATGTCGATGCGAGCAGGAAGTACATGATTGAAAACTACGGGATTGTTGACAGCAACCGTGTGGGCGTCATAGGATGGAGCCACGGCGGACTGATAGGGCTGTTCTGTATCTTTGATCACCCTGAGGCATACAAAGCCTGCTTTGCAGGTGTTCCCGTCAGCGATGTCATAGCTCGCATGGGCTACAAGGACGACAGCTACCGGGATCTCTACTCCGCCCCATACCATATTGGCAAGACGGCCGACGAGAATGTGGCTGAGTATCGCAGGCGCTCCCCGGCATGGCAGGTTGACCGTTACCGCAATACCCCGCTGCTGATACATACCAACACCATTGACGAGGATGTCAACGTGCTGGAAGTCGAACACCTCATAAAGTCACTCAAGGCAGCCGGAAAACAGAATTTCAGTTACAAAATATTCAAGGAGATGCCCGGAGGTCACTCTTTTGACAGGATGGATTACCGCGAGGCGAGAAAGATCAGGCTTGACATATACAGCTTCCTCAACGGCCACCTGAAGCCGCCGCGACCGTTCAAATCGCTCCGTGACCTGGAGAAAGCCTCCTACCGTTTCTGATGAGCAGGCAGCGTCTCTACGGCAAGACACTGAATGAGCTGTCGGATATCACCGCTGCGGTCTCGCTGCCACCATATGCCGCCCGGCAGATAGCAGGCTGGCTCTACAGGAGAGGTGCGCCTGAGATAAGCAGCATGACTGATCTCTCCCTTGCTGCCCGAAACCTGCTGGAAAAGAATTACGAAACCGGGCTCACCCCACCGTCGTCAGTTGCCTCCGCCAGTGACGGGACAAGAAAATACCTCTTTGGCATCTCTGAAAACCGGTTCATCGAGACAGCCTTCATCCCTGACCGTGAGCGGGCCACAGTATGCCTCTCGGTACAGTCGGGATGCCGCATGGGATGCCATTTTTGCATGACGGCGAGACAGGGATTCCAGGGCAATCTCTCGTCAGGCGACATTCTGAACCAGTTCAGAAGCATCCCCGAACACCGGTCACTGACCAACATAGTCTTTATGGGTATGGGCGAGCCTCTCGACAACTTCGAAGAGGTGATGAAGAGCCTGGAGATACTCATCTCGGAGTGGGGTTACGGATGGAGTCCCTCACGCATTACGGTAAGCACCATAGGTATCACCGACAGGATACGTGATTTTCTGGAGGGCACCCGCTGTCACCTCGCCGTCAGCCTGCACACCCCCTTCGATGAGGAGCGCCAGGCGCTGATGCCGGTGCAGAAAGCCCATCCCATCAAAAAAGTGCTTGAGGTTATCAGGGGGTTCGATTTCGGAAGGCAGAGACGTATATCCTTCGAGTACATTCTGTTCAAAGGACTCAATGACACCCCCGACCACGTCAAAGAGCTCGCAAAAATTCTCAGCGGCATCCGCTGCCGTATAAACCTGATACGCTTTCATGCCATACCCGGCTCGAAATACAGGAGCCCTGACACGAAAGCCATGGAGGCCTTCCGTGACCGCCTCAGCGCAAAAGGCATCACAGCCACTATACGTGCGAGCCGCGGCGAGGATATAGGCGCCGCCTGCGGCCTGCTTTCAACTCTTGAACAAAACAAAACCAGATGAAACTTGTATGAGTAAGAGCCTACCCCAGGCTAAGGTTACCATTTTTCATGCAAGTTCCATTCTAACAATAAAATAAATATAAGATAATCGAATTAATATCAGAATCTTACATACAGCCATCATCGCTGCACTCTCCTCAACCTTCCTCAGCGGTCAGCAGAACTCCATGGATACTATCCTGGCAGACACCACACTCAGCGGTCAGCAGAACTCCATGGATACTATCCTGGCAGACACTACCGGCAGCGGAAGAAGGCTGGCATTCATCATGTTCGCCAACGGATTCACCGTATCAAACAGAATAATAACCGACTATATGGAATCAGTAGTCAGGGAGATCATAGAAAATTGCTGACCGGGATGCCAATGACTGCAGATCAGAACTTTTCTCCTTATATTTTGTTTTAATATACTTTAACATAACTACATCTCATAAACCGCTAATTTTGCGGTTTCTATGAGTGATTTGATATAAGGATGAAACAAGGAATAAAGATTACCCTGTGGGTAAGCATCCCACTGATACTTGCAATATGGTTCGGAGGTCCCAGGCTGGGCCTCTGGGGTGACTGGCAGCTGAAAAAAGGTTCTGCGGCTCTCACCGCGGAGGCACAGGCAATGCGTCAGGCAGATGGTCAGTCACAGGGTCAGCCGCAGAGCCAGGCCAAGGGTCAGTCACAACCTGGCGGAGGACCGGGTGGCGGCGCTTCAGGTGGCGGGCTGCTCCCAGTAAACGGAACCATAGCCAAACCTTCTTACCTTACCAGTGGCATCAGGTCGGCCGGCTCCCTGCTTGCCAATGAAGAGGTGGATATCGTCAGCAAGGTGCCCGGCAAGGTCACCGGTGTATTTTTCAAGGAGGGCAGCAGGGTGAAGAAAGGCGATCTGCTGGTGAAGATCTATGACGAGGACCTGCAGGCCCAGCTTCGCCGGTCGGAGATACAGGAGAAGCTTCTTGCCGAGAAGTTGGAACGCCAGAGGGTGCTGCTCGAGAAGGATGCCGTTAGCAGGGAGTCATTCGACCAGCTTCAGACAGACTATAACGTCATACTGGCCGACATGAACCTCCTCAGGGTGAGGATAGCCGAGACAGAGGTAAGGGCTCCGTTTGACGGGGTAATAGGATTCCGTTACGTCAGTGAGGGTACCTATGTGCAACCTTCCGTCAAGATTGCACACCTGATCGATCCCTCAACGCTCAAGCTTCAGTTTGCCATTTCGGAAAAGTATATATCGGAAGATCTGATGGGCAAACGAATTGCATTCGAGACCGAGGGTTACAAAGAGATGTTCTATGCCACGGTTTATGCCATAGACTACCGCATTGATGAAACTACCAGGACCATCGGTCTGAGAGCCCGTTACAACAACAGGGACGGGCGGCTGGTACCAGGTATGTTCGCATCACTGACACTGATCACCGATGAAAAGCAGAATGCTATCCAGGTGCCAACGGAATCCATAGTGCCCGAGATGAACGAGAAAAAGATCTGGGTAGTGAAAAACGGCAGGGCTTCCCTTGTTCCGGTGGTCACCGGCACCCGGACCGCAACTATGATCGAGGTGCTCTCCGGACTCTCTGCAGGCGATACCGTTCTTACCACCGGGCTTATGCAGTTGAGGGACAATATGCCGGTAAGGGTTAACATAACGGATTAGCGCCGGACGATCACGGCAGATAACAACTGAAGAAACAAATGAGTCTATCGTCATTAAGCATAGAGAGACCGGTACTGGCCACGGTGATGGCATTGGTGATACTCATTCTCGGAGGTATCGGATATACCTTCCTCGGAGTGAGAGATTACCCGAGTGTTGACCCGGCGATAGTGACAGTATCAACCTCTTTCCCCGGGGCCAACTCTGACGTAATCGAGACACAGATAACCGAACCTCTTGAGTCTGCAATTAACAGCGTGCAGGGAATACGCTCCATATCGAGCTCCAGCAGCGACGGCTCCTCGCGCATCACCGTTGAGTTCAAACTGGAGGTGGATATGGAGACTGCCGTCAATGACGTCCGCGACAAGGTCTCCGGCGCCATGCGCCGCCTGCCGCAGGATGTTGACCCGCCGGTGGTACAGAAGGCCGATGCCGATGCACAGCCTATATTCGCAGTAACACTTCGCAGCGACAGCAGGTCAATCATTGACGTCAGCACCTACGCTGAGATCAACTTCAAGGAGAGGTTGCAGACCATCTCAGGTGTAAGCGCTGTGGGGGTCTGGGGATCCAAAAAGCTATCCATCAGGATGAAGATGGACCCCGCGAGGCTGGCAGCCTACGGCCTCACACCACTGGATGTACGGACCGCAGTAACACGCGAGAACATCGAACTTCCTTCGGGCAGGATTGAGGGAGACAACACTGAGCTTACGATCCGAACCCTGGGCAGGCTCCGAACCGTTGACGAGTTCAATGATCTGATCATTGCAAAGAACGGCGACAGGGTGGTGAAGTTCAGCGATATAGGCATAGCCGAGATAGATGCCGAGAACATCAGGTCACACCTGACGAGCAACGGCAAGCCTGCGGTAAACGTTGTGCTGGTACCCCAGCCTGGCGCCAATTACATCGAAATCGTCGATGAAGCAATGGTAATGCTGGAACAACTCAAGAAAGACCTGCCGGAAGATATAACCACCGAGATACTTTTTGACAATACAGTTTATATACGCGAATCAATCAAGGAGGTCAGGAACACCATCTTCATCGCCTTTTTGCTGGTGGTGCTGGTCATCTTCTTCTTCCTGAGAAACTGGAGAACAACACTCATACCGGTCATTACGATCCCTGTTGCCCTTATCGGGACTTTCTTCGTGATGTACATTGCCGACTTCACCATTAACACCCTGACGCTATTTGCAATTGTACTGGCCATCGGTCTTGTTGTTGACGATGCCATAGTTGTGGTGGAGAACATATATACAAAGGTCGAAAAGGGCATGAAGCCCAGGGAGGCTGCCCTCACGGGATCACGCGAGATCTTCTTTGCCATCATCGCCACCACGGTGGCCCTTGTAGCCGTCTTCTTCCCGATTGTCTTTCTCCAGGGAGTGACCGGCAGGCTCTTCAGGGAGTTCAGCCTGGTGATTGTGGGAGCAGTGGTAATATCCGCCTTCCTGGCACTGACACTTACTCCCATGATTTCATCCAAGATGCTGAAGCACAATACCATGGAAGGCAGGTTCTACCGGTCTACTGAGCCATTCTTCAGCGGCATGATAAATCTCTACCGCAGATGGATAACATCCTTCCTGAAGAGAAGGTACTGGGCCTTTGTCATTATTGTGGCTGCCGGCGTGCTGATAGTAATCTTATGGACGCTGTTGCCGTCGGAGATGGCGCCGCTGGAAGACCGCGGTTATGTAAACATCAGCGCCAGAGCCACTGAAGGCACATCCTATGATTACATGACTGCATATATGAACCGACTATACCCGGTAGTACAGGAGAAAGTTCCCGAGAGTGACAATATCATGATGATGGTAGGCATGGGCGGCACCAACAGCGCCAACATGAGAGTCAGGCTCTCTGACCGCCGTGACCGCAAACGGTCACAGCAGGAGATTGCGGCCTCACTCTCACCTGTTCTCAGGCAATACACCGGTGCCCGTACAATTGTGTCCCAGCAGCAGACCTTTGGCTCACGCCGCGGCGGCCTCCCGGTACAGTATGTGATACAGGCCAAGAACCTCAACGATCTGAAAAGGGTGATACCCGACTTCATGGCTGAGGTCTCGGAAAGCCCCTACTTCTCAGCCAGCGATGTAAACCTGAAATTCACCAAGCCGGAGCTGACCGTGCTCATCAACAGGGAGAAAGCCTCCATGATGGGAGTCAACGTTCAGAACATAGCCCAGACGCTGCAGCTCACCATGAGTGAGCAGCGTATCGGCTATTACATCCTCAACGGCAAGCAGTACCAGATCTTCAGCCAGTTCGACAAGTCGAAGCGCAATGATCCCTATGACCTCACAAGTACGTATGTCAGGAACGACAAGGGTCAACTGATACAGCTCGACAACATCGTCGAAATTCGTGAGAGCAGTCTGCCGCCGCAGCTCTACAGGTACAACAGGTTTGTGTCGGCTACCGTTTCGGCGGGCCTTGAAGGCAAATACACTCTCGGTGAAGGCATAGAAGAGATGGACAGGATAGCTGCCAGGGTGCTCGATGAAAACTTCAGCACCACTCTTTCCGGTGACTCCAAGGACTTCGTGGAGAGTTCTTCCAGCCTGCTCTTTGCATTCGCCCTGGCCATATTGCTCATCTACCTCGTTCTCTCGGCACAGTTCGAGAGCTTCCGTGACCCGGTGATCATCCTGGTTACGGTGCCGCTGGCGCTTATAGGTGCACTGTTTATTATGATTGTCACCGGCCAGACACTCAATATCTTCAGCCAGATAGGCCTGATCATGCTGATAGGTATGGTGGCCAAGAACGGGATACTTATCGTCGAGTTTGCCAACCAGAGACAACAGGCAGGGCTCAGCATCATGGATGCCGCCCGTGAGGCAGCGGTGTCACGGTTCCGCCCGGTGCTGATGACAAGCCTCACCACCATCCTCGGCATTATGCCCATGGCGCTTGCAACGGGAGCAGGCGCTGAGAGCCGTATCTCAATGGGCGTCACGGTGGTCGGCGGAATGTTCTTCGCTACCTTCCTGACTCTCTTTGTGGTACCTTCCGTCTACAGCTACTTCGCCGGAAAGAAAAATGCAGAAAAAAACAGCAATGAGCAACCGAAGGCTTAGTACTATGATACTTGTACTCCTCCTGCCAATGGCCGCAGGGGCTCAGAAGACAATGACCCTCGACGAGGCTATCATGGTGGCTCTTGAGAACAACTACTCCCTCAAGATCAGCAGAAATGATCAGACCATGGCAGAAAACAACGTCACCCTGGCACCTTTTCTCCCAACAGTTACAGGCACAGGACGACAGTCGCAGACTGGCAATGATGTCGTCTCATCATCATCAGAAGCTGAAAGGAGCAGGACAAACCTCTATACTGCGGGTGTTGCGCTTAACTGGAAACTGTTTGACGGACTGGGCATGTTCACTGCCTACAGCCGACAGCAGGAGCTGCTGGCAATGAGCAGCCAGAGAGTCAGGATAAACGTAGAGAACCTGGTCATGAGTGTCTGCTCAGAATACTACAATATCATAGTTCAGCAGAACAGGATGGAGTCGGCCCTTACCTCACTGGCACTCTCAAAGTCACGGTATGAGAATGCCGAGGAGAAATATATGCTGGGTGTCATATCGGGACTCGACCTGCAGCAGGCGAAGATAGACCTCAACGCTGACAGCTCCGCAGTGCTGTCGCAGCAGGAGACGGTCATCAGTGCATACATACGTCTGACCAACCTTCTCAGTACGGGCCATGAGATCAACTTCAACATACGCGACTCAATCATTCTGGCACCTGACATGGATATCGATTCTCTTCGGGCGCGGACACTTAAGTACAATAACCAACTGATACTTGCACAACAGGGAGAGAGGCTAACAGAGTATGACCTGGAGGCCGTCAGGGCCTTGCGCTATCCCACCCTGAGCTTCAGCACCGGGTATAATTACAGCCGCAATGAATATCCGTGGTCGGCAGGCTCCTTCAATCAAACAAACGGCCTCAACTGGGGCTTCAACATGTCATGGAATATTTTCTCCGGGTTTGAAACCAACAGGAGGATGGCCAATGCGAAGCTGGAGGCGGAAAACAGCAAGCTGGCCTACCTCGACATAGAGTATGAGATAATGGGAGAGCTGGACCTGCTCTACAATACCTACCTGAACAATATCACGGTAACCAACTTCGAAACCGAGAGTGCGGAGCTGGCCAGGGCATCACTGGAGATAGCCGTGGAGCGTTACCGGCTCGGCTCCCTGTCAGGACTTGAATTCAGGGAATATCAGAACAACTACCTCAACGCCATAAACAGAAGGCTTACGGCACTGTACCAGGCAAAAATTTCAGAGATCGGGCTTAGGCTTCTTGCCGGGGAGCTTACTGAATAAGACCCTGCCCGCCGGATCCGTTGAATACCTCAGTATCAGGTTCGTATTCTGCAAGAAGGCTGCAGCTTATGAACCCCGGTTCCCTGTCTCTATGAAACCTGCAGCAGCAAAACCCCGGTTCCCTGTCTGTATGAAACCTGCAGTAGCAAAACTCCGGTTCCCTGTCTGTATTAAGCCTGCAGCAGCAAAAACTCAGGTCCGGAGCCGCAACGTTTATTGAGCAGTGCCTCTCTTGCTGTTCCTGTAGGCTTTGATCCCTTTCCATGACAGCCAAATGACAAACAGCGCCCCTACCGTGTACATCACCCAGTCGAGGTATGGCAGTATATGATCCCGCATGTCATAGGCAAAATAGCCAATCAGGGCCAGAACTAAGTTCCAGAGTCCGGCACCGAGAAAAGTATAGAGAAGGAATGTCCGGATATTCATCCTGGAGAGACCGGCCGGGATGGATATCAGCTGTCGCACTGCCGGCACCAGCCTTCCTATGAAGGTTGAAGCCTTGCCGTGCTTTACGAAGTATTTCTCGGCATTCTCCACATTGGTGCGATTGATCATCAGGGCATGGGCCCACTTCGTGTCGGCCAGGCGGTAAAGCAGAGGCCTGCCGAGCCAGATCGAAAGATAGTAGTTGATGATTGCACCGGACATTGCTCCCACGGTGGATGCCAGCAATACCCCTGTCATCGTCAGAGAGCCCTCCCCTGCCTTCCAGGCAGCAAACGGAACAACTATTTCAGAGGGAAACGGCACAAATGAACTCTCAACGGTCATCAAAAGCCATATTGTAAAATAGTTCAGGTTGGCCATGTACCACTCAAAAACAGTCTGAAATATCTCCATCCTAAAAGGTCTGTAAAGTCTAAAGTCTGTAAAGTCTAAAGTCTGCAAAGTCTAAGGTCTGCAAAGTCTAAAGTCAGTAAAGTCTAAGGTCTGTAAAGTCTAAGGTCTGTAAAGTCTAAGGTCTGCAAAGTCTAAAGTCAGTAAAGTCAATTATTATATTGGACTAAGTTATTTATTATGAAATTCTTAATTCTTAATTCTTAATTCCATTCATTACTTTCTACTGCTTCCAGCCG
>WOYX01000032.1:0-25229 GCA_011620595.1 Bacteroidales bacterium | reverse complement strand
AATTCTTAATTCTTAATTCTTAATTCCATTCATTACTTTCTACTGCTTCCAGCCGTCGAAGCCTTCTTCGACATCCGACTCCGACGGACGAAGTCCGTAGTTTTAACGTAGGATATGGTGAAGGTGGCCGACTGAATCACGCGTCAATATTAGCATACTTCGCATGCTTCTCTATGAACTCCCTGCGTGGCGGCACCTCGTCGCCCATGAGCATTGAGAAGATATGGTCAGCCTCGGCAGCAGAGTCGATGGTTACCTGGCGGAGTGTACGCGTTTCCGGATTCATGGTTGTCTCCCAGAGCTGCCCTGCATTCATCTCACCGAGACCCTTGTATCTCTGGATGGTGACGGATGACTCCTTGCCCTGGCCCATCTCCTGAACTGCAGCACTGAGCTCCTCATCATTCCAGCAATATTTCTCGGCCTTTCCCTTCTTGACGAGATATAGAGGAGGAGTGGCTATGTATACGTTTCCGTTCTCTATCAGCTCTTTCATATACCTGAAGAAAAAAGTCATTATCAGTGTGGTGATATGCGAGCCGTCAACGTCGGCATCAGTCATTATGATCACCTTCGCATATCTCAGTCCTGAAATGTTCAGGGCCTTGCTGTCGTCATCGGTGCCGATTGTCACCCCGAGAGCGGTATAGATATTCTTGATCTCCTCATTGTCAAGGATCTTGTGCTGCATGGCCTTCTCAACATTGAGTATCTTGCCTCGCAGCGGGAGAATGGCCTGAAAGCGACGGTCACGACCCTGCTTTGCAGTACCTCCGGCCGAGTCTCCTTCAACGATGAAGATCTCCGACACCGTCGGGTCCCTGTCGGCGCAGTCAGCTAGCTTGCCCGGCAGTCCTGACCCTGACAGAACATTCTTGCGCTGCACCAGCTCACGGGCCTTGCGTGCAGCATGGCGGGCGGTGGCGGCAAGGATCACCTTCTGTACTATCGCCTTGGCATCACGTGGATTCTCCTCAAGGTAGTTGGAGAGAGCGGTGCTTACCGCCACATCCACCGAGCCCATCACCTCGGAGTTGCCGAGCTTGGTCTTCGTCTGTCCTTCGAACTGGGGCTCTGCAACCTTACAGGAGATGACCGAGGTGAGACCCTCACGAAAATCGTCACCGTTGATGTCAAACTTCAGTTTGGAGGTAAGGCCTGAGTCCTCAGCATATTTTTTCAGCGTCCGCGTCAGCCCTCTGCGAAAACCTGCCAGGTGAGTGCCACCCTCCACGGTGTTGATATTATTGACATAGGAGTGCACGTTCTCGGAGAAGGATGTGTTGTACTGCATAGCCAGCTCAACAGGTGTCTCTCCCTTGTCGTAGTTGATATAAATAACATTCTCTGTCAGCCGCTCACGGTTGACATCAAGATATTCAACAAACTCTATCAGCCCCCTTTCCGAATAGAACTGCTCCATCACCGGGCCGGCACCATTGCCATTTTCAGCCTCCTCCCTCCTGTCGGTCAGCGTGAGCATGATCCCCTTGTTGAGAAAGGCCAGCTCCCTCAGCCGTGCCGCCAGTATGTCAAACTTGAACTCCAGCGTCTGGAAGATCGTACTGTCAGGCATGAAGGTGGTGATGGTACCGCTGCCGTCTGTTTCCCCGATCTGTGCTACCGGCGCCAGCGGCTTGCCTCTCTCGTAGGTCTGTGACCACTTCTTACCCTGTCTCATAACTTCTACCGTCATCCTGGAAGAGAGGGCATTGACACATGATACACCCACACCGTGCAGACCGCCGGAAACCTTGTAGCTATCCTTGTCGAACTTGCCACCGGCGTGAAGCACCGTCATGACTACCTCAAGGGCAGAACGCTTCTCCTTTTCATGCATCTCAACCGGTATACCACGACCGTTGTCGACAACGGTCACAGAGTTGTCTTCGTTTATAGTAACATCAATCTGAGTACAGTATCCCGCAAGAGCTTCATCTATCGAGTTGTCAACCACCTCATATACAAGATGATGCAATCCTCTCACCCCAACATCGCCAATGTACATCGCAGGTCTCTTCCTCACTGCTTCCAGCCCTTCAAGGACCTGAATGCTCCCGGCTGAATATTCATCCTGCTCCTTACTCCTCCTTATTTGTTCGTCATTAGTCATCCCAAGCAATTTTTAGTTGAAAAAATATGTTTTAAAGGTTTGATAATATGTCATTTATAAAATCACACAAAGGTAGCAAAAAGTAATATAATTACCCCCTTAAAGGCACCATATAAATGAGATAGATATGAACAATCCATAGCGTTTTACCGACACTCTAAAGGCTGTAGGTAAATCCCCCAAGAATCATGAAGTTGCGTGATGGATAGTAGTTCCATTCGAAGTACCGGTTGTAGGAGATATTATTGCATCGGAGCCAGAAGGAGATGTCAGGTGTATAGCGGTACTCAGCGCCCAGGTTCAGGTTGGGGTGCACCGGAAGCGTGATGATATCCCTGGGGCCCTTTACGAGTGCATGCCGTACCCCTGTCAGGGAGAACGCAGCCGAGGCTATTATCTTGTTTCTGAGATTGTAATCTGCCTTTAGTGATCCGTCCCATTCAGGCTTGTGCCATGCATACTCCTCACCTGACATGTCATAGCCGTACCAGTTACCTGCCACAGAGAGGGTCAGATGCCGGTTGACCGGGTACTTCACCTCACCGTGCACCTTCAGCAGGCTGCCGTCGTCATAGACGGGCAGAAAGTAGTTGCCGACACCCGTTGTATCATTCATGAAGAGCAGCATGTCCCTGAACATGGTATAGCTCATACCGAGGGCATAGGTAGCAGTGACATTCAAATTACCAGATATGCCGGCCTTCAGCCTGATCTGGTTGTCAGTACTGCGGAGTGTGAAAAGGGTGTCACCTGGCATCATCCACGGGTTGACGTAGGCCGTATTGCGTGCCTGGTTGTTCTCGAGCCAGCCGTCGACAGCTGCCGTGAACCTCAGGAACTGCGGTACAACCCTGAAGGTAAAGGAGACATCCGGGTAGAAATGCATGTAGAGCTTTGTCTCCCCGCCCAGGAGAGGTTCATAATTCTCTCTGAGATCAGCGTTCACCTTTAGCCCGAATTTGAATCTCCAGTTATCGTTGCCCCTGGTGATATATGGTTCCAGAGCAAGCAGGTTACGTGCCTTGCTGTCAACACCTTTTGCAAAGAGATAGAGATCATAATTGAGATCAAGTCCGCCGTAGAGGCCGAACATGTTTGTGCCTCCCCTGGCCTGAAGCGACGGGTTATGCTGCATGCCGTTACCCTCGCGCATGAAGAGGTTGTAGCTCAGCGTGGCATCCCAGTTGATATCGTTTGAGTCAGGCTCCATGGTGAAGTACCGCGCCCTGGCTGTTGCATCGTAATAGAGCGACCTGATATCCTTTTTGTCGGGATCGTATCCGGTGACATCAGGGTCATAGCCGTAGGCATAACGGGTCATCTGTCTGAAATCGATGTCCATATCGAGACGACTCCTCCGGAAGTATTTCTTGCCGTAAAGAATCGCCTGATTGTCAAGAAAGCCGCCATAGACCCGCGCATCATTCTCCAGCTCTATCCTGGAGGCTGAGGCATAACTGCGTATGAAGAGCCCGACGCTGCCCTTTGCTGACCTTCCGTTTGATATGCTCACCTCAAGGAAGGGTGAAAGATAGGTGCCAAAACCGAGGCTTACATAACCCTTTTTGATCTCTTCCGGCGGATCAGGCGACAGCACCGCTGATTTGATCGGGCTCACCTCGTATTCAGGAACAAAGGAGCCGGGGGTGAAGTCGTATGTGAATGTGACCCTCACTGTCGAGGTATCATCGGCCGATGGCAGCAGGGTGTGCTTGGCAGCAGCCTGTAATGTGGGCTTGTATGGGTTGTACAGTGTGACTGACCTCCTTATGGCCTCCTCCTCTGTCTGCCCGCCGGCAATTAGCGTCATCAACAGCGCAGCTGCGGTGAAATATATCTTCTTCATTGCTCTCTCCGTTTAATGATCAGTTCGGTCTCTCCGTTGTTACTCCCGTAGTTCCTTCCTCTGCGGTAAGTGCCGCGAGTCTGGAACGCGCCTCGTAAATGATACCGTCATCCGGCACCGTGTAGTAGTCAATCAGGCTCTGCAGGGTGGCTTTGGCCTGAAACGTATCACCCTTCTTCAGGGCTATCTCTGACAGCAGAAGGAATACCTTGCCCGTCCAGTAGGCATGGGGCGAACTCATATCTATAAACTGGTTGGCCTCCTTCTCCGCCCCGCTGATGTCACCGGCCTGCCACAGGAGCTCCGCGACATGATATTTTGCTTCCGCACCGTAAACCGTTGCCACCTCAGAACCCACCCTTCTGTAATCGTCAAGCGCATCTTCATTGTTACCCAGACGCTGGTTAGCTTTTGCGGTAAGGAAGGTGGCTTCACGGGCCAGCTCCTCGGTCAGCTTGTCAGATTCCAGCACCAGCCCGGCGGCGGCAATGGTCTTTTCATCATCCTCAAGCCGGGCTGCCGACCTCATCATACCCAGCCATGCATACATGCGGTTCTCGGGACTGGTTGCCTCTCCTCCAAGTCTTTCGTAGAGAGAAAATGACATTCGGTAGTCGGCCTTGCCATAGGTTATGGAAGCCGCTCCGAGAAGCGACTGCTCCATGAACTGGTTGTTGCCCACGCTGACGACCTGCAGGTAGAGATCGAGAGCCTCATCAAGGTCACCCGACCTGTTCAGACAGTCGGCAAGGTAGAACCTGGCATTGGTGGCAAAGCTTCCCGACGGGAACTCACGCAGATAATTCCTGAAGATCTCCGATGAACGTTCACAGTTGCCTTTGACATACTGGTTTTCCCCTGAGATATATGTTATGGAGTCACGCGTGGCGGCCTGGATATCGCCCATTCCTTCAATGTTCTGCATATAGGCAAAATATGACTGCACGTCGTCCATGTCGGTATAGGCATTCCTCAGTCCGTTGACGGCATTGCGGGCCTCAGGGGTGTTCCTGTAGTTCTCAATCACCTTCTTGAACTGTGCCACAGCCTTCTCGTTCTCACCGGCATTGTAGTAAATAAGTCCCAGCTGCACCATGGCCGGCGGCACAAACTGGCTGTTGGTATACCAGGCTATGATGTTAGTGAAGTCAGCCTCACCCCTCCGGGGCTCTCCTACAGCCACATAAGCCCGTCCCCGCTCAAAAAGTGCATTGGGAACGTAGGCTGACTTGGGATATTTGTCTATCAGCGAGGTCAGGGTTGATATCTTCGCCTCGTTGTTGTTGCTCAACCCCAGGGCAAATCCTTTCCGGAACATCGCATAGTCGGCATCCTGCCTTGCATTTGCTATCACCCTGTCATAATAGGATATGGCAGAAGGATAATCGGCCTGAATATAATAACAGTCGGCAATGCGGTTGAGGGCATCAACAACCATATCTGACCTTGCCCCACTCTTTACATTCCGCGTGAATGCCATGAAGGCGGGCAGTGCCCTGGCATATTCACCGCTGTTGTACCATAAATATCCGAGGTTATAATCTGTCAGTTCATATTCGGGAAGACTGACTGCAGCGGGGAGCTTCCTGAAGGCCTCCCAGTCATTGCCGGCTGCAATCACATTGCCGAGACGGTAGTTCGATTCGCCTCTCCAGTAGAGTGCCAGCGCCCTAAGTTCGGGATTCATCTCCTTGTATAGCAGTGACTTGTCGAACATAGCCACTGCATCTGCAAATTTTCCGTTGCTATAGAGCTCAACCCCGCGGTAATAGGCAACCTTCTGCCAGGCCTTCTTAAGCCTCTCATCCTTGTTGGTTATCTTTTCCAGCGAGTTGAGGGCTGCCTGGTAGTTCTTCAGCCTCATATAGGCCGATATCAGGTAGTCATAAGCCTCCGACAGATGGTCAGAGCCCGGATAGCTCTGGATGTAGCTGTGAAGGGCTTCTATTCCCTCACCAAAGGGAGCATAGGAGTTCTCATATGCCAGCTTTGCAAAATTAAAGAGAGCCTCCTCCTGCACCGCGGGATCATAATTCATCTTTGATGCAGCAGAGAAGGCCATCTGCGCCTTTTTCTTGTCGTTGCTCTTCAGATAGCATGAGCCCAGCATATAATAGGCATTCTGCGTCAGAATGTCACTGCCGCCCACCACCTGGTTGAAGAGCCTGGTGGCCTTTTCGATCTCATCGGTGCTGTAATAGCTGTAGGCCAGCTCATACTTGTCGTTTCTGTCACTGAGCCTCGTCTCGCTGATAAATTTCTCAAGCCAGGGTATCGCCTCACTGTAGTTACCCTTCTGAAAGTGTGCATCTCCGATGAATCGGTAGAGCTCCGTCTCCCTCTTCTTGCCGGCCTGATCAATGAGCGAGGGTGCCATCTCCAGGATACCGTCATAATTCTCGTTGATATAATAAATCTGAACAATATAGAAGGGTACCACCCCGCCGAAGGTCTCGTCACCACTGAGCCTCTCAAATCCTTCCAGTGCCGTTTCATAGAAGCCGTTCTCATAAGCGATGGCCGAGTAATAGTAAATGGCCGGAGGGGTATAATCGGTATCCACATCCATCAGTTCCGCAAAGAGCATCTGTGCCCTCTTCTCATCACCCCGCCTGTAGTGTGAATATCCGAGCTTGAATATATACTCTGCCAGTTCCCTGTCATCAAGCTTTAAACGGTCGGTCTGCTCAAACCAGTCAATGGCGCAACTGTAATTGCGTTTCTGGTAGCAGTAAAGACCCGACTCAAACCTGGCCCGGTTGAGCTTCGGACTCTCACTGTTGCCTGCAATAAAGCGCTGCATCCTGTATTCGGCATCAGGTGCCATGAGGCGCATGGCGGAGATGGCTGCATGATACTCAGCATCAGCCCTCTGTATACTACTCCCGCTCTTCTCCGTGGCAAGCCACCTGTCAAACAGCTCGATGGCAGTGGCATACTTGGCCTTCCCGTACATCTCATAAGCGCTGTTCAGCAGCGAGGTCATCTCTTCACCGGAGAAGGACGACTGTCCCCTGACGGCAAGCCCGCCGGTGAGTAGCGCAACAACCATAATCACCAGTATCTTCCTGTTCATAACTTTATCTTTTCATGAGCCTCTTGCAACAAAAACAGCGCCACAAACCGGAGTCTGCAGACAATTTATTATAAAACAATATATTACACCATATTTATGGCATCGTTTAACCAGCCGTAAAATTACAACTATAAAACAGGGTAAAAATCTCTTTAACACTCATTTTATCAACATCAATGCAGTTGATTGTTAATTCTTTTTTACTTTGCACGAAAAGAAATCAGGATGGAAGAGACTGCGCCGCTGGACACAATCATAGAACTGAAGAGCTGCTCGATCATGCAGCAGGATCACCTGGTCCTCTCTGATGTGAACCTGAAGGCTGACAGGGGGGAATTCCTCTACCTGGTTGGAAAGGTGGGAAGCGGAAAGACATCCCTGATCCGCACTCTCAATGCACAGCTGCCCCTGACTGAGGGCGAGGGGTGGGTTGCGGGCTTCGATCTGAAGAAACTGAAAAAGAGGGATATACCTCTCCTGAGGCGAAAGCTGGGAATAGTTTTCCAGGATTTTCGACTGCTCACCGACCGGTCTGTGCATGACAATCTGGAATTTGTTCTCCGGGCAACCGGATGGAACAATAAGACAGCTACCGAAGACCGCATAAGAGAGGTGCTCGCAAAGGTAGGTTTGCAAAACAAGGGCTTCAAGATGCCTCATCAGCTCTCCGGTGGTGAGCAGCAGAGAGTGGTAATTGCACGTGCACTGCTTAATGACCCTGAGATAATACTGGCCGACGAACCGACCGGCAATCTGGATCCGGAGACATCAGAGGATATACATATTCTGCTCAAGGAAATAAGCAACAATGGCAGGGCAGTGATAATGTCGACACACAAGCTGTCGCTGGTGAAAAAATACCCTGCCAGAACTCTCAGGTGCGAAAACGGAAAGGTCGTCGAGAGCGAGACCAACGACCAGGTGATAGAACTTCTCTTCTGATCACTTTAAGAGTCTCACCGGCCATGGAAGGGTGTTTCTGTAGAGTCGGTAATAGATGGTTTTTGTTCCGCCGAACGACTTCATGAAGATGGCTATTGAGGGAACGGAAGAACCGGCGAAATCGAGGGTCATGCTGCTCTCCGCATCCATTCTGATGATATTGTCAATGACATGGTAGGCTGTCCTGAGCTCACGGCTCTTCCGGCTGCCCGCAGTAAAGAGCATTGTTATGCGTGAGCGGTAATAGATACAGAAGACACCCCACAGCAACTTTCCCTTCGGTGATCTGACACCCAGTATCCTTCCTTTTCCCGTCTCGAGACAGTGATCCATCAGTTCCCGGAGACGTTTGTAGCTGGCCTCACGGATGACGCCGGCCCTCTTGCCGATATTGCTTCTGAAGAGAGAGATGATATCTTGTGGTTTGACATCATCCACAATATCCTGCGGATAGCGGTGTGCTATGTTGATGTTCCTCCGGCAATCGGTAGAATAGTTCAGCCAGATATCCTCATAGGGCCTGTCAAGCTTAAGTTCGAAGTTATCACGCTGTGTGAGTGTAAATCCCGGAAGTCGGATCTCCTGCCCGACATTCAGGTCAATAAGTCTGTAAAATTCCGGCATGAAGGAGACAAACTCCGAGGCTATCCTGTTGCTGTCGCCGTCAGCGGTAAACAGCCCCAGTTGCTGAAGAAAGAGCGGTGTGGCAATATAGCTGAAGCCAAACTTGCGAGAGCAGGGAAGCGGAAACAGCGACAGGTAGTCGTCATCTACCAGGGCTTCCCACCCGGGGGCCATGATATCGAGGTACCACGACCAGGGGTAAGGTCTCACGCCGGGTATCTCCGCCAGGGAGTCATCCCATCTGCGGCGGTCTATCTCTTCATTTCTCAGGTATGCAATCATGCCTTCTGCAGTGCCAGGGTTTCCTCAAACACCATTCTCCATCCCTCCCATCCGTTTGATTCGGAGAGTGAAGTGTTATGCCATACCGAGACGAAGAGGCCTCCCACCCTTCTGGTAGCGCTGATCAGTGATCTTATCACCGCCAGAGATTCCTCCGGCGTCAGGTGCCGGTACTGTCTCAGGGTTCCGTCCATCACCTGGAAAGGTACCACAGTCAGTCCCGTCCGCTTCTCCCTCGACAGATCATAGAAGATAAACGGCCGGGCCATACCTGCCCTGAATCCAGGCTCATCCGCATAACCCATGGTATAATCATACTTTATACCCGCACTCTCCCATGCCCGGTATGTAACCGGCATGCGGAGCAGAAGCCAGTGCTGCCGTGCACGTTCCGGATGATGACCTGCAATATGGCGGTAGCGTTCTGTCTCCGTCTTCAGGGTTTCGGGTCTTCCTGCGGAGCGGTAGGAAGGATGGATACCGCTGCCGAACATAGTGTCGTATTTCCTGATTATCTCACCGTAGGCATAATCACGGTAGGGAGGATTATGATCATATTCGCCCTGGTCGCCCGTGGGGAAAAAAAAGAGCGCCTCGCTTCCGTGCTGCATTATCTTCTGCTCTATATATCCGAAACTGTCGTAAGGATCAGGCATCGTACCGGCCATGGTCCTGACCCTGTCCGCCGCCTTCGCACCTGTGCCGGCAAGCCCCTTGACCAGTCCTCCCATGCTGCGGAGAAACCCGCGGCTGCGATAGGCAAAAGGCTGATCGACATCCACGGTAAGCAATGACCGGAACTCGTTGTGCCTGATGGTGATGACAGGATAATACTTAACCAGTTCCTCCGCCAGGAAACGGGCCCAGATCTCTACTACCGGCACCTGCAGGAAGCCTCCCCGGTAAGCCAGTGACCTCTCACCCGGGTACCTGCCATGGACATCCGGCGCAAAGGAGAGATACTCCTCATACCGGGTGACCATGTAAAAGGCTGCGGAGAACACATCAAAGGGGAGCGTCCCGTCATCAACCGGAAAGATGTACGGCATCTCACCAATGAACGAGACCCCCGGCCTTATCTCACTGATGACCGTCTCAGAAAGCAGACCCGAAGGCCTGATCACAAACTGATTCCTGACCTTCTCCCCGGAGTAGATAATGGCCGGACTGCTTCCGATCTTCCTGCGGTCTGTCGTTATCTCATATTCGATACCGAGAATTGTCGAGAAGATAATCTCTGCAGCATACTCCAGCCTGGGCGTTACCTCCGGAGAATATATCCTGAGTATTTTAGTTCCCATGTCAGCAAATTTAAAAAAAGGAGAGATAAGCAACCGGCTGATTAGCCTCTTATTTATTAACAGAAATGCTTTTAAGAGAGGCAATATTTACTACTTTTGTTATCTCTGTTTATCTGATCTTAAAATTAAACTATATATATTATGGGCAAAGGTGATAAGAAATCAAAGAGAGGAAAAATAATCAGAGGTACATATGGCGTCCGCCGTCGTAGAAAGATAAAGAAGAGTGCCCCGGCAGTGGTTTCAAAGGTAACTGCTGAGACAGTACCTGCCGCATCACCTGAAGTCATTATCAAGCCGGCAAAGGCAGCCGCCAGGACGGCAAAACCCGGAACTGCCTCCAAAACTCCGGCAAAACATGCAGCAAAGACAGCTGAAAAAGAGACAAGGCCGGCCGCTTCAAAAGGGACCAAAACTGTTCCTGAAAAAGAGACCGGGACTGTCGCTGCCAAATCAGAGAAGCCTGCAGCAAAGCCAAAGAAGACGGCTCCCAAAAAGGAAGAATAACACTATTCAGCCCCTTACCACAAGGTCATTGTAAACCAAGGGTTCGACCACTGCCTCCACGATCACGCTGCTGACGGAAAGAAGTGCCCTCGCAACTGCTGATCTCATCTCTCCGGCATTGGTTGCCCTGATCACTTCGATCCCAAGGTAAATGTCAGATCCGAAGAGCGGGCCCTTAAAGAGCTCTGTGCCATACGGATTCAGTCCCTTCCATGACTGCTTTACCTTTATCAGGTTAAGTTCACCGTCAGAGAACACCACTATTATTACTTTCAGCCCGTTCCTCCGGGCTGTGATCATCTCCCCGGCATGCATGAGAAAACCGCCGTCACCGGTGATGCAGACAACGGGATTATCGCTGTCGGCGACCGTGGCATCCTGAGCATGCCGTAGGTCGCGGGTAGTACGGGTTGAAGCACTGCCGCCTCTGTTTCCGCGGGCGGCACCCTGATTGTCACGTACCACAAAAGCGGCCGCGAGGGCTGCAGGAAGCCCGAATCCCATCGAAGACCACCCGTTTGTCATTATCAGCCTGCCCGACGGCGGCACATCCCACATCTGCCCCAGCAGATGGAGATGTGATCCCACATCGGCCGTGACAACTGCACCCGGAGGCAGCATCTCCTGCAGTACCGACAGTGCCGTAACGGGGCTGAAACCCTTCGTTGCAGTGCGGAGCCCGTTCAGTATCTCCTGCTTTGCCTCTGTCGCCAGTGCAACCATCTCCGGTGCACTCCGCAGCAGTGAGAGAGTCTCAAACCACACGTGCGGGTCTGAGACTGACTGCATTGCCCCTCTGATCTGCAGGTCAGCCTCGCGTGTGTCAAAATGAACCAGCGGCACATCGGGTATCCATGACTCATAATTGTATTCCACCGGGTCATAACCCAGCCCGATTATCAGGTCTGCCTCACCTGCCAACCGCCTGAGCCTGTCGCTGAGGGCATGGAACAGCACGCCACCATAACAGGGATGTGACGAGGGCAGCAAACCCCTGGCCATGGGTGTAAGCACTACCGGGACACTGTGGCTGTCAAGAAAACGCAGCAGTCTCCGTCCGGTGCCATGACGCATGGCAGTAAGCCCTACGGCAATGAGCGGCCTCCGTGATGATGCCAGCAGCACCTTCACCCTCTCCTCTGTCCGGAGCCTCCCCGGACCATCACTCGTTTCCGTTACTGAAGGACCCACTGTTACCCCTCTGCCGGCCAGGTCAGATGGCAGACCGATATGCACAGGCCCCGGATACTCACAGTTGGCTATGCTAAGGCTGCGGCTGATGATTTCCCCGGCATCCGCGGCATTCAAACGGAAGGTGGCCTTGGTCAGAGTCCTGAACAGCGCCTGGTGATCAATGTTCATCTGGGCCGTACGGCCCCTCCATCTATCAGGCATCTCTGTGGTCAGCGCCAGCACCGGCGACCGGTCAAGGAGCGCCCCTCCCACCCCGGTGGAGAGATTGGTGGCCCCGGGCCCGAAGGTGGCATGACAGACCCCCGTCACCCCTGTCAGCCGTGCAGTCACATCAGCCATGACGGCGGCAGAAGACTCATGTGAGGTGAGGATAAACTCTATCCCCTCCTTCCTGAATGCCTCCATATACGGTATTGAAGGGCCGCCCGGAATACCAAAAAACCTTTTTATGCCAGCCTCACCCAGTCGCTTCGCCAGATAATCTTCAATAATCATTAAGCCTCTCCTCCTTTAATTCTGTCTGTAAATTTAAAAAATGTGAAAACATTGCCAAATAAGCCATAAAACATGTAAAAAGTGTCTGAAATACACGCAATTTAAATTAACTATGCATAAAGAAATAAAATTCAGGATATGAAAAGATTTATTGCCTATGGTTTTTCAACCCTGTTGCTTCTCTGCATGACACTTATGACCGGCAGGGCACAGGGAACGGAAAAGGATTATGAACGCGCTCAGTCACTCGGCAAGTTGTTGTCAGGAAAGGTTTTTCACGCTGACATAAGGCCAGTATGGATAGGAAGCACCAGTTTCTTTTTCTATGAGGACAATACATCAGAAGGCAAGGAATATGTGCTTGTGGATGCAGCCGGGAAGAGTCGCCGTCCCGCATTTGACAGGGAAAAAGTGGCTGCCGGGATCCAGCGGCTGACAGGTGACATGGTAAAGGCATCTGACCTGCCGTTGCGAAACATAATAATCGCTGATGACCTTAAGTCGATGACCTTCGTTTATTCTGACAGCACCTACCGCTGTGACCTGAAAAATTATTCTGTCAAAGCATCCCGTGGCACAGAAAGGTCTTTTCACCGGAGAGATCAGAACAGGTGGCCCTGGGGTTTCAGAAATGAACTGGAAGGAAGGCCGGTGACCTCTCCTGACAAAACAATGAGTGCATTCATACGTGATTACAATGTATGGGTCAGGAACGAGGCTGACAGGAAGGAGTACCAACTCAGTTATGACGGCGGACTGGGGCTTTATTATTCGGCCAACATTGTCTGGTCTCCTGACTCCAGGAAGCTGATGAGCTGCAAGGTCGATCCACCGGAAAAACATATGATATCATATATTGAATCTTCGCCTAAAGACCAGATTCAGCCAAAATACTATACTTACGAGTACCCCAAGCCGGGCGACGAGGTACCACAGCGATGGCCGCAGATCTTTGATGTGGAAAACAGGAAGCACATCCTCGTTGACGAGTCGCTCCTGCCAAATCAGTATGATGTTGACAACTTCAAATGGGACAGTACGGGAACGCGCCTGACGTTCGAATACAATAAGCGTGGACACCAGGTTTACAGGGTGATGAGCATTGATGCCGCCACCGGAGCCATAAGCGTGATCATCGATGAGCATTCAGATACATTCATCGACTACAGCGGCAAGAGATACAGGTATGACCTTAAGGGGACCAATGAGATCATTTGGGCTTCTGAACGTGACGGATGGAACCATCTCTGGCTTTATGACGGCCTTACCGGCAGGGTAAAGAACCAGATCACAAAGGGAGAATGGGTTATCAGGGGGGTTGTCTCCGTAGATGAAAAAAACCGGACACTGGTCTTCAGGGCATCAGGGAAGGAGCCGGGTGATCCTTACCTGGTACATTATTACCGCATTGGCCTTGACGGGACCGGAATGACCCATCTGACACCGGGAGACGGCAATCATGAGGCTGTTTTCTCCGCCGACGGAAAATATTTTACTGACATATGGTCAAGGGCAGACATGCCCCCTGTAGCCGTTCTCAGAGACGGCACTGACGGCAGTGAGATCATGATGCTTGAGAAGGCTGACATAACGGCCCTGCAAGCCACGGGGTGGAGACCGGCTGAAGTATTTACAGCAAAGGGCCGTGACGGGGTGACAGACATCTGGGGTATCATCATCAGACCGACGAATTTTGATCCTGAGAAGAAATATCCGGTGATAGAAAACATCTATGCCGGTCCGCATGGGAGCTTCGTCCCCAAATCATTCCGCCCCACATACGGTAATATGAATTCTCTTGCTGAACTGGGCTTCATCGTGGTCCAGATTGACGGAATGGGAACCTCCAACAGGTCAAAGGCATTCCAGAACGTCGCATGGAAGAATATCAAGGACGCAGGATTCCCCGACAGGATACTGTGGATGAAGGCTGCTGCGGAAAAATATCCCTGTATGGATATCTCCAGGGTGGGCGTTTATGGAACATCAGCCGGAGGGCAGAACTCGGCGGCAGCCCTGCTCTTCCATCCTGAGTTCTACGACGTGGCAGTATCATCATGTGGTTGTCACGACAATCGGATGGACAAGATATGGTGGAATGAACAGTGGATGGGCTGGCCCGTGGATCAGAGCTATGCAGAGTCTTCAAATGTGGAGAACGCATACAGGCTGAAAGGAAAGCTCCTGCTCATCAGCGGAGAGATGGACAACAATGTAGACCCCGCCTCAACGACACAGCTGGTGGATGCACTGATAAAGGCGGGCAAGGACTTTGACTACCTGCTGGTGCCGGGCATGCTGCACAGCAGCGGAGGTGAATACGGTGAACGGAGGAGAATGGATTATTTTGTAAAAAATCTGCTTGGGGTAAACCCACCTGACTGGAATAGCAGGGAAAAATAAATTTTGCGATATTTGCAGTCTTATTTATCCGATTAATGGCTGACCGTCATATCAACACCATTGTATGGGCAATAATCACATGCCTGCTATGGTCAACAGCATACCCCTTCATTAAAATAGGACTCCAGTATTCAACGCCGATACATTTTGCCGGGACGCGTTTCATGATTTCCGGGCTCATGATCCTGCCCTTTACAGTCAGGCCCCGGGAATATATCAGGATGATCATGGAGAACAGGAGCCTGGCCATCTGGGTGACACTCCTGCAGACACTGATCAACTACACGCTCTTCTACAAGGGCATGGACAGGGTTCCCGGGGCACTGGGTGCCGTTATCGTAGGAGCACAGCCCTTTGTAACGGCAATCGTTTCAAGGATTATGATCAGGGAGGAACGGTTTACACGTGCAAAGGTGGTCACAATTCTTTTCGGCCTTGCAGGTATAGTACTCGTAAGTGTGGGAAGGCAGGGGCTTCACATCGGACTGCCGGGTGAAGTGGCCGGGATAGTAATGATTTTTATTGCAAACATATCTACTGCAACCAGTAATGTCCTGGTATCGAAGAATGGCAAGAACATGAACCCGCTTGTGCTGAGTTCCTTCTCGCTGCTTACCGGAGGGGTAATTATGTTCCTGATGTCATTTTTTGTTGAGGATGTGCCATCAAAACCTGACTTCCCGATGGAATACTGGCTTGTGCTTGTATGGCTCGCGTTTATGTCAGCCTTCACCTTCTCAAGATGGTATGTGCTGCTGAAGAGGCCGGAAGTAAAAGTCTCGGAGCTCAACCTATGGAAATTCATCATTCCCGTCTTCGGGGCAATACTCAGCTGGATAATAGTGCCGGGAGAACATGCCGACTGGGTCACTATTGCCGGTATAATCATAATATCAATATCACTGATATGGTTTTTTGGCTTCACCGGCAGGCGCGGGCGACGTGCTGAGCGCATTCCCGCCGGGCCGATAGCCAAATAAGGTCGAAAGGTCTAAAGGTCTAAGGTCGAAAGGTCGAAAGGTCGAAAGGTCGAAAGGTCGAAAGTCATTTTTTGCCTGCTGCTTTCAGCTACCGTAGCCGTGGCGAAGGTAGCCGGCTGCCTGCTGCCTGATCCTACCAGTCGGACGGCCAATCCGACAGGTTCTTGAAGAAGAGCAGATCCTTGTAATGCGGCTTTGTCTTTGCCTCTATGGCAAGCATCTCGTCGGCCGTCAGAGGCTTGAACTTCTGAGCTATGCGGATGTTCTCCTCCAGCTCCGCGATCTTGTCAATGCCCACTATGATTGTACTCACAGGAAGGGTCATAACATACTCCATCGCCTCTTTCATGGTTATTATGCCTCCGTTGGCAAATATCCGGTCACGCGCCGGGATCTTCATGCCTACTATGCCCATGCCGCTCTTGACGGCATTGGGGAGAAACTTCTCAATGAACGGATCATAATGCTTGTCAGCCGCATTGATGGCTACCAGGACATTGTCAAACGGGTATCTCTCAAGAAGCGCGTTCATGACATCCGGTCCCTCGTGCCCGGTAAACCCTATGAACCGGATCATCTTTTCATCACGTGCCCTGATCATCGCCTTGAGAACACCACCGTCACCGGTGATACTGTCAAGTGTCTGCATCTCGGACAGCTTGATGTTATGAATCTGCCACAGGTCGAGATGGTCAGTATTGAGCTGTTTCAGCGACTTCTCCAGGAGCCGCATCGAGCCGTCATAGGTGCGGTCGTGAGTCTTGGAAGCAAGGAAGACCTCCTTCCGCCGGTACTTCAGAACCTGCCCCATGTTTCTCTCACTGGTGCCCATGGCATCGGTACGGGATACTGTAGGCGTCTGCCTGCCGTATGCTGCAGCCGTGTCTATATAGTTTACCCCCAGGTCAATAGCCCTGTTGATGATATCCAGGGCAATATCTTCCCTGCCCGGGACCTCAATGGAGGCCTGTCCTCCCAGGCTGAATAATCCTACCATGTGGCCGGTTTTACCCAGAGGGCGCAAGGGCATCTTCCCTTTGTTCAGCCCCGGGAGAGGCTGGCCGAATGCATCCACATATGGCGCCACCCCGGCCAGGGCAGTTAGTGCTATCATCTTCTGCAGGAATGCGCGACGGCTGTTGAGAGCTTTTTCTGACATGATATTTTTTTTTAAAGTTAAACCCTTTATTTTTACCAAAGTTCACCAATTACCATAATATTTATCAGTCTGATTCAGGTGGGGTACGGGACCCAATGCATGTAAGCAGGGAATGGATATGAAGGGTGCAACAACTGCGGGCACCTTAAGGAGACACTGTTCACAGCCGGGTGGAAGTGGCCGGGACCCTGTGCCCTGTGACAGAAAAGACAGTCATCAGAATGGCTGCAAGCAGTGCCATTGCTCCACCGAAATAGAACGGGATACTTGAATCAACCTTATCATAAAGCACTCCGGCTATGATACTGGCAGGCAACAGGGTTATGCCAAGCAGGGCATTGTAGATACCAAGGCCGGTTCCCTTCTTGTTTGAGTCGACGATGTCAGAGACAAATGCCTTCTGAATGCCATCAGTTGCAGCCGAATATAGTCCGTATAGTGCGAAAAGAGATATTATTACCGTTGTGTCATATGATCTGCCAAATCCGAAATAGACCAGCGCATAAATCAGGAAACCAACAACCAGGATCCTCTCCTTTCCAACCCTGTCGGATAGTGAACCTACGGGAATGGAGGCAATGACTGAAACAGCGTTGGTGACAAGGTAGACAAGAGGGATAAGGGCAACTTTTATACCGGCTTCATTGGCCTTGACAAGCAAAAGCGCATCGGTAGAGTTTCCCAGGGTGAAGATGAAAACAATCCCCAGAAACAGATAATATCTTTTGCTGAAATCCCTGAAGCGGAACTTTTGAAACAGTTCTGCCTTACTCTTTCTTATCTCTTTTATTCCGAAGATAATGACAAATATTCCTGCTATAGCCGGTATCCCGGCCAGGAGAAAGAGCAACCTGTAATTATCGGGGAAAAGGGAGAGCATGGCAAATGCCAGCAGAGGTCCTGCAATAGCACCGCTGTTGTCCATGGCCTTCTGCAACCCGAAGCTTTTGCCTGTCTCATTATTGGTGACGGAGGCGGCGATCAGGCTGTCGCGCGGTGCCGTCCTGATACCCTTCCCAAATCTTTCAGCAAATCGCAATACCAGCACCTGGATTGGCGAGATGACAAAAGCATACAACGGCATGATGATGGCAGAAATAGCATATCCCGCAAGCATGAACGGCTTATTCTTCCCGATCTTATCGCTCCAGAAGCCTGAGAGCGCTTTAACCAGTGATGCCGTGCTCTCGGCCACGCCCTCGATCAGCCCCAGGCTCGCCTTCGAGGCGCCGATGGACATTAAAAACATCGGCATAACCGAATAGATCATCTTGACCGATGTATCTGTAAGGAAGCTTGTCAGCCCGGTAAAAAAGATGTTCCTGCTGAATCCGAGGATTTTATTGTCGCGGGTCATTCCCCGGAATGGCATTCCCGGCATATTGTCCATTGTCATCGCAGATCAGCCCGGTGGGTCGTTTTAACTCCTGTCCATCTTCATCCCGTTAATTCTGAACAGCTTGAACAGCTCCACAACAAGTATGGGAGCCAGGGCCATAAGTATTACTATGATCCAGTGCTCATTGTCCATTACAGCCAGGCTGAATGCTTCGCGTATCGGCGGTACAAGGAGAACGATCAGCCCGATGACTGCTGAGGCGAAGATAGCCCCGATAAGCGGCTTGTTCCTCAACGGATTGAACAGGAATGATGATTTCTCATTCGAATGCAGGTTGCGGACATGCACCAGCTGAGCGAACATGAGGGTTGCAAAAGCCATGGTGCGGCCCAGCACCTCACCGCCATCGCGGAGACCCAGGATGTAAGAAACCAGCGGAATGCATCCTATCATCAGCCCCTGATACATGACACGCCAGGTCATTCCTCTGGTCATGAAACCTCCTTTCGGATTACGCGGCTTCCGGTTCATTAAACCCTTTTCGGGAGGGTCAACACTCAGTGCCAGTGCCGGCAGGCTGTCGGTCACCAGGTTGATCCATAGTATGTGTATGGGCAGGAGCGGTATCCCCATATTGAAAATCGATGTTACCAGTATGAGGAAAATCTCGCCCACATTAGTCGACAGCAGGTATTGTATAACCTTCAGGATGTTGTCATAGATCCTGCGCCCCTCCTCCACCGCTGATACGATAGTGGCAAAATTGTCATCCGTAAGTATCATGTCGGCAGCACCCTTGGCCACATCGGTACCTACAATGCCCATGGCGGCACCTATGTCTGCCTGCTTGAGGGCAGGGGCATCATTGACACCGTCGCCGGTCATGGCAACAATCTCACTGTGGCTCTGCCACGCCTTTACGATGCGCACCTTATGCTCTGGAGCTACCCTGGCATAGACTGAATATAGTTTTATATTGTCCGTAAGCTCCTGGTCACTGAGGTTCTCCAGCTCTGTGCCTGTTATCACAGCATCACCTTCCCTGAAGATGCCAATCTCCCTCGCTATGGCCAGGGCAGTGATTTTATGGTCTCCTGTAATCATAATGGGACGTATACCTGCTGTTCCGCACTTTGCCACAGCATCCACCACCTCCGGCCTGGCAGGGTCAATCATGCCAAGCAGACCGGTGAAGATCAGCCCGCTCTCCATCTCACCTATTGAAACCTCCAGGGGAGCTTCGTCACAATCTTTATAAGCCATCGCCAGCACCCTCAGGGCAGAGTTGGCCATCGCCTCATTGGCCTTGTGGATTTTTTCAATATCATCCTTTTCCAGAGGCCTGACAACTCCTTCGATAATGATTTTGTCACACACAGCCAAAACCTCGTCCAGCCCTCCCTTGACATTGACCCTGGTATTCTCCTCACCCATCCTGTTGACGGTAGTCATGCGCTTGCGTTCCGAATCAAACGGAATCTCTGCTACCCTCGGTGATTCCTTCTCCAGCTCATCCTTGTAAACATCATAGAGAATGCCGAAATCAAGCAGGGCTGTCTCGGTAGGATCGCCGGTAAAAGAAATCTTTCCTTCCTCGTTCACCTTCATGGTTGCATCGGCACACAACACAGCTATTGAGAGAAGCTTCTTCTCTTCTTCATTGAGCCTGCTGCCCGGAGAGCTCCTGTTGATCTCATCATGCTGATGGTTCACATAGGCTTCAACTACTGTCATCCTGTTCTGCGTGAGTGTGCCCGTCTTGTCAGAGCATATCACCGTGGCACTGCCCAGCGTCTCCACCGACGGAAGGTTTCGGATGATGGCATTCTTTTTTACCATCCGCTGCACCCCGATGGCAAGCACCACGGTAGATACCGCCGGCAGCCCTTCAGGTATGGCCGCCACGGCAAGACTGACGGCCGTCATGAACATGCTGATGACTGAATTACCGTAGAGTACACCGACCACGAAGATAAGGCCACATATTGCCAGGGCTACCAGTCCCAGCATGCGCCCCAGCTGGTTAAGGCGTTTGCTCATCGGCGTCTCTGTCTCCCCGGCCTCCTGAAGCATAGTGGCTATCTTTCCCACCTCGGTGGACATGCCTGTGGCTACCACTACCCCCCTGCCGCGTCCGTATGTCACCATGCCACTTGAGAATGCCATGTTCTTCCTGTCACCCAGAGCGATATGTTCACCCTCAAGTGTTCGCGTAATCTTGTTAACCGGAACGCTCTCACCGGTAAGTGATGATTCCTGTATCTTGAGATTGACAGCCTCGGTGAGCCTTATATCTGCCGGGACAAGGCCCCCGGTCTCAAGTATTACAATGTCGCCGGGCACCAGGTCCCTGGTGTTGACCTCGGTGACGGCCCCGTCGCGCAGCACCTTAGAGAGTGGCGCCGCAAGCTCCTTGAGTGCCTCCAGCGACGACTCCGCCTTCTTCTCCTGAATGGCACCGATAAGAGCATTCACAACCAGTATGCCAAGTATAACATAGGTGTCTATCAGTCCCTCACCTTCCAAAACTCCAACCACACCTGAGATTGCGGCTGCAATCAGCAGTATGATGATCATGAAGCTTTTAAACTGGTAAAAGAACATCCGGAGAAAACTCTTTTTTCCTTTCGTCTCCAGCTGGTTATAGCCATATTGCTGCAGTCTCTCACGCACCTCTGCGGAGCTCAGCCCTGACTCTAGGCTGGTCTTAAGCTCATCAGCAAGCTCACTGACATCTTTTTTGTAAAACTCTGACATGTTATTTAACGGATTGCATTTCACATGCTGTTGGGGGACGAAATTAGGAAATTATAACGATTGCTCCTAAATTTTAACTGGCGCGTACTGCCCAGCTCATAGCAGAGGCTTCAGGCTCTTCTTCATGTTGTCATATTGCGACCCCTCCCAGTAAATCCTGTCGCACGTCGGGCATCTCTTGAACTTTGAAAAATACCTGCTTGTATCTGCCTGCAGACAATCAGCTATATCTTCCTTCCTGACCTCCTCCAATAGAGTATTGCAGACTATGCACCTGCTGAAAAGCCTGACGTGCTTCTTCAGCCCGAATTCCTCAAAGACCTCTCTCAGCTGCTCCGCATGGTATTGTGATTTCACGAGGTATCCGTTGGCCTTCATGGCATTCTTCAGAAGCAGGCGGTCTCGGGTGAGGATCACCCGACTCTCCCTCATGGAAACATCAATTATCTCCCGGTCATCAAAAAAAGCACTGAAGAGTGAGTCAAAACCGCAAAGTCTGAGGTACTTTGCCAGCCTGCCGAGATGAACATCAAGGATAAATCTTATTTCAGACCCCTGTTCCTTCATTTGTGCCAGCTTATGCAAACGATTTTCATCTGTGAGGTCCGTGCTATTGTTGAAAAATTACTCTGATAGGCTCCCTGTTGTCATTACTAATCCATCAGGCTCACATTTGAGAGGTGTCAGAGCCTCCGGGCCAGGATCTCTGACAATATGCAGGCAGGCAGATCTGCCGGATTGTTTTTCACGTCCGACTTTGAGGATATCACCGCCAGGTCTTCGGTACCGATGCCATAACCGGCAAGCCGGGGCAGGTTAAGCCTTTCGGTAATCCCGTGCAGGTAATCTATAAAACTGTCAATGTAAAAATCATCGCCCTTCCTCTTTCTTTCGGAGAACAGTCTACCCAGCACCGCATATTTCTTCAGTGAGACATGGACTTTGGGAAAATTTCTCAGCTCCCTCACTGTCAACTCATTGGCAACTGCCATCAAAGTACCGCAGACGATTCCGTGAGGAATATCATATCTCGCTCCTATAGTTCCTGCCAGTCCGTGTACCGCACCCAGCCCTGCGTTGGCCAGGCATATGCCGGATGTCAGAGCTGCAAACGACATATCCGACCTTGCATCAATATCATCACCGTGAGTATATGATCTGAGGAGAGACCGTTTTATCGCCATGATTCCCTGAAGTGCCAGGGCATCGGTATATTCATTCGCTTTCGTTGACAGATATGCTTCCGTCAGCTGGCTAAAACAGTCCATCCCGGCCGCAGCCGTGATCTCCGGAGGGCAATCTACCGTTAATTCAGGATCTACTATTGCTGCATCGGGAACAAAGTTGTCATGACGGAGTGATCTTTTAAACCCGTCCTTTCCTACCTGTGAAATAACTGCATTCTTTGTAGCCTCGCTGCCTGTCCCTGAGGTTGTCGGAACAGCTATGAACGGCACCTTGGTACCCGGGTGTTCCTTATCGCCCACCACCTCCAGGTACTCGATGACTGATCCGGTTTTACCAAGCATGGCAGAGATAGCTTTACCCGCATCGATAACACTTCCACCGCCTATGCTTACAACAGCATCTATTCTCCTGCCCCCTAATTTCAGCACGGTATCATCCACTGTCTGCGGGGAGGGCTCACTCCGAACAGGAACATGATGAAAAGCTATCCCGTTGCTCCCGAACAGGTCGAACAGGCGTCCGGCACGACGGGAATCCATAAAGGATCTCGCCCCGGTCACAAGCAGTACCGATTTCCCGTAATATAAAATAGTCCCGGGAAGCTCACTGATCTTCCCGCTACCAAAATATATTATTGGCAGCTGTGCAAATTGAAAGGGTTTTACCATTTCGACCTCGCCGCGGGTTCAATGATATTATACTTCACACCATACCGGTCCCCTGCCATAAAATCCTTCACGTCATCTCTCCATTTGAGGTAGTGAGCCGTCTCTTTATGTTTTGCCACAGCCTCTTCCGACTCAAATACTTCATATATCATAAACCTGCATGGGTCATCAGCCTGTTGCAGCACATCAAATCGCATGTTACCCGGCTCCTGAACGGAGCCCCGGTGATTCTCCCTCATTGCCTCAATGAAATCCTGTATGTTTTCAGTCTTTACGTTTATGTGTACACATGTGACGATCATGATTCACCTCCATTATAGATAATGCAAATTACGAAAAAAGAGGGAAACGGCAGATAACAGAGGCCTGGTTCCGGATTATGGCTGCGGCAGAACTAAACCAGCAGGAGCTGGCCGGCTGTTCAGTTATCTTCTTTATGATGTACCGGTGTTTTAGGTCACCGGCTCAATCCCCTTATACCAGCAGGCTAGCCGCAAAAGTTCCGAGCCTGGCCGGATCAGCCAGCTCAATGGCCCTTCGCTCTGACCCGCCACTCATAAAAAGAATAACATCAGGATGGCTCTCAGTCATCGTAAACGTTCCGCCAGGCAGCAAATTTTTCATAAATTTCTCTGCTGCAGCACCGGTATCTGCTGCAGCTCCCCTGTGAGCCGTCCAGGCTACCCTGAGGACATACCTGTAATAATCAGTGTCAGTTCTGTTCTGTGACATCTTTGCCAATTATTGAGTCCGATGACAGTCATAAAATTACTCTATTTCAGGATACGGAACCAACCGATAATTAAGACACGTTGCATCCCGACCGGAAGACTCCCGGCAGGAGTGAGCCATCAGGTCAGCAAATTCATGACTGCCTTTTTTATTGTGAATATTATGGACAGTTAGATTAATTGATCATTATTTTTATATTTATGGCTTGAAAATTGAACGTAAACAGAAAATAACCCGATTAAGAAAACTGAAAAATGATGAAGATCAAGAAAATAGCTGCAGGAATACTTATGCTCTCTGCGGTTTTTGGTGCAGCTCTTAATGCACAGGACAGGAACGAAATAATAACGGTTTACAATGAAGGTGCGAAGGCTATCCAGACCGATGTCCCGGCAGCCATCACCGCATTTGAAAAGGTCGTAGCTCTCTCCGAACAGGTGGGAGAGACGGCTGATGACCTGAAGGACAAAGCAGTAAAGGTACTGCCCGGATTATATTATAAACTGGCTGCAACAGCCTATAATGAAAAGAAACCGGCCACAGAGATCATTGCGGCTGCAAAACTTGCTGACGCCATGTCAGATAAGTACGGTAACTCAACCTACAAAGCCAACTCGGAAAAAATCCTGGTCAACGGATACTACAGGATGGCAAGCGAATTCTTTTCTGCCAATGATTATGAAAACGCTCTCCTGGCATTTGACAGTGTCCTTACACTCAATCCCGACCATATTGCATCGATATATAATAAGGCTCTGATCTTCAGGAATCAGGATAATGCTGACGCTTTCGAAGAGACTATCGATCTGTTTCTCTCCAAGCTCGACCCCGAGGAAGATGCTGACAAAATCACTCAGGCCAAAGGTTTGGCACTGGAGTACTTCCGCGCAGCCGGCTCAAAGGCAAACAGTGCCAACCAGCTTGACGAGGCACTGGCCCTGCTTAACAGGGCAGCAAAGTACGGCGATGACAAGACCATGTTCTATTTCTTCGCTGACGTTTACAACAAGCAGAACAACTTCACCGAGGGAGCTGCCTATGCGCAGAAGGGGCTCGATCTTGAGACCGGCGACGCTGAAGCCAAGGCCATGTTTTACTATCAACTGGCCGTTGCCCAGCTCGGACAGGGAGATACCTCGGCTGCATGCGCCTCCTTCAAAAATGCTCTCTACGGTGCCTTCGCCGATGCCGCCAAGGCTCAGCGTACCAACCTGAAATGTGAATAACAGCAGCCCGCATAACCGGGTATCCAAAATATTATAAGCGCCCCGCCGGTATCCGGCGGGGCCTTTTTGTTTTTCCTTCCAGAAGTAAACAGGTCAGTCATGCAGCAGATTCCTCATTTTGAAGCCTTTCAAATGATCCAAAGTGTAAAAAAAACATCCGAAAATCCCGTTCTTTTGTAACCATATTTACTGCTCGCTTTCTGACGTGCTGACCTTGCCTTTGAAGGTATATGGTATCCCGAAGATATCGAAGACAAGTCGTTGAGCCGGGGTGGGGATCGTGTACACGTCCTTGTATTTTCCCTCGAATTGAACCCTGGCATATGTTTCCACCTTTCGCAGCATATCGTGTTCCGACCAGTACTTGCGTTTCTTCTTATCGACTTGATCTACCATC
>WOYX01000004.1:130096-143632 GCA_011620595.1 Bacteroidales bacterium | reverse complement strand
GCGGACGGGACTCGAACCCGCGACCCTCGGCGTGACAGGCCGATATTCTAACCAAACTGAACTACCGCACCAAAAGCGATGCAAAATTAATGCAATTTTCCATACCTCAAAATATTTTATCAATAATATCTTACAGACCTGTAAACGGCGGTAATTGGCCTTGAATCGCAAACTTAAACCACTGATAAATACGAGAATTATTGAATGCAATCCCCGGGGTTTTATATATTTGTACTGAAACCTGAACATGAAAAACATTTATTTCCAGATAGCCGATACTGACCCTCTTATGCAGGGAGTAGTGCTTGCCACAGTAACTGCGGCTACCGGATCGACGCCCCAGAAACCGGGCAGCTCCGCCATATTTGTCAATGGTAAACTCATTGCCGGCACAGTAGGAGGCGGCGTAGTGGAGAACAAGGTGAGGGAATATGCCGGCCGATGTGCAGTTACAGGTGAGTCGGCCCTGCTCGGATTTAACCTTGACAAAGATGGCCCTGACGCTGAAGAGGCTCTCTGCGGAGGTACACTGACCATACTCGTCGACGCTGACCCGCTGAGACATTTAAACGTCTTCAGGGAAATGCATCAGAGTATACGGGAGGGATTCCCCGGCGTGCTGGTAACCAGTGTCACTGGTTCTGGCAATGCCCCTATGCAGATAAAGAGATACTGGACCACCGGCAAGGCCGATCTTCCGCTGCCGGCGGAGTCACGCGACAGGATAACAGAGGAGGCTGCCCGGATCATAGCGTCTGGCAGCAAGAGCGGGTACAGGGAACTGCAATTTGGCGCATTCCCTGCCCCGGAATCAGCCGGGTCCACAAGATTCATTCTTGAACCTGTGTTCCCGCTTCCGCGTCTTTTGATAGCAGGCGCCGGGCATGTAGGAAAGGCGGTGTCGCACATGGGAAGCCTGCTTGACTTTGAGGTTACAGTGATAGACGACCGCAGTGAGTTTGCAAACCGCAAAAACCTGCCCGACGCTGACAACATAATCGTTAAGAATACTGGCGAAGCACTGGGTGAGCTGCGCAAGGACAAGGATACTTATGTGGTCATCGTCACCCGCGGGCACAGCAGCGATGCCGAGGCACTGAAGCCCTGCATTGGTTCAGGAGCTGCATACGTGGGACTGATGGGAAGCAGGACCAAGGTGGCGACCATGCGTGCGAGATTCCTTGAGAACAGATGGGCCACAGAGGCAGAGTGGAAGGAAATATTCACACCCATCGGCCTGGAGATAGGATCACAGACAGTGGAGGAGATAGCTGTCAGCATAGCGGCCCAGCTTGTGGCAGCAAGATATACCGCAAAAAAGAACTGAAGGCCCCCGGTCTCCAACTACGGGCTTCGGGGTAGATATGAATGGAGTTTGGACAATAATACTGGCGGCAGGTGAGTCGAAACGGATGGGCTCACCAAAGATGCTGCTGCCCTGGATGGGGAGGACCATCATTGAGCAGGTGATTGAGAACGCTCTGTCATCTAATGTCAGCGGAGTGGTGCTGGTGTTGGGAGCAGAAAGTGACGGTATTAAGAGCATTACATCCCGTTACGATGTAGTTCATTGCTATAATGCAGATTACCAAAGTGGAATGCTCTCATCGGTGAGATGCGGATTAAAAGCTCTTCCTGAGGACTGCACGGCGGTTGTTGTGATGCCGGGCGACCAGCCAATGATTGGTGCCGATGAGATAAACAGGGTGATAGCTGCCCGTAAGAGATCAGGCAAGGGAATAGTGGTGCCAGTATACGAAGGCAGGCGTGGCCATCCGCTGCTGATAGACGGCGGTTACAGAGAGGAAGTTATGGCACTACCGGAGAAGGAGGGCCTCCGTGCACTGGCGGCACGATACCCGGGGGATGTGTTCGAGGCTGAAACAGACGATCCCTCAGTGTTGAGGGACATTGATACCAGGGACGACTATTTGAATGAACAGAATATAATTAACAAAAGATGGAAGAGACGATCCGATTCAAACTGAACAGTGAAGAGGTAGAGCTGGTTACCGACCCTAACCGGATACTCCTGTGGGTTCTGAGGGATCATTTCGGTCTCACGGGTACAAAATTCGGCTGCGGAATAGGTTTCTGCGGTGCCTGTACCATGTTGATCGACAATGAGCCTGTGAGATCATGCATGATGCCGGTGAGTGAAGTGGCAGGCAAGAGCGTGATCACCATTGAAGGCCTGGAGCAGGATGGCAGGCTTCATCCCATCCAGCAGGCTTTTATCGACCATGATGCCCTGCAGTGCGGCTTCTGCACATCGGGCATGATCATGACTGCCGTGGGCATACTCGGACAAAATCCGGCTCCAACGCGGGAAGACATCATCTCCGGGCTGGAAGATAACCTATGCAGGTGCGGAGCACATACACGCATCATTGATGCCGTACAGGATGCAGCTGAAAAAATAAAGGGAGGAGAGAAGAAATGAAGAGGGAAAAACTAACTGAAAGCGCCGAAAGGGCTGGAACAGGAATGAAAAGAAGGAACTTCTTCAAGATACTGGGAGGCGGTATAGTATTGCTGTTCAATCCGTTCAGCTTTGGCAGCCTGCTTGCACTGCCAGCTGAGCAGCGCAGGACCCTGACAAAAGATTACAATGCTTTCCTGCACATCGCTGAAGACGGAACAGTCACCTGCTTCACCGGCAAGATCGAGATGGGGCAGGGGATTGTCACCTCGCTGCTGCAGATGATGGCCGAGGAACTTAATGTGCCTCTTGCAAAGATGAAGATAGTTATGGGCGACACTGAACTGTGCCCCTGGGACGCTGGCACCTGGGGCTCTCTGACCATCCGTGCCTTCGGTCCGGCCATGAGGGCTGCGGCGGCAGAAGCCAGGGCAGTGCTTGTGCAGATGGCATCAGCCAGGCTAGGGGTGCCCGTAGGGCAGATCCAGGTAAAAGACGGCATTGTAGCTGACGTCAGGGATGCATCGAATAGTGTCACTTATGGAGAGCTGGCAAAGGGAAAGAAGCTCGAAAAATACCTTGATGTCAAGCCGCAGGTGGAGGATCATACCCAATTCACCATAGTGGGCAAATCCCTTATGCGCAGCGATGCCTACGACAAGGTCACGGGCCGTGCCAAATACACCGGTGACCTGAAGCTGCCGGGCATGCTGCATGCACGTATACTGAGGCCACCGTCGCACGGGGCGACACTGGTCTCTGCTGACCTCTCCGCTGCTGAAGCGATCGAAGGGGTGAGGGCAGTCCGCGACGGCGACTTCATCGCAGTGCTGAGTGAGGAGCGTGACCTCGTTGACCTGGCTGTGGTACGGATAGACGCCCAATACTCATATGATGAGATGAAGGTCAGCGATGAGACGGTTTTTGATTATATCAACAAAGGTGAGTACAGGGTCAATGTCGTGCGCAGTGCAGGAGACACTGAGACGGCACCGCCGATCTGCGACAAGCTGTTCGAACAGGAATACCATGACCCTTATCTTGCTCATGCTCCTATTGAAACGCATACGGCTCTTGCCCGTTTTGAGGGAGACAAGCTGACGGTTTGGGCCTCCACACAGTCGCCCTTCGGACTTCAGGACAGCCTGGTGAGGGAGTTTGGCATGCCGCTGGAGAAAGTGAGGGTGATCACTCCTTTCGTCGGAGGAGGATTCGGTGGGAAGAGTCCTCACCGCCAGGGTGTAGAGGCCGCAAAGCTGGCGCGTATTACCGGAAGGCCGGTAATGGTGGCCTGGACACGCGATGAGGAGTTCTTCTATGACACATTCCATCCTGCCTCAGTGGTGAAGGTGAAATCAGGTATTGACAGTGAAGGAAAGATCCTTCTGTGGGATTACCATGTATATCTTGCCGGAACACGCGGTGCCGATGCTATCTATGATGTGCCAAATCAAAGGATCACCAGCTACAGTGAGGAGAGGGACAAGTATCCTGTACATCCCTTTGGTACCGGAGCCTGGCGGGCACCCAACAACAACACCAACACTTTTGCGCGCGAGACCCAGATAGACATTATGGCCGCATCGGCAGGCATTGACCCGCTGGAGTTCCGGCTGAAGAACCTCAAAGATGAGAAGATGATTGGTGTGCTTAAAGCGGTGGCAGATAAATTCGGATATGTACCAGGTAAAACCCCTTCAGGAAGAGGGATAGGTATTTCCTGCGGTACCGACGCCGGCACCTGGGTGGCCCATATGGCTGAGGTGAAGGTCAGCGAGAGGACCGGCAGGGTAAAGGTGTTAAGGCTGGTATGCGCACAGGACATGGGCCTCTGTGTCAACCCACAGGGTGCCCTGCTGCAGATGGAAGGCTGCCTAACCATGGGACTGGGCTATACACTCACTGAGGAGGTGAAGTATGACGGAGGCAATATACGCGACAGGAACTTCGACAGTTACCAGATACCGAGGTTCTCATGGCTTCCGAAGCTTGAATGCGTCATCATGGACAGGAAAGATCAGCCGCCGCAGGGTGGCGGCGAGCCAGCCATCATAGGTGTGGGTGCGGCAGTGGGCAACGCCATCTTTGACGCCACCGGTGCCAGGCTCTTCAGGGTGCCCTTCACGCCGGAGAGGGTGCTTAATGAAATTAAACAGGCACAGGGCACTAATTAACTGCATATTCTGACACTGACTATCTATGATTCTGATAGCCTGAACAAACTGAAATTCACGTTTCCGTATCTGCGGTGGTCGGTCAGTGATGGGTGGATGGAGAAATCAACTGTCTTGGGATGTTCAAGGATAAAGAGGGTGGAGTCGTGTACGGCTCCTGATGCCATGACCATGTCGGGTAATTCCGTGAGCCACCGGAGAGCATAGGGCGGGTCAGCGAAAATGATATCATATTGCTTGTGGCATATCTTCAGCCAGTCGCGTACATCCAGCCGGTGGACCTTTGCTGAGGTGAGCTCCAGGCTCCGCAGAGTATGACGGATGAATTCACAGTTGCGCCTGTCGGTCTCAATGATATCAATGTCAGTGGTGCCCCGTGATGCAAATTCATAGCTGATGGCTCCGGTACCCCCGAAGAGGTCGAGAAGAGATATCTCAGGGAAGTCATATCTGTTATTGAGAAGGTTCAGCAGGCCTTCACGTGCAAAGTCGGTTGTGGGCCGGGCTTTGAATCCTGCGGGAGGCTCGATAAGTCTTCCTTTAAGTCGCCCTCCGATTATTCGCACGATGCTGCCGTGAAGAGATTGAGCCAGCGGTGTAGATGCACTTCATTCATCACGTAGCTGAAACTGTGCTTTATAAGCGGTGCAGCGAATTTAATGTTCTCTGCAAAGTTCAGCAGTGAGATATGGCTCTCACTGTAGGGCCCAACCGTCCCGCTGATATAGATCGTCTCTTCTTTTGAGATGCCTCTCCTGTCCAGTACGTTGAAGAGAAAATAGCCCGTGTCAGATACCGTGGAGCAGGCAAAGCTGTTGCAAAAGACAAGGTTCCTGTTCTCGGCTATAATCACCGTGATGAAGCTCTTCTCAAAGTGCAGGTGAATATATCTTTTCTCGGAGGTACGGCATGCAGCCGAGACATGGTGCAGCAGCGGCCTGGTGTGATGCCAGGGCGTGACGTCGCGCCATCCCGAGGCAAGCTGTTCAATCACATCCTCTTCTGCAGAGAACAATACATAGCCGTCGGGAAAATCAAGCCTGTTGGAGAAGACCGTCGTACCTTCCGTTGAGTGATGGTTGAAGCGGAAGTAATCCTCCTTCAGTGCCGGCTCATAAACGGGTGCCGGTACCATGGTGTAGCGCAGCGAAGGGACGGTGATGAATACCTTCCGGTACTTTCTTTTCAGAAAGTCATCAGCTTCAATGATCTCCTTGATTGGCCTGAGACCTGTGTCATCAGGAATAGCGCGCGGGTAGTGTCTAAGCATGACATACTTGCCCCGCAGGAGGTCAAGAACCGCCAGTGAGACGCCCTCTTCAGAAAGCTCGAGTGAAAGGTCGTAGTTGTCTGTCGCGTTTATGTCGAGGGTCTCGTCGAGGAGCTCCAGGGGATATAGCTGCGACCTGCTCATCAATCCTCCCAGTTCCCGGCATTGTTATTGGGTACTTTAACGTCACCCACTTTCATGCCCGGGAAACCGGTGATTTTTGTCTTCTGATCATTATAGTTCACCACCAGCTGGCGGTCAAGATCGCCAAGGAAGACATCGTTGAGGACATAGGCCTCAAATACGTTGACCATCACCATTGAGGAGGTCATCACCCTGCCAGCTGACATCTGGAACTCTGTATTCTCCATTCCGGGGACAAATCTAAGGCTATCGATGGGATAACCCTCGTAGAAGATTGAATCACGCACCGGAATGTAGCTTGTATCCCTGCTGATGAGTCCTCTTTTTACGGCTTCTCTCTCGCTGGTGATACCCTCTGCGATCATCTCGTCAGTTAGTGCACCCCTTTTGAAGACGAGAGGCAGGGAGTCGGTCTTCAGGAATGTAATCAGGGTGTCAAAGCTTCCGGTATAGTATCCTTTGACTGACTTGAAAGCCTCCTGGGCGGTACGGATGTCGATAAGCCTTTCTTTGATAGCCGCTTCCCTTGCATCCTTTTCCCTGTTGAAGCGGATGGGTTCCATGATGCTCTGGATGAGGAAATAAGCCAACACAAGAATAATCACTGAAAATACGATGTTGAGAGCCGTTTTCATATTTTTCCGATAGATTGTTGAGTAACTTTGTGCAAATTTAAAAAAAAAGCAGACCGGTAAACGGATTGTAAAAAGAAAATGAGGAAGGAGAATATCTACAATCTTCTGGAAAAGAATCTGGGATACATGCCTACCGCGGATCAGTCTGACTGCATGCGTCTGCTGGCGGAATTCATTATTGCCAATACCAATGATGTGATATTTCTCTTGACCGGTTATGCCGGTACAGGCAAGACAAGCATCATCGCCTCACTGGTTAGCACTCTCATCACGCTGCGGCAGAAGTCTGTTCTTCTTGCGCCAACAGGCAGGGCTGCCAAGGTGCTGAGGTCCTATTCAGGACAGGAGGCCTACACCATCCACCGGAAGATTTACAGGCAGAAGTCGGCCACTGACGGGGTCGGTAAATTTGTCCTTGACCGCAACCTGCACAAGGATACATTCTTTATCGTGGATGAGTCGTCAATGATTCCCGATGAGTCTTCGGAGGGTTCGATGTTCGGCAGCGGCAAGCTGCTGGAGGATCTGATGGAGTACGTCTATACGGGCCGGGACTGTAAGCTGGTGCTTGTGGGTGACGTGGCACAGCTGCCGCCGGTGGGATCAATAGTCAGTCCGGCCCTGGATGAGAACGTGCTGCGGGCTACCGGTTTTGCCCTTGAGACCTTCGAGCTGCGTCAGGTGATCCGGCAGAGCGAGGGGTCCGGCATATTGATGAATGCCACCGCCGTAAGACAACAGGTTAACGACGGAGACCTGTCGGTGCCGGAGCTGGTGCTGCAGCCATATGACGATATCGAGAGATTAAGCGGCAACGACCTGATAGAGAGGCTGAGTGAGTCATATGACAGGTGCGGTACCGACGGTGCCATTGTGGTAGTCAACTCCAACAACCTGGCAAACAGGTACAACCAGGGCATCCGCAACCGTGTCTTTTACCGTGAGGAGGAGATAAGCACCGGTGATATCGTAATGGTTGTTAAGAACAATTATTACTGGCTCAGGGATGAGGAGGAGAGTTCCTTCATTGCCAACGGGGATATAGCAGAGGTGCGCAGAATCAGGAAGTTTGAGGAGATGCACGGCATGCGATTTGCAGAGATGACCCTATGGTTTCGAGATGCAGAGCTTGAGATCGATGCGAAAGTGATGCTCGACACCCTGACGCTGCCTACCCCCTCACTTACTGCCGAGAAATCGCGTGAGCTCTATTTCTCAGTGCTGGCTGACCATCCGGGTATCAGATCGAAGAGAAAACAGTATGAGGCTGTAAGGGATGATCCATATTACAATGCCCTGCAGATTAAATTCGCATATGCGGTCACCTGCCACAAGTCGCAGGGAGGACAGTGGGAGCGGGTCTTCATTGACCAGGGTATGTTCAGCCGGCAGGAGCCTACCATTGACTACCTGCGCTGGTTCTACACGGCGCTGACAAGGGCGACGGAGAAGGTGTACCTGGTGAATTTTCCGGAAAGCTATTTTAGGAAATAGAGGGACGAGCGTGAATGAATGACCCGGTGGGTCATTCAAGCGAGCAGCCGGATTGCAGCGGAGGCGGCAGCAGGCAGCGGTGCTGCGGGGGTTTTGTTGCCAGGCTGGCCCACATAGCACTGGTGATTTTCCTGCCCGCTCAGACAATTCTTCTGAATTTTCAGAGATCACTGCTTATTATCAACGGCACCACGGGCCCGATATCAAAGGCTATTGCCGTGGAGCTCATCTCCATAATCATGGTCCTGTTTGTGTGCGTGGTATTCCTGAACATGGCAGGGGTGGTTGCTGCTGCCATCGCATTTACGATCGGCAAGTGCATGTCTACACTATACCTGGTTCCCAGGCAGGCGGCTGCCGTAAAGGGATGGCAAGCATAACCTCCCCCCTGGCCTGCAGGGTAGTCTGATGCCAGGGTGGATTCAGGGTGATGCGTATCATGGAACCTCGCTTTGTAATCAGGAGGGTCACGCTCCACCCGGAACTCAATCCGGTGTATTACTCTCCGATGATTTTTACCAGTATCCGTTTGCGCCGCTTGCCGTCGTACTCGCCGTAGAAGATCTGCTCCCAGGGACCGAAGTCGAGCCTGCCCTCAGTTATGGCTACCACCACCTCACGACCCATGAGCTGACGCTTCATGTGTGCATCGGCATTATCCTCAAAGCCGTTATGCCTGTACTGCGAGTGAGGTTTCTCGGGTGCCAGCTTTTCAAGCCAGACCTCAAAGTCGTGATGCAGCCCGCTCTCGTCATCATTGATGAATACCGAGCTGGTTATGTGCATCGCGTTAACCAGCACCAGCCCCTCCCTGATGCCGCTGGCGGACAGGCACTGTTCCACCTGTGGGGTAATGTTTATATAGCCTCTCCTGTTAGGGGTCTCAACCCAGAGCTCTTTGCGGTATGACTTCATAGTTTCATGTCTGCTATTATATTGTCTATCCTCTGCTCAAGTTTCTGCCACTGCTCTTCAAACCGGGTTACATCATTCATCTCCGTGTTGGCGCTGAAATAGAACTTTATTTTCGGCTCGGTGCCGGAGGGGCGGACGGAGATCTTTGTTCCGTCGTCCAGGAAGAACTGCAGTACGTTTGACTTCTCCATTTGCAGGGGGCTCTTCTCTCCTGTGACAAGGTCCGTTGACAGCAGTTCAAGGTAATCATTGTACATTATCACTTTGCTGCCGGCTATCTCCTTCGGCGGGTTGTTGCGGAATCCTTCCATCATGCTCTTTATCTCTGCTGCACCCTCGGCGCCCTTCCTCACAACATTAACCAGCTTCTCGCGGTAGAGGCCGTACTTGGCATAGATATCGAGCAACAGCTCCCACAGCGATTTTCCGTTGTCACGTGCCCAGGCAGCCGTCTCGGCAATAAGGGTGATGGCTGAGACGCCGTCCTTGTCGCGTACATAGTCGCCTGCAAGGTATCCGAAGCTCTCCTCGCCGCCGCCGATATATTTCTCCCTGCCCTCAAGGTCGCGCATCAGCTTGGCAAAGAATTTGAAGCCTGTCAGTACCTTGTACGACTTCACACCGTTGCTGGCGGCAATACTCCCCAGAAGGTCGGACGTGACAATGGTATAAATAATGTATTCATTGCCCTTGAGCTCCCCATTCTGTTTTTTCTGCGAGATAATGTACCAGGTGAGCAGTGCGCCGGTCTGGTTTCCATTCAGCAGGATAAACTCACCGGAGGGTTTTCTGACGGCCACACCCAGGCGGTCGCCGTCGGGGTCAGTGGCCATGACCAGGTCGGCTCCCTTCTCCCCGGCCAGCGCCACGGCCATGGAGAGTGCATCAGGTTCCTCAGGGTTGGGGGAACGGACTGTCGGGAAGTTGCCGTCGGGTACTGACTGCTCCTTTACTGTGTGCACATTTGTGAACCCGTACATTGCAAGTGCCTCGGGGACAATCTTGTAACCCGTTCCGTGGAGCGGGGTGTAGACTATTCCCATGTCATGATGGCGCCTGATCACATCCGGATTGATGCTGAGAGCCGTTACTGCCTCAAGGTATTTTTTATCTGTCTCCTCACCTAGCATGATGATCCGTGACTCGTCGCCGCCGGTTTTGATCTCACTCACCGACCTGATTTTGCGTACCTCCTCGATAATGCCTTTGTCATGGGGCGAGACCACCTGTCCGCCGTCGTTCCATGACACCTTGTAGCCGTTGTACTCCCCGGGATTGTGAGAGGCGGTGATGTTGACCCCGCCGTCGCACCCGTACAGTCTTATTGCAAATGACAGTTCAGGCGTCGGCCTGAGTGACTCAAAGAGGTATGCTGTAAAGCCGTTGGCAGTGAAGATGTCGGCTGTCACCCTGGCGAAATAGCTGCTGTTATTACGGCAGTCGTGTGCGATGGCCACCTTGATTACTGCAGGATTGGCTGCATGTTTCCTGAGGTAGTTTGCAAAGCCCTGGGTAGCCATGCCGAGGGTATAGCGGTTCATCCTGTTGGTGCCGGCACCCATGATGCCGCGCAGTCCCCCGGTACCGAACTCAAGATCCTGGTAGAAGGCATCGATGAGTCCTTTTTCATCATTGTCAAGCAGGTTCTGTACCTCTCTGCGGGTAGGTTCGTCAAATTCTTCACCAAGCCAGGATGTGGCTTTTTTCCTGATTTCGTTGATGTTGATCATATTCGGTTGATTTTTGAAATGCAGTTGTTAAGACTGGTGCGCCAGTGCGGTATGGCCAGATTGTAATGTTCCCTGATCTTGCTTTTATCGAGTACGCTGTATGCCGGTCTTCTGACCTTCGACGGAAACTGCGAACTCCTTACCGGTATTACTTTGCAGGCTGATCCTGCGGCTGCCACGATCTCCGTTGCCAGGTCATACCAGCTGCAGACTCCCTCATTGGAGTAGTTGAATATGCCGGGCACGAAGAGGTGCCTGTTCTGGATGACGCCGCTGATGATGTCGAGAATTGCTGCCGCCAGGTCTGCAGCATATGTTGGCGACCCTGCCTGGTCAAACACCACGCTGATGTTCTCTTCCGACCCGGCCTTACGCAGGATGGTTCTGACAAAATTGCTGCCGTAGGAGGAGTAGAGCCATGAGGTGCGGATGATAAGAGTATGGGGCCATCCCATTGCAGCCCTCTCGCCGGCAAGCTTGCTGCGGCCGTAGGCGGAGACAGGCGAGGGCAGATCATCCTCGGACCACGGTACCGGGCTGTTGCCGTCAAAGACATAATCGGTCGATATCTGTATCAGCCTGCAGTCTGTTCCCGGCAGGGCGCTGACGATATTTTCAACACCCTTGCCGTTGATGAGCGTTGCAGTCTCCTCTTCATCCTCGGCCCTGTCGACGGCAGTCCAGGCTGCACAGTTGACGATCCAGGAGGGAGAGTGTTCAGCGATGATTGCGGAGGTCGAATGAGGATTGGTGATATCGAGCTCGTTCAGGTCGGTAAATACAAAATCATATCCGCTGTAACGGGCAGATCTCTCTCTGATCTCGCTGCCGAGCTGTCCGGAAGCACCGGTCACCAGGATGGTCGTCATTCACTAAAGATAAAGTTGGTTTCCATATCCCTGAACAACGGTTGCCTCAAATCTTTGGGGCTGATTATCTCGCTGCCCTTTTCAATCATCCAGTTGATACCGAGGGCGGGGTCCATGGCGTTTATGCCCCGCTCATGTGCCACAGAATAGTTATTGTCGCACTTGTACAGCACGATGGCCTTCTCGCTCAGCACCGAGAAGCCGTGTGCAAAACCTTTGGGTATCAGGAACTGAAGTTTCTTTTCCGAGTCTATGATCAGTCCGTACCACTTTCCGAAGGTGGGGGAGCCCCTGCGAAGGTCCAGGGCCACATCATAGATGCGTCCTTCGATCACCCTGATCAGTTTTGCCTGAGCGAAGGGCTCTTCCTGGTAATGCAGTCCGCGTATGACGCCTGCCGAGGAGCTGGATTCGTTGTCCTGTACCGGTTCGTAGATCACCCCGTTCTCACTGAATTTACGCTTGTTGTAGCTCTCGAAGAAGTAGCCGCGCGGATCATTGAACACGTCAGGCTCAATGATCAGCAGGCCGGGGAATTCGGTTTCATGTACTCTCATGTCAGTTCTGGTCGTTTGCCAGTTTAAGCAGGTACTGGCCGTACTGGCTCTTTGCCATTGGTCTGGCCAGTTCCACCAGCTGATCTTTGGTTATGAAGCCGTTTTTATAGGCTATCTCCTCGATGCATGAGGCACTCAGTCCCTGTCTCTGTTCCAGGGTTGCAATGAAGTTGGATGCCTGCAGCAGGCTGTCGAAGGTACCGGTATCGAGCCATGCTATCCCGCGTCCCAGGAGTTTTACCTCCAGCAGGCCCTCTTCAAGATAGAGCCGGTTTAGGTCTGTTATCTCCAGTTCGCCGCGGGGAGAGGGCCGGAGAGTCCGTGCCCGTGATGCCACGGTGTTGTCATAGAAATAGAGTCCGGTAACGGCATAGTTCGATTTCGGCTTCTGAGGTTTCTCCTCGATGCTCACTGCCCTGAAACTGTCATCGAATTCGACGACGCCGTAGCGTTCAGGGTCATTTACGGCATATCCGAATACCGCAGCACCCTTTTTCAGGGTGGCTGACTCCCTGAGTATGGTGCCGAAACCATGGCCGTAAAAGATGTTGTCGCCAAGGATCATGCATACATTGTCGCTGCCGATGAAATCCTCCCCTATGATAAATGCCTGCGCCAGTCCGTCAGGTGAGGGCTGCTCGCGATAGGAGAACTGCATGCCGAGCCTCGAGCCGTCGCCCAGCAGGGAGCGGAAGCCCGGAAGGTCGCGCGGTGTGGAAATCAGAAGCACATCGCGTATCCCCGCGAGCATCAGCGCCGAGAGCGGGTAATATATCATCGGCTTGTCATAGACCGGCAACAGTTGCTTGGAAACGGCCTCGGTGATGGGGTGAAGCCGTGTGCCGGCACCGCCGGCAAGAATAATCCCCTTCATCAGCAAAAGAAATTAGTTATACAAAAGACAAAAATAGAAAAAAGGAGCAATATGAAGGTTGAAGGTCCTTTATCGGTCCCTGTTAATTCTTAACGTCTGAAAATCTGCTTATTGTTCTTTTGCTGAATAAAAAAATTGCTATCTTTGCAACCAATTTTTAAACAACATAATGTCTAACTTATTAATTGTTAAGTAATTTATTGAAATGAGTGAAAACAAGGAACAGGTCGAAAACATCGGAGACGAGGACCTTAATGTAACAGAGAACGGAGCTGAGGACAAGGCCGTTGAAGAGATTGCCGCAGAATCATCCACTGAAGAGGTTGCCGCAGAATCAGCCGCTGAAGGAGCTGCTGCAGAATCAGCACAGGAAGAGATTGCCGCAGAATCAGCCATTGAAGAGATTGCCGCAGAATCAGCCATTGAAGAGGTTACGGCTGAATCATCACCCG
>WOYX01000004.1:61799-129996 GCA_011620595.1 Bacteroidales bacterium | reverse complement strand
GAAGAGATTGCCGCAGAATCAGCCATTGAAGAGGTTACGGCTGAATCATCACCCGAGGAAGTTGTTACTGAGTCAGCTGGTGAGATGGTTGAAGAAGAAAAACCTATGCTAAAGGAGAAGAAAGAAAAAAAGGTGAAGGCCGGTGATGCGGAGGCTGATGTGGCAGCGGCAGCAGCGCCTGAAGAATTTGACTGGGATGCCTACGAAAAGGGAGGCTTCGCGCCACAGTCGAGCCGTGCAGACCAGGAGAAACTCTACGAGGAGACTCTCTCAACGGTAGCTGTTGACGAGGTCGTCGAGGGTAAAGTCATCTCGATGAACAACCGGGAGGTGGTTATCAATATCGGGCAGAAGTCCGAGGGTGTTGTCAGCCTGAACGAATTCCGCTATAATCCTGACCTCAAGGTGGGAGACATTGTGGAGGTTTACGTTGACAGCCAGGAAGACAAGAGAGGGCAGCTTGTTCTCTCGCACAAGAAGGCCAGGGCTTACAATTCCTGGGACAGGGTCAATTCTGCCCTGGAAAACAATGAGATCATCACCGGTTACATCAAGTGCCGCACCAAGGGCGGTATGATCGTCGATGTCTTCGGCATTGAGTCATTCCTGCCGGGTTCTCAGATAGATGTCAAGCCTATACGCGACTATGACGTCTATGTGGGCAAGACCATGGAGTTTAAGGTTGTAAAGATCAACCAGGAGTTCAAGAACGTTGTTGTTTCGCACAAGGCTCTCATTGAGGCAGAACTCGAGCAGCAGAAGAAGGAGATCATCTCCAAGCTTGAAAAGGGACAGGTACTGGAGGGTACCGTCAAGAACATTACCTCCTACGGTGTATTCATTGACCTCGGCGGCGTTGACGGACTCATTCACATCACCGATCTTTCATGGGGCAGGGTCAATCATCCCGAGGAGATCGTTCAGCTCGACCAGAAGCTGAATGTGGTGATACTTGACTTTGACAACGACAAGAAGAGGATAGCACTGGGTCTGAAGCAGCTTACGCCTCATCCGTGGGATTCGCTCAGCGAGACCCTCAAGGTGGGTGACACCGTCAAGGGTAAGGTTGTTGTGATGGCCGATTACGGTGCATTTGTTGAGATTGCCAACGGCGTGGAGGGGCTCATTCATGTCTCAGAGATGTCATGGTCGCAGCACCTTCGCAGTGCCCAGGAGTTTATGAAGGTGGGTGATGAGGTTGAGGCAGTGATCCTGACCCTTGACCGTGAAGAGCGCAAAATGTCTCTCGGCATCAAGCAGCTCAAGCCAGATCCGTGGCAGAATATCGAACAGAAGTACAGCCTCAATTCACGACATAAGGCAAGAGTCCGCAACTTTACCAACTTCGGTGTATTTGTTGAGATCGAAGAGGGAGTTGACGGCCTGATACATATCTCAGACCTCTCATGGACCAAGAAGATAAAGCATCCGGCTGAATTCACCTCCATTGATGCCGAGATTGATGTGGTGGTTCTTGAGATCGACAAGGAGAACAGAAGGCTCAGCCTCGGCCACAAGCAGCTTGAGGAGAACCCATGGGACGTGTTCGAGGATCTCTTCACCGTTGACTCGGTACATGAAGGAACGATAATAGAACTGTTTGACAAGGGTGCCATCATAGCTCTGCCTTACGGTGTTGAAGGGTTTGCAACGCCCAAGCACCTTGTTAAGGAGGACGGTACGACAGCTGCAGTTGATGAGAAGCTCGATTTCAAGGTAATTGAGTTCAACAAGGGAGCCAAGAAGATCATTGTATCGCACAGCCGCGTATATGAAGATCTCAAGAAGGGAACCGAGACCTCATCGAAGCGTTCAGAGGCAGAAAATACAAGGAAGGCAGCCCGCAAGATCAATGCCGGTCTTGAGAAGACAACTCTCGGCGATATCAGCGAGCTGGCAGCTCTGAAAGAGGAGATGGAAGAAAAAGAGGCTAAAAGTATAGGTAAAAAGAAAAAATAACTTTACATTTAGTTGCCAAAATTATTAGCCATGGACTTTAACATTGAGAACAAGAAGCAGTGTACGGTTATCAGTATCGAGACAGAGAAGCTCGATACCCATATTGCCCCCTCGCTCAAGTCAGAACTGGTGCTTATCTCCGGCAAGGGAGAGAGGAACATCATTCTTGATCTTCAGAAATGTCAGTATTGTGATTCTTCGGGTCTGAGTGCAATCCTGGTAGCCAACAGGCTCTGCAAGAATGCGGGTGGCACCTTCGTGCTTTGCGGCCTGAACGAGGCTGTGGAACGGCTGATAACCATATCCCAGCTTGACACTGTGCTTTCAATAACAGCAGATATCGAGGAGGCAGAGAAAATCATTTCCTGATGCCACGCGGCAGAATGTCGTTCAGGCTTACCATATTGGGAACAAGTTCCGCTCTGCCGACCTCTGACCGATATCCTACCGCTCATGTGCTTAACGTGCATGAGCGGTTGTTTTTGATAGATTGCGGGGAAGGCACCCAGATGCAGATGCGCAGGTACCACATCCGTTTCGGAAAGATCAACCACATCTTTATCAGTCATCTTCACGGCGATCACTTTTTCGGATTGTACCCGCTTCTCTCGTCATTCAATCTTATGGGCAGGAAGACGCCGCTTCACCTTTATGCCCCTTCCCCCGTGGAGGAGCTGGTATCGAGGCATCTCTCCGATTTTGATATCAACCTCGGCTTCGGGCTGGAGATCCATTCCCTTGCCAGTCGTGACCTCACTCTGATTCTGAATGATAAAAGAGTTGAGGTCTTCTCCTTCCCCCTCAGACATCGCATACCCACCTGCGGCTTTCTGTTCAGGGAGAAGAGAGCTGAGAGGAACATTATTCCCGAGATGATTGGCAAGCACTGTCTGACGATTGCCGAGATAGCTCTTCTCAAACGGGGCGAGGATATCATTCGCGAAGGCGGTGAAGTGGTCAGTTGTGAAGCCGTAACCCTTTCTCCGCCGGAACCCGTCTCATATGCATTCTGCAGTGACACGGCATGGTTCCCGGAGCTGTCGGAGTATGTCAGGGGTGTAGACCTTCTCTATCATGAAGCGACCTTCGGTGACGACAATGAGAATCTGGCTCTCAGAACGGCTCACTCCACGGCGCGGCAGGCAGCGACTGTGGCCCGCGATGCGGATGTAAAGAAGCTGGTTATAGGCCATTTCTCGGCTCGCTATAAAACGGCTGACATACTGGAGAAGGAAGCCCGCGAGCTGTTTGCCGCAACAGAGGCAGCCCGTGAAGGCACTTCTTATATATTAGGCTGATGGCTTGTATAGCTCAGATTGATTATCTTTGAGCCCGACAAATTAATTCAAATACTCCCGCGTGCAGGAAAAGATATTGATCCTCGATTTCGGATCTCAGTATACGCAGCTCATCGCCAGGCGTGTACGTGAGCTCAATGTGTACTGTGAGATCCATCCCTTCAACAGTTTTCCATCTCCTGATGAGAGCGTCAGAGGAGTCATTCTCTCCGGCAGTCCCTTCTCTGTCCGTGATGCCGGTGCCCCGGTGCCCGACCTCACCGGTATCAAGGGCCATCTGCCCCTGCTGGGGGTCTGTTACGGAGCACAATATCTCACACAGGCTTATGGCGGGGAGGTGCTGCCCTCTGACACACGCGAATACGGACGCGCCAGGCTGGTCTTTGTCGATATCGATGATCCGCTCTTTACCGGTATCATAGCGGGAACACAGGTATGGATGTCGCACGGTGACACCATAGCACGCACACCAGAAAGCTACAGGATCACGGGATCCACGGAGGATGTAAGGGTGGCCGCCTTCAGAATCGAAGGGGAGGAGAGCTGGGGAATACAATTCCACCCTGAGGTTTATCATACAACCGAGGGCCTTACGATCCTGGGTAATTTCGTCCGGGGTATCTGCGGCTGCAGTGCCGGGTGGACCCCGGAGTCGTTTGTGGAGATGACCGTGAGGTCACTACGTAAACAGATCGGCGACGACGGGGTGGTTCTGGGCCTCTCCGGCGGTGTAGACTCCTCTGTCGCTGCCCTGCTGCTTGACAGGGCCATAGGCGACAGGCTCACATCCATCTTTGTCGACAACGGGCTGCTTCGCAAGAATGAATATGAGTCGGTGCTGGAGGCCTACAGGAGAATGGGACTCAACGTCAGGGGAGTAGATGCCTCCGAGGCCTTTGTGCAGGGCCTCAAAGGGGTGGATGACCCGGAGACCAAAAGAAAGATCATCGGACGTATCTTTATTGAAGTATTTGACCGTGAGGCCAGTAAGATACAAAACATTAAGTGGCTGGCACAGGGTACCATCTACCCTGATGTGATTGAATCGGTTACGGTCAATGGCCCGTCAGCGACGATAAAATCACATCACAACGTGGGCGGTTTGCCCGAGAGGATGCACCTGAAGGTGGTGGAGCCCCTGCGCCTTCTCTTCAAGGATGAAGTCAGAAGGGTGGGGCAGGCGCTGAACATGCCCCGTGAGATACTGGGCAGGCATCCTTTTCCCGGACCGGGACTGGCGATACGTATCATCGGGGATGTCACGCCGGAGAAGCTGAATACCCTACGCGAAGCTGATGCTATCTTTGTGAACGGCCTTAAGCAGGGTGGCTATTACGACACTGTCTGGCAGGCTGCCGTCATCCTCCTGCCGGTGCAGTCGGTAGGCGTCATGGGTGACGAGAGAACATATGAGAATGCCGTCGTACTGCGTGCCGTCACCTCCACAGACGGCATGACGGCCGACTGGAGCCACCTGCCCCATGAGTTCCTCGCCGAGGTCTCGAACCAGATAATCAACAGGGTCAGAGGCGTCAACCGCGTGGTATATGACATAAGCTCAAAGCCCCCTTCAACCATTGAGTGGGAGTAACGGGCACAGTTAACAATCATGACTAAACTGAAATGGTAAAGAGATCTGTATTCATTCTGACGGTATTGATATTTGTTCATTTTACGGGGCTCAGGGCCCAGGGATTGACACAGGAGACCTTTAAGATCGGCAAGACCCTGGCGTTGCTGGAGGCCATCTATGTTGACAGTGTAGACATCTCTGAGATTGCCGAGCAGATGATAATCACAACCCTCAGGAACCTGGATCCTCACTCGGTTTACATTCCGGCCGAGGATGTCCAGGAGGAGAACGAGCCTCTGCAGGGTAATTTTGAAGGCATTGGCATACAGTTCAATGTACTCAACGATACAATTATTATTATATCACCCATTCCCGGCGGACCTTCCGAGAAGGTGGGCATTCAGTCCGGAGACCGGATAGTAGTGATTGCCGGGGAGAAGGTAACCGGAGTCGGCATCTCCACCACCGGTGTGCAGAAGAGACTCAGGGGAGCAAAGGGTACCACGGTGGATGTGACCATCTTCCGGAAAGGTGAGAAGGAGTTGCTTGACTTCACCATCACGCGCGACAAGATTCCCGTCAACAGTCTTGACGCCGCTTATATGTTGACGGAAAATACAGGTTATATAAAGCTCAGCAGGTTCTCCGACCAGACCGCGGTGGAGTTTGGGAAGGCTGTTGCACAACTGAGCCTGAACAGGATGGAGAGCCTGATCATCGATCTGAGGGGTAACTCCGGCGGCTATATGGTTCCGGCGGTGCAGATCGCCGATGAGCTGCTGCCGGCGGAAGAGCTCATAGTATATCTTGAGGGTCTTCATACCTCAAGGCAGGAGTACAGGTCCGCCCCGTCCGGCAGCCTCACCGCTGCCCGCATAGCAGTCCTGATTGATGAAGGCTCTGCCTCTGCCAGCGAGATACTTGCCGGAGCGGTTCAGGACTGGGACCGGGGGATAATAATCGGGCGCAGGAGCTTTGGCAAGGGTTTGGTTCAGAACGGCTTCTCACTGCCTGACGGGTCCGAGATAAGGCTCACCATCGCCAGGTACTTCACACCGTCGGGGCGTTCGATACAGACCCCTTACAATGAGGGTTTTGACAGATATTTTCAGAATTATTACAGCAGGTACTTCAACGGCGAGCTGATACATGCAGACAGTCTTGGTCTGCCTGACTCGTTAAAAGCATACACGATTCCCAACAAAAGGATCGTCTACGGTGGAGGCGGCATCACTCCGGATGTATTCATACCAATTGATACCACCTATTATTCGGATTATTACCGTGACATGATCCGTACCTCCACCATTCCCGTTTTTATGGTGGAGTACACTGACAGGAACCGAAAGTCGCTCCTGCGCAGGTACCGGACTTTTGATCGTTTCAACAGCGAATTCACATTTGATAATGAGACCATTGAGGCGCTGAAGGCCGCAGGGGAAAGGAACGGTGTGAAGTTTGACGTGACACAGTATAACGTCTCTGCGCCGGAGATGCTGAAGGTGATGAAGGGACTTGTGGCGCGCGACCTCTGGGATATGAATGAATACTTCAGGGTTGTCAACCGGGAGGATCACGCCATTGACAGGGCAATCTCAATATTGAATGACCCTACACTTTATGATCAGTTTCTGGGCTACCGCAGGGAGGTGCAATGAGGCTTCTTGCCAAGACCCTGCTGGGGCTTGAGGAGCCTCTGGCCTCTGAGCTCAGGGCGCTGGGTGCCGCAGATGTCACTCTGCTCAACAGGGCAGTGTCCTTTGCCGGCCCCAAATCAATGCTGTACGGAGTCAATTACAACAGCCGCCTGGCAGTCTCGGTGTTAATGCCTGTTGCCTCCTTCACTGTTACCGGCAAGAGGGATCTGTACAATGAGGCGGTGGCCATTGAGTGGGACCGCTGGCTTGACAACAGTATGACCTTTGCCGTAACAGCAGTTGTAAACTCGCCTCATTTCGACCATTCGGGTTATGTGGCGCTGGTGGTCAAGGATGCCGTTGCCGACTTTTTCCGGAGGCTCACGCAGAAACGTCCTTCAGTCGACCAGAAGTCGCCGGATCTGCTTGTCAATGTACACATCAGCAATGAGATGGTGACGGTCTCTCTCGACACGACGGTCACCCCTCTCTACAGGAGAGGCTACCGGCGTGGCCATTCCGGGGCTCCGCTGAACGAGGTGCTCGCAGCAGGGATGATCGCTCTCTCGGGATGGAAGGCTGACAAACCGCTTGCTGACGGCATGTGCGGGTCAGGAACCATACCTGCGGAGGCCGGCCTGATTGCATGCAACATTGCACCAGGAAAATACAGGAAGAATTTCGGATTTATGCGATGGAAGGATTATGATGCTGCCCTTTTCAGGTCGGTGAAGTTCGAGGCTGAGAAGAGAGAGAGACGCTCTCCTGTAAAAATATACGGGTCAGACATTTCTGAAGAGGCCTGCAGTACTGCAACACTGAATATAAGGGAGGCGGGTCTTGCTGACACTGTGGAGATATCCAGGCGCGATTTCATGACAAGCCCTGCACCGGCGGAAGAGGGGACACTGATCATCAATCCCCCGTATGGACGCAGGATTGCCACCGACAACATCAATGAGTTCTACAGTGCTGCAGGCTCAGCTCTCAAACACAGTTACTCAGGATATACCGCCTGGATACTGTCAGGCGAACCCGATGGGTTTAAGTCGTTGGGTCTGAAACCATTCAAAAAATATGACCTGCTGAACGGAGATATTAAATGCCGGTATGCCGGCTACGAACTCTACAGTGGTTCGAGGAAGAGACCGGATCCTTCGGGCGAGTGACAGTCACATTTTCAGCTCCTGTTGCAACCCTGCTCAAAAAAAGCTTGTCAGGTAATAAAATAAAATGGTATTTGGGTAAGTTCTCTATTAGCGACAAACATTTTATATTTGCACACGGGCCCGATGAGCTTTGATCTTGAAAATCTTGTGAGTGACCTTGACATCAGAGGGGCTGTTCTCTACTTCAAGGGAAACGTTGACTCGGAGATTATCAACAAAGCTCTTGACCTGGTGGAGGGCAAGCTGCTGGCTACGCGTGAGACCCCGAGAATACGGAAGAAGGTCTACAACGTGCTGGTCGAGAGCTTGCAGAACCTTTATCATCATGCCGACCTGGTGCCGCGTGGATATCATGCCTCAAGGTCCGACAGGTACGGGCTGGTGGTTATGGAAAAGCTTGGTAAGGGTTACAGGGTGACCACCTGTAACTTTGTGTCCGCTGTGCATGTAAGGGAACTTGAGGAAAAGCTGACAAGGATAAACCGTTCATCACCTGAGGAGATCAAGGAGCTCTACAAGGAGATACTCAATCACCAGGAGATAACGGAGAAGGGACTGGGAGGACTGGGATTGCTTGACATAGCCAGAAAGACGGGTCACAGGATTGACTTCAGGTTCAGGAAATATGACAACCAAAATACAGCTTTCCGCCTCACGGCTCTGGTAGCGACAGAATGATACAATCAACAAAAAAGATAACTATGGAACCGATCATTATCGAAGGAACACCCAAAACACCATCAGTTAAATTTGATGCCTCCGAGGGCATTTTCGAGATCAGGGGGAGATCTATCCCCGAGAATTCGGTCGAGTTTTATAAGCCCCTCAACGAATGGCTTGACAATTACATGCAGGTACCTCTTGACAAGACTGTGGTGAACATCAGGCTTGAGTACTTCAATACCAGTTCATCAAAATGCATCCTGGATGTGTTCAAGCGGCTGGAGGCCATTCACAAGTCGAAACATGATGTGGAGATAAACTGGTTTTATGAAGAGGATGATGAAGATATGCTCGAGGCAGGTGAGGACTATGATTCAATTATCAAGGTTCCCTTCAAGATGATCGAGATCGTTGAGTAGTCCGTTGAATGAAAAGTAAAAGATCGGTTGTTTGATAAAGCAGAGGGTGTCAGCCTTTAGACCGGGGCACCCTCTGCCTCTTTTATTGCCGTCATTTCAGTCACTCCTGTGACGGTACCTCCATGCTTTCTTCAGCTTGACCGAGGACTCGAGAATCCTGTACAGCACCCTGAAATAGAGCAGCAGGTACAGTATGGCCGTCATGAACCAGATGACAACGGTATTTACCGCCAGGGTACCGGTATAGACTCCGAATATCCTCTTGCGGGGAGCATAGAAGTGTGCCTTGACAAACATATTCTCCGGGTCCTGGAAGATCTGGTCGTAATTCTGATAGAGTCTGTCCCTGTACCTTTTGATCTTGGTCTTCTCATTGTCGTTCCTCACGAACTCCTCGAGTGATTCGTTGGTATACTCCTTCTTCATTTTGATGAATCCCTCGCGGTCGGCCCGTTCCAAGACCATGATGCTCTGGTCGCGGGCTTCCACGGCCTCCTTGGACACTTCGATATAATATCTGCGGATCTTCTCGATGTATTCACGTGCAGCCTCTACTGCACCCAGGCTGATTTTGTCAGGGTCTATGATCGCCGGATCAAATGCGACTGCAGGTGTGAAGGCCATCTCTTCCTCTGTCTCGTTGCGGATGAGTATCATATCGTGCCTGTCGGAATCATCCAGCCGCTCTTTCCTTATGTTGCTCTCAACCCTGGACAGGATACTCCTCATCTCGTTGTACCAGATATCCTTTTTGAACTTTGCAATGCTGATGACCTTGTCATACTGGTAGAACTGTTTTTCAAACCTGTTGTTGATAAACTGGTCGACAGCCAGTGCCTCGTAGCCCCAGCGGGCTGCAATGACCTCCCCGTAGACAGGTATGGATACCGGCGAGGAGATGTTGGGGTTCAGCCTGTCATATTCAACGATGATGCCACTGAGGATTATCTGCGGAATGACGAGGAAAGGAATAAGTATGTAGATTGTCACCACTGTCTTGAAACTGTCGGATATCAGCAGTCCCATCATATTCGCTGTTGCCCAGCAGGAGAATAGTACGATCCAGTATTCAAACCACATTCCCCTGATGCTGAGGATGCTGTTGCCCACTGCAACGAACATGGCGGCCTGAATGGCTGAGATGAGGAACTGTACCCCTATTTTTGAGAGCAGGTAGCTGTTCCGGCTGAGGTTCAGGAAGGACTCGCGCCGCAGTATCTTTCTGTCCTTAATGATCTCTTCCGCGCTGACGGTGAGCCCCATGAAGATGGCCACGATCACTGACATGAAGATATAGACGGGGAGGTTGCTGTTCTGGATAAGCATGTATGTCGGTTCGCGCACACTCTCGTCGAAATACCTGATGATGTAGGCAAGGAAGAGAGCCAGCACCGGGGCTTCGAGCAGGGTGACAACAAGGTATTGTGCGTCTGACAGCTTGGTGAGTATGTCGCGCTTGGCATAGACGAGGAACTGTCTGAACCTGCCGGGAGTCTGCAGGGTGATCTCCGGTATGCCGTTGCCCGGTACCGGTGCGGCAGGCATCTCCTCCAGGTGTTCCTTGTAATAGGCATTCCATTCGGCAGGGGATATTTTCCGCGTCTGCGTCGGACGGCCGAACTCATCTAACACCCTTGACTCCACAATGCTGAAAATCTGCTCGGGGTTGACATTGCCGCAGGCGGGACATTCGCTGTCATTGTACCTGGGAAGCTGCATCCTGTCCTTGAAGTAGCCTATGGAACTTACAGGTACACCGTAGTAGATCATATAGCCGCCATTGTCCAGGAAGATGAGCCTGTCAAACATCTTGAAGATATCAGATGATGGCTGGTGTATGACTACAAAGATCAGCTTGCCTTTGAGTTTAAGGTCATTGAGCAGGTCAAGGATGTTCTCCGAATCGAGCGAGGAGAGTCCGGATGTAGGTTCATCCAGGAACAGGATAGCGGGCTCCCTGATGAGTTCGAGTGAGATGTTAAGTCTTTTGCGTTGTCCTCCGGATATCTTCTTGTTGAGGGGTGTTCCCACCTTCATGTCCCTGATCTCATAGAGTCCGAGGCTGTGAAGCACATCCTCCACCTTTGATGTTATCTCCGGATCGGTGAGGTTCCCGAAGCACAGCTTGGCGTTGTAGAAGAGGTTCTCAAAGACTGACAGCTCTTCAATCAGAAGGTCATCCTGGGAAACAAATCCTATCAGCCCCTTTACCTTGTCACTCTCGTCATGGATATTGACTCCGTTTATCAGTACCTCACCGGCGTGGGGCCTGTTGATACCGTTGAGGACACTCAGCAGTGTCGATTTGCCGGCTCCTGAGGCGCCCATAATGCCTATGAGTCTTCCCGACTCTTCCATGAAGCTCATGGAGTGAAGCCCAAGGTCTCCCTCCTTGAACTTGTATTCTATGTCGCGGACCTCATATACCACCCTTGATGCCAGTGCCTTCTCATCAAGGAACTGTCTGATCACCTCGCTGTAGTATATGGGCTTGCTGCTCATGAACTTGAGTGAAGCCCCGCGCTCAAAGAGGTAGACCCTGTCCTCGTGCCGCAGCTGACCGCTCAGCAGCAGCTCTCCGGTACCGAATGACCGCACGAAGAGCATGTCTGCCTGGGGCAGGTTCAGGAACCTCACCTGGCCCCGCAGCGTCTCGTTTCGTATGTGGTGGGTTTTTTCATAGTTTTCTCCGGGTTCACTGTCTATGACAAGCACCCTGGATGATTCCGGCACCTCTGAACGTGAAGAAAGAACAAACTCGCGGATCAGTTGGTAGTCTTCGGGGTCAACGTTAAACCCCTCGGCAGCAGTGATGATGAACTCCAGCTCGGTGCCGCTCACCTCGGCGCTGTCAGAGCGGCAATATTCAAGGAGCTGCACCAGTACAATGATCTTCTGGTTAAGGGTTAGCTGGGTTCCGATATCGAAACAGATCTTTATTATCCTGACTGAGATAGCCGCGTTCCTGCGGGCCTCATTTCCCTTTTTTAGGCGCTGCTGTGCCTCGGAATAATAGTTATCAAAGATCTTCAGATAGGCATCCACTCCCTCCTGGTTGAGATGGGGCCTGAGAAACGCCTCCACAACCTTGCGCCTGTCCGTGCCGTTGTCCTGCGCGGGGGCAATGATGGCAAAGAGATGCATCAGGGTCCTTAATATCTTCTCATTCATTCCGGAGTGGTTTTGCTCGCGTGTATTACAGTTCTGAGTTTATTATAACGAACTGACGGGACCTATAGTATCTGTAATCTGTCATATTGGCATGAACTATCCTCTTCTGATAGTGTGGCAAAAAAATTGAACGAAAAGAAAAAAAAGTTAAGTAACATGAATTTTGAAAATTTCACCATTAAAGCACAGGAATCGGTTCAGAAGGCGGCCGAGGTAGCTGCCGGCATGGGGCAGCAGGCCATCGAGTGCGGGCATCTGCTCAAGGGGATAGTTACCGAGGCTGAAAGCATAGTGTCATATATACTTTCAAAGAGCGGTGTCAACAGTGCTGTTTTCAACAAAGCCGTTGATGATCTCATTGAGAGCTATCCGCGCGTGAGCGGCGGTGAGCCATATTTCTCGAAGGCCTGCTCAGCGGTCTTCAACCGTGCGGCAGATCACGCCGCAAAGATGCAGGACCGGTTTGTATCTGTAGAGCACATTCTCCTTGCCATACCGGAAGGATCAGATGCAGCCGCACGGATGATGAAGGAGCAGGGTATTACCGCTGACAACCTCAATGCAGCAATAAGTGATCTGAGAAAAGGTGCAAAGGTCACCGGCCAGTCGCAGGAGGAGACCTACGACTCCCTGAACCGTTATGCCATTGACCTGAATGAGCGTGCCCGTGTAGGTAAGCTCGATCCTGTCATCGGCAGGGATGAAGAGATCAGGCGCGTGCTGCAGATACTGTCGCGCCGCTCAAAGAACAACCCTATCCTTATCGGTGAGCCCGGCGTCGGCAAGACCGCCATCGCTGAAGGTCTGGCACACCGTATTGTCCGTGGCGACGTGCCCGAGGGACTCCTTGACAGGAAGATCTATTCACTGGATATGGGAGCGTTGATAGCCGGAGCCAAATATAAGGGTGAGTTTGAGGAGAGGCTCAAGTCGGTTGTGAATGAGGTGATAGCTTCTGACGGCCAGGTGATCCTCTTCATTGACGAGATACACACTCTTGTCGGCGCCGGCAAGGGAGAGGGGGCCATGGATGCCGCCAACATTCTCAAGCCGGCACTGGCCAAGGGTGAGTTGCGTGCCATCGGTGCCACCACGCTGAACGAGTACCAGAAGTTCTTTGAGACAGACAAGGCCCTGCAGCGCCGTTTCCAGGTGGTCATGATCAATGAACCTGACAGGGCTGACGCCATCTCAATACTGCGAGGGTTGAGGGAGAAGTATGAGGCTCATCACAAGGTGATAATAAGGGATGAGGCAATAATTGCAGCTGTTGACCTATCATACAGGTATATTACTGACAGGTTTCTCCCTGACAAGGCTATTGATCTTATTGATGAGGCAGCTGCCCGGCTCAGGCTGGAGATGAACTCCGTGCCGGAGGAGATAGACAGTGCTGACAGGCTCATCAGGCAGCTGGAGATAGAGCGTGAGGCAGTACGCCGCGATGGTGATGCCGTTAAGGAGAAGGAGCTCTCAAAGGAGATCGCCGACCTCGCCGCAAACCGCGATGCGATGAAGGCCCGCTGGCGTTCTGAAAAGGATCTTGTCGAGAAACTTCAGAAGAAGAAACAGGAGGCTGAAGAGCTGCGGTTCCAGGCTGAGAGCGCTGAGAGAGCGGGTGATTACGGCAGAGTGGCCGAGATACGTTACGGACGCCTGGTGGAGAATGAGAGCGAGTCGGCTGCACTGCAGAAAGAGATAGAGGAGAAGAGGGATTCAGGCTCAATGGTTCGCGATGATGTGCGCGCTGATGACATCGCAGAGATAGTATCACGCTGGACCGGCATCCCGGTAACACGCATGCTCGAAAGTGAGAGGGACAAGCTCCTGAGGCTCGAAGAGGAGTTGCATAAACGGGTGGTGGGTCAGGATGAGGCCATAGCCGCCGTCTCCAACGCCGTACGCAGGTCCCGGGCCGGTCTTCAGGATGACAGGAAGCCTGTTGGCTCCTTTATTTTTCTCGGCACCACAGGTGTTGGCAAGACAGAGCTGGCACGGGCACTGGCGGAGTACCTCTTCAACAATGAAAACCTGATGACGCGGATAGACATGACCGAGTATCAGGAGAGACACAGTGTCTCAAGGCTTGTGGGAGCGCCTCCCGGATATGTGGGTTATGATGAGGGAGGGCAGCTCACCGAAGCAATAAGACACAAACCCTACTCGGTAGTGCTGCTCGATGAGATAGAGAAAGCACATCCCGATGTGTTCAACATCCTGCTTCAGGTGCTTGACGACGGCCGGCTGACAGATAACAAGGGTAGAACAGTCAACTTTCGCAACACCATTATCATCATGACATCAAACCTTGGTTCTTCTCTGATACGCGAGAGCATCGGGGAGAGCAACGGCGAGATGGATGAAGAGAAGGCTGACAGACTGCGAAATGAGTTGATACAGATGCTCAGGAATACCCTCAGGCCCGAGTTTGTAAACCGTGTTGACGAGATCGTCATGTTCAGGCCTCTTACTGTGGAACAGATACGCGAGATAGTAAGGCTGCAGTTCAGCAGGGTGGCGCGCATGCTTGAAGAAAAGGGCATCAGGAGTGAGCTTACGGAGAAGGCTGTAGAGTGGCTTGCCGACAGGGGTTTTGACCCGCTGTTCGGAGCGCGACCAGTGAAACGACTGATACAAAAGGAGATAGTAAATGAGCTGTCAAAAGCAATAATTGCCGGCGAGGTTGACAGGGAGAAGGTGGTAAGGATAGATATCCAGGGAGGTAACCTTGTTATAGGCAACAGCTAGCACGAAGGTCCGTTGCGTCGGTAACTCTCGAGACAGCTCTCGCGGTCGGTGTGGATATCAAGGGCCTTGTGAAGCTGCAGTAGTTCGAAGAGTTCCCTGGCTGACTGTGTCAGGCCGCAGAGCCTGATGGTGCAGTAATTGGAGTGGGAGACCCTCAGCAGGTGCAGTATCATGGCACAGGCGGTGCTGTCAAAGTAGTCAACGCCGGCAAGGTCAATAACCACCTTCGTGAAGGGGGTCTCGAAAAGTTTCAGGATGTCAGGCCTGATCCTGTCAATATTCAGGGCATCGATCCTGTCAGTGGTGAAACTTACCACCTCAATGCCGTCAATTTTTTCAGAGATCACCATCAGTAACTACCTTGACCTGGACAGATAGTCGTTTATCTCAGCCGTAACCGTAGAGGCATCATCCCGGAACTTCTGTATGAAATCCAGGTATCGTTCCTTCTGTTCACCCGCTTTGGCCAGCAGTTCAAACTCCTTGAGCATTATGGCGGTATTATCCATACCCATCACTGATACCGATCCCTTTGCCTTGTGCGCCAGCAGCCCAAGCTCATAATACTTTTCATGCTCAAGGAGTTCATTCATCTCAATAACGAACTCCGGGATCTGGTTTAAAAAGATTCCTGCTATCTCCTCCATCACCTCCGGATCACCTCCGGTGACGCTGACGAGGTATTCAGGCTTGAAAATGGTATATTCCATTTGCATGAACTTTGGTTCCGGATACAAATATAGAAATAATGTAATCTTCAGCCTCACGGGAGTCCCTGAAAGAGCCCGGCCAAACATGATTTATCGCATCAATTATTCTTGTTAAAAATGATACTTTTGCTTTTGATACTAAAAGTTTTATAATGAAAAATACTCCGTTTCTTAAGTTCCATGAGGCTCTTGGTGCCAGGATCATACCTTTTGCCGGTTATAATATGCCTGTTGAGTACGCGGGAATAAACGAGGAGCATATAACAGTTCGGGAGAAGGTTGGTGTCTTCGATGTCTCACACATGGGTGAGTTCTGGGTAAACGGACCCCGGGCACTTGATTTCCTGCAGTATATCACCACCAATGACGTGTCGGCGCTGACTGACGGAAAGGTGCAGTATACCTGTTTCCCAAACGGCAGGGGAGGGATAGTTGATGATCTGCTCATTTATCGTTTCAGTGCGGAGAAGTATCTTCTCGTGGTCAATGCGGCAAACATTGAGAAAGACTGGGAGTGGTGTGTCAGTCACGCCGGTCGCTTCGGTATCGTAGCAGGTCCGGGCAAGGATATGCACAATGCTTCCGAAGGTACTGCCCAGCTGGCGGTACAGGGTCCGCTGGCCCTTCAGGCAATGCAGAAGCTGACTGATGAGCCGGTGACGGATATGGAGTACTATACCTTCAAGGTGCTGACGTTTGCCGGGATTGAAAAGGTGATCTTGTCAACCACAGGATATACAGGCGCAGGCGGATGTGAGATCTACGTCAGGAATGAGGATGCCCCCCGACTCTGGGAGGCGGTCTTCAAAGCGGGAGAGGAGTATGGCATCAGGCCGGTGGGCCTGGGTGCCAGGGATACCCTGCGCCTTGAGATGGGCTTCTGTCTCTACGGCAATGATATCGATGATACCACTTCACCCATCGAAGCAGGTTTGGGCTGGATCACGAAATTCGTGCCCGGCAAGGACTTTATCGACAGGGAACTGCTGCTCAGACAGAAGGAGGAGGGAACAGAACGGCGCCTGAAAGGTTTTGTGATGGTCGACAAGGGTATACCCAGACAGCATTATGAGGTTGTGGACGCTGAAGGAAACAATATTGGAGAGGTCACCTCAGGGACGATGTCACCCATGCTCAAACAGGGTATAGGGATGGCATACCTGAAACGCAACTTCTGGAAAACAGACAGTGAGATATTTATCCGTATAAGGGGAAAAGACCTGAAGGCCAGGGTCACATCCCTGCCCTTTTACAAGAAGCATTAATATCCGTTGCTCTCATCCGAAAATGACACAGAAGTGGCTTGAAATATGCTTTACCCCTGCGATCTTCAGTGCGCACGAAGACCTCGAGGCCATAATAGTGGTTGTTGATGTACTGCGTGCTACAAGTTCAATATGCAATGCATTTGCCAACGGCGCCAGGGAGATCATTCCGGTATCAACGGTGGAGGAGGCGCGGGAGATGAAAGGAAAGGGGCATCTCCTTGCAGCCGAGCGTGACGGCTTTGTGCTCAGTTTTGCCGACTTCGGTAATTCGCCATTCAACTTCACCACTGAGAAAGTGATGGGAAGGAGCGTGGTTTACAGCACCACCAACGGCACGGGGATAATGAACAGGGCCTCAGAGTGTCATCAGGTGGTGATAGGATCATACCTCAACTTCTCAGCACTCTGCAACTGGCTGGAGATGCAGGATAGAAAGGTGGTCATCGTCTGCGCCGGGTGGAAGAACCGTTTCAACCTCGAGGATACGCTCTGCGCAGGAGCCATTGCCGAGAGGCTGCTGAAGGGAGGCAGGTTTGCCACCATCTGTGATTCGGTGCATGCTGCGACTGACCTGTGGAATATCGCCAAAGACGATCTTATGGGATACATCGGTAAGGCAGCACAGAGATCAAGGCTCAGGGATAAGGGGCTGGATGACTGTCTTGAATTTTGTCATACATTTGATGTGACGGAGAAGATACCGGTTTTGCGCGACGGAAAGCTGGTGGCGCTGTGACACGGAAAGATGCCCGGATGATGTGACCCGGGAACGGACCATTTCAGAATGGAATAAACAGATTAACAATATAAACTTTACAGAAATGAAAATACACAACTTTTACGCAGGCCCTTCAATCATGCCTCAGTATACAAATGAGAAGGTGATTGAAGCGATCAGGGATTTTGCAGGCACCGGCCTCTCAATAATGGAGGTCTCCCATCGGAGCAAGGAATTTGTGGCAGTGATGGACAGCGTGGTGAATCACGTGAAGGAACTGCTGGATGTTCCTGAGGGTTACTCCGTCATATTCCTCGGAGGAGGGGCAAGCCTGCAGTTTGCAATGCTGCCAATGAACCTCATGGAGAAGAAATCTGCCTACCTGAACACCGGCGAGTGGGCCGGCAAGGCACTCAGGGAGGCACGGCTCTTCGGGGAGGCTGTCGAGGTTGCTTCATCGAAAGACAAAAATTTCAACTACATACCCAAAGGCTACACGGTTCCTTCTGACGCCGACTATTTTCATATCACAACCAACAACACCATTTACGGCACTGAGATGAAGGAAGACCCTGATGTCTCAGTACCCCTGGTGGCTGACATGTCGTCTGATATCTTCAGCCGCCCTGTTGACGTCTCAAAATACTCTGTCATCTACGGCGGTGCGCAGAAGAACCTTGCTCCGGCAGGGGTCACCATTGTCATCATTAAAGATTCAGTGCTGGGTAAAGTAACCCGCCAGATTCCCACGATGCTCAATTACAAGACCCACATTGAAAAAGAATCGATGTTCAACACTCCACCGGTAATGATTGTCTTTGCAGCCCTTAAGACCCTTGAGTGGCTGAAACAGAAGGGTGGGCTCAGTGCGATGCACAGAATCAACAGGGAGAAGGCTGCCCTGCTATATGACGAGATAGAACGCAACAAGCTCTTCAGGGCTACCGTTCCCGACCATAATGACAGGTCGCTGATGAATGCATGTTTTGTAATGTCAGACAGCTACACCGGGCTGGAGAAAGATTTTGCCGACTTTGCCAAGTCAAAAGGTATGATAGGTATTACAGGTCACCGGTCTGTCGGCGGTTTCCGCGCCTCACTCTACAATGCGCTGCCTATTGAGAGTGTGATAGCCCTGGTTGACTGTATGAAGGAGTTTGAAAACAAATACTAAACCGTAGCATCATGAAAATACTGGTAGCCACTGAAAAACCCTTTGCCCCCCTGGCCATTTCGCAGATACGTGACGTGGCTGAGAAGGGCGGACACACCCTTGCTCTACTTGAGAAATACAGGACCCCGGAGGAGTTGCACGCTGCAGTCGCCGATGCCGATGCGCTGATTGTCCGTTCTGACATTGTGGATGCCGCTCTTCTGGCTGCTGCCCCAAAACTGAAGATAGTGGTAAGAGCAGGTGCAGGATACGATAATCTCGACCTTAACGGATGCACTGCTTCCGGTGTCGTGGCCATGAACACCCCTGGCCAGAACTCCAACGCTGTTGCAGAACTGGCTTTCGGCATGATGCTCTACTCTGCACGTGGAGGCTTTGACGGCAAGACGGGTTCAGAGCTCATGGGCAAGAGACTCGGACTTCATGCCTTCGGGAATGTGGGCAGGTGCATGGCCCGCATAGCATCAGGTTTTGGCATGGAAACATACGCATACGATCCGTTTGTAGGTCAGAAGACAATGCGTGAAGCAGGTGTTACTCCCGTTGATACTGTTGAGGAGCTTTATTCCACATGTCAGTACGTCTCACTTCACATACCGGCCAATGATAAGACCAGGGGATCGATAGGCAAAAAACTGATCTCACTCATGCCGTCCGGAGGCGTGCTGGTGAATACTGCCCGCAAGGAGGTCATCAATGAGGCTGAACTCATAGCGATGATGGAGAAGAGGAGTGACATAAGGTATCTCTCCGATGTGGCACCTGACAATGCTTCTCTCTTCGCTGAGAAGTTTGCCGGACGCTATTTCTTCACCCCGAAGAAGATGGGGGCACAGACGGAAGAGGCAAATATCAACGCCGGTGTGGCAGCAGCAAGACAGATAGTAGCTTTCTTTGCTACAGGTGACGAAACCTTCAGAGTGAACAAACAAAAATAGGAATTTGTTAATTTTAAGATATGGCTGTTGTTAAACCGTTCCGGGGACTGCGTCCGCCGGCGAGCATGGCAGCGGAGATCGCCTGCCTTCCATATGATGTCATGAATTCGGCAGAGGCTGCCATCATGGCTGAGGGCAAGGAGAAATCTCTTCTTCACATCACCAGGTCAGAGATAGACCTGCCTGAAGGCACTGACGTGCATTCGGAGGAGGTCTACCGGAAGGCTTTTGAAAACTTCACTGCCTGGCAGGAGAGAGGGTGGCTTGTGCAGGATGAATCGCCCCATTTTTACATCTATGCCCAGACAATGAAGGGACGCACGCAGTATGGCATCGTGGGTGCTGCATCAGTCGATGACTATCTCTCAGGTGTTATTAAAAAGCATGAGCTGACAAGGCCTGATAAGGAGGAGGACCGTATGGTCCACGTGCGATCCAGTAATGCCAACATTGAGCCTGTGCTCCTGGCATATCCTGCTGTCAGGAAGCTCGACAGGATTGTGGAACGGATTGTCAGTAAGGAGAAGCCGGAATACGATTTTGTGGCTGAGGACGGTATAGGCCATCACTTCTGGGTTGTGCGGGACAAGACTGTAAATGACACAATTGAGATGATCTTTGCCAAGGAGGTGCCCTTTATGTATGTAGCTGACGGACATCACCGCACGGCTGCTGCTGCCCTGGTCGGCAAGGAGAAGAGGGAGAGGAATCCGTTACACCGAGGTGATGAGGAGTACAACTTCTTTCTTGCTGTGCACTTTCCGGATGACCAGCTCAATATCCTTGATTACAACAGGGTTGTGAAGGACCTTAATGGCATGACTCCGGAACAGTTCCTGGAGAGGCTGAAGGAGTCGTTTACCGTAACCGCAAAGGGTGCCAAAACTTACCACCCCGGCAAGCTGCATAACTTCGGCATGTACCTTGACGGACAGTGGTACAGCCTCACTGCCCTGAAGGGTACCTATGACGACAGTGACCCCATAGGCGTGCTTGACGTAACCATTCTCACAGAGAAGGTGCTGGTTCCGCTGCTGGACATACAGGATCTCAGAAGATCGAAACGCATTGATTTTGTCGGCGGGATCAGAGGCCTGGGTGAACTGAAGCGCAGGGTTGACAGCGGTGAGATGAAGGTTGCGTTTGCCCTCTTTCCGGTATCAATGCAGCAGTTGATAACCATCGCCGACACCGGCAATATCATGCCCCCAAAGACAACCTGGTTCGAACCCAAGCTGAGGAGCGGACTGGTAATTCATAAACTTGACTGACAGAGTACTCCGGTACCATGGGAAAGATTGCAACGAATATTGAAAACCTGCTGAGGGAGCTTCCCCCGGAGGTGAAGGTCGTTGCGGTAACCAAAACCCGCAGTGCGGAGGAGGCGTTGGAGGCATACAATGCCGGAGTGAGGCTCCTCGGTGAAAACAGGGTGCAGGAGCTGTCAGCCAAGAAGGATCTGCTGCCTCCTGATGTCAAGTGGCATCTTATAGGCCACCTGCAGTCAAACAAGGTCAGGCAGGCGGTAGCCGCGGCCTCCGTGATAGAGTCAGTGGATTCGCTGAGGCTGCTTGCAAGGATTGATGACGAAGCTGTCAGACAGGATCAACAGATCGATTGCCTGCTGCAGTTTCATATAGCCTCCGAAAAGACCAAGCAGGGTTTTGGTGTTGAGGAAGCTGACGGCACCAACTGGACAGAGGTTGCAGCCTCTCTTCGTGCCGTGCGCATCTGCGGTGTCATGGGAATCGCAACCTTTACTGATGATATGGAACAGGTCAGAAGAGAGTTCCGAACGCTGGCACTGATCTTCAGAAACATGCGTGAGAGACACTTCAGGGAGAACGAATTCTTCAGGGAGATATCCATGGGAATGACAGGCGACTGGCCTGTAGCCGTGGAGGAGGGAAGCACCATGATCAGGGTCGGAACACTTATATTTGGAGAACGAATTAAAAGATAAAATGAGCACAATCAGTACACGTTACCTGGGACTGGATCTGAAGAGTCCTGTTATTGCCGGGAGTTCGAATTTCACATCAAAGGTCGATTCAATAAAGGAAGCTGAGGCAGCAGGTGCCGGTGCAGTCGTACTTAAATCCCTGTTCGAGGAACAGATAGTCTCCCAGGTTCACTCGATGTCATCAGAAGGATCATATCCCGAGGCCGACGATTACCTGCTGTACTATATCCGCAACAACAGCGTTGAGACCTATCTTGAGCTGATCAGGAATGCCCGCATGAGCGTACAGATACCGGTGATAGCCAGTATCAACTGCTTTTCCGAAAAAGGGTGGACCGATTTTGCCGTTGAGATAGAAAATGCGGGTGCCAGTGCCCTGGAGGTGAATATTTTCTTCATACCTGTGGACAAAGGTCAGAAGAGCACCGATGCCGAAAATGTGTACTTCAGGATCATAGACAGTCTCACAAAAAAACTGAAGATCCCCGTTACGGTAAAGATTGGCCTGCGCTTCTCAAACCTTCTCAATTTTGCCTGGCAGATACGTAATCACGGTGCCTCTGGCATTGTCATGTTCAACAGGTTCTATGAGCCTGACTTTGACATAAACACCATGGAGGTTGTTCCTGCCTCCGTACTCTCCAATCCTGTTGAACAACGCTATGTTCTCCGCTGGGTGGGGATGGTCAGTGCGCAGGATATCAAGATTGACATCTCAGCATCCACAGGAGTGTACACCGGGGAAGATGCCATCAAGTATCTTCTGGCAGGAGCCACCACGGTACAGGTCTGCTCATCTCTCTACAGGAGAGGTTTCAGGGTAATCTCCGAGATCAATGAAGCAATGCATAAGTGGATGGAAGACAAGGAGTTCATGACCATCGACGACTTCAGGGGGAGGCTTAACTACCGTAACATAGACAACCCGGCGCTCTTTGAGAGATCACAGTTCATGAAGCACTACAGCTCCTACATTTAGCGTACGGCTACTGTCTGAGCACTGAGATAAGTTCCTCAGCCAGTTTGTGCATGGGAGCGTCATACTGTACCATTTTCCTGCTGAGCCGATCAATGAGTTCGGTTTTGTCGTCGGCACTTATTGTGTCACTGCAGTTTTCAAGTACCGTGAAGCACTCAAGGGAGGTCATGTAATCACCGGACATGAATGCCTCACCCAAAGGTCGGGCGTATTCCGAGTAATCGAGTCCGGAATGCCAGCATGAAGATGCCAGCATGGCCTTTGTTTCCGGCTTCCTTACAGCCCCAAGCGAGCTTATGACCTCAGCGCGTCCCGATCTCTCCTTCATGTCATTGAAAAATGCGGATATCACCCTTTTTATCTCTTCCATGTCCGACTCATCATAGAACCGTGCCAGGAGGTTGATCGCCCCCTCAAAAGGTTCTTCTGCCCGGAGCATACTAATCCGGTCATAAATCTCGTTATACTTTGCGTTACTGAGTATTTTACTGAGCTCAGCAAGTTTCTTTTCAGACTTAATCATTTATTGTAAGTTTTGAACAAATTTATGTGTAATAATAACTTAATGGCACATTTGATTAATAAAAAAATAAGTGGTAATTTGGTCGGATGTAAGCCTGTGAACTCTAAAAACCAAGATCATTATGAACATTAAGCTTAAAATTCTGCCACTTATTCTGGGAGTGACAGCTCTCTCAATCTGTATGGTCATCACATCATGCAAGGGAAAGAAAAAAGGAGAGAGCCCTAAGGCAACCACGGAAGCTGTCAGTGCTGATGAGCAGACCATGGAGCAGATAAAGACCGCAGAGAAGGTTTTCAATGCTCTTCCCACTCCTCTGGAGGTGGCGCAGCTGATCAGGGAGGCAGGAGCCGCTTTTGATGCCACTCTGCTTAATCCCGTTGAGAACAGGGCCAACTACACCACAAGCAAGAGTATGGCTCTCAACCTCGGGATTTTTGTATGTGATCTCAGTTTTGCGAGTATGTATGACGAGACTTCACTCCTTGTCAATTATATGGAGGCAGCCGAGAATATGGCTACGGGGCTTGGAATACTTGATGCAATCGATGAAACGACCATTGAAAGGCTGGAGCAAAACATCAACAACCGTGATGTGATTATGGAGATTGTTTCGGAAACCTTCCTCAACTCACAGGCCTACCTGGAGGATGACGAACAGCATGCGGTTGCCGCCACCATCATCGCCGGGGGCTTCATTGAAGGACTATATATCTCTACCAATATGGTTGAGATGAAGAATTTCAAAGGCAATAAACTGGTGAGTACCATCGCCGATCAGAAGATGTCAGTCGATGATATGATACGTCTCCTTGAGACCTACAATGACAACAGCGCCATACAGGAACTGCTGGGCCCCATAAGGGAATTGAAACTCCTTTTTGACAAGGTTGAGCGTTCGTCGGCACCCTCCTCGGCACGGCTGGACAAGGCAACCGGAGTGACGGAGATCACGGGCTCGGCATTGTCGGAGATGAAGCCGGAGGTTTTCACGGCTATCAAGGAGAAGGTTGGAGAGATCAGAAACGCATATGTAAAATAGAGTCCGATGAAACAGATTATACAAACAATAGTTCTTGCAGTATTACTCTCCCTTATCGGGGGTGGAGAAGCAGCCGCACAGTGCAAGGGATTTGCCAAGTCTCTGTGCAAAAAAGAGTTGGGTGCCTATCTTCACGACGGCAACTACCATGCCGCAGTACTGGTTGAAGGTGAGGAGGCTGAACTCTACAAGACCTTCTACTCTGATCTTGATTACAGGCTCGTTATCTGCGGTGCTGACGGACTTCCACCTATAGAATTCACCGTACTCGATGCCACTGGCAAGGTGCTCTTTTCAAACAGGGAGGGGGGTCTTACCAATATCTGGGATTTCAAGCTGGAGGCAAGCCAGCAGCTGAAGATAATGATCAAGGTTACAACATTCGGTATCAGGGATGAGCTTCCAGCCAGCGGTTGCGTGGCTATAATGTTCGGTTTCAAGGCGAAATAAAACTCTCGTAAGGTAATAGCAGGAGGGTGTCTTATTATTCAGCAGGACACTCTCCTTCATTTCTGCCCCTCCTCAAACAGTGTCCTGCATCTGTTGCACAAACTGCTGCTTTTCTGGTCTATGTCTTCGACATAGGTGCTTGAACGCATGACACAGGAAGGTACATGGCAGTGCAAAAGCCCGAATGTGTGACCCAGCTCATGTATCACTTCCTTAATGGCCCTGGAGAGAAGCAGATATTCATCCTTGCTCAGGCCATAGAGCTCATTCCTTAGCCGATATATGGAAGCAATTGCAGTCTTTTCACCCAGTACAGCCTGCCCGAAGATGTAAGTGAGAATGGGAATGTAAAGGTCAATCCTGAAAAGACAGATCAGCCGGTCATATTTGTTTTGGGTACATCCGTAAAGATGATGCAGGAGCTTATTCCCGTCATATTGCCGCCTCGCCGGATTGTAGTAGGGGTTGAGATCCAGGTGACACTCCTCGGTACTGACCTGGTACCTGAACTCAGATTCAACTGCCAGTGCGATCCTTCTCAGAAACTCCTTTTCAAAAGGGCCGTTGGAAAGCAATATTATTTTTTTCTCTTTCAATGAGCAAGAATCGTTGATGGCTAATCTTTCTTCAGACCATATTTCCTGATTTTGTTGTAAAGAGTAACTCTGTCAACATTTAGGGCTCTGGCAGAGCGGGACACATTCCAGCTGTATTTCATAAGGATATCCTCAATGTGTCTCTTCTCAAGCTCTTCGAGGCTTTCAACGGAGCTGCTGATAGCCTCCTTACCCATTGGGAGGTCTTTCAGCTTTATCTCCTTGCCGTTGCCGATAACTATCGCACGTTCGATCATATTCTCCAGTTCCCGGACATTCCCGGGGAACTCGAACTTTTCAAGGTGTTTAAGTGCTGCAGGATCAATTGTTATCAGGTCTCGGCTCATGGAGGTGCAGTACTTTTTTATGAAGTGACTGACAAGCAGCGGAATATCTTCAGTCCTTTCACGCAATGGAGGAATGGTGATATTGACAACATTCAGCCTGTAGAAGAGATCTTCGCGGAACGTACCGTTGGCTACCATTCCTTTCAGGTCCCTGTTTGTAGCGCATATGACCCTGAAGTCAGATGTTATCTCCCTGTTGCCTCCCACACGGACGAAGCTTTTGGTTTCAAGGACTCTCAGCAGCTCGATCTGCATCTTGGGTGAGATGGTGGCTATCTCGTCAAGGAAGATAGTGCCGCCGTCGGCCATTTCGAACCTGCCCTTGCGATTGAATGTGGCACCTGTGAAGGCTCCTTTCTCATGGCCGAAGAGTTCACTTTCGAGAAGGCTCTCGGTCAGGGCACCGCAATGGACACTGATGAGTGGGAAGTACCTGCGGGCAGAGTTTGAATGGATCGCCCTAGCAACCAGCTCCTTGCCCGTACCGCTCTCACCTGTGATTATTACCGAGGAATTTGACTGGGCTACACTCTTAATCTGATCAAGCACCTTTCGGATGGCATCGCTCTGACCAATAAAATCATCTATGGCTTCAAGGTTGGTGACTCTGCTTTTCAGGGCCTCATTTTCTCCTTTAAGAGCTATCTGTGCCGCAGCATTGCGGATGAGGTGCGACAGGTCATCAGGATCAAAAGGCTTTGTGATATAATCAAATGCACCGTCTTTGAGCGCCTGTACAGCCGTGTCAACCGATGCGAATGCAGTCATGATGATGACGATGGAATCCCTGTTCAGGGCTTTAATGCGCCTGTGCATCTCCATCCCGTCCATGCCCGGCATCTTTATGTCGGCAAGGATGATGTCAAAATCCCTGCCCTCAAGAAGTTGAAGCGCTTTTTTTGCGTTCTCCGCACACTCTACGCTGTACCCGTCCTCAATGAACCAGTTTAGCAATGAATCCCTGACGGATTCTTCATCATCAACAATCAGAATGGAAATCTTTTCTGCCATATCATCCGTCTTACGCGTTTTTTAAAGGAAAAATCAGTGACATTGTGGTTCCTCTGCCTACCACGGAATCAACTTCTATCTTCCCGCCATGATTCTGAACTATTCCGTGAACGATCGGAAGTCCCAACCCGATGCCTCTTGCATCTCGTTTTGTCGAGAAGAAAGGTTCAAAAATGTGTGGGATATCTTCCGGAGCTATGCCAGAACCGTTATCCGATATCTCAAGTCTTACAGTATCACTCTCACTGTTTTTTGTCCGGATTACTATCTCACCGTTATCGGTCACCGCTTCGGAGGCGTTTACCAGCAGAGCGATGCATGCCTGTTTTACCTGGTTGGGATTGCAGAAGATGAGATCAGAACGGGCTGACAGATCTGTCAGGAAGGTGATGTTGGCAATCTTTATGTGATGCATCATCAGATCATACGTGTCCTGTACCAGTTCATTCAGGTGCCTCACCTCGAAGTCATCCTGGTCTTTCTGCGAGAAATCGAGAAGACCCTTTACTATATCTCCGCAGCGTTTGGTCTCGGTCTCAATGAGCTTGAGCTTCCGGAGCATGTTCTCCTTTTTTTCGGGATCAATATCCTGACCGTCAAGCTGCTTGTAAACCAGTTTTGTGTAAATCAGTATCCCTGACAATGGGTTGTTGATTTCGTGTGCCACTGATGCCGAGAGCTTGCCGAGCGAGGCTATCCTTTCAACATTAATAAGTTCATTTTGTGCTTCCGAAAGCTCTTCGGACTTCTTCTGAACCTTGTACTCAAGTTGTTTTGACCAGTTCTCCAGTTCCTCAGTTGCGTTGTCAATGTTGTCGAGCATATTATTGAATGCCAGGGAGACCATCTTCATGTCGTCAAGCAGATCAGGCCGTATATCCAGCCTGGTCTTCATCTCGCCGGCAGAAACTGCCTCACTGGCTGTTATGATGCTGTTCAACGGGTCTTTGATCTTCTTTCTGGTAAAAAGAATTAGCATCAGGACAATTATGGCGGTAATGATCAGTGCCATGAGGAGAAACTCAACAGAAGATTTCTGCAGGGCATTGTCGAGATCTTTGAGAGGCATCCTGATTATCAGTGAGCCGAGCACCTCGTCGGTTTCACTGTGTGCGTGGCATGATGCAGTGTAGCATGACATCTCATTCAGGATCGGCCTTCTTATAAGCAGGTGCCTCTGGCCCGGCTGGTTGGGATTCATGCTGCAATCACTCTTCTCATCAATTATAGTGTAGCTCTTCTCTCTCTTTGCAAACATCTCGTTCAGATCGGAGTGACATGAAATACAGTCGGGATTACTGTGATATTCCGTTTCAGCGGTGAAGGAAGAATAGGCCAGGTTGTCATTCTGGTCATACAGATTGACATCGTCAATGCCCGGCATGGTATTAATGATATCCAGTGTTCCGTGGAGGGTGCTCTTGTCATTCTCAAGCATTGATGTGTAAAGTGCCCCCTCCACTATTGCACCGATATTATTCCCGTTCTGTTTGAGTACAGTGTTGAAATAATTAACATAGACCGTCCTGAAGATGATATTGAACGAAAGAAAAAGGACAATGGCTGCGAATGCGATTATGCCCACAACCCTGCTGTAGATCGTTGATTTGAGTCTGAAGCGGCTGATGAGGCGGGTCAGCAATGATCTGCGAAGGGGGCTGTTGTCACCGGGGGTTGCCATTGCGGTTGTTTTTAGCAGTATTACATCTCTTTGCAGCTCTGTACCTCTCTTCAGGAGAGGACTGGCATTGAATGTATAAATCCTCTACAATGTACAAAAAAATCTTCAGTTGACCATTACGGACCTCATGACAGCGTTATTTCAGGTGCTCCTTTCGCTCACTGCGCCGGGAGCAATATAGGTGCCGTTACTCATAGTGAACCTCGTTATGGTTATTGTTTTTGGTAACCTGGTTGATTCCCGGCAGCAAGGCAGGCCACACACAGGACAAATATTGAGGGCACTGCCTGGAGAAACCCCTTGGTGAGGGCAGGGCAGGAAGATTTCTGAATGATTGTATTCAGTCCCGGCTCCTCAAAAGGCACAGCTGACAGATAGAGATAACCAGTACTTACGGCTTCGCGCACGCCGTAGATGTGGTCATGACTCATACGATTGAAATCAGGTCAGATTAGGATCAATGCTAAATAGTTGCGACGGAAATCAAACGAAACTGCTAACGGGATCTCTCCAGAAATTTTTCCTGGAACTCTTCCCAGACCTCAGGTCCGAATTCCTCAAGAAATCCGTCCTTAAACTCACCTCCATCCTGTAAAACCACATGAGCATATCTTGTATCACCAGGTCCGGGCATAACTGTGAGAAAATCCCTGATCCGTGCAAATTCCTCTTTCAGGTAATCAATATACTTCCCGGGAAATTCCAGCAGACGTGATTCCTTCTCCCAGTTGTCAGGTTCAATGGCATAAATCCAGCCCTCATCAAACGGCGAGTTGTTCATTATCCCGGTATCAGCCGTCAGCTTCTCATTCCGCATGACAATTCTGCCACTTACAGGAGATTTAATGTCAAGTTGTTTGCCGTTCTGTACGACAGACACCACATGTTCGCCCTTATGTACCATTTCGCCGGGGTCCTTCATTCTGAGGCGGGTCAGGGAACCGGTTACATGCTGAAGGAAGTCGTCAATGCCTATCCTTACAAGACCGTCCTTTTCCATAAAGGCCCATGTATGGCCTCTGTCAAACAATATTCCCGGGGGTGTGATCAGGGACTTGAGGCTGAATGCCAGTGATGGCTTTTGCCTGGGTGAAACGATTTCCTCTGAACCTGACCTGGTTAACCGGTATATTACGTATGCTGCAGATGTAACTGTCACGATCACAGCCAGGATCCAGATCCATGCCCTTAATGCCGGACGGCCGTCACTGCCAGCCGTTACCAGAGCCTGGTCAGGAACCAGTGCATCCATTCTGATCATGCCTTCTCCCGGTGCAAGGGCTGTAAAGCCGGTTCCCGCCAGGAGTGATTGTCCGTCGACCAGTACATACCTTATCAGATCGGAGGGTGCTCCCGGCGAAGGATTTGTGGCTGAGGCAGCATAGATATTATTGCACAGTGCTTTCGGATACTTGCCAATATAGACTCCTCTGCTGAAACTGTTGTAATCGGCATAGAACTGTTCGAAATAGTCCGATCTTGCGTTATTGTTCACATCGACGGGTATTATTTGTATACCATCAATGAATCCCCGGCCTGTTTGGTCGGTTATATCAGCCAGGCGGCAGAATGCTATTGCTTGCGGGTTACTTTTAAGTGCAGCCGGAATGTGCGCAGATGAGAGCGAGGATATGGCTCTGACACGCGCCGGATCTGTTTGAACGAACCTTGACAAGGCACTGACCACGGTAATGTCATCAGGTATTAAAACGCTGACAGGGGAGAGGTCATCATTATTGAGAAGATCACCCCAGGTGGATGTACCTTCAGCAGTCAGTATTCCGCCAAACTTCTCCGGAGAGATTCCGCTTTCTGAGATGCCGTAAAGGAAAGGACTCGTCGCATTCATTACCGGGACAATTACATCACGCCCCACAACTATTTTCCATGCAGCTGTCTCTGCGGCAGATTTCGATGAACTGCCGGTGATGAACATAATGTCAGCGTCGGCAAACTCCTCTGATGGGAGAGAGATCACCTCAGCTTCAGGGTATTTTCCACGAAACCCTTCTATCCACATCTTTGTCAGGGTCTCAGTTTCCGTGTCACTTGCAACACTGACCCGGTTTATGGGATTCTGAGCAGGTTCAATTTTGCCTTTCTGACCGTCCATGATGCCCAAGTGCAGCATTATCAGGCAGATTGTCAATGGAATAATTCTTTTCATATCATTAGTTGTTGATGTATAATACTATTTTATGCCACCTTTCCAATTTGCATGCCAAACGTTATATCATGTTGATAAAGAGAGATATAGTATACCAAATTAGGTCTTCGGGTTCGCCAGGAATGTTGAAATAATATACAGATATTTTTATCGATCCATGTAAGTTACAGATAATAAATGAAATAGACATGTGTTTAAAATATATACATATGTTTAAATTAACAACACCCCTAAAAACAGGAAAACGTAAGTAAGGCATATTCAACAACATAGACTTTTAACAAAGATTGGCTGCAATTTCAGATCATTTTTCGTTCATGAGTTGGTTGTGTTACTGCTTTTTTTATATTTGTTATTGTTACCAGGCTACGCTAAACGGTTGAAAATCCTGTTATTTCAGGTATTCGGGCGAACAAGCGTCAGGTACCGGAAAGGATTTAAATTGGAAAATCAAACCCAAATAAATGGAGAGGCCTGACAATCTGATCATTGTGATTTTTGGAGGTAGGGGTGACCTGGCTATGAGGAAAATTGTGCCGGCGTTATATGCCCTGTACAATGAGAATCTGATGCCTGAAAGGTTTGCTGTGGTTGCCACGGGCAGAACCGGAGTTACGGATGAGGCATATCGCAAGGAAGTGAGAAGGGCCCTGGCCGGATCAGAAGGTGAAAAGTCCGGAACAAATACAGATGAGTTTGTTGCTTTATTTCATTACATTGATTTTGACACATCCGTTACCGGTGCCTACAAACGTCTTCCTGATTTTCTGGAGATGATCAGCCAGAAGTTCAGTATTGGCGGGAACTTACTTTTTTACCTTTCTGTTCCTCCTGATCTGTATGGTGTTATACCCCGCAATCTGGCCCTGCAGGGTCTGAACAATGAGGGGGATGGTTGGAAGAGGATGATCATTGAGAAACCGTTCGGTTACGATTACAGGAGTGCAGAAAAACTTAACAGAACACTTCTTGAGACATGGAACGAAAACCAGATATTCCGTATTGATCATTACCTGGGCAAGGAGACGGTGCAGAATATCCTTGTGACAAGGTTCTCCAACGGCATCTTTGAGCCACTGTGGAACCGTAATTATGTGCATCATGTGGAGATCACCTCCTCAGAGACTCTGGGTGTTGAGATGAGGGGATCTTATTACGAGGGTTCGGGCGCACTGCGCGACATGGTGCAGAATCACCTGCTGCATCTCGTAGGTTTTGTAGCCATGGAACCTCCGTCCTCGATAGATTCCACGTCCATAAGGAATGAACTTGTAAAGGTATTTGAGTCTCTCAGGCCGATCAGCAGTGACGAGGTTCACCGGACTGCAATTCGCGGTCAGTATACCGGGGCTCATGTCAGGGGGGAATGGCTGAAGGGATACCGTGAGGAGGCGAATGTGGACCCGGCATCCATGACCGAGACATTTGCCGCGCTGAAATTCAATATTGATAACTGGAGATGGGGCGGAGTACCTTTCTATTTAAGAACCGGAAAGAGATTGCCAACCCGCGTCACCGAGGCAGTGATCCATTTCAAACCTACACCTCACTACCTGTTTTCCGGTGAGAGTCTGTGCGATGGGTGTAACCAGTTGATTATCAGAATACAGCCCGATGAGGGGTTACTGCTGAAGTTCGGCATGAAAATCCCCGGAGCCGGATTTAAGGTAAAGAATGTAAACATGGACTTTCACTACTCTGACCTTGCTGCTGAAAGGATTCCCGAAGCCTATGAGAGACTGCTGTATGACTGCATGAAGGGTGATTCGACTCTCTATACGAGATCAGACGCCGTTATGGCAGCATGGAAGTTCCTTGACCCCATTATTGAAGCCTGGAAGAACGACAGTTCAATTCCTGTCTATGGTTATCCGGCAGGGACATGGGGACCGGAGAGAGCAGATGATCTTATCGAGGAGAGTGAACTAACATGGAGATACCCATGTAAAAATCTGGCCGAAGATGGTGTTTATTGCGAATTATGATTAGTTTTATTTCCTGATTGTTGCAGAAAATGTCATATTCAGTCAGAGTGTTCTCCGACCGCGAAGCCCTGGCGCAAAGTTTCGCTGAAATGCTGACCAGGGATCTTGACAGGATTGAACCTGACCATTACTATACCGTTGCGCTCTCAGGCGGGTCTACACCGGAGTTTATCTTCAAATACATTTCAGACAATTATGCTGACAGGATAAGCTGGGAAAAGATGCTGGTCTTCTGGGGTGATGAGCGTTGCGTAGCTCCGGATGACAGCGAGAGCAACTACCGTATGGCCTATGAAAGCATGTTGCAGAATGTACCAATCCCTGATGCAAACGTTCTCAGGATCATGGGGGAAGATGATCCGGAAGAAGAGGCAAGGCAATATTCAGAGCTTGTCAGCTCCATGGTCCCCTTCTTCAACGGAATACCTCAGTTTGACCTGATGCTTCTGGGCCTCGGAGATGACGGCCACACTGCCTCGGTCTTTTCTGACAGGCCCGATCTCTTTGCCACCGCCCGTCTTTTCGACGTGTCGGTACATCCGGGCACCGGCCGCAAGAGGATCACGGCCACAGGCAGGCTTATCAATAACTCATCCAAAGTATACTATATAGTTACAGGCAAGGGCAAGGCTTCCATTGTTTCTGAAATAGTGGAAAAGAAGTCCGGTTACGAGAGGTATCCGGCATCGTGGGTTAATCCGGGTTCGGGACAGCTGTTATGGATGCTTGACAGTGAAGCCGCCTCGTTGTTGAAGAAATAGACATTATTCAATTCTTATAAAAAACTCTATATGATCGCAGGAATTCTTAAAGAGACTGGAAAGGAAAACAGGGTTGCCCTCCTTCCAGGTGAAGCGGCAGCTTTGAAAAAGCTTGGTCTTGACCTTATGGTTGAGCATGGAGCCGGGGAGAGAGCATACGCCCCTGACAGTGAATACGAGGCTGCCGGTGCCTTACCCGCAAAGAGGACGGAGGTCCTCTCCAAAGCTGATCTGCTGCTCTGCATTAACCCGCCGGTATCAGACGATGTGGGTGCTTACAGGGACGGGCAGATACTCTGTACCGTACTTGACCCGGTTGAAAACAGGGAGTGGCTGGAAAAGATCAGGCAGAGGGGAGTTACCCTTCTTGCCCTTGACCTGGTGCCCAGGATCACGCGGGCACAGTCTATGGATATACTTTCTTCCATGGCTACGGTTTCAGGTTACAAGGCGGTGCTGGAGGCTGCATACCTGCTGCCGCGGTTTTTTCCTATGTTCATGTCGGCCGCGGGAACCATCAAGCCTTCACGGGTATTGATACTGGGTGCCGGTGTTGCCGGGCTGCAGGCTATTGCCATAGCCCGCAAGCTTGGAGCCGTGGTTGAGGTTTTTGATGTGAGGTCAGCCGTGAAGGAGGAGGTGAAAAGCCTTGGCGGCAAATTTGTCGAGGTTGAAGGTGCGGTTGAAGATGCTGCCGCAGGAGGCTATGCCGTAGAGCAGACCGAAGAATTCAAAAAGCGGCAGCAGGAGCTTATCCAGCAACGCGCTGCCGCCGCTGACGTGATCATCGCCACGGCGCAGATACCTGGCAAACGGGCTCCTGTGCTGATACTCAGAGAGACCGTGGCCAAAATGAAACCCGGGTCGGTGATCATAGACCTTGCGGCTTCGTCAGGAGGTAACTGTGAACTGACGGAGAATGGAGCTGCCATAAAGGCTAACGGGGTCACGATAATAGGAAAATCAGACTATCCATCAGATATGCCCTCGGATGCCAGCCGGATGTTCGGCAACAATATAATTAACCTGCTGAAAATTATGATCGACAAGGAGGGCAGGATTGTGCCGGACATGGGAGACGAGGTCATCTTCGGAACCACGGCGGTACACGGCGGAGAGTATGTCAGTCCGAGAGTAAAACAGATGCTTGAAATAAAATAAACTGTATAATGGAAGGATTTCTTGAATTTTTTATGGCAAACAGGGGCATCATTTATATGGTGATCCTCTCAATATTCCTGGGCATTGAGGTTATAAGCCATGTGCCTGCAATTCTTCACACCCCACTGATGTCAGGTGCAAACGCCATCCACGGGGTTGTCATAATCGGAGCTATTATTGTCATGGGCCACGCTGAGACAACGGGGGCAATGATACTCGGTTTTCTCGCTGTTGTGCTCGGCACGCTCAACGTCGTTGGCGGATTTGTTGTCACCGACAGGATGCTTGAGATGTTTAAAAAGAAAAAATAACCCTGCTTTATCCCATTTGCTGCAAATAGTCGTACTATGAATGATGTTTCCCAGTTTTCGGCAGGTGTCTCGATACTTGAGATAACCTATATTATTGCCTCTGTCTTTTTCATTCTCGGATTGAAAATGCTCAGTCACCCCCTCACCGCAAGAAGGGGTAATATTATTGCTGCCATCGGTATGATAATGGCCATTGCTGCCACCATCCTGCTCCACCAGAAGGAGGGAGAACCGATTGGCAATATAGGATGGATCCTGGCTGCCATTGTCATCGGCACGGCCATCGGATGGGTCATAGCCGTAAAGGTGAAGATGACAGCGATGCCTCAGCTGGTCTCTTTCTTCAATGGTATGGGAGGCGCTACCGCAGCCCTCATCTCCATGATGGAGTTCCCTCATATCAGCACTGAGCTTGTTGCCAGAACAGGCATGGCCAACGGTCATGTGCTGGCTATACTCCTTGGCCTGGTGATAGGATCGGTATCATGGGCCGGAAGCATGATTGCCTTTGGCAAGCTCGACGGCTGGATGGGTGATCTCAGGGTCAGGGCGATGAAATATGTCAACGTTACAATTCTGGTTGTTATCATTGCCTTTATTGTCTACATAATGACCCGTGACGTGCAAGCCTCTTCGGAGCTGACACCGCTGATCCTCATCCTCTTTGCCATCTCTGTCGTCTACGGTGTGCTGTTCGTCATGCCCATCGGCGGCGCTGACATGCCGGTGGTGATATCACTTCTGAACAGCTTTACCGGTGTGGCTGCCGCAATGGGAGGGTTCCTGTACAATAACCAGGCAATGCTTACCGGTGGGATACTCGTCGGATCGGCAGGAACCATTCTTACAATACTGATGTGCCGCGCCATGAACCGTTCACTGCTCAATGTCATTGTTGGTGTCTTCGGCGGAGGAGGAGCAGCTGCCACTACGGAGGGCGGCACCGTAAAAGAGATAACGGTTTCAGATGCTGCCGTGCTCCTGAGCTACTCCAAAAAGGTGGTGATAGTGCCGGGATACGGACTGGCAGTGGCACAGGCACAGCATATATGCCATGAACTCGATAAGCTCCTTGATGAGAAAGGGGTAGAGGTGAAGTATGCCATTCATCCTGTGGCAGGACGCATGCCAGGACATATGAACGTGCTGATGGCGGAGGCCGACGTGCCTTATGAACAGTTGGTGGAGAGCGACGAGATCAATCCGGACCTTCCCAATACCGATGTGATCGTGGTCATCGGTGCCAATGACGTTGTCAACCCGGCAGCCGAGGATGATCCCTCGAGCCCGATATACGGCATGCCCATTGTGAAGGCACGTGACGCCAAAAACATCATTGTCATGAAGCGCGGGATGGGTAAGGGCTATGCTGCCATAGAGAATATGCTCTTCTTCAACGGCAAGACCCGCATGCTCTTTGGAGACGCCAAAAGCACATTGCAGGCACTGGTCACGGAGATTAAGGCATTGTAGATTTGCGATTTGGGATTTGCAATTGACGATTTAATTTGACTGCCGACTGCTGTCTGCAATACTTTAAGGCTTGCAGCCTATCTTACGATACCTGAAGACCCGGATGTGCTTCACGAGTGTCTAACCTCGGTTTGCAGTCAGTATTCGTTTGATTTTTTTCATTACAAAAATGCCTGACCCCAATTCGAAATTCGCAAATCGCAAATCGTAAATCGCAAGTGGGCTGACTATCTCGCCAGTTCCATAATGACGTCAGTTATGTGCCCCCAGTATTTCCTGTGGAACTTCAGACTCGCTTTGTCCAGCATGGAGTGCAGAGTGACAGGCTTATCGTCGGGCTCAAATCTAACCAGGGCACGGTCTTCATACAGTGCTGAAACCTCGGGGTGAAACTGCACCGAAAAGACATTCGGATAACTGACATGGGCTATCCCTTCAACCACCTTGCCATCCATGGAGAGTGCGGTGACATCGAAACAGGGAGCTACATCACGGAGCGACTGATGGTGGCTGCTGTATACCAGGGGCTGCAGCTTGCGCGGCACCCTGACGGTTTTCCCGAAGAATCCGTGCTCAGTGAACCTTACCGGATGAAGACTGCTGCTCATATAGCCTGGCCCTTCCTTCACTTTCTGCCAATTGTTGCGATGCTGGTTGGCACGATCGATCAGGACATGCGTCTCCGGCCTGTAGCTTCCGTATATCTGTGCCGGGATATCCTGATACAGGGTGCCACCGGCAGCTACGTTCATTGTCTGCATCCCCAGGCAGAACCCTGTTACCAGGTAGTCAGGCTTTTCCTCGAGCAACGGTGTAAAGGTTGTATTAAGTGTGCTTCCCAAAAGATGAAACAGAAAAGTTACTTCAAAAAAATGTCTTCCCGGATCGCTTGTCTCGGAATACCAGTTTTCCTCACCGTAGACTGACGGAGGAATGTCCTCCCCTCCAAAGAAAAAGACTCCGATGGAGTTTTTGAAAATCAGACGGAGGTCGTCACTACAGGGGTTCTCACGGTAAAGAAGATCTTCGGTAAGCGGTCCCCTTACCTCATGGAGGTGAAAGTTCTTTAAACCGCCGGTGTTGATATGGTCAGCCGACCTGGAAAAATCATACTTCTGGCTTGTGTGATAGACGCCAACGAAACCCACCCTGTCGGTGTCAATGTCAAGCAATCCGTTTTTCAGAAGGAAATCCACAACTTCTATGTTACCGACAGTTGGGTTGACCAGGATGACATAATCTTTTTCCCTGCTGAACTCTGCACGGAAGAAGTTCTGTGCGGAGAGAGAGATAAACAGCGAGAAAATCGCCAGGCAAAGAAACAGTTTTTTCATGCTGCAAATATTTATGCGGTAAATGTAAATCTTATTGCGATACAATACGCCAGTTCAATCCCGGATATTCAGTCATGACATTTTCCTGGTTGAATGACGCCATCATGTGATAGACTTCCGGGATCTATTGCGACAGCCGGCTGAGGATTTCAGCAGGGATGGAAGTGCGGCTGAAGGGTGCCGCCCTGACATATTCCTGCAGATCATCTGCCTTGCGGCCGTACTTGTAATCAGAAGTAAATGAACCGTCGTCACGCAGCTCCACCTTCCTGTTAAGAACGTTAGGAACACTTACATGGAATTCGCTTGCACTCAATCCGGTGTTGTTCAGCAGGTTTTTGTCGGCCAGGTGAGCATAAAGCAGCACTGCGACAACCGGGGCCGGGTTGACCTGGATCTGGTCCTCCGCTATTAGGGAGCGGTAAATATATTCACCGTTTTCCTGGTAGTTTCCCAGGCGCTCAAACTCCTTCCTGAACGTCTCAGTGAGAAAGGGATAATGAATGCATGCCGGCACAACTGAGTTCAGGGGGAGGGCTTCCGGGTTGCTCCTGATCTTCTCCATCAGGCTCGAGGTAAATTCTATTGTATAAATGTGACATCCCGCGCAGAATTTGCAATGTAGAATGCTGTGCAACATTTACCGGGTTTTGATGCTTCATACAGCCCGGATAATAAAATTGCGCCCTGATAATCTTTGCATGAAAAAATCACTATTTTTGTTTCGTCGTTTCCCGAAATGAAATGAAATGGAAGCAAAGCCGGCCAGGAAAAAATATTATTCAGATGATCAGGAGAAGCTGGCGAGGTATGCCAAGGCCCTCTCTCACCCGGTGCGGGTATTCGTAATGGATTTTCTGGCAAACAATCTCGACAAATGCTGTTACAGCGGAGATATGGCGGAGGAACTGCCCATAGCCCGCTCAACCCTGTCAGAACATCTTAAGGAGCTAAAGAAGGCGGGGCTGATACAGGGAGAGATCAATCCTCCCTATATTAAATACTGCATCAATCGAGAGAATTGGGACGAGGCAAAATTGTTACTGAATAAATTTTTCAAGCGATAAAAAATTTAATATAGTATTTCGACGTTTTACGAAATGAAGGGAGAATAAAAGATATGGAAATTAAAATCCTGGGGCCAGGGTGCCCCAAATGCAAAACCCTGGAGAAACTGACCCGTGAGGTTGTTGAGCAGAACGGTATAGATGCCACGGTCACCAAGGTAGAGGATATCGTGGACATTATGAACTACGGTGTGATGACAACTCCGGCGCTTGTAGTCGATGAAAAGGTTGTTCTGAAGGGACGGGTCCCGTCGGCAGAGGAATTAAAACGACTGTTTACCAAATAAAACTGTACGGATATGAAGAAGCTGTTACCGGTTCTGGCTGTTGTTGCGATAGCTGCGGCAGCCATTGCGATTTTTGCTTTCAGTGAAGGAAATCCCTCTGTGGCAGAAGAAGCTGATGGATTTTCAAAGGATAAGGTGGAGGTAATCTATTTTCACCTGACCCGTCGCTGCGTAACCTGCCAGGCCGTTGAGAATGTTGCCAGGGATGCCGTTAAGGAATTATACCCTGTTGAGACAGAGAAAGGAACTGTTGTTTTCAGGACGCTTAACATTGAAGATAAGTCATCTGAAGCTGACGCCAAACGCGTCAATGCCACGGGTCAGTGTTTGCTGGTTGTCAGCGGCGATACCGTGATTGACCTTACAAGCGAAGGTTTCATGAATGTGCGCAACAGCCCGGAGAAACTTAAGGAAGAGATCAGGAAGACGGTTGATCCGTTGCTTAAGGCGTTGACAGATAACTGATGGAGCTTCTTCAGAAGATACTTGAGAACTCTCAGTATACCTTTTTAACAGCAGCTATTCTGGGGCTGATGACTGCCATCAGCCCATGCCCTCTGGCAACGAATATTTCGGCAATAGGCTTTATCAGCCGTGATCTCACTGACAGGAGAAGGGTATTTCTCAATGGACTTGTTTATACTCTCGGAAGGGCAATTACATATGTAGGCATTGCACTGATCATTTTCTTTGGCGCCAGCCAGATGGATATTTCCGGCTGGTTCCAGAAATGGGGAGAAAAACTGCTGGGACCGATTTTAATTCTGATAGGACTCTTTATGCTCGACATAATCAAATTCAAGCTTCCGGGCGGCATGAGCTCGATCACTGAGAAGATTGGAGAGAGGGGCAGAAAGAGTTATCTGAATACGCTGTTGCTTGGAATTCTGTTTGCAATGGCCTTCTGCCCGTACAGCGGAGTTTTGTACTTCGTAATGCTGATACCAATTACCGTGGCCAGTGCTGGCGGACTCTATCTGCCCCTGATTTTTGCCCTGGCCACCGGAATTCCTGTAATTATCTTTGCATGGTTATTGGCTTATGCGGTAAGCAGTGTCGGCAAAATGTACAGCCGGATCAAAACCTTTGAGATATGGTTCAGGAGGGTGGTGGCAGTACTCTTCATCGGAGTGGGGATCTATTATATTATAATTGCCTTGATTTAAAAAAAATTATTTGTGCATTTCGGGTTTTTGCGAAATGATAATCATTAAATAAAAATGGAACTGAAGAAAGAGCTGAAGATCCTTCTGTGGATCATTGTGGTATTTGTGTTCGCGTTTTTCATGCCGATTGAAAGCGTCCGTTTCAACACTGCGATTGCGGCGACTTTTGATCTGGTAAAGTGGTATGCCAGGGAGCACGTGATCCTTTGTCTTCTGCCGGCATTTTTTATTGCCGGTGTTATATCGGTCTTTGTCAGCCAGGGGTCGGTGATAAAATATTTCGGTGCCAACGCAAAGAAATGGCTGGCATACTCCGTTGCTGCCGTCTCGGGCACCATTCTGGCGGTTTGCTCCTGCACCATCCTGCCGCTCTTCTCAAGCATTCATAAGCGAGGCGCAGGCCTCGGCCCGGCAATTGCTTTCCTCTATTCGGGTCCGGCAATCAATATACTGGCAATCATTCTGACAGCCCGAATATTGGGCTTTGAGATGGGCGTTGCCCGGATCATTGGCGCGGTGGTTTTCAGTGTTGTGATAGGGCTTTTAATGTCACTTTTTTACCGTAAGGAAGAGCAGCAGAAGAGAGTAGACCAGATGAACGTTATGGTTGAGAAGGAAAAGAGGCCTATGTGGCAGACGATGACTCATTTCTTTACACTGGTGCTGATACTTGTTTTTGCCAACTGGGGTAGCCCGGCTGCAAATGATACATCAAGTGCCTGGTACTATATCTATTCATACAAATGGTACATAACGGGATTTTTCAGCCTGGTGCTTGCAGGGTCACTAATTAAGATCCTTAAAATTAAATGGCAGTGGGTATTGGCCGCCGCAGTTGTGACTGTGATATCGGTATTCTTGTCGAATTCACTGATTGAAAGTGACAAGCTCCGGCCACTGGTCCCGATGATTGTCGGAATAGCCGCGCTCAGCGTAATTACACTTCTTGATAAGCAGGACGATGAGAACCGGGAATGGACCCTCTCAACCTGGGGATTCGCCAAGCAGATTCTTCCTCTTCTTGGAATCGGGGTCGTGATTGCCGGTTTTCTGCTTGGTTCAACTCATGACGGTCAGTCTATTCCCGGCATCATCCCCAGTGAATGGATCGCAAAGCTGGTAGGTGGCAACTCCGTGTTCTCAAATTTCTTTGCTTCTATAGTGGGGGCGTTCATGTATTTTGCCACATTGACTGAGGTACCTATTCTGCAGGGGCTGATAGCCTCAGGAATGGGTAAAGGTCCAGCCCTGGCTCTTCTGCTGGCAGGACCTTCGCTCTCGCTGCCCAATATGCTGGTTATACGAGGTATTATTGGAAATCAAAAGACTGCAGTATATGTCAGCCTTGTGGTTGTCATGGCAACAATATCAGGACTTATATATGGATCAATCTTCTAAAATGATTTACTATGCTTGATATAAAAGTACCAGACTCCGGATGCACAAACTGCGTCAGGCTCAAGAAACCTGTAAGGGAAGTGCTTGAAGAAAACAACCAGGTCACGATCTGTTAGCGAAGATGGCGTGACCTGGTTGTAATGCGAATGGTATACTGCCGGGATGGGCTCTGAAGCTTATTTTTTCCCAGCGCCGGCAGGGCATTTTGCCGGTGTGCACCCAGCATCAGGACCGGCTTTCGTGCAGTTGGCTTTGCAGGCAGGATCGCATTTTCCATCCTTGCATTTTGCGGGATCACATTTTGCGGGATCACAGCTGGCAGCTGCATGGTTTGCCTGTGAACCGGGTACCGGAGCCTCTCCGGCCGCTATGCCGCAGGTGGCAGCCGAGGGACATTTTGAACAGTCTTTAACGGCTTCTGTCTTAGCCTTCTTTTCCTTCTTCTGATCATTCTGCGCATTGACCGCTGTTATCATAACAAATGACAGAATAACAAGAGCTGAAATTCCAAGGATGACCTTTTTCATAACCATAAGAGTTTTTGTTTGTGTCAAAATTAACCAGACAGTTTTTTAAACAGGTTATACCGTTGTTAAATCGTGTTATATCGATGTTAAATCTTGACACACATTATTAAAACTCTGTATTTTTGAACTGATGAAAAAATCAGGAATACAGCTCACAATTCTGATAATGGCCTTCGGAGCTCTGTTAGCTCTTACCGGCATCCAGTTCTCCTGGATTCTGAAGGCAGCACGTGTGCAGGAGGCCCAGTTTAGCCACAGCGTTGAAATGGCCATGAACAGAATCGTGGAGAATCTTACGAGAAACGAGGAAATTTGCAGTGAGGTAAACAATTGTCTGAGAGAGGGACGGTACGAGTCCTGCATGCTGGTAATGAAAACCAGGGAAGAGTGGGCCGACATTCAGTCAATGATAAGGCAGGACCTTAATTTCTACGGTATAGGACTTGATTTTGAATTTGATATTGTAGGAGCAGATCAGGCTGCAAAAATAACCCGGACGAAGAACACTTATCTCAGCAATGGCCTGGAAGAGATGCTTGAAAAATCAGGATATAAACTCAGTTTGAGATTTCCCGAGAAACGTGATTTCATTCTTGCCCAGATGGGTGATATCTTTATCTTTTCAATGTTGCTTCTGTTTTTAATATCCATTTCATTCATAATAATATATAACTATTACAGGCGGGAGAGGTTCTTGTCGGAGAGCATTGTGGATTTCGTAAATAATGTTACTCATGAGTTTAAAACCCCGCTGACCAACATATCTCTCGCAAACAGCATGCTTTCTAAAAGCGAGAAAGTGGAAAACGATGAAAAACTGTCGTTTTACACCAATGTAATCAAAACCGAGCAGAGCAAACTGAATGAGAAAGTTGAGAAGTTGCTTAAAACCGATTTTGCCGACATTGACAGATCGTTGCCCGCGGAGGAGATAGATGCCGGCGCGGCTGTGGAAGATATTGCAGAAACGTTCAGAGTGCAGGTTGAACAGAAGGGAGGGAAGATAGCTATTGAGAGAGCAGGAGACAGGTTCACGGTTACAGGCAATACTGACCTGTTTCATATTGCCCTCGGGAACCTGATTGACAATGCAGTCAAGTATTCAGGTCAGCGACCTGAAATATTAATCAGGCTGACCTCAGGGGACCAGAAGCTTCACATTGTAATTGAGGACAACGGTCCAGGCATAACAAAGGAATACAGGGAAAAAGTATTTGAGAAGTATTTTCGTGTACCTGAAGGAAATATACACAGTGTTGACGGCTTTGGCCTGGGACTATATCAGGTTCGGGGTATAATTTCAGGAATGAGAGGCAACATCAGAATCGTGAACAGGAAGGAGGGAGGCCTGACGGTGACCCTCGAACTTCCTCTGGCTGCCAAAAATGACGGAAAATTATAAACATACAAGAATACTGCTTGTTGAGGATGATCTCAACCTGGGTTTTTTGCTGGTCGATTTCCTTGAGTCAAACGGGTTTGAGGTTAAACTGTACCGCGATGGTCAGTCAGCGCTGCAGGGATTCACAAGAGTCGGGGCTGACTTCTGCCTGATTGATATTATGCTTCCCGGCATGGATGGATTTACGCTGACGGCCAGGATTAAGGAGCTTGACAGCAGGATTCCGGTGATAATTATCTCTGCACGCTCTCTCAAGGAAGACAAGATCACCGGGTTTCGCCTCGGGGTGGATGACTACATAACCAAGCCATTCGACGAGGAAGAGCTACTCTACAGGATCAGGGCCGTGCTAGGAAGAACGAACAGGTCCGTAACTGAGTCACCTGATGAAGCTGAGATCATCAATATCGGCCGGTTTTCGTTTGATCCCGGGAATCTCAGTCTGATGCAAGGCGGCAATTCACAGAGAATGACCATAAAGGAGAGCAGAATACTCGGTAAACTTGCCACTTCCGTTAATAATATTGTTACCCGTGAAGAGATAATGATTGATGTATGGGGCGAAGCTGATTACTATACAGGCCGAAGTCTTGACGTATTTATATCCAAATTGCGGGGCTATCTTAAAGGTGATCCCTCGGTGCGGATTGTTACGATCCCTACACTCGGTTACAAGCTTGAAATAAAGAACTGATTTGCTGATTATCAGGTCAATAAAAAAGTGAGGTTACAGGAACATCTGGCTGGTTTAGGCCGGCAGATACTGAACCAGCAAGCGGTGAACCTGGAGTACAAGTAACTGGATAATTGCCGCTGTTGCAGCTGTCATATTCATCACTATCATCTATATGGCGGACAAGATGGACGACTTCAAAAAGAACTTCTGACATTGATCCGCTTTGGCACTGGTAACTGTGATGTTCATCCGGGCTTCATAGCTTGAAATTTTTATGTATCCCGGATTGTTGTAATTATGAAAAATTATCATGTTCTATTTCGTAAATTAACGAAATGATTATATTTGAATGCTGAAACTGCAAGAAACAGTCCGGTACAAAACTAATATCCTTAGTAAGGGGCTATGTCTGAATTGTATCATAACAGGGGATTCTGCAGCGGCGGGTTCCTGAATCTCACTCCGCGTGAAGCTTATGCCGAAGCCACCGAGGGCGGTGCAGTGATTTTGGATGTCAGGGAAGAGAGGCTGACAGGCTACAAGAATTTTGATGTTCCCCGATTGCTCCATTTACCTAAGAGCAGAATCGAAAAGGATTATGTTGATCTGTCGCGCGAACAGCCGCTTATCATTGCCGACTCAGTTGGATTGAGAAGCCACGAGGTCATGGAGTTTCTCCTGGCAAAGGGATTTGCGAATATTGCTAATCTTGCCGGAGGGATAGTGGCGTGGGAGCAGGACGGTTTACCGCTGAAAATAGACATCACTGAGCAACTGAGCGGATCGTGCGTTTGCCAGTTGAGGCCAAGGAATAAGGGGTAATGAGGCAGTAGAGGGCCAGGCGTATGAAAATGACCCGGTGGGTCAATTTAGCGAGGGAACCGGATTGCAGTGAAGGCAATACCGGAGTCGTCAGTCTGCAGTCCACAGTCGGCAGTCACATAAGGCAATAGGAAACAGGCAAAAGTGAAAAATATGAAAATACTTATTCTTTGCACGGGAAACAGCTGCCGCAGCCAGATGGCTCACGGCTTCCTGCAGTCGTTTGACGAAACGCTTTATGTGAGGTCAGGCGGTACTGAGCCTGCTCCACATATCAATCCCAAAGCCGTGGAGGTCATGGCTGATTTGGGGATTGATATAAGCCACCATACACCTCACAATGTTGATGAATACCTGGATGAGGAGTGGGATTATGTTATCACAGTCTGTGATGACGCCAATGAGACATGTCCGGCGTTTTTCGGCAGAGTGAAGCAGCGGCTCCATCTTGGGTTCGAGGATCCCTCAAATGCCACAGGCACGCCTGAGTTCATTCACGGAGAGTACATAAGGATTCGCGACCTGATTCGCGAGACATTTCTGGAGTTTTACAACCATAACATTAAGGAACAATCATGAATCCCTCAGAACTGAAACTTATCGTACAGGAGAAGTACGGAAAAATAGCATCCTCTGACAAGTTCGCATCCGGCTCCTGCTGCTGCAAGCCCGGTTGTTGCTCATCAGAGGGTATCAATACCTTTAATGAAAGTTATGATCATCTTGACGGGTATGTGCCTGATGCTGACCTGAGCCTCGGCTGCGGTGTGCCGGTTGATTATGCGAATATCCGTCCGGGTGACCATGTTCTTGATCTCGGTTGCGGTGCCGGAAACGACTGCTTTGTTGCCAGGTCTTTGACCGGTGATGCAGGTCATGTGACCGGACTCGATTTTACTGAATCAATGCTCCGGAAAGCTGAAGATAACAGGAAGAAACTGGGCTACAACAATGTTGAATTCATCAGGGGTGACATAGAAGAGATGCCCCTTGAGGACAACAGGTATGATGTTGTCCTTTCAAACTGTGTGCTGAATCTCGTGCCTGACAAGGAAAAAGCGTTCAGCGAGATCTTCAGGGTACTGAAAAGCAGTGGCCATTTCTGCATCTCAGATGTGGTGGTAAAGGGTATCCTTTCAGAAAAGGCACGCTCTGACGTAGAGCTATATGCCGGCTGCGTTTCCGGTGCCTCTGCCATGGAAGAGTATCTTGGATTCATCCGGCACAGCGGCTTTTCAGATATCACCATTCACAAGCAAAAGAAAATTGAGTTGCCGGACAATGTTCTTGATCAGGCAGAAGATAAAGAAGGCAATGGTGTATTTAGCATAACTGTATCAGCCATCAAACCCTGAATAATGAATAGTTCTGCAGCCAAAAAGCCGGAAAACTGATACATAATAACAGTGCCTGAAATAAATTGACCGAAACAAAATTCGCAAATCGCAAATCGCAAATCGCAAATCCTGATTATGCCTTCAAGGAAGCGTCTCAAACTGCTTGACCGGTATCTCACACTGTGGATTATCCTTGCAATGCTTGCCGGTGTTGTCATCGGCTGGATCAGCCCGGAGATAGCCGTTTTCTGGAACAGTCTCTCCAGCGGAACGACCAATATCCCGATTGCGATAGGCCTGATAGTTATGATGTACCCGCCTCTGGCTAAGGTAAAGTACGAGGAGTTGCCGGATGTATTCAGGAACACCCGCGTGCTCGGGCTGTCACTTGTACAGAACTGGATAATAGGGCCCGTTCTCATGTTCTTTCTGGCCATCCTGTTCCTCAGGTTCAACATTGACTATATGTATGGCCTTATACTCATTGGTCTGGCGAGGTGCATAGCCATGGTGATTGTCTGGAACGACCTGGCAAAGGGCGATACCCAGTACTCCGCCGGCCTGGTGGCATTTAACTCGATTTTCCAGGTGCTCTTCTTCTCTGTCTATGCCTATTTCTTTATTGCTGTCCTTCCGGGCTGGTTCGGACTGCCGGTGAATGATGCGGTTGAACAGATCACCATAGCGCAAATTGCCGAGAGTGTATTTATTTACCTCGGGATACCCTTCATTGCAGGTTTCCTGACAAGGTTCATTTTAATACGCGTAAAAAGTAAGGAGTGGTATCACACGAAGTTCATACCGAAGATCAGTCCTCTCACACTGATCGCATTGCTCTTTACCATTTTTGTAATGTTCTCGCTAAAAGGTGAGTATATAGTCAAGATACCACTTGATGTTGTGAGGATAGCCATTCCGCTGGTGATTTATTTTGTTGTGATGTTTTTTGTCTCATTCTTCATCAGCCGGAGGGCGGGGGCAAATTATGAACAGACCGCGACCCTCTCTTTTACTGCCGCCAGCAACAACTTTGAACTGGCGATAGCGGTTGCCATTGCTGTGTTTGGCATCAATTCAGGCGAAGCTTTTGCTGCAGTGATCGGGCCGCTGATTGAAGTGCCGGTGATGATCGCTCTGGTCAACGTAGCGCTCAGGATGAAGACGAGGTATTTCAAACCAGACCTTACTTCCGCCTGATGATCCGGGGAATGAATTTGGGTACCTCTTTCTGGTATATGGTGTAATCCGGGTATTTGCTGCTGCTTATATTTTCCGTCATTATTGAGCTCCCGATAAAGAGAATCACCAGCAGCACCGGACCAGACAGGGTGATGTTGATCCATCTGCCCGAGGCGGCCACGCTGAAGAGATAGAAGCTTATCCAAATTGCCTGCTCGGAGGCAAAGTTGGGATGTCGGACATACTTCCACAGCCCTTCCGTAAGAAAGCCCTTGTTGAGTGATTCACCGTACCGTTTCTCATTTTCCTTTTCCGCCGGGCTGCGTTTCACAGTCTGGAAACTGTACTGCTGGTTGTCTGCTATGGTTTCGGTAACTATGAACAGAAGCATAAGCGTTGAGGCAACCAGGTCAGTAACACCCATCGGTACACCCTGGTAAAGTGCCGCCATCAGCAGGGGGGTGGAGAAGAGAAGGATGAGCAGGTTCTGATAGAATGATATAAAGAGAAGATTGAAGAGTCCGAACCTGAACCTTCCTCTGAGGGCGCTGGTGTCTTTCAGTATCTTCCAGCGGTAATCCTCCTCTCCCTGCCAGGGGATTATGCTGTAACCTCCTTTACGGTAAAAATTGAAACTAAGCCTTATACCCCAGACTGTCACCAGAGAGGCCATCAGAAATAGCCTGGGTGACGGATAGGCCATAACCGTAATCCATGCATATGCCGGCGGCATCAGGCTCCGGAGCTTGTCAACCTGGCTGTAGTTTCTTGTAATCTCACTCACAAGGAAACAGACCAGTACAACTGCAATCATCAGGTTGATCCATGTCGAAACCAGGGACTGAAACTGCGGTTCGAATCCTGACAGGATTTTTAGCGAAAACGGCGACAGAATAGTCGTCATAAATGCCTAATTTGGTCTCAAAGATGTAAGAAAAAATATTTAACAGTAGACATTCATTAAAATGAAAATTCAATCCGCAAAACCCGGTCCAATTGAGAGCTTGATTATTCTTGTGTTGAATCTTATGATACTCTCCGGATGCAACGGTCGCTCAGGAGCTGAAAAGGAGAACCCGGCAACTCCGGACATCAGTGATCTCGAAATGACCGACGACCTGATGAAGGTATTTTCAGAGAGGAGAAGCAGGCTTACGGGCCGGATTGAAGAAGGTGTCGTCATTATCAGTTCGGGCAGTTTTCCTTCAGGAGACCACTGCGAGTACCGTGTGAACGACAACTTTTACTATCTGACAGGTTTTGACCAGCCTATGAGTATTGTTGTCATGGAAAAGGGTTCGCCCGGCTCATATTCTCTTTTCCTGCGTGAGAGGTCAAGGCGAGACATCATTTATAACGGAGGTGCACAGCCGGATGAAGAGATAATGGATTCATACGGATTTGATACTATCGTTGCGTATTCTGAGTTGCAGGGCCTGATCGGGGAGTATCTTGGCAAGGGCACACCTCTCTATATCGATTTCAGGGACAGGATGCTCAGGAGTATTATTTTGACGGAAGCCGGAAAGCAACGCAAGCCTGAGACAATCATCAGGGATATGACACCGCTGCTCGAAGAGATGCGGGTCTTCAAGGATGATTCAGAGATATCGAGGATGAAGAAGGCCATTGACATCACCGGCGATGCCTTCGTGAATGCCTGCCGCATATGCCGGCCCGGAATGTATGAGTTTGAGATCGAAGCGATGGTTGAATATACATTCCACCGGAACGGAGCTGCCAGACCTGCATTTTCATCCATCACCGGCTCGGGTCCCAATACCGTTACACTCCATTACTCAGAAAACAACAGAAAAATGGAGGACGGCGACCTCCTTCTGATGGATATAGGAGCAGAATATGGCTATTATGCTGCCGACATATCGAGGACAATCCCGGTGAACGGCCATTTTACAAAGGAACAGAGAGAAATCTACGAACTGGTTCTTAAAGCACAGAAGGCAGCCATCGACGAGCTTCAGCCCGGCAGACCACTCTACGGAGGGCATGCGAAAGCCACCGCGGTTATTGCCAGAGGCCTCTTTGACCTGGGATTGCTGACAGACACAGCATCCGTATGGCAGAAGGAGTTCTACACGATTTACCAGATCAACCATTACCTGGGACTTAATGTCCATGACGCCGGAAACTACGGCTTCCCCGGCGCGTTTATCAGGGAGTATATGGCTGTAGATACGGCAATAGGAAGACCCCTGGAGAAAGGGATGGTGCTGACTGTCGAGCCCGGCATCTACCTGCGGGAAGACGGTTTGTCGCAGCTTTCCGAGATATTCAGCGGCAGGGTCAGTGAGGCAGAGACTGGAGAGTTTATTGACCGCGTTCTGCCTGTATATGAGAAATACAAAAACATCGGAGTCAGGATCGAGGATGATGTCCTGATCACTGAAACCGGGCATGTTGTGTTGTCACAGAAGATTCCGAAGGAGATTGATGAGATTGAAAAACTAATGGGACGAAACAGAAACCGTTGGTTAAAACAATGATCTGACATTGGATAATTTACTGTAAATGAAAAGACTAATGGTACTGCTGTTCGCTGTGCCCGGCCTCGCTCACATGGGTGTCATACTTGCTGCGACGGGTAATGAGAGGCCGGTAAATGTCATCCTGATCTACCCTGATGACATGGGTTACGGAGACCTTTCCATGACATGTGGCCCTGGCACACTCACACAAGGGATTATTACCCGCCCCTGCCGTTGATTGAAAATGAACAGGTTATTGCCACAAACCCTGATCATTTCCAATTTACACTTCAGTTTACGAAGAGAGCCATTGAATTTATTCACAGAAACAGTTCGAAGCCTTTCTATCTGCCTGGCCCACCACTGCCGGATGTGCCGCTGGGAGTATCCGGCGCTTTTAGCGGAAAGTCGGAGCAGGGAATATACGGGGAGGATAGATGATTGAGAATTCACTGTAATTAATATGTAGCTTTAAACTCCATCACACATTGTTTCTTATCCGGGTAGTGAACAGTATATTGAGAGTCACAGAGTAACCGGAACAGATCAAAGCCGCCTGTTTGATTAAATGGATTGTATCAGTATCTCTTTCAATTCCCTGCAGCCTTCCCGAAGGAGGAAACCTTTGCTCTCAGATATTTTCCCGTATGTGAAGATTCGCATGCTGCAAGCTGCTCCGGGGTTCCCTCAAATACCACATATCCTCCTTTTTCACCTCCTTCAGGACCGAGATCAATGACCCAGTCGGCGCACTTGATAACCTCCACGTTGTGTTCAATGAGTATTACCGAGTGACCGTGATCGACGAGGGCGTTGAGTGATTTCATCAGCTTCCCGATATCGTGAAAGTGGAGTCCGGTGGTGGGCTCGTCGAAGACGAAGAGCATTTTCTCGCTGCTCTTCTCCTGGCTCAGGTAGTATGCCAGCTTGACGCGCTGGCTCTCGCCGCCGGAGAGGGTTGATGACGACTGCCCCAGCCTGACATACCCAAGGCCCACATCTGCCAGCGGTTTCAGCTTGTCAGCTATCTTCTTGCAGCTCTTATCCTTACATTCGCCGAAGAACTCTATCGCTTCGTCAATGGTCATTTCCAGCACGTCGTAAATGTTTCTGCCGCGGAACCGTACATCCAGGATATCACGCTTGAAGCGCATTCCCTTGCATGTCTCACATGTCAGCTCCACGTCGGCCATAAACTGCATCTCGACTCTTATGACGCCCTCGCCCTGGCACTCCTCGCACCGTCCGCCTTCAACATTGAATGAGAAGTGGGCAGGCTTGAATCCCGATTGTACTGCGGCCTGCTGATCTGCGAAGAGCTTGCGGATTTCATCAAAGGCCTTAAGGTAGGTGACGGGGTTGGAGCGGCTTGACTTGCCTATCGGGTTCTGGTCTATCAGTTCCACGGCCGTGATGCCGGCCATGTCTCCCTCCATTGCAGTGAAGCGGCCCGGCTTCAGGCCGTTGTTACCCAGTTTCAAAGAGAGTGCATTGAAGAGGATATCATGTACCAGCGTGCTCTTGCCTGAACCGCTGACTCCCGTCACGGCAGTAATGGTATGGAGCGGGAATCTGACATCAATATCCTTAAGGTTATTCTCACGTGCACCTTTTACAGCTATGTAGCTGTGCCATCTGCGCCGCACTGCCGGCTCCTCAATACGCATCATACCGGTCATGTATGCCGCGGTAAGGGAACTGTTCTTCTTCGGGAACTGTGCGCTTCCCTGGTAGATCACCTCTCCGCCATGTGTCCCGGCAGCCGGCCCCATATCTATTATCTGGTCTGCGGCCCTGATGATCTCTTCCTCGTGCTCTACCACAATAACCGTGTTGCCAAGATCACGCAGTTCCTCAAGCACGTTCACCAGAAGGTTGGTATCGCGGGGATGGAGTCCGATGCTGGGCTCATCAAGAATATAGAGTGATCCCACCAGGCTGCTGCCCAGTGAGGTGGCGAGGTTGATGCGCTGCGACTCTCCTCCTGATAGCGTGTTGGAGAGCCTGTGAAGGGTCAGGTAGCTTAGCCCCACATTCACGAGAAATCCCAGTCGCTGCTGTATCTCCTTAAGAAGCCGCCCTGCTATCTCTCTCTCCTCACCGTTGAGGGTCAGGTGTTCAAAGAACTCATGAGCTTCACTCACCGGCATGGCGGCTATCTCCGTAATGGACCTGCCGCCTACCTTCACCCAACCGGCCTCCTTGCGGAGCCTGTTGCCATCGCAGGAGGGACATGTGCGCTTGCCCCTGTAGCGGCTGAGCATGACCCTGTACTGTATCTTGTATTTCTTCTCCTCGAGATGCTGGAAAAACTGGTTCAGTCCGAAGAAATACCTGTTACCGCTCCATACCAGGGCCTTCTGTTCGGGAGTGAGCCTGTGCCAGGGTTTATGAATGGGGAAGTCAAACTTGTCAGCATTGTATATGAGCCTCTCCTTCCATTGCTTCATCGTCTCTCCCCTCCAGCAGGCGATGGCGTCATCATATACCGAGAGGTTTTCATCGGGTATGACAAGGTTTTCATCGATACCTATTACCTTACCGTATCCCTCACATTCGGGGCAGGCGCCAATGGGTGAATTAAAGCTGAAGAGGTGTTCGGTCGGCTCTTCAAAGGTGATACCATCTTCCTCGAATTTATCAGAGAAACTAACACTCTGTGTTGTCTCTTCATCAGTCACGGTAAGGGTGATATGCCCCCTTCCGGTGAGAAATGCTGTCTGCACTGAGTCGGCGGCACGGCTCAGCTCTTCAGGGCTGTGTCCTGTCGGGAACCTGTCTATTATAAGGTCAAGCCGTGGCATCTTGCCAATCAGGTCTGCAGCACCCTCATCATCGAGCCTCACAAGACCCTTTTCGGTACTTATGCGGTTATAACCCTGTTTCAACAGGAAGCTGATAAACTCTGACGGATCAACATCTTCCGGTACATCCACTGGGGCTGTCAGCAGAATGCGGCTTCCTTCAGGCAACGCGGCAAGGTAATTAACCACGTCATCAACGGTATGTTTTCTTACTTCCCTGCCGGAGATGGGAGAGATGGTATGTCCGACACGGGCCCAGAGCAGCCGCAGGTAATCGTAGATCTCGGTGCTGGTGCCGACCGTTGACCTGGGATTGCGGGTGTTGACCTTCTGCTCGATGGCTATGGCCGGAGGTATGCCGTTGATGAAATCTACATCGGGCTTGTTCATGCGCCCGAGAAACTGCCTCGCGTAGGAGGAGAGACTCTCCACATATCTCCTCTGACCTTCGGCATATATGGTGTCAAATGCAAGTGAAGACTTTCCGGACCCTGATACTCCGGTTATGACTATGAGGCTGTCACGGGGAATTGTCAGGGTTATATTCTTTAGGTTATGTACTCTTGCTCCCTTGATTTCAATATTACCCTTCATGCGATCTCCGTTTGCGAAAAAGCCAAAATTAATGATTTTGTATTGATTAAATTTTGTTTTCTTTGCCTTGAGTATAAGCGCAACTTGCATGAAGAAGATCTTACATAAGGAATTTTCCGTTATTTTTCATGCAGGTTACATTCAACCATTGCAGTCAGTATTATAGATTTACGAATGAAACTTACATGAGCAGACACACAGGGGAATGATTATCTTGTTTCATGTAAATTCCATTAGACCAATGAAATAATAGTTTAATCATCTAATGAAACAATAGGGTAATACAATCCGTATAACCCAACAGAAAAAAACACAAACGAAACAAAGGAGGGCCGCCTATCGTATAACTGTACTCGTGAACCAAAAGAGTTAGTTATGAAGAGTAAAATGACCGATTATGAGCTTATTAAGAGCTACGTAGACGGTAATGAAAGAAGCATAGAGCTGCTTATCCTGCGCCACAAAAGCAAAGTCTATTCTTATATCAGCCTTTACATTCGCAACCGCGATCTGGCCGACGACGTCTTCCAGGACACTTTCCTGAAGGTGGTACAGTCAATCCGCGCCGGCCGGTACCAGGATGACGGAAGGTTTATTTCGTGGGTGATGCGTATAGCTCATAACCTGATCATTGACCACTTCAGACACGAGAAACAGATGGGTATAGTCCTTAACGATGACTACGAGGCAGACCTGCTCAACTCAAGGAAACTGTCGGATGACAATGTTGAGGATGTCATTGTGCGCAGGCAGGTGATGCGTGACGTGAGGAGCCTGATAAACGGACTGCCGGAAGACCAGCGTGAGGTGGTAATCATGAGGCATTATGCCGGAATGAGCTTCAAGGAGATTGCCGACATGACAGGTGTCAGTATCAATACTGCCCTTGGCAGGATGCGTTATGCACTTATCAACATGCGTAAAATAATGGTGGAAAAAAATATCACCCTTTCACTTAGCTGATACAATTTTTGATTATGCGTGGCGTTTCTCTTTTATGAGAACAAAAACGCCTATGGATAAGAATTCTACCCTCTTGCTTTCTTATTTCGAGGTTACCAATACACCTTCAGACCTGATAGCTGATGCCTTTGGTATTGATTCGGCCCTGAGCGTTTTGCTTCCCGACATGGAGGATCAGCCCTCTGATGATGTTGTTGCAGACTTGTTTGAAAAGATCAGACGCAAAAAAGCCCGGAAGTCCGGGAAATAGATCCTGAGTCCATAGCCGGTAATCCGGCTGATATATGATGAGGCTTTCGGAAGAAAGCCTCATTTGTTATATCCATGGCACAGGATTTCATTTTTGTGTGACGATTTTTTTACCTTAGCAAAAACAAGATTAAAATGAGAAAAATACTGGTTCTTATGACCCTGGTACTGACTGCCTGTTCCTCAGCGGACAAAAAGGTTGAAGTGACAGCATCCGGCTTCATCGGTGATACAGTGATTGCAGGTGTTGTAGATCGTGTAATTGAAGAACAACCCCGGGCTAATAAAATGCTGCTCGAAAAGGGAGTGAAGCATGCCGCATCACTCTGGAGGGCGGAGGACGGCACCTCTGAGGAGTTTGCCGATTTTGTTGCCGCCAACTACATCTCTGATCCGGGAAAACGGAGGGATGTCTTTTTGAAGGTCAGCAACTACTTCGAGTCGCTCTCGGGTAACATGAACGAGATCACGATTGATCTGAGGAAGGTGCTTGACGAGGCTGTCGGTGAGATTGACAAGGTAGACCGCATGTTCGGCAACTACTCCGTGGGCTCACATCTGCAGACCGATTTCTACAATAACAGGATTGCCTTTGTGATAGCCCTCAACTTCCCATACTATACCCTTGCGGAAAAGGAGGAACTTGGTTCGGGATGGAGCCGCGAAGAGTGGGCAATGGCACGGCTCGGTGACCAGTTTGTATCACGTGTGCCGGCCGAACTGAACCAGGCCGCAACGGTGGCAATGGGTAACGCGGAGATGTATATCGCAGAATACAATATACATATGGGGAAGCTGCGTACGGACGACGGAAAGCAGCTTTTTCCCGATGATATGATACTCCTTTCTCACTGGAACCTGCGTGACGAAATCAAATCGAATTATGCCGACAAGGAAAACGGTGCAGAGAAGCAGGAGATGGTTTACAGGGTCATGGAGCGCATCATCCGTCAGGAGATACCCGGGAAAGTCATTAACAGCGCTGAATATGAATGGTTTCCCTATTCCAATAAGACAGTGCAGAATGGCTCTGTCGTTGAGCTGGATGCTGAGCCGGATACCCGTTATTCGCATCTTCTGAATATTTTCAACTCGGAGAGGGCTATTGACCCTTATGTTCCGGGGATGAACACCGCCATTCTCCGAAGTTTCTCCGGCGGTATGGAAATTTCACAGGAAGATACGGAGGCTCTCTTTGATGAATATCTCAGTTCACCACAGCTGAAGAAACTTGGTGAGGTTATTGAATCAAGGCTGGGACGCGATCTGCGGCCCTATGACATCTGGTATGACGGATTCAAATCGAGAAGCTCAATCCCCGAGAGCCTTCTTACTGCCAGGACTTCAGCCCTCTATCCGACCCCCGCCGCTTTCAAAATGGGTATGCCGGCCATGCTCGTAAAGCTGGGATGGTCACCCGAGAGGGCAAAACAGATCGCTGACAGGATAGTAGTTGATCCTGCCAGAGGCTCAGGCCATGCCTGGGGTGCCGGGATGAAGGGAGCAGTATCGCACCTTCGTACCCGCGTCTCGGACAAGGGCATGGACTACAAGGGCTACAATATTGCCGTCCACGAGTTCGGTCATAATGTGGAACAGACAATCTCTCTCTATGATGTTGACTATTACATGCTATCCGGTGTGCCAAACACAGCATTCACAGAGGCAACGGCATTCCTATTCCAGGACCGTGACCTCATGCTTCTCGGCATGAAGGAGGACAACCCGGAGAAGGAGAGCCTCCAGACACTCGATGCTGCATGGTCACTGATGGAGATAATGGGGGTCAGCATGGTGGAGATGAAGTTATGGAAGTGGCTCTATGAGAACCAGCAGGCTACACCCGCAGAGCTCAGGGAACAGACAGTCAGGACGGCAGTTGAGGTCTGGAACAAATATTTTGCTCCGGTAATGGGGGTGAGTGACTCACCGTTGCTGGCCATCTATTCGCACATGATCAACGGACCTCTTTACCTTCAGAACTATGCCTACGGACAGATAATCCAGTTTCAGATTGAAGATCACCTGAAAGGCAAGGATTTCTCTGATGAGATTGACCGCATGTACAGTCTCGGACGCCTCACACCACAGCATTGGATGAACCAGGCCGCAGGAGTAAAGATCTCGGCACAGCCCGTTATCAGGGCTCTTGAGGAGGCATTGAAATAATATAGTAGCCTGTGGTTGCCATGAAGTTTCTGAGATAGGGGATTTCACCCAGGAGGTAAGGCAGCCTGCGGGGACGGAGGCCGAACTTGATCTCAAAATTTGGATTTATAAGCCAGAGGGACTTTCTCTGGATGGAGAATCCCTCTCTCTTTACAATCCTCTCAAACCGGCCGATATTAATGCCGGTATCCTTTATCTCAAGAAGACCTTCAATACGGGCCGGGGTCTCTCCCGCAGTGCGCAGGAGCCACCTGTATATCCTGCGTGGAAGGAGATGAATCCAGGGAAGCTTCGAAAGAACCCTGCTTTCACACATCTGCTGGTGCCCCCCGAAGGGGTTGTTCCATGGAGGAAAGGCAATAAACAGGATACCGCCGCGATTGATAAACCTCTTTACAAACCCTATGAACCGTGCCTGGTCGTGAATATGTTCAAGTACATCACGCATCATCACCAGATCAAAGGAGCCTGCCGGGGCTGAATCATAAATGTCAGACGCAATGAACTCAATCCTGTCTCCTCCGGGAATTGCGGAATAAAAGCTGCGGGCATTCTCAATCTTGTTTTCTGAAAGGTCTATACCCGTCAGACGACTGCATCCCGCCTCAAGAAACGGCAGGAGGTTTCCCCCTTCACCACACCCTATCTCCAGCACCGACATCGAATCGTTAATAGGCATGATGCTCTCAATGAATGGAATAACATGCCTTGAAGTGGTATGTGCCTGCTCCCTGAAATAGAGCTCACGGTCGCTGTGACGTTCATGCATGGCCCAAATGTAATTTTTTTTTCGTTTTTACTTGACTTTTATGATTTGATATGATATATTAGTGATATCAAAATAATATCAAATATTATGAAAGAAGAAAAAATTTTCAGGGCAGCATCAGGGTATCTTTTCCTCTTGCTGGGACTGCCGGTTCTGACAGCAGTGGTTTTTGCGTTCATTCATGAGATCATCTGGCTGGGGGTGGTACTGATTATAGTTTCCTTACTCATCCTTCCGGGACTGATGGTAGTCAACCCGAATGAATCTATGGTGATGGTGCTGTGCGGTGACAAGGATCCCAATCCGATCATCAACACCGGCACCCTGCATCAGTAGTCATGCAGAAGAAGTCATTCGTCTTGCGGATGGATCCGGACAAGCTTGGTGCCATAGAGAAATGGGCCTCTGACGAGTTTCGCAGCACCAACGGTCAGATAGAATGGATTCTTGACCAGGCACTGCGCAAGGCCGGACGTCTGAAGACAAAAAATGAGAACAAAAACGAAAAGAGTGATGAAAAATGAAACGCCAGTGATTAAGTATACCTGTCCGAAATGCGGGGGAAGGCAATAAGAAGTAAAAGGTGTGATTATGCAGCACAGCCAGTTCACCCAGGTGTTCAGTATACCTGGGAGGCGTTATACAGCGGTTATATGTGAGAGATGCCGTTACACGGAATTCTATAACCTGCCGCTGAAAAGAATAGAAGAAGCATTTGACTTTATCCCGGGAGGGTGACAGGTCACAAGTTGGACAGGTAGACAGAGCAGCAGGCCACAACGCCTGCTGTTTCTGTTCTGAGCCGGCTGGGACCTATATGCACAGGCTTAAATCCGGCCTGAAGGGCTGCAGTGACCTCCTCCGTTGTGAAGTCGCCCTCCGGACCGATCATCATCACCACATCATCACCCCGGTTGAAGGCTGAGGTTACAGGTATTCGTTCAACGGCCGGATCACAGGAGGCAATGATCCTCTTGCCCTCATACGGCCCGGCAATAAAGTCGAAGAATCGGACCGGATTGTTCAATTGCGGCAGGTAGCTTTTGACCGACTGTTTCATGGCAGAGAGGATCAGACCCTCCAGTCTCTCCCTCCTTATCCTGCTCTTTTCGGTCCTGGCACAGAGGAGAGGGGTAATTTCATCTATGCCTGTTTCAACGGCCTTTTCAATGAACCATTCAAGCCTGTCATCATTCTTAAGTGGCGAGATTGCAATATGAAGCCTGTACCCCCTCCTTCCGTAATCATGTGTCACTGAGGTGACTGTTGCGGACATTGCAGAGGGGTCGGCTTCCTTTATCACTCCCTCGTAAAGGTTGCCCTGTCCGTCAGTGAAGGTGATCTCTTCTCCGCCTCTCATGCGCAGCACTTTAATGCAGTGCCGTGACTCCTCCCGGCTGAATAGGGCTCTCCCGTGAGAAATTTCTCCGCAATAAAAAATCTGCATTTTTGCGCTTCTTTCCGCAAATTTACGGATTTTAGCAGTTGTAATTTCAATTCCGGTAATGAAGATAGGCGTCATGTCAGACACCCATGGCTGGGTTGCCCCGGCTGTTTATGAACATTTTGCAGAGGTCGATGAGATCTGGCATGCAGGTGATGCCGGCAGCATTGACGTAATAACAGAGCTGGAGACCTTCAGACCCCTTCGTGCCGTCTGGGGCAACGTTGACGGGTTTGACGTCAGGAGAGCGACACAGGAGTATCTCTTTTTCAGGGCCGGCTCAAAGAAAGTACTGCTAATACATGTAGGAGGATATCCCGGTCATTATGCGCCTCGCGCGCTGGAACTCATAAGGGAACTGAATCCCGACATATTCGTGTGCGGTCATTCACATATATGCAAGGTTATCTACGACAAAAGCCACAAAATGCTCTGTATCAATCCCGGTGCTGCCGGAAAGACGGGCATGCACCGTGTCATGACTCTCCTACGGTTTACGGTCGAAGGTGATACCCTGTCTGGAATGGAGGTGATTGAGTTCGGTAACCGTGGCCGCAGCGGCGATTACTGATCATACCGGTAGGGATTCTCTTCAAAACCGCTGCCCCCGCTCTCCATTCGTCTGAGGAACCTCTCCAGCCTGTCAGGCAGTCCGATCATGTACTGGTATTCATCACGTGACCGTGCTCCTGGATCTCTTCTATCCTTCTCCTTTATACTGTTGAGAAGGTCATTGTATGAGGAGTTGGATGAGTAGCTCATCATTATTCCCCTGAAGTATGAGAACCAGTACCATACATTGTTGTCTGCCTTAAGGTAGATATCCAGGAGGTCACCCGATCTCTTTCTCTGCAGCTCTACCCAACCATCAACATAGACATTCAGCGGCTGGTTCCCGATGAAACCAACCCCGATCTTTCCTTCTGAGATGAAAGACATGGAAGAGGCATTCCAGACCAGTGTAACGTCGTTGAGCAGCATCTGGAACGAATATTCCTTAGGGAGCGATCTGGCCACCCCGAATAGCTGAAGCTCCTCATTAAGTGTTCTGGCAGCCTGCACTCCGATAAGGTCACGCATTGCCTTGCTGTTGAATTCAGAAGAGAGGTTGACAGTACGGAGTGTTGGTACGGTCCGAATGTCGCCGGCCATGAGTTCAAGAGCCTCTGCGCTGTAGTGGAAGGAGAGACCGAGCATCGTCTGTACCCTTACCTTTGACGAGTCGGTATCATGGGTGACGAGGCCGGCGCTGCTGAGCCTTACCCGGTCATAGTTGACACCGAAGTCAATAGTGCCCTCGCTTTTAAGGATGCAAAAGTTTCTGTCGAAAGAGATCATATTGCCGTGAAGGCTCCGGTTTGAGAGCTTCTCAAGTGAGGCTATGTGATACTGCCCCGCACCCCTGTCGTGGAACAGGTACCCGCTGACAGTGAGAAGAGGATTGTCACTCCACGACTTCCTCGGGGAGAGGAAGGTGCCGTATACTCCTGCAGAATCAAGGGTGACAAAAGTTCCCGAGAAGAGCAGATTATCATCTATGTCTCTCGGTTTTTCGTCAACCGGAATAAGGATATTCATCGGATCTATCATAGAGCTGAACTTCACCGGCAGGTTACCTATATTCTTACAGGCGGTGACAATTCCTGCAGCACCGGTGAACCTCAGGTGCTCTTCTGCAGCCCGGAGGCTCACATCGCCGGCGAAGGTGAATGCAGGACTGAGTGTGAAGTTCTGTGATTCGGGGATATATCCCGTGGCTCTTGTGGCCATGGTGTCAACCCTGATCTCAGAGAACTCTATCAGCTGGCTTGCGCCAGTCTCGTCCGTATAATCATATTTGCCCGATCCGTAATAATTGGCACTGCTCTCAATATTTATTCTTGCCGAATGTATCAGATGCCTGTTGTTTATTGCCACAAGTGCGCTGTCTGTCTCCTTGATTCTGCCCCCCCTTGATATGTAGAGTACGCCTCCGCCTGGTTGCACAAGCGCATCGGCTACCGGAATATAATTGACATCTCTCACCTCAAGTGATTCATCCTGCAGGAAATATGATGCGGAGCCCGACTGGAACTTCACGGTATCCTTCATGTTGTTGGTAGAGAGGAATGTCGGTTTCTCCATCATCCCCGGCGGCACCCTGAGAAGCTCGTCAGCCGTCAGGAGAGCCTTGGACTCCCTTCCTCTCTGCCACATATCCAATACCTTACTTTGCATGTCATATTCAAAGTTGGTCATCCTGGAGAAATACTCGATACCTGGAAAAACAACGAAAGATGAATCGGTATTAAGGCTGAAATAAGATTTCTGCTCCGCAAAATCGACGTGTGTTTTTGCATTGCTGGCAACGAAGCCGTAGCCGCTGCCGCGCAGTGCCTTCAGGTAGTAGTCGGATGTGTCGGCATCAACTGTCATGGCGCCAAAGGAGAAGGTCTCAGAGGTAATACGGGAATCAGCCATCTCCGTCTGACCGCTGCCCTCCAGCCTGTCAGGCTTGAGAATGAGTGTCCCTTCCATGGTAGTGCCGTTCCCGAACATATCGAAGACCTTTCCCTCGCTGCTCTGGGCATACCATTCATCTGGGGTGGTTAGCCACTGGATATCAACGTCTTCCGAGCTAAGTTCGGGAAACCTCTGCAGCGTGTCAGGCTTCATTGTGAACCTGTCAGCCCTGGTTATCATGAATTCCGGGAAAAAACGGAATGTGTCGGCCACGGCAGTAGCCGTAAGATGGTCAACACGGCCACTGCCAATCAGTCCTGAGTTGCTCATGCTTAGATGGTTGTACAGCATACCCCGTCCGTCGTATATGGGAATGCCTTCCGGCGGAATAATCATGGAGAATCCCAGGGATGTGTCGGGTTGCACAGTGAGGACCTGTCGCAGGGGTTCTATTATCCCGCCTCCGACAAATGTGCCCAGGAGGGCCATGTCTTTATTGGTGTAGTGATCTATGTTGTTGTATGTAAATGGATCAAGCCTGAAGTAGAACTTCTCCTTTTCATACAGCCCGTCGAGATCACGTATCTCATCGTAAAAGATATATGAGTCCTTGGTGGAATTGATGATTGGGTATTGCCTGAGGCTTTTCAGTCCTGATTTGTTGAGGGGATCATCAATAAGCAGCCGTGCTGACGCCATCTCGATCATGTTATCGATACGCTTTATCACCGGCCTTCCAAACGCATCCCTCTCTTCGGTCTCAACGGCGATTTTCAGGGAATCGATCCTGTCAAGAAAGATGCTGAATGTGTCATAGCTGAATGAAAACTGTTTCCCGTATATTGTGAACAGGCCGGCCTGGACTATGCCGTCAAATGAGATAGACCTGTTTTTGCCTATCACCAGACGTCCACCGTAGGGTCTTATAGCCACATTTTGCGAGTCGCTCAGGGAAACTGCCCTGACGCCTCTTATATCAAGGTCAAAGGTGTTTAGATCCAAAATGGCGTTCTCCTCCTCATCACGTGTTTCGCTGTAGATGGAGATGGCATCATAATCCTTCTTTTTGGCAAATGATGCAATATAATCGTCTACTTTTGGCTTGATAGCTACCTCGTTGAAGTTGCGGTCATAAAAGAGAAAACCGTTGTTTGCCAACTCAATACAGAGGGCTGTTGCCTGTTCTACAGGCATGCGCAGCCATTTCGCAAGACCTTCAACGGGGAAGATGTCATACCCGTATGATTTCGCATAATCCCGGATTCGGTATAGAGGATGTACCTCGTCGAACCTCATCAGCCTGAAGAAGTTGGCCTCGTTGTAAAATGAGACAGACTCGAACCTTGCTGCCCCTATTGATGAACCCCTTGTCCGCGACATTACAATAAACGGGTCATCCATATCCCATGAGAGATGTTCAAAGTAGAGGTCAAGGTTATGGTAGGAATCAAAATATGGACTTCGTGACAGCGGACTGTTTGTCCGAAACATGCTGACCTCCCTGGTGGTGGCATTGTAGGAGAAGCCCAGGCTGGAGTGGAAGACTGAGTCCCGCTTGAGAAAGAGGGTAGAGGAGGCGTCGATACTGCTGATGCTCTTCTGTGAAAACAGGAAGTTTTTGGATGATACATGAATGGCCAGGGTGTCATTTCTGTAGAGGCTGATGCTGGCCGGGAACCAGTTGGTGCCTGTGCCTCTGACAAGGGCACCCTCAAGCGCAAGACCTCCCTCATAGTCAACGTCCCTGTAAATATCTTCAATAAAGAACCTGTTTTCATAGGTCTCAAACCTGGGCATGGTTGCCTTTTCAGGTGATACAATCTCCACTGCCCTGTCGGTAAGCTTCCCCGGCACCGGCTCACGAAAGTAGTCGGGGTGGGTGAGAAGCGAGGAGTCACATGTGAATTCGCTTTTGGTGACATCAATATTGAAATCGGAAATGGTGGCGAACACTTTTGAGGGGTCATAACCTGCTTTCTGCCACGTTACAGTTCCCTCTTCGCAGTAGAGGCGGAAGAGATCGGGGTAGTAGGTGCCCGAAAAGTTATGGATCTCCGTGCTGTCCTTTCCCAGGAAGCCTACCAGCGTCACCGTTTGGATGTCAATCTTCATTACGGTATCACGCACAAACTCCACTTTTCCGCCCCTGGTTTTCCATCTCACCGATCCGGCCGCGTAGATGGTCTGATCAACGAGCAGCAGACCGGTCACCTCAATGAACTTTTCGATGGAGGCATTGGAGAACCGGGGGTCAAAGGCCATCTCACTGAGCCCTGCCAGCCACGCGCTAACCTCATTTTTATTCTGGTTGGTCTCCACAAAGTCGGTGAGGGTTCGTATAAAATAGATAAAACCGGGTACCTGGCTAATTCTGCGTCCTCTCAGCTGGCTGGCAACATTAATGATCCGGTCTTTGGTCTCACGTGAGAAACAGGTACTGTCATACAGTGATTTGAAAAGCTCAATCTCCGCTATTTCCGATTTGCTGACCAGGGTGCCCATGAAGGAGGTCAGCTCTGCGGGGAAGGTGGCAGTGTCACCGGAGAACTGTCCCTGTCCTGCTGCACTCAGTGGAGGCAGTGCCGCTACCAGAAAAATGAGAATGATCTTCCTCATCCTTTTGTCAAAGCGCCCTGATTATGTTCAGAAATTCCTCCTTTACCAGAGAAGCCCCTCCTATGAGTCCGCCGTCGACATCAGGATTGGCGAAGAGTTCTGCAGCATTTGACGCCTTGCAGCTTCCGCCATATAGAATGGTGGTCTCTTCTGCAGTCTCATCGCCGTATTGTTCCCTTACGAGGTTACGGATGAAATGATGCATCTCCTGTGCCTGTGCGGGGCTGGCTGTTACACCGGTGCCTATGGCCCAGACAGGTTCATAGGCAATAATGCATCTGCTGAAGTCCCCTTTGGGAAGCACGAACAGAGCTTTACTCAGCTGTCTTCTGACCACATCAAAATGGATGTTCTTCTCTCTCTCGGCCAATACCTCTCCGCAGCAGAAAATCACGCGCAGGCCGTTATAGAGTGCCTCGGCAGTCTTGGCTGCAAGAAGTTCATCATCTTCACCGTAGTAGGAGCGGCGTTCAGAGTGGCCAATGATAACGCTTGATGCTCCCGTGCTTTTTATCATGGCGGCAGATATTTCACCGGTGTAGGCTCCTGACCTGTGGTCATTACAGTTCTGAGCCCCTGCACTCAGGCCGGGAGCATTGAGCAGAGGGCCCACGATACTAAGATGGATTGCCGGCGTACAGAGTATTACCTCCTTGCCCTCAGGTGGCTCGCTGACAAGCTGTTTATTGATGCCTGTTGCCAGAGCTACACCCTCACCAAGATCCATGTTCATCTTCCAGTTTCCTGCAATTATCTTCTTTCTCATAGTATTGATATTTATTGTTTTACGATTTTTTCTTCCTTCTTCCCATTTGCACTGAAGGGCAGAGTCACTGCGACGGCAAGAAGAACGGTGAGCACGGCAATGGCAGTGACCATCCTGCCGTTTCTCTTTGTCTGTGTCCTGATGGCAAGGGCATTCAGATCACCGGAAAACTCATCCCTGTCGGGAAGATTATGGTATGACCATTTGCCCGTTATTGTACCGTTATGGAGAAGCACGAATCCCGGGTCAGACCTTATTACCGTTTTGAGTGTGATCTCATCGGCGTAGAGCGCATTGAAGCCGGTGACCATGCCACGGGCCTGATCCGGAGGTGTCGCCGTAACAATGTGAAATCTCACCCCGCGTTTCTGCATCTCCAGCCCGAGATCATAACCCATTACAAGCCCGTCTCTGTCAGACTTTTCCAGATCCCTGGCGATCATGAGCATGACATCTCCAGGCTCACCTGTAACCTGGTCGGTCATGTCGAGCCCCTGCTCAGTTACCAGCGTAAAATCATGTATAGGAGGAACATAGCCCCTGGATATCAGCACCGACTTCTGGTCAATGAATTTCCATGCCGTGTCATCTGCAGGATAATTGTTGAGGGTGAATTCCTGTTGTACTCCCTCTTTCTCATAGATAAACCTTATGTCATATTTATCAGGTTCAGCGTCAGGCGGTATAGCCATTGCTTCAGGGAGGCTGGTGCCTGTGCTGTATGGCCTGAAATCTATCACGGGAAGATATGCAAGGTTGTATCTCATGAACAGCAGAAAGAGGAATACAAATGCCACAGTGGCATTCAGTCCTGTCACTACCGGAAGAACGGCCGTCCTGTCGCGTCTTCTTGCAAAAACAAAGACAACAAGCAGGGTGATGACAATATTTTTGAAGAATGTCTGCCAGTTGGTCATCACAATGGCATCGCCGAAGCATCCGCAGTCGGAAACAGGATTGAATATGGCAAGGATCAGGGTCAGAGGGGTGAAGAGTGCCATAAATAGTGCTGCCATCCACGAGGCAAGGTTTACCATTGATCCTGTGATGAGCATCATGCCCGTTACGAACTCGACAAGGCAGAGCAATAGAGAAAGCGGGAGGGCAATGCCGTCAATCCACTCCATTTGGAAGGCTGTCAGGTAGTCTCCTATCTTGAAGGCAGTACCCATAGGATCTATGCCCTTTACAAATCCGGAAAAAACAAATATCAGACCAGTCAGAATCCTGCCTATCCGTGTTAAAGTACTCATTATATAATATTTTTCTCTTTTAGTTTTATCAATATCAACCGGAATATCTCTTCCTGAGCCAGTATTTCACCTTCTTTTTTGCAGCAGTTGACCACCTCCAGACTGGTATCGGTCTCGGCCACCTTAAGGTAGATCTCGCGGACCTTTTCCTGGAAACTGAGACTGCTTTCATGTATGTCAGCCCGTCCGTTCAGGTAGCTTCTGTCATTTCCGGTACGCCGGGATGCAAGTTTCTCGGCAGTGAACCTGAAGGGTACATCAAGAAATATGTTTATGTCAGGTCTGGGAATATCAAAGTGTCCGAACTCAAGTGTGAGTATCCACTCCTTCAGTTTCTCAACTTCCCCCGGGGTGTTTAGTTTCGCGCACTGATATGCTATATTGGAATAGGCATAGCGGTCGAGGATGACATAATTTCCCTCACTGAGCCATTCCTTGATAATCGGGGCTGCATCCCTGCGGTCGCCGGCATAGAGCATGGCCACAAGGTAGGGATCTACCTGGCTGATCTCGCCGAATTCGCCTCTCAGGAAACGGGCAATCAGCTCTCCGAACCAGGGGGCATCCATGCGGGGAAAATGGATATAATGGTGGTTGATTTTTCTCTCAGTGAACCACTTCTTAAGCAAACCGATCTGTGTCGATTTGCCTGCTCCGTCCAGTCCTTCTATAACAATTAGCTTCATCTCCCTGTTTCAGTACGTCTGACGGTTCACCGCCTTCTCCGGAGTTCTAAAGATAGAAAATTAATGAAAAGTCACCCGGAGCGCAGTATACTCAATTTATGAACAGGATATGAAGGCAGGTTATTGTTGTGAACCAATGACTATATTTGTGACTGTACGATAAGGATTATGTTCATAAATATCAGAGGCATGCTGCTTGACCTGGCAAAGCCCGGGATTATGGGGATTATTAATCTTACCGAAGATTCCTTCTATTCTTCCAGCAGGTATAATTCCGCCAGTGAGATTCTGGCTGCGGCAGAGAAGATGCTTTCAGATGGGGCTGATATCCTTGATCTTGGTGGCTGTTCCACACGTCCCGGAGCAGTCGCAGTTACGGCGGAGGTTGAGAAGAAACGCGTCTGCGATGCTCTCCTGCTTATCCGCAAAGCTTTTCCTGATGCTATAATATCGGTTGACACCTATCGTGCCGCGGTGGCGGAAGCGGCGGTGAGCAGCGGCGGGGCTGACATCATCAATGATATCTCCGGTGGAGAGATGGACCGGGATATGTTTGCACTGGTCGCCAGGCTGAACGTACCCTACATTATGATGCATATGCAGGGGACACCTCAGACAATGCAGCTCAACCCTACCTACGGGGATGTTGTGGCAGAGGTTCTGCTCTGGTTAAGCGAGAGGGCTGCGAGGCTCAGACAGGCAGGAGTGAAGGATATAATACTTGACCCTGGGTTCGGGTTTGGCAAGACAACAGAACATAATTTCGAGATGCTCAGACGGTTTTCCGAATTCAGGGTGGCAGGCCTGCCGCTGCTGGCTGGCCTCTCCCGCAAGTCGATGATCTGGAAAACCCTGGATATTACTCCTGATGAGGCTCTTACGGGAACTGCAGCATTGAATATGACCGCACTCATGAAGGGCGCTTCGATCCTGAGAGTCCATGATGTCAGGGAAGCCCGGCAGGTAGTCACTCTTTTTGAAAAGATTTACCCCGAGGGCATCCTATTCGATCAATATTCTTAAATTTGTCGGTCACCGCACTCAGTTTAATGTTCGATTTCAACATTCTAGATATCATCGATATATTCATGGTAGCGTTCATTCTCTACCAGCTTTATCGTCTTATCAGGGGTACGGCTGCCTTCAGTATTTTCCTTGGGATCTTCTTTGTCTATCTCTTCTGGCTGGTGGTCAAGGCGCTGAATATGGAGCTGATCAGCGCCATTATCGGACAGGTGATCGGAGTGGGGGTGATAGCCCTGATCATTGTGTTTCAGCAGGAGATACGGCGCTTCCTGCTTGCCATAGGCAACAGGTACATGAATCGCAACAGGTTCACCTTTGACAGGTACTTCCCCACCGGCGGGGTGGATCAGACTACCAGCCAGATAGTGGAAGAGATAGTTCATGCCGTGGAGTCAATGGCACAGTCGCACACCGGTGCCCTCATAGCCATTGGCCGTACAAGCCTGCTGGATATCTATTCTGAAGGGGGAGAGCTTCTCAATTCACTTGTCACCGATGAGCTGCTGAAAACAATTTTCTACAAGGGGTCTCCCCTCCATGACGGTGCCGTACTGATACAGAACGGGAAGATTTTTGCCGCTCGCTGTCCGCTGCCTTCCACAGACCAGACGGGGCTTCCCTCCAGGTTCGGCATGAGACACAGGGCAGGAATAGGACTTACCGAACAGACTGATGCGCTTGTGATAATCGTCTCCGAGGAAAGGGGCTGTATCTCCGTCGCCGATGCCGGCAAGGTTCAGGAGGATGTGACACCCAATGAACTTCGGCAGATGCTGCTTACGCTCAAGATCTGATCCCGGCAATTCAGCCTAATGCTGCTTAGGCTCAAGATCTGACCCC
>WOYX01000004.1:0-61699 GCA_011620595.1 Bacteroidales bacterium | reverse complement strand
TGCCTGCCGCTGACCTTCGCCGGGAACACAGTGCAGGCAAACTCAGATACTATATTATGAAAATAAGTGAAGATTGATGACAATCATTTTCTGACGACCGGCCAATTCAGGGATACCTGAGCCTCAGGTCGATCACATTGTCATATACATAGTAGCATGGTTCATCGCACGACGTTTTGTCATAGCGAACCTTCGGGCGGGCGGCTCCTGTGGTGATATATTTTTGTCCTTCAAAAATGAATTCCAGGGTGGCGGAATAATCCTTATAGAGAAGAGCGTTGAAAGTCAGCAGAGAGTAGGGCTCTTCAATGACAAACCTGTCTACTATGATGCTGTCTTCAATTACTCCCTCATACAGTGTTACTTCAGGATTCGCCCGAACAAAATCAGGGTTCCTGTAGTGTATCTGCAACACCGCCTGCTGAGGATATTCCGGGACACACTCCCTGCAGTCGGTCATGTAACCCTCCTCGCATGAGAAGACAAGAAGTACAGCGAGTATAACTATTACACTACCTTTGCCCATAGTTGTAGATTTTGGTTTTTTTGACCGGTATCAGTCCTGAAGTGCGTGTCAGGACATACGACACCCTTATGGAGAACCATGCAGGTGATACTTTGTGAAAGGGGGTATTCAGCCAGGTTACTCCCGCACCGATTATCAGGCTTTTTCTTCTCCATCTCAACTCCGCAGCCGGTATCAGGCAAAACTTGTTGTCAGGCTTGCTGGTTGTACCCTCATAGATCGAGTAGAACCGGTATCCGGCAGAGAGAGAGGGGGCAAATGTCAACCTGTTCAGGTTTGCCGGACTCGAGAGTAGAAACTCCCTGCTGAGACCTGCATGGATGAGAGACATCCGGGTACTGTACTGATAGAGGATGTCATGGTCACCCGGTATCAGCAGCCTCCTGCTGACAGGATCGGAAGCTCCGCCGATGACAACGGCTGTTCTTATTGCGGGGTCGGCCAACGAGATTGAGGCTCCCGCCATTGAACAGTGTGAGGTGATCATTCCCCCGGCTGATAGTGACAGTTCCACGGGATTGAATCCGGTTTTCTTTTCCATATTCTTTTCATGCAGCAGCTGCAGGATGTCCCTGTGCCCGGTAAATTGTGCAAGCATCACCGGGTTGACTTTCTCTCCATCTGAATAGTACCATCTGTTGCCTTTTTCAAGCAGAAACTCCACAGCCTCCTTTTTTCCGCTCATAACCGCGAATCCGAGCGCATCTGCACCGTCATTGCTGACGGCATAGAGATTTGCCCCGGCATCGGTAATCAGCTTCATCATCAGTGTGTCGCCATTGAAGGCAGCAACCATCAGGGGAGTTATTCCATTTCTGTCGGGCGTGTTGGGGTCAACGCCGTTTTGTATCAGGAGATCGACTATATCAGGGTAACCGAAAGTGACTCCAACCATTAAGGGTGTGTTGCCTTCACTGTCCTTCAGCTCAGTAGGAGAATCATAATAGAGCAGCATATCGGCAATGTAGAAATGTCCGAGAGCTGCTGCGTGGTGAAGCGGAGACGCCTGGGTTCTGTCAACCTGTTTCAGGGAGGCTCCGTATCTAATCAGTATCTCTGCTGTTTCAAGGTCGTTTGACCGGATGGCAGAGATAAGCGGCGTAATACCATATACATCATAACTGTTGGGCTCGGCCCCCAGGAGAAGCAGAATCTCCACCGCCTGCCTGATGCCTGAAGCGACTGCATAATGCAGCGGAGTCGCTATCCTGCCCTCAAAATTGTTTACATCGGCTCCATCTGCACAGAGTCTTACAATCTCATTGCATGCTCCCTTTGATGCAGCTATCTGCAGGTTTATATCATCGGCATCATACCCGTCATCAAGATATTCACTGATATCAACATACATATTCTGCTGATTGTACTCCTCAAGGAGTAACCTGATGCGGGTTATGATTGAGTCAGCCCTGAGGGAATCGGGCTGCAACTCAGGTAATCCGGGCTGTAAAAACAGAGAGTCATTCTGTGACCACAGCGAAAGGGCTGTAAGTAAAAACAGGGTCAAAACCGCGAATCTCTTACTGGCAGAGCTCATGAATACAAAAATAGTCTCTGTTTTCGGTATGAGGGGCAGTGTTGATATTTTTTTTCATGGGTTGACAAAATTGTTGTCGCAAGGCCAAAATTGGAACATAATATTATACTTTTATACCCGTTTGAAATGGGGATATAGAACGATGAATTTGTACGACAGAGCATTACGCCTGATATTTCTGACAGTTATTGGATTGTTTCTCACCGTCACGCGTGTCGGGACCGAGCATCTGGCAGAGACAGGTGCCTCCTACAGCCCGGTTCATTTGCGCATTGACAACAAACTGGCAAGCCATGAGCTGTTTGCCGGTGCCGAGAAGGGCGTTGAATGGTTTCTCAGAAACTGGGACATAAAGGGGGCTTCCGTAGCAGTGGCACGTGAAGGCAAGCTTCTTTATGCACGCGGATTCGGGTATGCCTCACTCTCGGATTCTCTTCCCGTAGAGCCCTACCACCGGTTCCGTGTTGCCAGTGTCTCCAAGCTGGTAACAGCCGTTGCCATACTGAAGCTGCAGGAGGAGGGCAGACTCTCTGTTGATGATCATGTCTTCGGTCCTGACGGTATCCTTGACGATACTCTCTTTGCAAATCCCAGGGACCGGCGTGTATTTGACATAACTGTTGGTCATCTGCTGGCGCATGAGGGGGGATGGTCGCATCGTTACGGCGATCAGATGTTCATGCCGACGGTCGTGGCTTCGACTCTTGGTGTGCCCATGCCTGTTGATCTCAAAATGATAGTCAGATTCGCACTTGACAAGAGGCTCCATTACACACCGGGTACCGGACAGTCATATTCAAACCTGGGTTATAGCATCCTCGGGCTGGTAATAGAGCGGGTAACCGGGATGAGTTATGAACAGTATTGTGTCCGGCAGGTGCTGGAGCCCCTGGGGATATATGACATGGCCCTTGGTCGCAATCTTCCTGAAGAGTCACTTCCATTCGAGGTCTCTTATTACGAGGTTGATGATGCCCCTCTCAAACCATCTGTGAACGGCACTGGTGAGATGGTGCCTGCAAGCCGGGGTGGAAATGACATTGAGGTATTGGGTGCTGCCGGCGCCTGGGTGGCCACGGCCCCTGACCTGATGAGACTGCTTCTGGCTGTAGACGGCTTTGACTATCCGAAGGACCTGCTGTCGCCGGAGAGCATTGATTTTATGACTGACGTCTACAACGGGTATGCACCGGTAGGATGGATGGCCACGCTTACCAACGGTTCATGGTGGAGAACCGGATCTTTCCCCGGGACAACTGCCATGATGAAACGGTTGTCTGACGGCACTGCCTGGGTGGTGCTGATGAACAGCAGTGCCTGGAACGGGCCTGAGATATCCTCTGACGTTGACAGGATGATGGCTAAATTTATTGCCAGGGTCAGGGAGTGGCCTGAGGAGGACCTCTTCGCCTATTCGCTGCCGGTACCCGTTATTGAACAGGAATAACCACGCATACCTGTGTGTTTTACCGTCAATGTAAATATTGTCAGGGAGGAGCTTGAGGAGCGTTACGGCACGAAGCTCATCGATCATGACAGCTACAGGCCCAGTTACTACTATCATGCTTACAGTCTGCCCCTTATGCCTGTTCTCTGTTCCGGAGAGGGGGAGCCTGTGCGACTCTTCAGGTGGGGTCTGATACCCTCCTGGTCAGCTGATGAAAATGAAGCACGGGAGATGATGACCAAAACCTTCAATGCGAGGGCAGAGACTATCGCCACCCGGCCGGCTTTCAGGGACTCCTTTGCCAGTCGTCGCTGTCTTGTGCCGGTAAAGGGTTTTTTTGAATGGCAGCATGCCGGCGGAAGAAAGATACCCTGGTATATCAGCCTGCGTGACACAGATATCTTCTCCCTTGCAGGAATATGGGATTCCCGGGAGATGAAGGGCGGTGTTACTGTCAGAACCTTCTCCGTTGTGACTACACGGGCCAATGAGCTGATGGAGGAGATACACAATACTAAAAAGAGAATGCCTGTGATCCTGCCTGCCGGGAACGAAAGGGTGTGGCTCAACACCGAAGTACCGGCTGAGGGGCTGCTGGCACTCACTGAGCCAGTGGCTTCAGAGATGCTGGAGGCTCATACCGTGAGCCCCCTGATAACCAATAACAGGGCAGACCGTAACAGGCCCGAGCTGATAATGCCTTACAGCTATCCTGTCCAGAGAACGCTCTTTTAGGTGCTAGTTCTGTGCGACAAAGACGAAAGTCAGGAAGCCGGCCTGCTTTGCCGGCGCAGAGAGGTCACTGTTGAACCGTGAACGGTATGCATGAGTTATGGCCGTCTCCGTCAGACAGCGGTCCCTGGTGGTGGAGATGCTGGATGCCGGCTCAGCTTTGATCACGTTTCCTTTGGGATCGACCACAATTGCCAGTGTCACCTGTCCGGCACCCTCACACTTGTATATGGGTATCGGAAGATACACATGATGACGGCCGGCAAGATCATAGAAGATCCTGGTTGGTCCGGCAAAGGTGCCCTGCTCTTCAGGTTTATCCTCTTTTTCCGCGACCTGGGGCTCAATCAGTTCACCCGGAACGGGGATCTCATCCATCCCGCTCTCATCAGCCATCTCCTGCTCATCAGGGAGATTGCTTTCCTCAAGCATCCCGCTTTTGATCATCTCCTCCCTGACCATCTCTTCATACTCCCCGGGATCAAGGTCAACGGGCTTGTCGGCAAGGTTCTTTATAATGTTTACCATCCTGTCGAACTCGGCTCCCTCAAATTCACCGCTTTTGGCGAGCTCCAGTGCTTTTTGCGTCTCCGGATCAGGGGGCTCCTCCTCGAATGCCAGGATGATTTCTGCTGCCATCTCACGCTTCATGGCAGATACCTTGACCGACATGAATATCACTGCCAGGGCGAGGTGTATGATGATTGTCGCCATGACTGCGGTAAACACTATCTCGAATCTGCTCATCAGGGTACGAAATTATAAAAATATCTGTCTCACAGCTATATTAAAATATTCAGAAGCGGGCTGTGAGCCTGAGATTAACCATGCGACCGGTAAGGTAATTGGGAACTGCATATTCACGTATCTCTCCTTCACTGTTCCTGACTGTCCTTATCCAGGTATATGAGATGGTATTACTGATATCGGCCAGGTTGAAAAGCTCTATGCCTGCCACAAGCTCCTTCATTGAGAACCCTTCCCTAATCTTCCGCTCGCCGATGAGCACCTTTGAAAAGCCTATGTCTACCCGTCGGTACGGTGGGATTCTGAACCAGACATCCCACTGCTCCCTGTCAGGTGGCGAGGTAGGTATGCCTGTCCCGATGACAATATTTATGTGAGCCCTGAAATCAGGATGCCCCGGGAGGTAATCCTGGAAGAAGACGCTGAAACTGACTCGCTGGTCGAAAGGGGCCGGGTACCATCCGGTGCCGGCAGAAGGTATTCTCATCTCCGATTTCATAAGTGAGAGGCTGAACCATGACTCGGCGCCTTTTACAAACTCCCCGTTGACCCTGAGATCGAGTCCTGCGGAGTAGCCCCCGGCAATGTTGCCGTTGCGGTATATCAGTCTGACGTTGTCAACCGTATAGGGTATCAGCCTGTCAAAGAGCTTCCCGTATACCTCCGCCGTGAGCCTGAATGGTCTCTCCCATGCGATGAAATCATAATGGCTGCCTGCCGTCAGGTGCAGGGATCGTTGTGCCTTAAGCATCTGCTGCGGGGTTTCTGACTCAAGCATCATCTCTCTTCCTCCGGGTGGCTGATGGTAAGCTCCTGCTGCCATGTAGACAGCCATACGGTCTGAAAGAGCAATGTTCAGGGAGATGCGCGGAGAGACGAGCAGCTCTGAATTGTAGGTGTCATATGAGCTCCTGATGCCGGCATTGAGATCACACTTTTTCCCGGCTGCATTGAAACTGCTCCTGCTGATAATCCAGCCTTCGGCAATGAAGCTGCTGATGTTACTGCTCCGGTCAGTATAAGAGGTCAGGACAGCGCCTTCAGCCTCGTCGCGCACAGTATAACCTGCAGAATCGACCCGAAGCCACTCGTTTATTCCTATATCATGTCTCCGGTGCTTCGCCGTTACTCCCCACTCCAGCCCTCTTCTGCCATTGTTCAGATCTCCCCTGTATGAGAGGCCGGTCATCGCTGTTCGCAGGGTGTTGCGCGAATGTGAGAGCCAGCTTCCGGCACCTGCATTCAGAAGGGTGTCCGGACCGCTTCCCGGACCTTCCATCCTGTCAAGTGAAGAGAGGCTGTAGGCACCGCGTATGTCGTAGCTCTCATTTTCATTGGCGAGGTAAGATGAGAGTATAACCTTCGTCGTGACTCTTTCGTTGTGCCGGATCAGAAGCTTCAATGCAGCTCCCCCGTTGTCATACCTGTCGCGTTCGCCTCCCTCGAACCAGGCATAGAGTCTGTAGGCATTCTCTACAGTTCCGAAGGTGGTGGTGCGGCTTCTCGGAATAAAGGTGTACCTGTTTGATGAGCCCCAGAGCGAGAGAGTCAATTCACTTCTGTCACCGGTTCTGTATCCGGCCATGGCCTGCAGGTCTGCAAAACGGGGAATATAGTCGGCCTTTGTATCAAGACTGCCCAGTAGCATGGCGTTGGAGCGGTACCTGACACCGGCAATGAACCAGAATCTCCCGTCCGTGCTCCGTCCGCCGGCGTGCATGGATGAGGTGATAAGACCCGGTGATAAAGAGGCCTCAAACTCCTGTGGTTCACGATAAGTGATATCCAGAACCGAAGAGAGCCGGTCACCGTAGGCGGCGCTGAAACCGCCCGGAGAAAAGCTTACTGTTGCCGTGAGGTCAGGATTGATCCTGCTGAGCCCCTCCTGTTGCCCTGATCTGATGAGATATGGTCTGTAGACCTCAACATCATTTATGTATACCAGGTTCTCGTCATAGCTGCCTCCCCTGACGGAGTAGCTGTAGCTGAGCTCGCTGAATGACGACACACCCGGAAGTGTTGCCACGGCCGCCTCTATGCCTCCTGTCAGTGACGGGATGGAAATGCCGGCGGAAACAGGTATGGCAATTATTGTTATGTTGTCGGGTCTTGACGCCGTCACCTGCACCCCCTCAATCGCCACAGTTACCGGCAGAAGCATGACCCGGAGGCTCTCATCCGTGTCGTCAGGGCTGATGGTCAGGGTGTCATTCCGGTAGCCGAGGGAGGATATTATTATCTGATGTTCCTGGTTGCCGCCCGGCAGGGGCAGGATGAAGCTTCCGTCAGGTCCGGTAGCCACCCCGATGTTTCGGGCTGGCATGTACACCGCTGCACCTGCAATGGCAACGCCTGAGGTGTCAGTGACCCTCCCGGATAGGGTTCTGTCCTGTGCGCACAGAAATGATTGTGATGCAACTGACAGAATAGTGAGAATGACAGCAAATGATATCCTTGATGACCGTGCCATCAGTCACCCTTTTTTTTCTTACGGCTCTTGTTCTTGCTCTTCTTTGTTTTGGATGGTTTGGAGCTTTTGTCGGGTTCATTTTTAAGAAGCCCGTTTTTCACCTCCCGTGCAAATTTCTGCCATGCAAACGGATTGAGAAGGTTGTTAGCCGGCAGCTGTCCCCTGGTATATAGATTGTCAGACATCTGCTGCATGACATACCTGTATGATTCGCCGGGGGTGGCTCTCATGTCACTCCATATCTGCTGTTCGACAAGGGCAAGGTTATACTCCATGTTTTCCATGAGCGGGTCAACCGGTTTGTTCTCCAGCACGGCCCTTTTAAACTCCGAGTAGGTCTTCCACGGCAGCACCAGCACTTCACCTATGAGAATGGTGTCAGTAACCATAAGCACATCAGTGATGAAGTGCGTCCCCGATACTGTTTCCGGTACTGTAAGAATGGTGGATTTGTAGCCTATGGCACTGAAAAAGATTGTGTCACCCGGAATGCTTATAATGGAGAAGATTCCTCTGCGGTCACTTGCAGCACCGCGTCGGAGATGTTTTGAATATATGCTCACATCAGGAACGATGTAGCCGTTTTCATCAGCTGTAAGTCCGTCAATCTGAATGAACCTCTTATCCTGTTCCTGAGCACTGACCCCGGCTGTTATGCCGGCCAGCATGAGACAAATCATTAAAAACCTCTTCAACGACCACTAATTTTACGATGTAAAGTAAACAATAATGAGATTTGATTCATGAATTTAACTTAACTTTAATCATCTTTACTGTCGGCCGTTGATGAAAATTTCAAAGCTAAAAATATATGCAAAAGTTATTACTGCTTGGTGATGAAGCTATTGCGCAGGCAGCGCTGGATGCCGGCATGAGCGGCCTGTACGCCTATCCCGGCACCCCTTCCACGGAGATAATGGAGTATGTACAGGCCTCTCCCGACGCGGCAGCAGGGGATGTACGTCGTGAGTGGTCTTCAAATGAGAAGACTGCCATGGAGGCTGCCCTGGGGATGTCATATGCCGGTAAGAGGGCCATGGTAGCCATGAAGCATGTAGGCCTCAATGTAGCTGCGGATGCCTTTATTAACTCTGCCGTGACAGGTGTCAACGGAGGGCTGGTGGTTGTGGCTGCTGACGATCCTTCCATGCACTCATCTCAGAATGAGCAGGATTCCCGTTTCTACGGCCGGTTTGCGATGGTGCCTGTCCTCGAACCGCGGAACCAGCAGGAGGCCTATGATATGATATTTGATGCGTTCGACCTGTCAGAGAGATACAGGCTGCCGGTGCTGCTTCGAATCACCACCCGCCTGGCACATTCGCGGGCAGCAGTGCAGCGCAGGGAGGCCAGGGCGCAGAACAGCAGCAGCCTGCCTGCAAATCCCAGACAGTTTGTACTTCTCCCGGCTATCGCCCGGAAACAGTACAGGGCACTCACGGGGCTCTATGATAGGCTGCGCACCGACCCGGTACTCTCGGGCTATAACAGGTTCGCAAATGGCACCGGCAGGAAACTGGGGATTATTACTTGCGGTATAGCCTACAATTACCTTATGGAAAATATTGAACAGCATAATGACGGTTGTCCTGTGCTATCACTGGCAGCTTACCCGGTGAACAGTGATGCTGTCGCTGAGCTGGTGGATAGCTGTGACCGCGTTCTGGTTCTCGAGGAGGGATATCCGCTTATTGAGGAGCAGTTGAGAGGAGTGCTCGACAGGGATGTTAAGGTTGCAGGCCGGCTTGACGGTACGGTGCCCCGTGACGGTGAACTCAATCCGTCAATAGTGGCAGCAGCGCTTGGCATACAGAAAAATGCCGGCAAGGAGGTGCCTGCCGTAGTACGTCAGCGTCCTCCCTCATTCTGCAAGGGATGCGGTCATGCCGATGTCTTTGCGGCCCTGGCAGCGGTGATGAAAGACTTTGGTCCCGGACGCGTCTTTTCTGACATTGGATGTTATACACTCGGGGCATTACCTCCCTACAATATAGTCAACTCATGTGTGGATATGGGAGCCTCGGTGACTATGGCAGTAGGTGCCGCTGATGCAGGCCTCTTCCCGGCAGTGGCCTTCATCGGTGATTCGACTTTCACCCACTCCGGCATGACCGGGCTGCTTGATGCAGTGATAAAAGACTCCCCGATCACGGTGATCATCTCGGACAATTTGACCACCGGCATGACAGGCGGACAGAAATCGCAGGCCACCGGCAGGATCGAAAGCATCTGCCTGGGGCTGGGCGTGAACCCTGACCACCTGAGGGTGATAGTACCCCTGCGCAAGAACCACGAAGAGAATATGGCTGTAATCAGCCATGAACTCAATCATCATGGACTTTCTGTAATACTGGCGATGAGAGAGTGTATTCAGACAGCCTCCAGGAACAAAAAAGGCCGCCGCGGCAGAGAAAAGCAAGACTGAGTGACAACATGAAACTTGCATGAGCAGCAACTCACAAACGGATATGACTGTAATATTTCATGCAAGTTCCATTAGACCAATAAAATATAAGTAAAATAAACTAATGAAATGTGATATCATACTTGCAGGAGTGGGAGGGCAGGGTATCCTCTCCATTGCCGCCACGATAGGTCTGGCAGCCGTTGAGGAGGGTCTCTTTCTGAAGCAGTCAGAAGTACACGGCATGAGCCAGAGGGGCGGCGATGTGCAGTCGCACCTCAGGATCTCGGACAGCGAAATCCATTCTGATCTCATACCGCACGGCGCTGCTGACCTGATCATCAGTGTTGAGCCAATGGAGGCACTGCGATATCTTCCCTGGCTGTCGTCTGAAGGGTGGGTGATCACCAATTCCGTCCCGTATGTAAACATAACCGATTATCCTGACAGTGCCGAGCTGATGGCTGCCCTTGAGGATACCGGTAATACTGTCGTTCTTGATGCCGACAGCATAGCCAGGGAGCTTGGATCACCAAGATCGGGCAACATGGTGATACTGGGAGCGGCTTCATCCTTTATACCTATGCCCTTTGAGATATTGGAACGTGCCGTGCAGCAGCTGTTCAATCGTAAGGGCAGGGAGATTGTATATCTGAATATCCAGGCTCTCAGGGAAGGCAGAAAGGCTGCCGCCACCAGATAGCAGAATGCCGGATCAGGCCCCGGCACTTCGCCGGGGCCTGCCAGCGAGACAGGTGCCATCCACCACTGCTCCTCCTCCCGGCCTAATCGACCTGCACCTTGCTCTTTGTCTTTCCGTTACGCACGGCTGCTTCTCCTGCCGCTGTCAGGTCAACTGACGTGTCAGAGAATCCTGATGAGAGATCCGGACTGTCGGTTTCGGGAAAATCCCCTGCCTTTGTCCTCGAGCTGAGTAAAACCATATCGGAGGCTACAATCTCGGTAACACTCCTCTGCATTCCGTTCTTGTCAGTATAGGTACGGTAGGTAATGCGTCCCTCAACACATACCTCCCTGCCCTTCCTGAGGAATTTCGAAGATATCTCAGCCAGCCCGTTCCAGGCAACGATGCTGTGCCACGTTGTCTCCTCAATCTTGCTTCCGTCGGCACTCTTGTAGCTGCCGCTGGTGGCAAGCGTGAAGTGAGCAACTTTCTTTCCGCTCTCCAGAGTTTTCAGTTCCGGATCCTGTCCCAGGCGTCCGATAAGCTGTACCTTGTTTCTCAATGCATTCATGATTCTTGGTTTTGAGGTTATTAATTTGTTGTCGGTACAAAAGTGCACCCTTGCTTGCCACTGAGTCGGTTATTAAACATTTCTATCCGTTTAGCAATCGTTTTTATTCGTTTGTAAACGGCTTTGATGATCAAAGTCAGTGTGATATGCATTTTTATTTTGACAATTTTTTCTAACTTTAGCAAAACATTCTGCTGTGGAAAGAGTATGTCTTGACTGCGGGGCCAGGCTCCTTGGACGGTCTGATAAGAAATTTTGTTCTGACCAGTGCCGGAACAATTTTAATAACCGTCTCAACCGTGACCAGAACAACTATGTAAGGAATGTCCATGCGCAGCTCCGCAGGAACCGGAGGGTGCTGGCCGACCTATACGACGACGGGCACCGGCGGCTTCACCGTGATGCGCTCATTGCCCTGGGTTACAATTTCACTTTCTTTACGCACCTGGTGGAGACTCTTGAGGGAGTACGCTGGTCATACTGTTTTGAATACGGTTTCAGGGAGGAGGGCCCTGAGTACATTGAGCTGCATAAATCAGACAGCTATCTTGAGCCGGCATCAGGCGGGGAACAGGCTGAAGAGCCTGAGCTATGAGTGGCACCGTATGGGAATGGCTGTTAGCCTGGGGTTGGGGCGTCCGTCAAGAAGCAGGCATTAATCCAGAGACCTGAGCGGCAGAGTAGAGCAGGCCAGTAGCCGCGTCGGGCGGAGAATCATGCCAGAAGCGGTAGCAGGGCAGGAAAAGACGAACAATCGGTCTGTCCGTGTGTTGTTTGCAGGGAGTCGGAAAAAAATCCCATATTTGTACGGAAAACAGTTGCGCAGAAGGAGGCCGGCGTCACCCGCAATGTCATCATCAACAGGGAGGGAGAGATCATCTTTCTTACAAGGCTTTTTGAACGGCAGGAATTTGACGAAATGAAGAAAGTAATCTTCGCGGAACTGGCAAAAAAGCAGTAAACAGCCATCTTTTCTTCTCTGCCGTGCAACCTTTGGCCCCTTTCTTGCGTTTATAAGAACAACTACCTGTTCTATTAACTTAAAAATGGAGTAAAATGAAAAAGATCATTGTTGTTATTCTTGCTCTTGTTCTTGCAGCACCTCTCTTTTCACAGGTTAAGTTTGGTCTCAAGGCAGGTATAAGTACTGACTTTACCTTCACCAATCTCGATCTCTCGGAGGCCAACGTGGATGTTGTTCTCCAGAACGCAAAAGGAGCCGAGTGGGGCTTCCAGGGCGGGGCCTTCCTGAGAGCTTCATTCTCGGGTTTTTACCTGCAGCCGGAGTTTCTTCTCGCCACAGCTTCAAATACACTTACATATGAAGGAGTGGTTGACGGACAGCCTGTTGATGAGCTGCTGGAGCAGAAGTTCACCAAGCTCAACATACCCTTACTTCTGGGATTTAAGATGGGCCCTGTGAGGCTTAATGCCGGTCCGGCCGCCTCAATACTGATTACCAAGCCTGCAGACATGGCTGACGTAGCAACATACAAAAGTGCAGCTTTCGGTTACCAGGCCGGTATCGGACTGGATCTCTTCCGCAAGCTGACTCTCGATGTACGTTATGAAGGCAATCTGAATCAGTTTGGGGATGTGATCACAATCGGAGGAGAGACCTTTGAATTAGATGACAGGACAGGTGCCCTGATTCTGCATGTAGGCTTCATTTTCTGAGTGTAAAAAAACCAGATAAAAGAACTCTTCTGCTGTGAGGCGGAAGAGTTTTTTTATATTTACCGGTGTAAGGGTTGTAAGGAGCAATGCTTCTGGCAGGTAACATAGTATCGGTCCTCAAGAACGTCTTTGCCGTTCTCTATCTGATCACGGTCTTTTCCATATGCCTGATGATCGTATTTGAAAACAGGAACCCTGTCAAGACGCTTGCCTGGCTTCTTGTTATACTCCTTGTACCTGTTGCCGGCCTGTTCATTTACATTGTCTTCGGCAGGAACTACCGGAAACAGAAGATTTTCAGCAGAAAGAGTCATGAAGACAGTACCAGGCTGGAAGCCAGTGCAAAACGTCAGGAGGTGATGTTGCCACTGATGCTCTCGGAGGAGAGTGAGACTGTAAGGTCCAAAGAGCACCTGATGCATCTCATGCTCCGTAACAACAACTCGCTTCTTACCGTCGACAACCGGATTGAGCTTCTGGTCAACGGCAGTGTGACTTTCGCTTCGATGCTTGATGCCATAAGATCGGCAAAAGAGTTCATTCACCTTGAGTTCTACCGTATTGAGCCCGACAATCTGGGGATGCAGTTTAGCGAACTCATGAAACTCAAGGCGCGCCAGGGAGTGAAGGTCAGGGTTATCTATGACGACGTGGGAAGCTGGAACCTGCGCAAACCGTATCTGAAGGAGATGAGGGCTGCAGGAGTACAGATATTTCCCTACATGCCGGTCCGGTTTCCAGGTTTCTCAAGCAGGATCAATTACCGCAATCACCGCAAGATACTTGTTGTGGATGGGAAAGTGGGTTTTGTAGGAGGACTTAATATTGCCGACAAGTATATAAGGGGGCTGCCCGGCCTCGGACCGTGGGTAGATACACATCTGAGGCTCGAGGGGGAATCTGTGGCTGCCCTTGACAGGGTATTTATCGCCGACTGGGACTTTGCCAGCAGAGAGGAGCTGAACCCCGCCAGCGCCATGGAGCAGGTCACCAGAACCGGAAACCGATGCCTTGTACAGGTGGCCTCAAGCGGACCCGATACCAACTGGGCAACGATTATGCAGGTCTACTTCTCAGCCATCTCTACGGCAAAGTCATCAATATATCTGACCTCGCCATATTTCAGTCCTGACGAAAGCATCCTTACTGCCCTTAAAACGGCAGGGCTCAGCGGTGTTGACGTGAGGATGATCTTTCCGAGGTCTGGAGATTCGATACTCGCAAACTGGAATACACGCTCATATATAACCGAACTGCTGGAGGCGGGGGTGAGGATATTCCTTTACGAGAATGGTTTCATCCACTCGAAATATCTGCTGGTTGACAACGTTTTTTCATCAGTAGGCTCACCCAATGTTGATGTCCGCAGTTTCGACCTTGATTTTGAAGTGACGGCGCTGATTTATGACGATAATTTTGGTGCCAGGCTCGGGGCTCTCTTCGCTGAGGACCTGAAGCACTGCAGTGAGGTAATACTGAGTGAATGGGTAAACAGGAAAAGGACAGAGAGGTACAAGGAATCGCTGGCGCGAATCTTTGGTCCGCTCTACTGACGGAAAGAGAATGAAAAAAATAGTACTGACACTCTCCCTGATTATTGCAGCCCTCGCCATTGCTGCGTTGATTTTTGTATGGCGTGTGGCTTTTACTGATAATGTGAAGCCGGAAGAGGCAGTGAGAATCAATATACCTACCGGCTCCTCGGGAGATGATCTCAGAGCTATACTGAGCGAGAAGGATATCTTGCGAAGTGAACGCAGGCTGGCAATAACCTCCGGACTTAAATCTTCAGGCCGCACGGTAAGGCCGGGATCATACGTGATAGAACCGGGAATGAACAGCAACGAGCTTCTGAATATGCTCACTTCAGGACGACAGTCCCCTGTGAGCGTCACCTTCAACAACATCCGCACCCTGGAAGAGCTTGCCGGCAAGGTGGGAGGGCAGATAGAGGCAGACTCTGCCTCCCTGGCAGCTTTCCTTGCCGATGAGAGCAACTATTCAGCTGATGGTTTCAGCAGGGAGACGGTCATTTCGCTCTTCATTCCCGACACATATGAACTATGGTGGTCAATTGATGCCATGGGTTTCTACCGGCGCATGCTTAAGGAATACAAAACATTCTGGAACCGTGAAAGGATGGCAAAGGCAGAATCTGCCGGCCTTACCCCTGCGGAGGTGTCGGTGCTGGCCTCCATCGTCGATGAAGAGGCATCACGGGCAGACGAGAAACCGCGCATAGCAGGCGTTTACCTTAACAGGCTGCGACTGGGCATACCCCTGCAGGCTGACCCCACGGTGAAATATGCCGTCAATGACTTCACGCTGAGGCGCATACTTAACCGCCACCTCGAGGTTGATTCTCCCTACAATACTTATAAATTCAAGGGATTGCCCCCGGGACCGATACGCTGTCCGTCACGGTCAGGACTGGAGGCAGTGCTTAATGCTGAAAAGCATGACTATCTCTATTTTGTTGCCAAACCTGACGGATCGGGCTATCATCATTTCTCGCGAACCCTGGCTGAACATAACAGCTATGCTGCCGCTTACCGGCGTGAGCTTAACAGGAGGAAGATTTACCGGTAGAAAAAAGGTGTGTCAGACTCTGCGGCCGTAGTGATTGACAGCTTCTATAATCCTTATTGCATTTGTCCTGTTATCTGCCACATTGGCCAGAACACGGTTTCTCACTTCCCTCATCTCAGATGTAAATTCCTCATTCATGAGTTTTTCCGTAAGCGTAACCCAATCATCCGGATAGGAGGCTGTGCTGCAGAGGCTTCCCAGTCCGCTTCCTGTCACCACTGCCGGTGATGCAACCACATGACGGCCTGAACAGAGAGCATTTATCAGCTTCAGCTTCATACCCGAAGGTTGCGAGGCGTTAAGCAGGCAGACCTGAGCATTTGCCAACAGCTCATTCATCTGCGCCTGTGAAGGATTGGGAACCATTCTCACATTGGGGAGCCTGGAGGCGATTCGGGTCATCTCTTCCGACGGTCTTTTCCCGGCGACAACTATTTTGTGCCTTAGTCGTGGGGCCATTTCCCTGAGCAGGTACAACGCTCCCGCATCGTTTTCGGCAGTTGAGAAGTCTCCGTGCAGCAGCACGAAATCACCTTTTCCTCCGGCTGCCTCACATCCATTGCCGGGATGAAATGGCCCCACGAAAAGGGTTTTGCCATACCTCGATTGAAAATACTCCGTGTCGCCGGGAGAGATTGTCAGCAACAGGGAGGCGCCTGAAAGAACAGGTTCATATCTCTCCAGCTTATCTGCCTCCCGGCGGAAGAAGAGATTGCGAAAGGGATTCTTCTCATTGGCAGCCAGGTTGCTGTAATAGATATGTTCAATATTGTGTGTCCTGACCATCTTCATCCGGCCCTCGAGGGCCGGATGATTGAGGAAACGGGTGGTATGCAGCCCTTCAAATATGATGGGGTTGGTGTCGGAGAGCAGATTTGTGAGCAGAGAACTGTTGCTGCGGGAGAGTACTATGAATGGGTCTTTGCGAAACAGATGAAACAGGTTCAGGTCACGGCGGTAGTAATAAACCCTGAGGCACTCGCGCTCCAGCGTCCTCGAACGGCCCCGGCCGTAACTGAAGCTGTGGAGAATAATGCCGATCCCCTGCTTCTTCAGGGCTTCAATCTTGTAAAAGACATCCATCACGCCGCCGTAGTCAGGCGGGTAGGGAATGTTAAAACTTACAAGGTGTATTATTTTGTTGTAATAGGTGCGGGTCATAAATGCAGATAACCAGTTCACAAACATAGCTAAAAAATCTTTTGTATCTTTCATCCCGCATAGCATGGGAGAGTGACTGACTTCCCTGGCTGAAGAGGGTATCCATGAAGGTTTTGATTGCAGTTATCAGTGACCTTGCTACTGACATGAGAGTGCAGAAGCAGGCCTCCCTGCTGGCTGAGATGGGTTGTGAGGTGACGGTTTTGGGAAGAATGAGATACAAATCTCTTCCATGTGTTCTTCGCGGCATAGAGGTGTTCCGTATCAGGGTGCCCTTCAGGAAAGGACCGTGCATGTACTTCACTTTCAATTTTATGCTTTTGATTCACCTGCTGGTCAGGCGCTTCGACCTGTGCGTCTCAAATGATCTTGACACTCTCGTTCCCTGTTATGCCGTGTCACGCCTGTTCAGGAAGAAGCTTGTCTATGATGCGCATGAGTACTTTACCGGCCAGCACGGGCTTGTTGAGAAAAGGATTCGGCACAGACTCTGGCAGGCGGCCGAGAGAAGGACCGTACCTCAGGTAAAACATATGATCACTGTGAGCAACTCCATCGCGGAGCTCTACCGCAGCGTATACGGTGCAAATCCTGTTGTCATCAGGAATGTGGCTCCCTCCCTGGCTCATCTTGTGCCGCACGACAGGAGTATGCACTCTGTGGGGGAGGATGAATTGCTGGTTGTATACCAGGGTTCAGGCATCAATGAGGGCAGGGGAGCAGAAGAACTGATAGATGCAATGGCACTGGTTGAGGGAGTACGGCTGCTTATCTCCGGATCGGGAGATATCATAAGGAAGATACGGCAGCGAGCACTTGACAGCCCTGCAGCCGGCAGGATTATCTTTCTCCCCGTGATGCCTTGGGAGGAGATGATGAGATACACTCTCGGCTGCGATGCCGGACTCAGCCTGGATGCAGATACCTGCACGAACCAGCGCTACAGTCTGCCTAACAAGCTGTTTGATTATATTGCAGCCGGAATCCCCGCCATTGTCTCGCCTCTGCCTGAGGTATCGGCAGTGATCAGACAGTATGGTTGCGGAGTGGTGCTTGAAGAATTATCTCCGGAGGCCATCGCGGAGGCGCTGGTGAGGCTGAGGGATGACCGTTCACTGCTGTCGGCACTAAAGGAGAAGTCCGGGAGAGCCCGCATTGAGATGAACTGGGAAAAAGAGAAACTTAAAGAACAAGAGTTCTTCAGAAGCGTTATTGAAACAAAATATAGCAAATGAACAGATCCTTTTTCAAGAGATATCTCCCCGAAATTGCCGGTGCCGCTGCAGGAGCCATAGGTGGTTTTGCATACTGGAAATATGTGGGTTGTCTCTCCGGTACCTGTGCCATCAAGTCGAACTGGTACCTGATGGTTCCGTGGGGAGCCGTACTCGGTTTTCTGGCCGGCTCCGTCATCGGAGACCTGATAAGAAAAAAGGGGAAGAAAAAACCACAGCTGGAGGAGTAAGAGAGGCTCCTCACCTTTGTTGGGAAGTTTGTATATTGCATACATAATGCAACAGATAAACTAACCTGATAACCATGAAGACCAACCGTCGGAATTTCCTTCGCACTGCTGCCGTGGCCGGCGCAGGTGCCATCACGGCCGGATCGGGCCTCTCATGCTCACGCCGGGAAGAGAGCCGTGAGCTGATGCCTGAAATAAGGGCTGCTGCCGCCACAATCCATTCACAACTGTTTAATATGTGCGGTTACGGGGCACCGCCCCTGGAAAAGGTACGCATAGGGTTCATCGGACTGGGGATGAGGGGTCCCGGGGCCGTGGAGCGTATGGCGCATATAGAAGGAGTTGAGATAGCAGCTCTGTGCGACAAGTATACCGACAGGGTTGAAAGGATGCAGTCGATGCTGTCCAAATTCGGATTGCCGGGTGCGCAGGCCTTCAGTGGCAGTGAGGAGGCATGGAAGGGGCTGTGCGATGACCCTGACATAGACCTGGTATACATTTGTACTCCATGGGCATGGCATACTCCCATGGCCGTCTATGCCATGGAGGCCGGGAAACATGTGGCGGTGGAGGTGCCGGCAGCAAAGACGGTAGATGAATGCTGGCAACTGGTGGAGACCTCGGAGAGGACGAAGATGCACTGCATGCAGCTGGAGAACTGCTGTTACGATTTCTTTGAGCTGTGCACACTCAACATGGCACGCCAGGGCCTCTTCGGTGACATCGTCCACGGAGAGGGGGCCTACATCCATGATCTCCGGTGGGATTTCACCTATGACAAGAACGGATATGCAGACATGTGGCGGCTGAAGGAGAATGTCAGAAACGGGAACCTTTATCCCACCCACGGCCTGGGACCCCTATGCCAGGTAATGAATATCAACCGGGGTGACAGAATGGATTATCTTACTTCCATGTCTACAAATGATTTCTCCATGGCTCCGGACCTTGCCGGGCTGGCAGCCGAGGATCCCTTTTATGCACCTTATGCTGACAAACAGTACCGTGGCAATATGAACACCACGCTTATCAGGAACCTTTCCGGCAGGACCATCATGATACAACATGATGTCTCCAGCCTCAGGCCATACTCGCGTATCCACCTGGTGAGCGGCACCAAAGGAGCTGCCAGGAAATGGCCTTCGCCGGCAAGGATAGCGCTTGGCCATTCATGGCTTCCTGCGGAAGAGTATGAAGCACTGGAAGAGCAGTATACCCCTGCCATTGTCAGAAGGGTGGGAGAGATGGCAAGGGAGATTGGCGGACACGGCGGTATGGATTTCATAATGGACTGGAGGCTGATCGACTGCCTCCGCAACGGGCTGCCTCTTGACCAGGATGTATATGATGCTGCCCTCTGGAGCGTAGTCACTCCCCTCAGCGAGTGGTCAGTGGCCAACAGGTCTTCTTCCATTGAGGTGCCTGACTTTACATGCGGTGCATGGGAGGCAAACAAACCGTTTGTTCCCGACCTGTCAGAAGGAGGAAACACACAGGTGCTTCAGATAGAGGGCAGTTCCAATCAGCTGGAGGTTTAGCACTGTCATCGACAGGGGTGGTCCGGACCTGCCACCAGGCGCTAATTGTAATAGTTTTTATTTATCCGGTCGCTCTTTCTCTTTTCAGCCAGTACCAGCCAGACGAGATATGCGGATATTAATACAAGCAGGATCACTATGGCGTATTTGATGGTGAGAGTCGTGCTTGGTTCACCGACACCCGCGGCAGGAGGGTTGGCGGAGTATCCTACATCTATCCCAAACAGGTTCTTTACGAAAAAGAGGAGAAGGAAGGTGAGTAACCCAGCCGCAACAGGTGTGGTGATCCAGCCTGATGCAATGCTGCCGAGCAGTCTCAGGTTGATGTTCCTGATGCCCTTGTAGAGGCCTATCCCCAAAACCGATCCCACTACAACCTGCGTGCTTGAGACAGGCACGAGCGGGATCGGTGGCAGTCCCGCCCTGACCATCACTCCTGAGAGTGCCGACGATGAGAATATGAACAGCACGAGGGCCTGTGACATCACAACCACGAATGCTGCCTCAGATGAGAGTTCCAGCAGGTTGGCGCCTACCGTCTGCATCACCTTTCTGGAGTAGGTGACCACCCCGACGGCAATGGCCAGCCCGCCAAGAAAGAAGAGCTGTTGCGCCCCGGTAAGTGTAAAGAGGCCGAAGCCAGTCTTGTCAAGCGGGACACTGGAGACGAAGACCCCCATGACGTTGGCTATGTTGTTTGCACCCAGGCTGTATGCTCCGAAAGCTCCGGCAATAAGCAGTCCTGCTCTCATGTAGGCTTCATACCGGACAAGGTGTATCCTTATCCTTTTCCTGGTAATCTTCACCAGGTGGTAGAGTCCGAAGGCAAAGACGGCTCCCAGCACCGGGCCTGTCACCCAGGTGGTTACTATCTGTGTAAGTGCCCTGGTATCAACAGCATTGTTGGTGAAGAAATCCCATCCGATAATGGCTCCCACGATCGCCTGGGTTGTTGAGACGGGCAGTCCGGCTCTTGTCATGAAATAGACTGTCAGTCCGGCTGCCAGGGCAACTGTGAAGGCTCCGCCCATGGCATTCACCGATCCCAGACGTCCCAGTGTCTCCGAGGCACCGCCACCCTGCAATACTGCCCCAAGAATAACGAAGACGGACGCTATGATTGCAGCCCTGGTGAATGATATCATGCGGGAGCCCACGGCTGAGCCAAAGATATTGGCTGCATCATTGGCGCCGAGGGTCCACCCCAGGAAGAGTCCGCTGGTCAGGAAGAGGAATATCATAATCAGAGCAATTGGCTTATAGCCATGGAGGCAAGGAGGTCAGCAGCATCCTGTGCCGCGTCGGATATATTCTCAATATGGTGGGTGATATAGCGTATATGAGCCTTCTCGGCCAGTGACAGGTCATTCATCTCATGAAACACCTTCTTTTTCAGCTGAAAGGCAGCCTTGTCAGTCTCGCGCTCAAAAAAATAAACCTTGATCAGCTTCTCCCTGACCAGATGCGGCTCCCGGAAAAAAGACCTGGCGGCTGGCATCAGTTCCTCAGCAGCATTTGCCGACACCTCCGCCAGAGATATGAAGTCCTCAGTCAATGATGAAGGTATGCGGGGAATCTCAATGAAAAACTCATTCAGTGACCCTTTTGCCGTGTCAATGATCTCATCCATCTGCCAGAGCAACTTGACGATCTCACTCCTCTGATGCGGAAGAATAGAGTGTACTATCATGTCATTCTCAATGGTTCTCTGCAGCTTGTCTGCCTTGCCTTCAAGATCATCTATCTTCTTAAGATGGGACTGAAAGGTGGTCTGATCGCCCCTGACATAAGCCTTTACACCCTCCTTGAAGATAAGTATGCCTATCTCAATGGTGTCGAAGAACTCATCTATCATGACCGTCAGCTCCCTGGTTGTGCGCGTGAATAGTGACATAAACCCTGGTTTGCGTTGGTAACGACAAATATATTAAGAAAAGAGGCAGGGGCTAAATCTTTCAGAAATCAATGATCCTTTCTACCCGGTGATTTTTCAGCCAGCTCTTTAATATCATCTGTATATCACTGGTGTCAGGGGCTTTGACTATACAGTCATGGACTGCTTCAAGCCCGAAGCCCACCTCATTTATGTTAAAGAACCCGTAACCAGCATATTTGCCGTTGATTATCTTCACGGCCGACCGTTCTTCTGCATTGCGCCCGCGGTCGATAACAAAGAAACTGCGTTTCCTGAAGATGAATTCATCCAGTGCCATCATGGCTCTTTCATTGTACTCTGCCGGTTTCTCCTCTCCGCAGCATGCTCCTCTGCAGAGGCTCACCTGCCGGTGGAAGCATGGTCCGTCGGTATCATAAAGGCCGCACAACTTCTGGCACAGCTCGTACTTCGTCATCAGCTGCTCAAGCCTGCCCCTGGCATGATCACGTGAGGCAAGGAGAGAGAGAGGGACGTCATCGCCGGCTACCCTGCGGTATTCGAATCGAGTATACCCGCTGGCGTCGGTGAAACTGTAGATTCCCCAGGGGTATCCGGTACGGCGTTGAGCCCTGTTGTAAAGCGGTTTTTTCTTTTTTATCTCTGCCGATTCAAGCAGCAGAGCTATCAGCTCACTGCCGGTAGGCTCCCAGGTTATGTCGGCGATCATGGAGCGCATCTCCATGGCCCTGGCAGAGGTGTTATTCGAAAGGTGGGTGTTCACCCTCTGAAAGAGATTACAGCTCTTCCCGACATAGATGACATCACCATTCTCATTATAAAAATAATAGACGCCGGGTTCCTCGGGTATCTCCTGGAGCATGGCCGGGTCAAGGGCAGGATGGAGCTTTGAGGCTTTACGGTTTCTGATCAGGCTCCCCGACCTTAGGGCACTGTCTCTCTCGAGCAGCACCTCCAGCAGTCGTACGGTGGCAAGTGCATCACCTGAAGCCCGGTGACGGCCGTTGATCTCAATGCCAAGCTCACCGCACAGTTTCCCCAGGCTGTAGGATTTATGACCGGGCAGCAGCTTCCTGCTGAGGGCTACCGTGTCAAGCAGCGGCCTTTTAAAGTTGTAACCCAGCATGCTGAACTCCTGCCTGATGAAAGAATAGTCGAACCGGGCATTGTGCGCCACAAAAACGGCGCCTTGCGTCATCTCAACTATCTTCCTTGCCACCTCGTAGAACTTCGGGGCATCCTCCACCATCTCGTTGGTGATTCCTGTCAGCGATGTGATGAAATAAGGAATTGAGCGCTCGGGGTTGACAAGCGTGCTGTACTCTTCAACAATCTTTTTGCCGTCATGGAGATAGATGGCTATCTCGGTTATCCTCTCAAGCCTGGCACTTCCTCCTGTGGTCTCTATGTCAACAACTGCATACACTGATCGTGCAAAATACGAAGATAATTACTTTCAGGACCGGGATGAAATATTCATAAATTTGCATTCAGTTAAGTCCTGAAGATTATGGATTGTATCGGAAGATTCTACTATCTCAACGGCCGCATATCCAGCACCGCCGAAACCATGCCGGAGGTCTCCGGAGATGTATCCTTCTATGAGGTTATCAGGACAAGGAACGGCGTGCCTCTCTTTTTTGACGAGCATATAAGACGGCTCGGCAACGGGATAGCAACAAGATATGATCTTGATCACGACATTGCAGAAAGGGTAGCGGAAGGCTTCGATGCCCTTGTAAGCAACGAGTCATTTGCGGAGATGAATGTCAGGATTACAGTTTCCTTCACAGGCCGTGAGTATTCGCTCCATATATGCTATATCCCCTCATCATACCCAACCGACGAGATGATACGCAACGGTGTCAGACTGATGCTTTTTCGGGCTGAGCGGGTTGATCCGGGTGTCAAGATACTGAACAGCAGTCTCATGGCGAAGATTAACAACGAATTGCAGCGCACACAGGCATATGAGGCACTGCTTGTAAACCGGGAAGGGTTGATCACTGAGGGGAGTCGTTCAAACGTATTCTTCATCAGGGAAGATGGAACCATTGTCACTCCTCCCGACAGCGTGGTACTGTCAGGTATCACCAGGGAAAAGATTATCGGCTTATGCAGGTCAGAAGGGCTGAACCTGTTGTTCGGATCAGTGGCTGAGAAAGATCTGCCCCGGTACAGGTCACTCTTCATAACAGGCACCTCACCCATGGTACTTGGTGTGCATAGTATTGAAGATCATCACTTTGATGTTAGTAATCCCGTGACTGACAAGCTACGCCGGCATTATGAACGTCTGGTTGCCGGCAGTATCAGCAGCTACAAAGTGAGAAACAGAAAATATTAATACGTATCTTTGCAACAAAAGCAACAGCCATGGCCAGCATAAAAGACCTGAAGAAGGATATTGACTACCTCTTTTTTGAACTGATATCTGACTGCTTCATGTTTACCAGCCTCAATGACGGAGAGAAGAGAGACAAGGCTCAGAACCTGATAGAGGAAGCTGTCAGTATGCGCACTGAATTCATTGACAGGGTCAACAACCCCGACGGCAAGGATAATCCTGCCATTATCAAGGCATACTACTCGGCTCTGCGCAAGGATCTGTTCGAGAAGGTTGACGGATACTTTGAAAGACTGAGCAGCATTACAAAAGAGTAGGGCAGTCGCAAGTATTCAGCCCCGACCGGACCTCGTTTAAACCCACTTCATTATCTCCTCGCCACAGCTGGTGCAGCGACCATCTTCGGTAAGCCCTGTCACATAAGTGTGATAACCTGACCGTTTTACGACAATTGCTTTGCATGAGGGGCAGACGGTATCGCCGCAGGAATCTCTGCCTGACATGTTTCCGGTGTAGACAAAATCAAGGTATTCTGCAGCGATGTCTCTAAGCTTGAGAATTGTCTCCGAAGGAGTTGCAGGGGTGTTTCTGAGGTACATAGGAAAGTAACGGCTAAGGTGCAGCGGAACCTTTCTGCCGGCATTCCGGGCAATCCACTCTGCCATGCGCCGCATATCACCTTCAGAGTCATTAAGGCCCGGAAGGATGAGCGTAGTTATCTCAAGATGCTTTCCGGAGGCAGCCACGATACCTATGGCATCCAGCACAGGCTTCAGGGTGGCGCCGGTATACCTCCTGTAGAAGTCATTGCTGAATGCCTTCAGGTCAATATTGAAGGCATCGATAACACTGATGAGCTCTTTCAGGGGCTCCCGGTTTATGTAACCGTTGGTTACCATCACGTTCTTCAGTCCTGCCTCAGCAGTCAGAATGGCGCAGTCAGCGACATATTCATACCAGATGACCGGCTCGTTGTAGGTGTAGGCTATACCGATATTGTCATGCTCCCGCACTGCCCGGGTCACCAGCTCTTCGGGGGAGAGGCGGGCTGAGCCCGCGGGTGGCCCGTTCTGAGAGATATGATGGTTCTGGCAGAAGTCGCAGCTGAGGTTGCACCCATATGACCCAACCGAAAGGATGTTGCTTCCGGGGAAGAAGTGATAGAGCGGTTTTTTTTCTACAGGGTCCGCCGCATAACCCGATATAATACCATGGGTTAGCAAGGTAATCATACCGTTACTGTTCTTCCTGACCCTGCAGATGCCCCTCTCCCCGGGTTTCAGCAGGCAGGCATGCGGACACAGCAGGCACCTTGCGGTACCATCTCCATCAATATTTTTGCTGAGCCTCATCTCCTTCATCCGTTTGGACTTATAAATTTAATGTTAATTTTGTTTTTCCGGATACGTGTGATTACCGGTATTGCCAATGCTAAAAATACCTAAAAACTGATATCATGACTACAAGGAGAGACTTTGTGAGGCAATCCGCCCTTGTTATGGCCGCGATGCCGCTTCTCAACAAAGAACTTCTGGCTTCTGGCCATTCTGCGAAGAAGACAGGTTTGGCTCTCTACACAATACGTGATGAGATGGAAAAAGACCCTGCCGCTGCCCTGGCTGAGGCGTCAGCAATAGGTTACAACTGGGTAGAGGCTGCCGACCACAGCAAAGGAAAGTTTTATGGTTTTAGTCCTAAGGAGTTCGGAAAACTTGCGAAGAGAGCAGGCTTGGAGGCTGTAAGCTCCCACAGTAATATCAGGCCTGAAAACGCCGACAAGATCATTGACGAGGTCGCTGAGGCAGGTATGAAGTATATCATGCTGCCATCCCTGCCCGGAGAATGGAGCAGTTCTCTCGATGGTTTCAGGAGAAGTGCCGACTTTTTCAATGAGGCAGGGGAGAAGTGCAGGAAGGCAGGTATCACCTTCGGTTTTCACAACCACCAGGTTGAGTTCCGCGAGATAGATGGTACGGTTCCCTATGACCTGCTGGTTGAGAACAGTGATCCTAAACTTGTGGTATTTGAGCTTGACATTGCATGGATCACCGCTGCCGGCAAGGACCCGGTAGTATATTTCAAAAAGTATCCGGGCCGTTTTCCGGTCTGGCATATGAAGGATCTCAGCCCTGAGATGCAGGATGCCACGCTGGGTGAGGGGATAATCGACTTCAAGCCCATTCTTGCCATGTCAAAGAAAGCAGGGATGGAATATTGGTTCGTAGAACAGGATCACTGCCGCACCCATAGCCCAATGGAAAGCATTGCGATCAGTCGCAGATACTACCTGGATGTTCTTGTCAAATAATTCAGAGTGCTGTTTTTATGGAATTGTTCTTGCTTGAGGCTACCACAGCCTCAAGGAATTTCATTCCCCTGACACCTTCATAAATGCCAGGGTAGTCAGCCAGGGGATCCCTCTTCCTGCCTTCTCTCAGATCAATGATATGGCGGGCAAAATTTCTGTAGAGATTGGCAAATGCCTCGATGAATCCTTCTGGATGGCCGGCAGGAATGCGGGTATGCATGGGGGCTGCCAGGCCCGTTTCGGCAAAGGCGGTGCCCGTACGGTAAACCTGGGCGGGTTTGTCAGGCCATAGCACTGTCAATGAGTTAGGCTCCATCTGTCTCCATGATATACTTCCCCTGTTGCCGTATATCCTCAGCGAGAGGTTATTTTCCTCTCCCAGTGCCACCTGGCTGGCCAGCAGGGTGCCCCGGGCGCCGTTTTCGAAATGCAGCAGCACATTGCCGTCATCATCCAGCAGCCTACCCGGCACCACAGAACCAAGATCAGCAGAAAGCTCTGTCACCTCCAGCCCCGACACATATTCTGCAAGATTGAAGGCATGAGTACCGATATCTGCCATTGCGCCGGCTTTGCCGGCCTTCGCGGGGTCTGATCTCCATTCAGCCTGCCTGTTTCCGGTGGTCTCAACCGGAGATGAGAGCCATCCCTGGAAATATTCGACGGCGATTTTCCTCACGGTACCTATTTCTCCCCCACGTATCATCTCGCGGGCCCTTTTAACCATAGGATACCCGGTATAATTATAAGTGAGGCAGAAGAGCCTCCCGGTACGCTCAACGGTCTCCTGCAGGTCAATGGCTTCAGCAACGCTCATGCAGAGGGGCTTGTCGCACACAACGTGAAAACCTGCCTCCAGGGCCATCTTTGCCGGGCCGTAGTGAAGGTAGTTGGGAGTCACAACCGAAATAAAATGTGGTCTTATATCTTCGGGCAGAGAACCCTCACGGCCTATCATCTCCTGCCATGAGTCATAGATGCGTGAGCTGTCTGCTCCCTCAGCGCTTCCGGTGGCAGCAGAGACGGCAGGATTACTGCTGAAGGCACCGCACACGAGTACGGTCATGCCGTCGAGGCGGGCCGCCATACGATGTACCGGTCCTATCAGAGAACCTTCCCCGCCACCGATCATACCCATTCTAAGCTTCCTTGCCGGTGATTTCTTCATTGGTATTGATTCCGCTTGTCGGAATCCCGTTTAGATTACAAAACTCCTCTACCGCCTCCATAAGTTTTAAGGAGTTTTCACGGTAATATGTGCCGAGCCGAAAGGCAATTTCCTTTCCCTCGCTGAGAGAAAAAGATATCTTCAGCTGGCCGAATCCGGTCTCTTTCAGCTCTGATGCCCTGATAACCAGAGCAGGAGCATAGATTTTATCTTTCAGGATTATTTCATTATCAGATATTTCCATATAGCGGTCGGTCATTCCGGTACCCTTCAGTACAAGCCATATCCCGAACAGAAACAGGAATGCAACGGCAATCCAGGTGCTCCGGGTTGATTCACCTGATCTGTGCATCATCACTGCGAGGATTAGTGCAACGACAATACAGATGATGCCTGATATCAGTTTCAGTATCCGGTTAACTTTGTTATTCTCACTGAGATCAAGATTGAACCTCCGCGTTTCCATAAGATATTTTACTGCAAATTAGCGATTTTTGGTTATAAAAATTGAAGCTGCCCAAAGATTGCTGCAATCTGTCGCCGAAACCGATAACCTGATCCTTATATGCCCGAATTCCTATGTTTGACAGCACCCTGTCTTACTCTGAGCTTGCTGATCAGAGTTATCACATTAATGGCAGGAATTACCTTGTAACAGCCGTTATTATTCTCCGGATTTTTTCTATTTTTATTCCTTGATATCAGAAAAACTTAACCTGACATATTATGAAAGAGGAGACAAAAAAGTTTACAAGACGTTCATTTGTAGGCACTACAGGTGCCGCAATTGCCGGTCTGACCATCATTCCAGGCAATGTTGTCAGCGGCCTCGGCCACCGTGCTCCGAGTGATAAGCTTAACATTGCGGGAATAGGTATCGGCGGTGTCGGAGCCACAAACCTGAGGAACGTTGCAGCAACGGAAAATATCGTCGCGCTCTGTGACGTTGACTGGGGCTACTCAAAGAGAGTTTTTGACGCTTATCCTGCAGCAAAAAGATACTGGGATTACAGGAAGATGTACGATGAGATGGGTGATTCCATTGATGCGGTGATCATTGCTACGGCAGACCACACCCATGCCCTGACTGCAGCACATGCGATGACCATGGGCAAGCATGTCTACCTGCAAAAGCCTCTTACTCACAGTGTCTACGAGTCAAGGCTGCTGACCAGGCTGGCAGCGAAGCACAGGGTAGCCACATCCATGGGTAACCAGGGTTCTTCTGCAGAGGGTGTAGATCTGATTCAGGAGTGGATACAGAACAGGGAGATCGGGGAGGTGACAAAAGTGGAAGCCTTCACTGACAGGCCGATATGGCCGCAGGGACTGAACACTCCGACGCGGGTAGACAAGGTTCCCAAGACTCTCGACTGGGATCTCTTCCTTGGCCCTGCCCCGGTGAGGCCGTACAACGAAATTTATCATCCGTGGAACTGGAGAGGATGGTGGGACTTTGGAACAGGAGCTCTCGGTGATATGGCATGTCATATCCTTCATCCTGTATTCAAATCCCTCAGACTTACTTATCCGACACGTGTCCAGGCCAGCTCAACCCTGCTGCTCACTGACTGTGCTCCCAATGCGGAGATGGTGAAACTGGTATATCCGGCAAGAACGGCACCGTCACATTACAAGATAGACCTTCCCGAGGTAGAGGTTACCTGGTTCGATGGCGGACTGCAGCCCATAAAGCCCGAAGGCTGGCCGGCAGGCAAGGATATGAATGACCAGGGAGGAGGCGTTATCTTCCACGGCACCAAGGATAAACTGATATGCGGTTGTTACGGTATCAATCCCTGGTTGTTGTCCGGACGCATACCAAATGCCCCGCAGACCGAAAGGCGTGTTGCGAATGCCACCCGCGGCGGACATGAGATGGACTGGGTGCGCGCATGCAAGGAGAGCCCGGAAAACAGGGTGCCTGCCAAATCCGACTTCTCAGAAGCAGGACCGTTCAATGAGATGGTGGTGATGGGAGTGCTGGCCGTCAGGCTGCAGGGACTCAACAAGGAGCTGGAATGGGACGGTGAAAAGATGGAGTTCACCAATATCACCGACAGTGACTCTATGAAGATTTGCATCGAGGATCATTTCAGCATCACCGACGGTCACCCGACCTTCGACAAGAAATGGACCGAACCCATAAATGCCAGGCAGTTCGCAAAAGAGATGGTCAGGCATTCATACCGTGACGGATGGCAGCTTCCCGAAATGCCTGTATAATTGTTATTAAGTAACTAACCAAATAAAATCTGACGAATATGAAAGTATTTAAGTTAATGTTTGTTTTTGCTGTGGCAGTTGCATTTGTCTCCTGCGGACCGGGAAAATCAAAGAAGGAGGTTGAGCAGAAATCCACAGATGCTGAAGTATGGACCTTCCTCTTTGACGGCACTACCACACAGGGATGGCGCAACTATAACAAGGAGACCTTCCCCGGGCAGGGCTGGGAGATCGTTGACGGAACACTGCATTGCATAGGCTCCGGCAAGGGCGAAGCCGGCGGCGGCGGTGGTGACATCATCTATGACAGGAAGTTTTCAAATTTCCACCTTAAGCTGGAATGGAAGATATCCGAAGGCGGCAACAGCGGCATATTTTATCTTGGACAGGAGAATCCGGAGCTGGATGCCATCTGGAAAACTGCTCTTGAGATGCAGGTACTTGATAATGAGCGCCATCCGGATGCAGAAGCAGGCAAGGACGGCAACCGGCAGGCCGGGTCACTCTATGATCTGATACCTGCAGTGCCGCAGAATGCAAAGCCTGCAGGGGAGTGGAACACCGCGGAGATAAAGGTGTACAAGGGCTCAGTATGGCATATTCAGAACGGCGAGACTGTTCTTGAGTATCACCTGTGGACACCCGAGTGGAAGGAGCTGGTTGCCGGAAGCAAATTCCCCGCACTAAATCCTGACTTTGCCGACGTGGCAACCGAAGGTTACATAGGCCTGCAGGACCACGGTGATGATGTCTGGTTCAGAAATATACAGATCAGGGAGCTTTGACGAAAACTGCTGACCAGGAGATAAAGGGCGCCGGGTGATTCCGGCGCCTCTTTATTACCCGGGGATTTATAAAATATCAATGATAGCCGGTTAACCGGTCCGGCACCGTTCTTCTTCCTTGAATGCTTGATAAGAAGCTTCTTGATTCCTGGAGGCGGGTACTGTTTTATCTACTGCTCCGGGTTGCCTTTCAGGCCGATCTCTTCGGCCACCTCTCGCATACCCATGATGGTGTCAGTGATAAGGTCACCGAGTTCTACGCCCAGCATCGCCGCCCCCTTTTCTATAACGGTACGGTCAACGCCGGCTGCAAACCGCTTGTCAGTCCATTTTTTCCGTACTGAACGGGCTTCCATGTCCAGTACGCTTTTAGAAGGCCTGACCAGGGCGCTGGTGGCAACGAGGCCGGTGAGCTCATCAATGGCAAAAAGGGTTTTTTCAAGCAGGCTCTGCGGTTCAGTATCGGAGCAAATGCCGTAGCCGTGGCTTATCACAGCCCTGACGTACTCTTCCGGCCAGCCCTCTTCGCTTAGTATCTTTTCCGTCATTGTGCAGTGCTGTTCGGGGTACATCTCATAGTCGAGGTCATGAATAAGTCCGATCACCCCCCACATCTCCTCATCCTCACCATGCTTGCGGGCCATGTACCGCATGACGCCCTCAACGGACAGAGCATGTTTGAAGAGGCTGTCAGACTTGTTGTATTTTCTGAAGAGGGCGAGAGCTTCCTCGCGGGTTGGTCTGTCTGATTTCATGGGTTATTGTTGTAATTAACTGGTATACAATACTATAATCGCTACGCGGTATGGGTTGTGGAGTTATTCGCCGGCCTGTAATACCTTAACGTCTACGACGTATGGGGTTTTCATTATGCCTGCGGGGTTTGCAATGCCTCAACCCCTGATGTATCGGGGCAGGCTTTACGGGGGCATAACCTTAACCACCTTCAGCATACTGCTCCTGCCGCCTGTAACTATTCTAAGGGTGTAAACACCCGGTGCCAGGTGGCGGCAGTTGAACGGTATCCGGTTCCTGCCGGAAGTAAGTTCATATGTGTATCTCAGCACAATCCTTCCCGTTGCGTCGATTATCTCCATCGAGGCAGGCTCAAATTCCTCGAAATCAATCTGAAGAACAAAATTATCACTGAAGGGGTTGGGGAGTATCCTGACACTCTCTGCCGGCAGCTCCGGGCCAATGCCTGACTTCACAAAAGAGACACGGGCTGTATCATTTCCGGCATACCCGTCTTCGGGAAGACGGCTTATGATCTCTATGAGATAACTGACATCCGGGAGAAAGCTGGTCTTCGTTGCAAAGGAGACGTCAACGGTATCACCGGGGTCAATCTTAACAAAGAAGGTCTCAATGACAGGGTCACCTGCGTTGATTCTGTAAGCCAGGGGGAAGCTTGTCAGGGCTGTAAGACCCAGGTTAATGATGCGGCCTTTTATGACAATGTTGCCAAGGTCGGCAAGGGCATCAGGGGGATACACCGTATCTATATTAAGATCAGCATCGAGGAATGAGATGCCCGGGAAGGTTATCTGGTCTATCCATGCTGCATCCAGGCCTCCGGAGAGGGAGACATCCTTGCTGTATATCCATTCAAGGTAGTGGACTCCGGGAGAGAGGGCAAAGCTATGCAATTCCCAGGGTGTATCGCCTGACAACGCCAGGCTGTTTGCACTATCGATTCTGAAAACAAGCTGGTCGTATATCGGTTCGGAGGAGACACGCGACCAGAATGATAGAGTATCTCTGACGGGATTGTTGACCTGTATTGCAAGCACTGAACTGTTCTTGTCGGTTATGGCGCCCGTTCTTGCAGAGAGGATGTTTTCATAAGCATCTGAAGAGGTGATGGTCCATTGATTTGTCTCGTGCCGGATCCAGGGGAAGACATCAAACCTGTTGAACTCCCATGTCTCCCTGGTCTTTCCCGTACTAAGGCTCCAGGTGCCCCGGGTATCATACTTGCCACAGACAAAGCTCACATCATAGGGGATGATGGTACCCGAAGTGGCATAATCAGAGATTGTTGTTTCAAAGATAATCTCCCCGGTCCCTCCCGGCAGAACCAATCCCGTCTCTTTCGTGCCATTCTGAAGATTAAGAAGCGGATTGGACGGGCTGACGGTTACAATGCCGCTGGCAGCTGATGAGCCTTTGTTCCTGACCTTTACCCTGAGGGTTATTGTCTCACCGGGATCGGGGAGGAAATTTGAATTTCCGGTGGCCGCATCGTCGTGTACAGAGGAGACAATTTCCAGCTGGGGAGCAAGAAGGGTCATGTCTATGCCGAAACTGTAATGGTTGCCGTTATCTGTAAGGCTGAGCAGCAGTGATGCCAGTTCACCGTCCTCCACCTCATCGGAGACGGTGAAGACAAAACTACCGTCGATGGTATATGAAGAGCCTGGGTTTACCACACCGATATATTCCGTTCCGGACCCGATCGTAATCATACCGGAGGTAACCGACAGGGAGGACATAAGGTTTGACGTCGGGCTCTTGCCAAGGTTGGTGATGGTCACCCTGAGATTGATTATCTCGCCGTAATCGGGTAAACCGTTGGTTGTGCCTCCGGAATCGTCGAATTCAATATCACCTGCGATCAGATATGGCTCCGTGACATCTCCGAAATAGAGGGTCTTCATTAAGGGTATCATGTTCTGGCCGGTGACTACCAGCAGGCATGAGTCCTTAACTCCCGGAGGCAGAGAGAGGCTGATGTTGCCGGATGGGCTGACGAACCTGGCATCCCAGAGTGTGTCAAAGTCAGATATTGCCGCATAGACGAACGGTTTGGCAAAGAAGTTCAGTGACTCCAGCTCCTGCGGCAGCCTGTCGGGCAGCTCAATATCAAAGGTGTCCGGCCGTCCGATAACCGGTGACAGTGTGGGGTCTCCCAGCAGAATGTATGTTTCCCAGTAATATCTCTTTCTCGGGCTTGTGCTTGCCGAAACAGACATGTTGCCTGAAAAGTTTATCTGCCCCATGGTGTGATACCATTCTCCCGGGGGCTCATTGTGGGTATGAAAGAGCCTGTCGAATGCACCGGTACCTGTATTCTCATACGTCACCTCCAGCCCGGGTGTTCCCGGCCCCACGGCCCAGAAGAAGTCGTCCGTCCAGTAAGAGTCATTGGTACATCCGATATAGCCGATGGCACCTTTGTTCTGGGCAGTAACGATGGATGATCCGAAATTGGGTGTGACATTTATCTGTGCCGTCCGGCAGGCATTGGCAATAATCAGGGGGTACTCATCAAGGTTGGTGAGCCCACTGATGGTGGAGACCTTGAAGACAGGATCACTGAATCCGGAAGCTTCTCCGTGTCCGGTATAGTTCAGAAGCCCCAGGCCGCTGTTAAAAACCAGCTTCAGGGAATCATCCTTCAGGGGTGCGTCGGGAAACAGCCATCTGACAGCATTGAGTGAGGTGTCGGGCTCCAGGTAATTATTATAGATATACTGCACCTGGCCGTTCATGTAGGTCTCATAGATACCCGGGGCATTACCCGCGGTGGCAAGAGCTCCGGCCCAGAAGTTGTTTGATGGGTCGTAGCTGAAGGTCTCATAATCAATGATCTTCTTTACCATCTCCTTCAGCTGGGTAGTGTCAGCAACGGGCAACCGTCCGATGAAGAGCTCAGGGATATAGTCTCCTTCGCCGTCAAACTCTCCATAGTATAGGTCCGAGACGTTTCCGGTACCCCGTGATGTGGGCACCAGGGAGGGATCGCCGACAATAAGCAGATACTGGACCGGGATGCCCGAGTTCAGGGAACTGAAATAAAATTCGGAGATTCTCTTCTTAAGGTCATAATATACGCTATCGGCAGGGCCGGCTCCCTTGTAGAAGATAGTTGTCCTGATCCCCTTTAGCATCTTCCATCTTACCAGCGGTGTCAGATGTTTTCTGAAGATCGAGTCGGTGACTATAACCATATTTACCGGCCGGTCAGTATATCCCGGTATATATGACGCAGATGCATAGCCCCCCTTGTCGTCGCTGAGCAGTTCTGCCTCACCACCCTTTGTCGGCGATGGCTTCAGGGAGATGTGTAGGTCCATGGAGGTGATCAGGTCCACATATCCGGCTGACGGATTGTAGAAGGCAGGATAGACAGCAATGGTTACCAGTTTTTTTCCCCTGAAGATGCCCTCGGAGGTTACTGTCACCGTATCATGTCCAATGATGCCGTCTGTTTTGTAAATCCTGCTGTCCTTAACGGCCACCTTCTCATCCTGTTTTTGATTTTTGGTCCGTGCAGGCTGAACAGGAAAGAGCTCGGCCTTACCGGGTGCATACTCAGAGAACTTTATTCTTTTTGACTTTACTTCTCTGACAGTCACTTTGAGAGTCATGTCAGCAGGCACCTCCATCAGCCGGCTGTAAACCGGCAGCTCCGGTTGTCCTGATACCGAGGTATGATGATGACCGGGAAGAAAGAGCCTGAAATATTTACCTGAGGGGTCGGTAATGCCCTGCAGACGGTGGGCTTCATTACGATATTGAATGAGAGGAGTGAAGTCCTTGCCTTTCACCATTCCTCCTGCAGATGCGGATTGATGACCGGGGGGCTGGGCCAGCACAACAGGCTGACCGGCAAGCAGCAAGCCCGTTGTCACCATAAGTATGGCTCTGTAAATTACCCTCATACCTGAATAATGAAGCCAAGATAATTAAAATTATCCCAAAATGAATACCAATAATCGCCGTCTGGAAATCAAATTGAATTAGTATATTTAACTGGTATTTATAGGGTAATTACCGAGGGGATGAAGAACCGTACTCAGTTAATTCTCTTGATTCTGACATTGTCATGGTCAGTCACGGCTCAGGTCAATAGAACCGGCGTGCCGCTGATCAGCTGGTTTGATGCTGCCGAGACGCCTGGTGACCTGGAGAACAGGTGCATCACAATGGATAAGCGCGGTGTCATGTATTTTGGCAATGAATCAACAGGTATCGTCACCTATGATGGTACCAACTGGGGAGTAATCCCCATACCGGGTCTTCAGAGGGTCACAGCTCTTGCATCAGATCACAGGGGACTGGTCTATGTCGGCGCTGAAAGCGATTTTGGATTCCTGCAACCGGTGGCTTCCGGCGATCTGGAATTCAGGTCTCTTGCTGTCAGGATCAAGGATTCATTGCTTCTTTCGGAGGTGACGTCGATCAGTTCTATTGCTGCTGACAGCAATATGGTGTTCTTCGCTGACAGCAGGAGGCTCTACCAATATGATCTCTCTGGCGACTCAGTTCATGTAACCGATATGGACAGTGAGTACGGGGTAAGCAGTGTCTCAGTTATCCTTGCAGCTTATGGGAAGGTGATAGTTGCAGATAACAGACAAGGGCTTTTTGAATACTCTGACGGCAGGTTGATGCCGGTTCGCGGACGGGAGGGGATAAGAATGGTACGGTTTGTGACGCTTCTTCCCTATGACAGTGACAATATCCTTGTAGTGACTGCGGAGAACGGTCTCATGCTGTTCAATCACCGGAAAGGGACAGTTAACAACAAGTTCCTTGATCCATCTGATAACCGGAGACTGACCGTAGGGGTAGTCACAGGTGCTGCAACCCTTCCAGGCAGGAATATTGCCGTAGGCCTCTCCGGCGACGGAATATATATTTTCAGTCATGAAGGAACGCTGTTGCAGCATATCTCCAAAACGACTTCAGGACTCCGGGAGTCAACCGTGACAGCCATGTATTGTGACTATACCTCCAACTCCCAGTTATGGTTCTGCACCATGGGATTCATTAACAGGGCCTATATCTCTCTTCCTGCCAATGAGTTTGGCACCGAGTCAGGGATAGAATCGCCTCCCCGCGATATTGTGAAGTTCGGTACATCAACCTACGTTGCCGGCGACAATGGAATATACAGGAGCTATACTGACAGTATGCAGGTGATTCGGTTCAAACAGACAGATTTTCCCGCCGGCAGGGTATCTGACCTGGAGATCGCGATGCTGCCTGACGATACCGTTTTGCTGGCAGTTGCCTCTGACGGTCTGTGGCAGCTCAGGGGAGACGGATCAGCATTTCGCCTCATGGCCAGGTCCGGCATTACCGTCGTCAGGGCTGACAGGTATGATGCTTCAGCTGTCATCACAGGATCAGGTGACGGCATTGTAAGAATCCTCAGGTATGCAGGTGGCGGCTGGAAAGTTGCATATGCCAGCCTGAAGAACCAGCTAAAGGGCAGTATAAAAGCTATTGAGCAGTCCGCTCCGGGAGAGTGGTGGATACTTACCTCCTCTGCACATTATCTCACACGCATGAGCTGTGATGAAGATGATACACTGTTTATCCGGTATGACCGCAATAGAGGCATTGAGTGTGATACCCTGAATACGGTTTCCTTTATTGACGGCAGGCTATACCTCGGAACCGGAAAGGGGATTTACAGCTATGAAGTTGAAGATGACAGGTTTGTAAAGGACAACAGACTGACAGGCAGCACGTTTGATAAGGTTATGGTAGCCACTCTCTTCAAGGCTCCCGGAGGTGACCTTTATCTGTCCGGTTTTGACGGCCGTCATTTTGATGCCCTGGTCAATGCAACAAGCCAGGGACATGTGGTATTCAGAAAGCAGTTTGATTTTCTTCCTGATGTGGCGTCCGGTGGCATCACGGAAATTGACGGTGATATCTGGATAACAAAGGGCCGAAAGGTATATGTCCTTGACAAATCAAAGCTCGGATTCAATTATGGTGCTTTCAGCACAATGTTCACATCCATAGCTTCGGGTGAAAATCAACTGATGAACCATTCATTCTATACGGAAACGCCAACCGGTGTCAGAATACCCTCGACGGTGCAGCCGGAGGAAAAGAAACCCCTGCTGAAGGCTTCATCAAACAATATTACTTTTAGCTGGACAACCACATCATATGCCGGTGAGGATAAGACTGAATACATGTATAAGCTTGAGGGCTTCGACCATGAATGGTCAAAGTGGGAGAGACGAACCTTCAGGGACTACACCAGTCTTCCCGGAGGAAACTATCTCTTCAGGCTGAAGGCGAAAACCGTCACCGGCCTCGAAAGTAGAGAGATTACGTACGGGTTTAGGGTTAAGAGGAGATGGTATGCAACCCTGCCTGCAATCCTGATCTATGCCGGTGCCGGATCACTGCTTCTTTTCCTGGTCATGAGGATGCATTCCTCAAGAGTAAAGGAGCGTAACAGGCAGTTGGAGATCCTTCTGGGCAACAAGAGCAGTGAGCTAGACCGGGTCAACAGGAAGATGGAGTCGGTCTCTGGCTTTGCCGGGACAATTCAGCTTGCCCTGCTGCCTCCTGAAGAAATTCTTCAGGATGCCTTCCCAAACTGTTTTGTCCTCAACAGGCCGCGTGGTCCGGTAGGCGGTGATTTCTACTGGACAGCAGAGAGGGACAACCGTATTCTGATTGCCGTAGGTGACTGTACCGGCCATGGAGTATCATCGGCCCTGATGACCCTTATGGGAATCACCTTCCTCAATGAGGCATTCAACAGTACTAAGAGAGTGACTACGGCCGGGATTCTGGATGCACTGCATGAGCGACTGACTGGAGCACTGAAGCCCTCGGAGACACCTGACGGCCGTCCGGAGACGATGGAGATTGCCATTCTTATCGTTGACCGTAAGAGCGGCACCGTTGAATTTTCAGGAGCAGGATTACATTGCTTCAGGGTAAGGGAGATGAAAGAGGGGGATTCTGCTGAGTGGTCCGGACACTCCGGAGAACAGGTTGACGGAGTGCGGACAGACGGCAAATACCTGATCGAGACTCTGTACGGAGACAGGATACCTGCAGGCGCCCGGAAGGGGACGGCAGTTGAATTTACAAGGCAGGAGTGGAACCTGGAGAAAGATTCTTCATATTATCTCTTCACCGACGGATATTCAGATCAGTTTAACGGTATCACAGGCAAGAAGTTTATGAGAGGGAATTTCAGGAACCTGTTGCTTGAGATACAAAATTTCCCCATGAGCAGACAAAAGGAGATATTGGAGGAGAGGCTGCTGAGCTGGAAGGGCCCGGCGCCGCAGACAGATGACATCCTTGTCCTGGGGTTCAGGATTGAATTGACTTATCCGGCGGTTGCAAACTCATTGCTAAGTCTGTAGAAAATTCCCTTTTCTCCTGCCTGATAACTGATAAGGCCACAGAGAATAAAATCACTCAGTATTTTTTCGGCGGTTCTTCCCTTTATTCCTGCAATTTGACGGAATTCGCTGACAGTTATCTTTTCTTCCCTGCGCAAGTGGCTCAGCAGCAAGTTCTCAGTCTCATCAAACCGCAAAAGCACACCCCTGTTCTTCCCGGTCCTGCGCCATACCTGCAGTATTACCCTGTCAGCCATGAAATTCTGGTCATGCTGCCTGAAATAGGATCTCCATCTCCCGTTCTCATCCTTTGCCCTGACAGGTCTGAAATCACTCCTGGGAACATCGGCCTCGAGTATGGTTTTGCCGTTTATGGTATGACTTTTTATTCTGACCTCCACCTCCGGGCTGCAGTATAGCTTTGCAGCCGCATCAATCATATAGAGTTCTTCGTCTGACCTGACTCCTGCCAGCGATCCGTTGTCCCTGACCCCGATGAGCAGTTTGCCTCCCTCACTGTTTGAGAAGGCTGACAGTGTTCGGGCAATCTTTCCCGGATCGGAGATACAGTACTTGAAGTCGAGATTCATCCCTTCCCCCTTCAGGATGAGGTTATGAATATAGCGTCCCATCTTACCGGCTCTTCTGTGTTAACTGCTGCATCAGCAATATAATATAAAATTTTTGTATATTGGCTCAGATGTAAACAACTTACAAATCACATATTGATGAAGAGAAGAGACTTCCTGAGATCAGGCCTTGCAGGCGCTGCCGGCCTTACAGTGTTTAACAATGTGGCTCTGGCCGGTATCCCGGATGAGCCGGTTATATACCGAACATTGGGCCGTACGGGACTGATACTGCCCGTAGTTAGTTTCGGTGTGATGAGATCCGACAACAGCTCACTGGTGCAGGCTGCCTATGAGAGCGGCATGAAGATGTTTGACACTGCCCACGGTTATATGAACGGTCGAAATGAAGAGATGCTTGGCAACTTTTTCTCCACCCTGCCACGTGACTCCTTTGTCCTTGCCACAAAGGTGAAGCCGGCAGGTGTTGACAGCCGTACGGGACTGCCATCAGCCGATACCACTGCTTCAGACTTCCTGGAGAAATTTGACCTTAGCATGAAGCGGCTGAAGCTGGATCATGTGGACATTCTCTATATGCATTCCGTTGACAGTGTTGAGATGGCAAGGCATGAGGAGATAATAAAAGCCATGCTTGACCTCAAAAGAAAGGGGAGGGTCAGGTTCATAGGCATCTCGACACACAAGAATGAGCCCCTGGTCATCAATACGATGGCTGATGACGGCATCTGGGATGTGGTGCTCACCTCATACAACTACCGTCAGACCTACCGTGACGAAATGAACGGCGCCCTGGAGAAGGCCGTCGCGGCAGGCATGGGTATTGTGGCGATGAAAACCATGGCAGGAGGATGGCTTGACCGGGAGAGGACGCAGCCGGTAAATGCTCCGGCCGCCCTGAAATGGGTGTTGTCCAATCCCAATGTACATACAACCATAACGGGCATCACTGCATTTGACCATCTGACCACAGATCTGAAGGTGATGAGGGATATAACCCTTACGTCAGATGAGGAGGCCATACTGGTAGCCCAGTCATCATCACGGGGGCTCTACTGCAACGCCTGCAGCAACTGTATGCCGGGTTGCAAGAGACAACTTCCGATTCCTGAACTTATGAGGGCGTATATGTATGCCTACGGTTACAGCAATCTGGCCATGGCCTCGGAGCTTCTTTCCGAGACAGCCGTGACACATGACCCCTGTGCCGGATGTGACAGCTGCACGGCAGACTGTGTACGGAGTTTCAATATCAGGGAAAAGATCACCGATGTCACCAGGCTGGCAAATGTACCTTATGATTTGCTGGCATAATACATAAGACCATGAGATACAAAAAAATTGTTTTCCTGGCGTGGATAGCCATAGCCCTCTCTGCTGTCATGAAGGGTCAGCAGCTGTTTCCGGAGATGAAGGGGTACAAAGCCGTAGATGAATATCCGGTCTACACACCCGATGATCTGTGGAACTACATCAACGGTGCCGCCGACAGCTACCTCGCTCTGGGCTTCATGGAGCTGAATATCAGGGAATATGTTAAGGGAAAGAATAAGATCAAGGCTGAGATATACACTTTTGGTGATGATTCGCAGGCATTCGGGATGTACTCCATGGAGCGTTCCCCGGGCTATGATTTCATAGACGCGGGCGTACAGGGTTACAGTGAACAGGGGCTGGTGCATTTCTATAAGGATCGTTATTACGTTAAACTCATGACCCATTCCGCTTCACCCAGGATCAATGCAAAGATGAGAGAGCTGGCCTCACTGATATCAGGCCGGATAGAAGGCAGCAATGATTTTCCGGTCCTGCTTGGGCTCTTTCCTTCCGAAGGCAGGCTACAGAATCAGGAGACCTATCTTCTTGAGAGTGTTCTTGGCCACGGTTTTCTGAGAGGGGCATTCAGGGCCTCCTATGAGATTGACGGCGACAGATTTGACATCTACCTTTTCAGCTGTGAAGGGGAGGAGGAGGCTGCTCTTATGGCTGGAAGCCTTGCCGGTGATGCTTTTGATGCTTCTGAGGAGTTCTTTAAGTATGCTTTTGAGGACGGTTACAACGGGGTGCTCCATATGGCAAGAAGAGGGAGCAAAATGGTAATCGTCAGCGGATTGGGATTCGATAAGACCCCTGTGGCGGAGCGGTACATAGCTTCAATGCTGGGCGACTGAGTTCAGCCTGCAGTCGGCAGTCGGCAGTTTGAGCCGCCGACGCAGGAGGAGGATCAAACCCGTGCACGGACCTGTCCCGATGAAGTCGGGAGTGTCGGGACGGCAGCTCTCAGTCGGCAGCTCTCAGTCGGCAGCTCTCAATCAGCAGTGAGCAGTCGGCAGTCGGCAGTCAGCAGTCAGCAGTGAGAAGAAGCCACGAAAAGAGGGTATCTCTTACGGGACACCCTCTTTGTTATTCACTTAATCAGCTAATTGTTACTTCAGCTGGAAGTTGATCGGGACGCTGTACCATACGTTCACGGGTTTTCCTCCCTGCTTGCCGGGTTTCCACAACGGCAGCATCTTGATGACCCGTATTGCCTCGTTATCGAGTAAGGGGTCAACGCCCCTGACGATGGAGACCTGGTCAACAGTGCCCTTGTAGGTAACGCAGAAACGGAGGATCACCTTGCCCTGGATGTTGTTTTCCTTGGCCAGTTCCGGGTATTTGATGTTGTCATAGATGAACTTGAACAGTTCCACATCTCCTCCCGGGAATGAAGGCATTTCCTCAACGACAACGAATACTTCCTGCGGTGCCTCTTCCTGTATCTCCTCCTGTACCTGTTCTATAACCTCAACAACCTCAGCGTCAACAACAGTTTCAACCACATCATCTGCGGTCATGAACTGAGATGCCTCTTCAGGTTTGACGGTATCTACAACCACAGGTGCCACATATTTGACCACCGTCTGCTGTTCTTCGGGCGGTGGGGGTGGCGGTGGAGGCGGCGGAGCGGCCTCTTCCTGCTGCAGGTCGTTAGCCATCTCTGCTATCACCTCATTGGCATCCCTCTGTTTTACCTGGGCTATATTCTTGGCCCTGATGTAAGGCACGATAGCTGCTGTAAACACCACGATTATACCAATGAGAATTGAAAGACTCATCGTCCTCGAATATCTCCTGCGGATGTCATAGGCCCCGTATTCCTTGTTACGGTTTTCGAAGACAATGTCATCGAGACTTGGATATTTTTTCTTTTCCTTTGCCATATCAATGTCTTCTATTGTGCTGACCTTGAAGCGGTCTCCGGCTTCGCACCAATTGCTTTGGCCACCAGACCCTCTTCTATCCAGTCCATTTCAGTAAATGTGTAGCGCGCAATACCTACAATTGACATCTCGTCAATAATATCAACGAAATTCTTGTATTTTGCCGTCTTGTAGGCTTTTATGAGTACAATAGGACCTGTGTCGTCATCCTTCTTCAGCTGACTGATGGCACTTCGCATAGAGTCCTGCTTGATATCGATCTTACCTGCAATAACATCTTTCTCAAACTGGTCTATCTTGCGAAACAGAGCCCTGTTCCTGTCGAGCAGCACCTTACGGATGCCGTTTGCGCTGAAGTCGGTCTCCTGCAGTACGGTTACGTCCGGGTCGGCTTTGCCGGGGTACCAGAATACCTTGTCGTCAGGACCGAGGATAATGTTTAGTGTCCGGCTCTCAGCGATCTTGGGAGGTTCTACCTTCTCATTCTTCCTTATTTTTTCAGGAAGAACGATCTCCATAACCTTCGGTTTGCTGAATGCTGCTGTGAGCATAAAGAATGTAATGAGCAGACTCATGAGGTCCACCATCGGTGTCATGTCAACGCGGGCATCACCTTTTTTTGGTTTCTTCTTCCCGCCTCTGCTTTTCTCCTCTACTTGAATATCTGCCATTTTACTCTTCTCCTATTTGTTCTTCAGTTACTTCAACTGCCCTGAGACTGGTGATCAGGTTAAACCTGTTCACGTTTTTGTCCTGCAGAATGTCAAGCACTTCCCTTACGACCGGGAACGGTACGTCGGCATCACCCTTGATCATTGTCTGCACGGCAGGGTTTATCTGACGTGAAAAGAGGATCCAGAGGGCAAGCTGGTTGTCCGTTGAGTCAATAGGGACACCTGTCTCCATTGCTATCTTATCATCAGTGTTTTTAAGGGCAAGGTAAGCCTTCATATCCTGGATCGGGACCCCGACGGAGGTGCCTGTCTTCTCAAACAGGCGAAGTTCCTCATCGGTAAACTCAATGTTGTAGCGCTTGCCCATTTCGGCAAGTATCTTGGGGCGGAATTTCAGAATGGTATCCGGTCCGTTGTCAACATTGAAGAAGATGCGGTTGTCTTTCGCGATGAGAACTGTCATAACGTTGGCATCCATTATCGGTTTCTCCGATACAGAAAAAGGCACATCAACAGGAGCCGACTCCTGTGGCCTGAACGTTGCTGTAAGGATAAAGAAGGTGAGCAGCAATGTAAACAGGTCCACCATCGGCGTCATGTCGATTCGTGGCGATTTGGTTCCTAATTTAATCTTTGGCATCTTTTAAATCCTTTCTTTTTTTTGACCAAAAGAATAAATTCGGTGAACTACTTCTTCAGTGATGCGGCAAAGGTCTGAGTCAGACTGAAGCCTGCCTCATCGATTTTGGCGACGTAACCGTCAATGTTGGATGAGAACACGTTAAAGAAAATAATAGCCAGGGTAGAACCTGTGATACCGAATGCTGTATTAACAAGGGCTTCCGAAATACCGGTTGAAAGGGCGAGGGCATCGGGTGCACCTGACTGAGCCAGGGCAGCAAATGCACGGATCATCCCGATAACTGTTCCGATAAGACCGATAAGCACTGAGATCGATGCAATGGTTGAAAGCATGACCATGTTCCTTGAGAGGGTAGGAAGCTCGAGAGCCGTAGCCTCTTCAAGGGCCTGCTTCATCGAGGTGATCTTCTGGTCTTTCTCAAGCTCGGCGTCATTTTCAAGGGCACGGTAACGCGTAAGGCCAGCCCTGAGAACGTTTGCAAGAGATCCCTTCTGCTTGTCGCAGGCTACAATAGCGTCCTCAATCCTGTTTTCTGCAAGCATCTCCTTGATATTGGCAACAAATACGTTGAGCCTGCCTTTGCCCTTGATCCTGTTGAGACTGATCCACCTTTCGACAATGTAGATAAGTAGCGTGATCACAATCGTGATGAGGACAGGTACGATGACGCCTCCCTTATACATGAGGCCGAGAAGGTTGCCCTGCAGTGGATGGCCCTTGGGGTTACCCCCCTCAAAGTTGACCGGGTTACCCAGGACTCTGGTGAAAATAAGATAAGCGGCAATAAATGCCAGAATAATTGCAAGAGGTGCAAAAAGCGATTGCCATACACCGCTGGACGACTTGGATTTTTTACTCATTTTAGTAGTCTTTAGTTGGTTAAGTAAATAGTTGGCAAAAATAATTATTCTCTTAATCTTTTACAATAGTCACAGTTAATTAGATGCAATTTCCGAGACCGCAAAGATATCATTTTTTACTTTTCAAGTGTAGCATTGTAGATTCTTCTCTTGGTAACGGGCACCTCTATGGTTCTGTATCCTTTGGCGCTGATGACGAGCGTCTCCGATGCCTCGGGCATAACGAACTTGTATTCACCCCTTGCATTGGTCCATGCCTCTGCTGCTGTGTCCTTGACCCTGACGGAGGCACCGGGGATAGGTTCGCCAGAAGAGTCTGAAATAACGCCTGTTATCTCGTTGGGATGTGGCTTGGGTTTTGCACTCCTCTGTAAATCGGTGATATACTGTATGGCTGATCTGGCGGCTTCGTTGCCGGGATCGATGGCCAGAATCCTGTTGTTCTCCTCAATGGCTTTCCCGTACTCACCCATTGACATATACATGGTGCTGAGAGAACTGAGTGCCCTGATCTTGTAGTCAGGAGAAAGATTCGCCATCCTGTTGTAATAAGCTTTTGCCTCGTCGTACCTCTTGTTCATCAGGGCTTCGTAACCGAGGTATCTGAGGGCATCGTAGATCTCCTTCGCATTTTTGACGGAGTCAACGGCAGCCTTCTGCAGCAGGATTTCGAATCTCGGTTTTGCAAGGCCAAGTTCTGAATCCGGGTCCTTCGCAGAAGCAGTATTGGCAAGCCAGAGGTAACCCTGAAGATTGTCAGGGTACTTGGCAGTCATTCTGGTGAAAATCTCGTCAGCCTTGTCGAAAGCCTTGGCCTGGTAGAAGGCCCGGCCGATCTGGATGTAATCACTCTCACTGTCACGTCCCTTCTCCAGTAGTCTTGACCATGTGGTTGCAGCATCTGCATACCTGCGGGCAACATACTGCACGGTTCCTTTCTCGTAGATCATGCCGAGGTCCTCCTCTTCATTAAAGTAGATGGCCTTTTCGTACGCGTCGAGAGCGCTGTTGAGTTCCTTCTCTGCCTTTGCTATCGCTGCCTTATGCTCCTCAACCCTGGCAGCCAGTGCATCCAGATCAGCTTTGGCTTTCTCCTTTGCTGCACCCTTGAGGGTTGTATACCTGGCCTGCAGCTTGCTCAGTTCTTCGGCCTCATTGTCCGCCTCTATGACCATCTTGCCGTAATCCTGATTCTTCCTGGCAAGGATCCTTGCATAATATATATAGTCTTTCTTGATCAGGCGCTCCTCATCGAGGTTAGCAAAAAGCCTTTCCATATACTGCTGTGCGAGTTCATAGTTGCCCTCTTCATAGGCAGAATAACCCGCAATACGATTCATGTAGGTCCTTGAGCTGTCAATGGCGAATATCTCTTCAACATTCTTTATCACCTCATCATATTCCTTGGCATAGAAGAGTGCATTGACATACCTGATCTTTGCAGGTATATTGCCCTGTGTCAGCTCGAGATATTTCTCGAAGTATTTTTTGGAGTCATTGAAGCGCCCGGCCATTGAGTAGAGCTGTCCAAGCTCCCTGTAGGCAGGAGCATAGTTCTCATCGAGGGAGATGGCCTGCTCATAGTAAGGTATTGCTGCCATCAGGTTGCGGCCCTTGACATAGATGCTGCCTATCTTCATGTTTGCCGTTGGAGACTGCAGATCCCAATCCTGTGCCAGGTTGTAATACTTGATTGCCTTTGATCCGTCATTTACCAGTATGTAGATGTCACCTGCAATGATGTAGACCTCGCTGTTGCGGGGATCGATGGAGATGGCCTCCCTGATGAAGGGCAGGGCCTTGCTGGTGTCAACCTGCTCAAAGCGGATATATGATTCAGCTATCTTGCTGAGGGTATAGGCATACTCTTTCGGATTTTCAATCTTCTTGATCTTCTTGTAGGGAGGAAGAAGGCTTTTGGCCTTGAGCCTCAACTCTTCCGCCTTTTCATCGTCACCCTGGTAGAACGCCACCTTTGCCAACCCTATATAATTGAGCGGATCAGCTGCATTGGCTTCCACACCCTTGTTGAAGATGTCAGCGGCCTCCTTGGTGGCCACCGTTAGCGAATTGGAGATAGTATCAGAAAAAAAGTCCAGCAGCGTGTTCTCGCCATAGTGGAAATATACCTTACTGTTTGACGGCTCACTCTTTACCAGCTGCTGAAAAACCTCTTCCGCCTTATCGTACAGTTCGTTCTTCGTGAATGTCCTGGCCTCTTCAAGCGACTGTGCCCTCACTCCGCTGCCAAAAACAATGCAGAAAAACGGTACAGTCAGTAATGCCAGTCTTAAACTTCTCTTATTCATCGTTTCTATGTTTGGTTACTCATTCTTTACCTGTATAATTCTTATCGGCATCGTTGCAGGTACAAGACCCGATTTCAAGATTATTCTTTGTCCCTTCTCTCCTGCTACAAAGCTTACAAATCCCGAGCCAAGTCCTGAGAACGACTCCCTGGTATTCATAACTACTTCTCTGACAAAAGGATATGATTTGTCGTAAATTGACCCCTGGACAGGCAGGTAAAAGGTATTAGGGTCAAGATAGGGTTGTGAAATCGCTGCCACCTTGATCCTGCTCTGAAGATTCATGCTGGTTGGATCTTCATAGTCGCTGATCCAGTTGACACTGACAATACCAAGCGCTGCCGGGCTGCTGGCGACATAGTCTATAACTTCAGGATTGCTTTTGACGGCGTAGAAATTAGGGGCCAGCTTATCCGGGAGGTCAAATTTCTCCCTGAAATATCTTATGTTTCCGGAGTGAATGTTGTCAAACACAATACTTATCTGACCCAGCCGGGATTTCGGGTTTATCTGGTTCCAGTCGGTGATCTTTCCCGTAAAGATATCCCTGACGTTGTCATATGTCAAAAGAGAATCAGCATTTTTCCTGTTTAATACCAATGCCAGTGCATCATATGCCACCACGGTTGTGCGAACCACGGTCTGAACATCCAGCAGCACTTCCCTCTGCTCGTCAGTAGGTGTCCAGGAAGAGACTATGGTTCTTACCGAATCATTCAGAAAGTCGGCCACAAGCTCATTTTCAGCCTTGTACACCGGTCTGATCTGAGCATAGGGGTAGAGTGCTGTAAAGGTGTCAACCTCAGCATCAACAATGAGCCGGAATGATTCATCAGCTCCGATGACAATATTTCCGGATGTGGGTGTCTCCTTCAGTGCGGAGGTACCTCTCGGTTTGCAGGATGCAATTACGAGTACAATCAATGCCGGCAATATCAGCCATGCTGTTGAAACTCTCCATGAACGAGTCTTGTTCATTCTTTTCCCCGTAAACAACTTATTATAGCGCACAATATTAATAATTATCTCTTTATAAACTTTAATTAAAGACATTCAAATTTCCTGCCACACTTCTTTTTTTTGATCCGCTAAGGCCATTTTCCTATCCTTTATGACCGTCACTGACCGTCATAACCCTTGCATGTCAGCCTTTTTCTTATTCACTGTCATCGCTGAAGAAGGCTTCCTTTATCTTCTCCCAGGCGACGAAGACCCGGTATATGCCGTATATGATCAGGGGAATGCCGAAGACTATCCGCAGGGCCTTATCCATGTAACTGTCAAGCATGGGAGCGAAGATTATGAATGCTCCGAGGCCCAGATAGAAAAATACCATCAAGGTACCGAAAATGGCGAATACCCTGTCGTAAAGATTTTTATTACTCATCAGGCTGCTTATTGTTGCGGCAAATATATTGATAAATTCTTTTTTCGCTTTATATGTATCGGTTTAGATCAAAAAAAGAGGGGAGTTTATGCAAAGCTCCCCTCTTTTTTTTCGCTTATAATCTATTTTGTTGCTTTTTCCAGTCTCTTCATTATTGAGAAGATGAACGCAGCCGAGAGGAGACAGCAGACAATGAAAACCGTCCAGATCTGCCACAGCTCGACGCTGTCCCACAGCTTGGTGCCGACGAACAGCAGCTTGTTTCCTACTGCCGTTGCCAGGAGCCATCCTGCCTGCATCATCCCCTGGAAACGTGAGGGAGCCACCTTTGAGACAAAAGAGAGGCCCATGGGGCTGAGGAACAGCTCTGCCACTGTCAGGATAAGATAACTGCTTATCAGCCAGTAGGGACTGACCCTGAGTGCTTCTGCCACGGGCGAGCCTTCAAGTGAAGAAGGTGAGGGAAGATTCACGGATGGGAGCAGCACCAGGATGAATCCGACAGCTGCTATGATCATTCCTATACCAATCTTTTTTGGTGTTGAAGGTTCAATGTTTTTCTTGTTGAGCCATGCAAATAGTCCCATTACAGGGAAGGTGAGGGCTACAATGAAGAGCGGGTTGAACGACTGGAATACTTCCGGTTCTATGGAGTTCATTGCATCGGCCTTTGTCACGAAGAAGTAAGCCAGGACCATAGCTGTCACAAAGAGGGCTCCGCCGATGAACCTGGCAACCAGCCCTATATTTTTTCTTACCAGCATTACAAGACCGGCAATTGAACCTATGACTGCAAGCATTGAAGGCAGCGTGAAGAAGAGGTTGGTGAAGGGTCCTACCTGCTTCACTGTGTAGTCTCTGGCGAACAGGGTAAGGGTCAGTCCGTTCTGATGGAATGACATCCAGAAGAAGACCACCACAACGAACACAAGGATGAGTGATGAAACGCGTGCGTATTCATCTTTCTTCGCCGTTGTAAGCATCCAGGTGATGAAGCCTGCAAAGAGCCCGAATGCCAGTCCTGATGCCCATCCGACGATGAAGCTCAGTCCGGTTGCAAAGATGGCCATGGCTATCAGTGAGTAGATGAGAGGCCTGATCTCCAGTTCAAGGGTGTTGGCTGACTCCGCGCTTTCCTTGACCGGTTTTTCCTTACTGGGAAGCAGTCTGTTGAAAACAACGTAGACGAGCAGTGAGATGACCATGGCTCCTGCGGCGATGGCAAAGGCATAGTTGTAACCTCTTGAGAAGACGTTGAGATAGCTCTCTGCAAAGGTGCCCAGGTCGGTCACGGGGCCGGCAAGGTTCACCTTGTCAGCCAGTAGCTGAAACTCGTCAAGCTTCGGACCGGTTGCCAGGAGACCGTCATTATACTGGTGACATAGTGCCGGAAGGCTCCCGTCATGTGCAAATCCGTTGGACTTGAGCCACCAGTTCCTGATTCCGTTGGCGGCATACGGGGCGAAGAAGGCACCCACGTTGATACCCATGTAAAAGATCATGAAGGCAGTATCCCGCAGCTTTGAGTATTGCGGATTATCATACATCTGGCCAACGACTGCCTGAAGGTTACCCTTGAATAGCCCGTTGCCGAAGGCGATGGTGAAGAGGGCTATCATGGTAAAGGGCAGTGACATGCCGGGTATCGCCATCAATAAGTAACCGGCGAACATGATGATGATACCGAAAAGTATCACCGTTTTGTATTTCCTTGTGGAGTCAGCCAGGATACCGCCTACCAGTGCAAGAGCATAAATGGCGAAGTAAAACCAGCTGTAAATATCTCCGGCTTTTTCGGCAGCGAGGCCGTACTTGGCCTGCAGGAAGAGCACCAATATAGCCATCATGGTATAGAAGCCGAAGCGTTCCCCCATATTGGCAAAAAATGCTACCAGCAGTCCTTTTGGATGGTTCTTGAGCATAGCTTTCAGTATTGGTTGTTTTATTGATTCAGATAGCGACAAATATATTAATCTTTTTAATTTGCAGCTATTGCATTGTAAATTAGGCTCGATATTTTTGCTTTGCCTATATTTGCACTTTGTTCAGAAAAGGATACAGCAGGGAGCTATGAAGATTTTTACTGCCAACGAGATAAGGGAGATAGATGCCGCCACCGTCAGGCTTGAGCCTGTCACTCCGGCGGGGCTGATGGAGCGTGCGGCCAAAACGTTTTTTCAGAGACTTAAGGAGACGGTGCCGCCTGAAAAGAAGGTCAATGTTTTTGCCGGGCCGGGAAATAACGGTGGCGACGGATTGGTTGTTGCACGGCTTCTGCATGAGGAGGGGTATCACGTGAGGGCCTTTATTGTTGAGACGGGGGCATCGCATAGCATTGAATTTACGATGAATGCCGACCGTCTTGCAAGAGCCGGCATTTCGCCGATGACAATTGCAGAACCGGATCTCTTTCCGTCCATAGGGCGGGAAGAGGTGATCATTGATGCCATTTTCGGCACCGGCCTGCACCGGCCACCTGCCGGTGTTGCTGCTGAGGTGATACGGAGGATCAACAAAACTGGTGCCTTTATTATCTCAGTGGATGTGCCGTCGGGGCTCTACTGCGAAGATAACGCTGACACTGAGCGCGAAACGGTAATAAAGGCCTCACTGACCTTTACGTTTCAGTTTCCGAAGCTGGCATTCATGTTCTCAGGCAATGATGATCATGTTGGCAAGTGGGAGGTGCTGGATATAGGACTGCATCCGGCAACTATAGCTGAGAAGCCGTCACCCTTCCGTTATATCATGAGGGAGGATGTAAGGCCGATGATAGTTAAGAGGAGGAAGTTTGATCACAAGGGTACCTTCGGACATGCTCTGGTGATAGCCGGCAGTTATGGCAAGGCCGGTGCTGCAACCCTGGCGGCTGCCGCAGCTCTCCGTGCTGGGGCGGGACTGGTGACAGTTCATCTGCCGGTCTCAGCAGTCATGGCCGTGCAGGCAGCGTTGCCCGAGGCAATGGTATCACCTGATCCGGGGGAGAGAAACATTATCGCACTCCCGGACCTTGAGGTTTACAGTGCTGTCGGGGCAGGTCCGGGACTCGGTACGGACCCCGACACCCGCCTGGTCATTGAGAGAGTGCTGGAAACCGTATCTGTTCCCCTGCTGCTTGACGCTGATGCTCTTAACATACTGTCTCTGAACAGGGAACTGCTGTCAAAACTGCCACCCCGTACCGTGCTTACTCCCCATCCGGGCGAGTTCAGGAGACTGACCGGTACAACCTGCAGTGATTACCGTCTCATGGAAGAGCAGCGTGCCTTTGCGGCAAAGTATAACTGTATCGTGGTGCTCAAGGGGGCACACACCTCCGTGGCGCTTCCTGAAGGAGAGATTTACTTCAACAGCACCGGCAATCCTGGTATGGCTACCGGAGGAAGCGGCGATGTGCTTACCGGCATGATTACTTCACTTCTGGCCCAGGGCTATGACCCTGCCAATGCTGCAGTTACGGGAGTCTACCTGCACGGTCTCGCGGGTGACGTTGCACTCAGGATACACTCCGAAGAGTCGGTAATTGCCGGAGACATAGTTATGAACATCGGCAGGGCATACCGCGAGACACAGTTCAGCAATTTCAGCATGTACCTATAAGATATGAAAATGACAAGAATATTTTTTCCTGCTCTTGTGGCATTGACGGTTCTTTCCGCTGCCTGTTCGGTGCAGTCGAGAAACAGCGTCAATGACATCGTGGTCCTTCCCCTGGGGGAAGAGGTGAAGGTCACCGCGGGGAGCATAGTCTACGCGCTTCCGCTTACTGTATTTGAGTTTGAGATCACAGCCACCAGGACACTTGCAGTGCCGGGTCCCTATGCAGATTATGCTGCCGAGATGATCGGCCTTGACAATATAATTGAGCAGGAACATGAGTACTGGACACTGACCGGCGTAAAGCTGAATACCTTTGAGGAGCTTGACCCGGAGCATTTCTATATTATCGAGGGCACATCGCTGATGGAGACGAACCTGCTCTCCCTGAAAGAGAGCGGGCTGGTGCTTGACATCAATCCCGCCATCTACACCCGCACCGGCTTTACACAGATACGGCAGGAGGGCAGGGAGACAGACAATCTCTTTCCTGACAGGGGTGCCTATGAATACGTGGCCACAAGAACAGACACGGCCTACAGGGTGGTTAAGGCAGATACAGCTTTTATCAGGGTGCCTTACCTGGTGCAGAAGAAACGGGGCATGACCGTTGAGGAGGAGGCACGTGAAGCGGCGGACAGGCTGCTTGAACTTCGGGAGGGAAGGCATATGATCCTCACGGGCGAAACCAATATCTTTCCGCAGGATGGAGCCGCCATCGATGAGATAAACAGGCTTGACAGGGAGTATACGGCGCTTTTTGCCGGCAAGACCTTCACCGAGACAAGAGAGTTTCATTTATGGCTGACGCCAGATGTCACCATGGCAGGTGTCAGAACCACCGTCTTCAATTTCTCGGCCGCTCAGGGAGTTCTTCCTGCAGAGAGCCGGGAAGGAATACCGGTGCAGATTGAGATGATGCCCTCCGGTAAGACAAAGGAGCTGAAGCTTGTAACGCGCCCGGTGACATCACAGAAGGAGCTGACGGTCCGGGACAGGCTTTACTACAGGGTGCCTGACGTTGCTGACATCAGGGTTTCTGCAGGGGAGGAGACGCTGTGCACATCCAGGAAACTGGTGTACCAGTTCGGTACTACCGTCACACTGCCGTCAAATTTTATTATCGGCCGATAAGCTCAAAAAAGGCCTGCTCCCTGAGTGAAATGTGATACTTCTCAGCTATTCTCTCACGGGCTTTGAGGCCAAGTTCATGACGCTTGGCACTGTTGGTGAGGATTATCTCACGGAACCTGTTAACGAGATACTCCCTCTCCGAGCTCTCCATCACAAATCCAGTCTCCCCGATGATCTCCGGAATGGGCCCCACCGAGGATCCGACAGGTATGCAGCGGCAGAGCATAGCCTCGCACAGCGCATTGGGGAACCCCTCGGAGACGGATAATTGCAGAACGAACTGGCTTTCACACAGAAGTATCAGAAACTCCTTCTGGGGCATGTAGGGATGAAGAACAACGCTTCCGGGAAGAGGTCCCAGTTCACGGGCAACAGTGTCAGATATACCTACAATTGTGAAAGTACAATGGCTGAACTGCTCTGCAAGGAAAAGCACACGGTCGATGCCTTTCACCTTTAACCTCGTCATGCTGGAGACCGGAGCGACCACGATGAAGCTGTCATCTCTCTTGCTTTGCTTTTCACAGATAAAGAAATCAGGATCGAAGCCGTTGTGTATCACCCTGTAAGGTGTTGTGATACGGGGGAAGAAGTATTTGTATCCCTGTGTCGGATAATCCGCCGGTTCATGGTAGTTGTACCTGCTCTCGACGAGTGATTCGTGGACAGGCAGCAGCTCCGTGCAGAGGCGGAATGACCACCTGATGAAGGCTCTCATCAGCGGTTTCCGGAGACTGCCGTAGCCAATCGAGGGGAAAGAGACGCAGTCAGTGCCTCCCGGTATTATATATATAGGTATGCCTGTGACCTTTCCGGCAAGCGCTGGCAGCAGCGACCAGTATCCGCCAAACATTACGAAAACCGCCACGGAGCCCCTGAGATGCCGGCAAAGGAAGAAGAGCTGTCTCAGGAAATTAAGTGGCGTAGCAGCTTTGTTCTTCCAGTTGTGGGCAGGACTCCTTACCTCAAATCTCATGGAGAGAAAGGTTATGTCTTTCCTGGTGAAGGTGGAATCTTCAGGGTATATGTACAGGATCTTCTCCTTCATACTCAGCATCTCAGAGCCTGGCAATCAGAAACCTGATCCTTGACCGGAGTTTACGGACAATTATATGTGACTGCGGCAGTGGGGAGAGTGTCACGGCACCTCTCTTGCGTAAAGTGATGAGGGCATAATCATGCTTCCTGTCGAACAGCGAATATGACAGGTAGTTGACAAGTTCCAGTCCTGCCTCATAAGCATTGCCTGTCAGAATGTCCGCCTCCACCGACTGGTCGATGATCTGCAGTTGGTCCGGTGATCTCTCTCTCAGGTACTCCAGTGCCCTCGGGTGGGGTATGTGAATCAGGATCACCGAATTCTCATGCATATGGCTTGCCAGGGTGTCGAAGAGATTGCGGTGCTGCTCAAGGGGAATATGTTCGAGGACATCCGGCAGTACAATGAAGTCGAAGATTCCGGGATGACTGAAGTCGGTCATGTCTGTCACCAGGAAATCTACGTTACGGTTGCGGGAGAGTCTCTTCCGGGCCGTCGATACTGACTCCGGGCTGATGTCAGCTGCGATTATCTCTCCTCTCTTCACGTATTTCGCCATCAGTCCCGTCAGGGTACCGATTCCGCACCCTATCTCAAGGACCCTGCTATTTTTTTTCAGTCCTGCCCTGACCAGGAACTCCATAATCCTGTAATGCCGCAGGTTTACGCTGGTCTTTACCTGGTGTTTGGCAAAGTCATCATACCATTTGCCTATCTGTTCGCGTGTTTCCATAGGATTGTCCGCTATACGGGCCGGCCACAAGAGCCCTCCGCGAAAGCAAAAGTATGCTAATTTTGATTACGGATTGATATTTGCGGCTTCAGACCTGCCATCTGCAAAACCTGAAGTCCCCGATACGCCTGCCGGCTATCGGGGCAGGCTCTACGGTCTGCCTACAATACTGTCTGCCCATAGGGCAATGGTTTGAGTTGATACGCTGACCTCTACAACACCTGAAGGCTTACGGCTTTTCATTGTCAGGCTGCCGACTGCCGACTGCCGACAGAGGACTGTAGGCTGCCTACTGCTGCACCTTACCCTTAAAGCTTTTCGAGAAATCCTCGAAGCTCTGCTTCTGCCAGCTTGTACCGGCAAAGTACATAAGCATAGGTTCTATCTGAACGGGCGTTCTGTATCCTGAAACCGGAGTGATAAGCTCACTCTGGGCAGTGAGAAAGACGATGGAAGGGTATCCCAGCTGACCCTGCAGCAGGGCATATGCAAGCTGGTGTGTCTTGCCCAGCGATCCGTCATTGACGAATGTTCTTCCCTGGAATGTGACAGGCTCCTTGCCCTCGGCATCAAACTTCACCGCGTAGTATTTCGTGTTGAGTATGTCGGCGATAACAGGATGCGAGAAGGTCTCCTTGTCAAGCTTCTTGCACCATCCGCACCAGTCGGTGTAGGCATCAACGAAGATTGGCCTCGGGTTGGCTTTTGCAAGTGCCACCGCCTCCTCAATGGTATACCATTTAACCGTGGCATTCTGTGCTGAGAGAAGCAGGGCAGGTGTTGAGAGGAGCAGTATTATGATAAGTTTCTTCATGATATACAACTATTTGCATTTATTTAAAAAGTAGTCTGAGAATTGTGCAAAAATAGCAATTCACTTCAATAACCAAAATTGTGCCACAAAGTTCATTCAACATGTTTTCTGTGTGGCTTATTGGAATGTTTTTTTTATACATTTACGCACCGTCTAATTATAAAATTCACATAAACTGAAATGGAAAAAATAAGAAAGACCCTTGCTGACTCAAAAACTGCAAGGTGGACTGCGCTTGCTGTTGTGGCATTTACCATGTTGTGCGGTTATTTCATGACCGATGCCATGGCACCGCTAAAACCGATGCTTGAGCAACAGCTTGCCTGGAGCAGCGAGGATTACGGCCTTTTCACCAGCGCCTATGGCTGGTTCAATGTATTCCTCATAATGCTGATCATCGGAGGTATCATACTTGACAAGATGGGTGTCAGGTTCACTGGCAAGATGGCCACCATGCTGATGGTTGGCGGAACTGCAGTTAAGTTCTGGGCTCTCTCAACCAATGCTTTCGAGGGTCAGAGCTGGCATTTTCTTTTCTGGGATGCAAATCCGCAGGTTTTTCTGGCAGGACTGGGTTACGCCGTTTTTGGAGTAGGCGTTGAGATTGCCGGTATAACGGTATCAAAGATAATTGTGAAGTGGTTCAGGGGTAAGGAGATGGCCCTGGCAATGGGACTGGAGATGGCCACTGCCAGGCTTGGTACTACTCTTGCCCTCGCGGGATCGGCTCCGCTGGCCAAGGCTCTGGGCCATGTATCGATGCCCATACTTGTTGGCCTGGTACTGCTCTGCATCGGCCTGATAGCCTTCTTTATATACTGCGGAATGGACAAAAAGCTTGACGCATCCATTGCTCAGTCCAAAGAGGGATTGCCCGAGGAGGAGGTCGACAGCTTCAGGCTGAAGGATATTTTCTTCATCATCAAAAATAAAGGATGGTGGTATATTGCAATCCTTTGCGTTCTTTTCTATTCGGCAGTGTTCCCGTTCCTGAAATATGCAGCTGACCTGATGGTAAATAAATTTGGCATAGATCCCGAGACTGCCGGTCTTATACCCTCAGTGCTTCCCTTCGGAACCATACTGCTCACCCCGCTTTTCGGCAACCTGTATGACCGAAAGGGCAAGGGCGCGACAATAATGATTATCGGGGCATTGCTGCTGATATTTGTTCATACCATGTTTTCCATCCCTGCACTTGACAAGCCCTGGATGGCATTCTTCCTTACCATTATTCTCGGCATAGGATTCTCCCTTGTCCCGTCGGCCATGTGGCCCTCGGTTCCCAAGATTATACCTGACAAACAACTTGGAACTGCCTATGCTCTCATTTTCTGGGTCCAGAACTGGGGGCTGATGGGTGTCCCGTACCTGATTGGCTGGGTGCTCGACAAATACTGCATCACCGGTACATACCTGCTTGACGGTGTGGAGGTGCCCAGCTATAACTACCAACTGCCGATGATGATATTCACAGCCCTGGGTGTGCTGGCACTCTTCTTCGGTTTCCTGCTGAAGGCTGAGGACGCAAAGAAGGGTTACGGCCTTGAGATGCCAAATATTGAAAATCTTAAACAGTAAATAATTTACAGATATGAGTGACATAAGAAATCTTGAACCGAAGCTTCTGTGGAAATATTTCTATGAAATTACACAGATACCCCGTCCCTCCAAGAAGGAGGCACGGATGACAGAGTACCTGAAGAAGTTTGGCGAGGAGCACGGCCTTGAGACCGTCGTTGACAAGACCGGCAACGTTGTGATCCGCAAACCCGCAACCAGGGGCATGGAAGACCGTGTCGGCATTGTTTTGCAGGGTCATGTTGACATGGTTCCACAGAAAAATTCTGACAAGAAGTTTGACTTTGAAAAGGATCCTATCGAAACAATGATTGAAAAGGGGTGGGTAACTGCCAATGGCACCACTCTTGGTGCCGATAATGGTATCGGTGTTGCAGCTGCCATGGCTGTGCTGACCGATCCGAAGGTTGCGCACGGCCCGGTTGAGGCACTCTTCACCATTGATGAGGAGACAGGAATGACGGGAGCCAGGAACCTGAAGAAAGGGATGCTTAAGGGCGAGATATTGATCAACATGGATTCGGAAGATGAAGGTGAACTCTACGTAGGTTGTGCCGGTGGCGTTGATGTCAGCGCTGCACGCAACTACAAACAGGAGAAGACCCCGTCGGGAATGACTGCCTACAAGCTGACCCTCAGTGGACTGCGCGGCGGGCACTCAGGCCTCGATATTCATCTCGGCAAGGGTAATGCCAACAAGCTGATGTTCCGTTTCTTTCAGCAGGCAGAACATGACTTCGGTATGCGCATCGCTGACTACACCGGGGGAGACCTCCGCAACGCCATCCCGCGTGAGGCATTCGCAACCGTTGTTGTTCCTTCAATCAAAAAGGCCCAGTTTGAGAAGTTCATCAAGGGTTATGAGAAGATGTACAGGGAAGAATTCAAGGAGGTTGACCCGGACATCAGGCTTATATCCAAAACCTGTGAAGCACCGGACACGGTGATGAATGAGGCCGACCAGTACCGGATAATACGGGCAGTATTCGTATGTCCCTGCGGTGTGCAGCGGATGAGTGCAAGCATGCCGGGTGTCGTTGAGACTTCCAGCAACCTCTCAGTTGTTAATGTCAGTGACGGCAAATTCCAGGCCCATAGCCTTACGCGCAGTTCGGTGGAGACAGCCAAGAAAGCAACAGCATGGAAGATAGCCGCAGGGTTCCAGCTTGCCGGTGCCGAAATCACCATGTCAGGCGACTATCCCGGATGGAAGCCCAACATGGACAGCAAGATACTTGTTACCATGAAGGAGACCTACAACAAACTGTACGGCAAGGTGCCGGAGATCAAGGCCATTCATGCCGGTCTTGAATGCGGTATTATCATGGGTGCCTATCCGAAGCTTGATTCCATCAGCTTCGGGCCGACGATCCGCTATCCGCACAGTCCAGATGAGAAGGTGGAGATTGAATCGGTTGAGAAATTCTGGAACTTCCTTGTGGCTACCTTGAAGAACGCTCCGAAGAAGTAATCATTCCATCTTTCCTCAACGGTCTGCGGCTGTTCAGAGTACTCAGAATGAAAAGACAAGGTTCTGTCTCTCTTTCGAGCTCCATGCCTGTATACCTTCGGCCTTACGCCATATCCCTGTGTCCGGGTCACCTGCCTCAATGGTGTAGGCGCCGTAACGGAATACTCCCGGTTGGAAGGAGTTGCCGCTGATGCGCAGGCTGTAAACCGTCTCACCGGTGCTTTCACCGATGATTCTGATGACCGGGTTCCAGAGTCCCTCGGTGACCACTTCAGGGAGCCAGCCAATAATCTTTCGTCCGTAGTTGTCAGACTGGCTGATGGTTACGGGCCAGCCGGAGAAGGGCTCTCCTGTTGCCGGACCGGCATATCCCGGCCAGTTTGCCAACTCTATCTCCCGTGATGATCTCCGGAAGGTAATGGCGCTGTAGCCGGTGACCAGTTCATTATGACGCGTCGGCTCTGCCGTGCTTTTGTGCGGGTTGGCCACGGCACGGACAGTTATTTTGTTACCGAAGCCGTCCCTGAATTCTCCGGTATATTCGGGAAAAACATCCTCACGGTTTCTGCCCGGTTGCGGGGGGAACCACCTTCTGGGAAAGATATTGCCGCTTGCAGGTGATACTATAGCATATCCTGCATCTATCCCTGCCGTCACTGTTGCGACTGCCGGGTTCATTGTTCCCATAGCTGCTGCTGCCGACTCCATTGCTGCCACCGCCGGCACTCAGACCGTTTGCAGTGCCGGATTCTTTCCGGATATTTACCAGGGTAATGAGATTGCCCTCCTCAGGCCCTGCTCTCCTGGTCATAAGGTGTACGGTACGCAGGGGAAGGTCGCTGAGGCAGGTGAGCCTGCCATTCCGGATCTCCCAGTCGGCAAGCCTGTTGGCCCAGAGGTCAGGGCCGACCCACCGGCTGTCAGGGTACTGTTCCCATTCCGAAGAAAATCCGTTGCCCGAAAATCGGGTGCAAGAGACAGACAATAACATAAATATGACCGCCATCATTGATGTTGCGGTAACAGTTCCATTACTGGCCATGGTAAAGCTATTTGACGGTTAGCTCCGCTAAGATATCATCTTTCATGACATTCTGACCGGCCCTGACGGCAATCCTGACCACAGTGCCGTTTACCGGTGACTGTATCTCATTCTGCATCTTCATGGCTTCGAGGATCACCAGTGCTTCACCCCGTGTAGCCTCGCTGTTCTCACGGACAAGGACATCTATGATCTTGCCGGGCATGGGAGCTCTGATAGCTACTGTTCCGATCTTGCCGCGGCCCGTTTTGAGCACCTTCCTACGTTGCATCGAAATGGGGGTCTCCACGGTAAATTCATGGCTGATGTCATTGAAAAGTATCTCGTACCTGTTTTGCCTGACACGGACTATCTCCACGGGGTACCTGCGGTTTTTCCATAGCACGTGGACGCCGTATTTCTGGTCCTCGCGAAGCTCAACGGTGTACTCCCTGCCGTTGACTTTTATGACATTACGCAGGGGAAGGGAGAATTCGAACTTGCGTCCCTCGCCTGAGAGGGCATAGAGTCTTTTTATACCGGGTTTTTCAGATTTCATTCTTTCAGAATTGAGAGAGTCTTTTTCTCAGCAGCCACGGGGTAAGCTCCTTCCCATGGTCAAAACTGATATTTGCTTTTTTCTCCGAAAGATTCTCTTCAGCGAAGAGCTTCGTTGCCAGCCATGCTGCAATGGTCTCCTCATATTCGCTGCTGGTGTGGTATTTCTCCAGGTCCTTTTCGATGAATGCCGTTGTGAAGGTGCCTTCCTGGAATTTTTTGTTGCGCATCAGCATGCGGAAAAACGGGAGAGTGGTCTTCGTACCCCTGATCCAGACCCTGTCGAGGGCTTTTTTGGTATTGGTGATGGCCTCCTTACGGCTGGCACCGGTGACTATCAGTTTAGCTATCATTGAATCATAGGCGGCAACAATCTGTGATCCGGCCCTGACTCCCGTGTCAACGCGTATGCCTGCCTCTTCGGGCAGGCTGATATTCTCTATCCTGCCAGGTGAAGGGGTAAATCCCGCCTGTACATCCTCGGCATTAATGCGGCATTCAATAGCCCAGCCGGTGAGCGTGACATCTTCCTGCCGCAGGGTGAGATGCTCACCGGCTGCAATACGTATCTGCTGCTCAATAAGGTCTATGCCCGTGATCATTTCCGTCACAGGGTGCTCCACCTGAATCCGGGTGTTCATCTCCATGAAGTAGAAGTTACGGTCAGAGTCAAGCAGAAATTCCACAGTGCCTGCCGAGTAATAGCCTACGGCACTTGCTATTGTCACCGCGATATCGCCCATTCTCTTCCTCATCTCATCGTCCAGGGCAGGAGAGGGGGCTTCCTCGAGCAGCTTCTGATGCTTGCGCTGAATGGAGCACTCTCTTTCACCCAGATGGATGATATTTCCGTGCATATCACCAAGTATCTGGAATTCAATATGCTTAGGATTCTCAATATATTTCTCTATAAAGACGCTGGGGTCGTTGAATGCTTTTTCAGCCTCCCGGCTGGCCAAATTGAACATCTTTTCCATCTCGGACTCCTGGCGTACGATGCGCATTCCCCTGCCACCGCCACCGGAGGCAGCCTTGATGATTACCGGGTATCCTATGCGGGCGGCATGTTTCAGTGCCTCCTCCTCATCGGCGACGCTTCCCGGAGTGCCCATGGCCATGGGTATCTTGTGGCGTAGGGCTATCTGCCTGGCGATGGTCTTGTTGCCCATCTTGTATATGGCGTCAGGCGACGGGCCGATGAAAACAATCCCGTTATCCCTGCACTTCTCGGCAAAGTATGCGTTCTCGGCAAGAAAGCCGTATCCGGGATGGATTGCGTCACATTTGTGTTCTGAAGCCACGGAGATCAGCTTTTCTATATCAAGAAACACCGGAATCACGGCCTCAGCGTCATCCTCCTCATGAATTATGTCGGCTGACGAGAGGTACATGGCATCGGGTTCAGCCTGGGTGCGTATGGCGACACATTCAATGCTCATCCTGCGTGCTGTACGCATGATCCTCACGGCTATCTCGCCGCGGTTTGCTATCAGTATTCGTTTTATTCTGATCATTTAGTTTTTTTCTATTACGAAGTCTCTTTGCTTTACATTCAGTTTAGCTTGTTCAATCTACAGTCCTCAGCCCTCAGACCTTCAGACTTCAGACCTCAGACCTTCAGACTTCAGACTTCAGACTTCAGACCTCAGACCTTCAGACCTCAGACCTTCAGACCTCAGACCTTCAGACCT
>WOYX01000007.1:4988-68236 GCA_011620595.1 Bacteroidales bacterium | reverse complement strand
AGACCTTCAGACCTTCAGACCTTCAGACCTTCAGACCTTCAGACCTTCAGACCTTATGGACTTGTAACCCGGGGATAATATAAAACATTAACCAAAAAAATAAAAAATGTAAAATATATCTATAAAATAATCATCACATAATAAATATTGATATTTTTGCTCCCTAAAATTCACAAATCATTATTTGTTATATGTGCGGGATTATTGGTGTTTTTGATTTGAAGGTGCAGGCTGAGGAGCTGCGGCCGAAGGTTTTGGAGATGTCTAAGAAGCTGCGGCATCGCGGTCCCGACTGGTCAGGGATCTACTGCGGCGAGAGGGCCATCATTGCCCATGAGAGGCTGTCAATCGTTGACCCTCAGTCGGGCGGCCAGCCGCTCTACAGCCGAGACCGCAGGCTAATCCTTGGTGTCAACGGAGAGATTTACAATCACCGCGAAATAAGGGAGCGTTACAGGGGAAAATATGATTTCATGACCCAGTCTGATTGCGAAGTAATTCTGGCGCTTTATGCCGATAAGGGTGTCGGGTTTCTTGATGATCTGAATGGCATCTTCGCCTTCATATTGTATGATGAGGTTAACGACTGCTACCTGGCGGCGCGTGACCATATCGGTATCATCCCGCTTTACATGGGGTGGGATATACATGGCAACTTCTACTTCTCTTCAGAGCTTAAGGCTCTGGAGGGCATATGCAAGAAGATAGAGCTTTTTCCTCCCGGGCATTACCTCTACAGCCTCGATGGTTCGCCCATCCGTTGGTATCATCGCGACTGGACCTCATGGGAGAATGTTGAGGGTTGCGTTACTGATATTACGGCCCTGCGCACTTCACTCGAGGCTGCCGTTCACCGCCAGCTGATGTCTGATGTCCCATACGGAGTATTGCTATCCGGGGGTCTCGACAGCTCAGTCATTTCAGCAATCGCCAGGAAGTATGCAGCCCGTCGTATTGAAACGGATGATCAGGCGGAGGCATGGTGGCCGCAGCTTCACTCATTTGCCATCGGGCTGGATGGGTCACCGGATCTGGCTGCTGCGCGTAAGGTTGCTGATCATATCGGAACGGTGCATCATGAGATAAGCATAACGGTGCAGGAGGGTCTGGATGCCGTCCGTGATGTGATCTATTATCTCGAGACATATGATGTCACCACTGTCCGGGCCTCTACACCGATGTACCTGATGGCAAGGGTGATAAAGTCTATGGGCGTGAAGATGGTGTTATCGGGCGAGGGTGCCGACGAGGTTTTTGGCGGATATCTGTATTTCCACAGGGCGCCGGGACCTCGTGAGCTGCACGAAGAGACGGTGCGCAAGATAAGCAGGCTGCACCTGTACGACTGTCTCAGGGCTAACAAGTCACTGGCTGCCTGGGGCGTGGAGTGCCGTGTACCCTTCCTCGACAAGGAGTTTCTGGATGTAGCGATGCGCATGAACCCTGCAGATAAGATGACGGGTAATGGCAGGATGGAGAAGTGGATCATCCGCAAGGCCTTTGAGGATTACCTGCCGCAGGAGGTGGTATGGAGACAGAAGGAGCAGTTCTCCGACGGTGTGGGATATAACTGGATTGACACTCTGAGGGAACTCACGTCACAACTGGTGACTGATGAGATGATGGCCACTGCCGGATACCGGTTTCCCTTTAACACACCGCTGACAAAGGAGGAGTATTACTACAGGTCAATCTTTGCTGATCATTTTCCTTCCGAGGCCGCTGCCCGGACGGTCCCTTCGGTCCCTTCGGTGGCCTGCAGCAGTGCAGAGGCGCTGGCCTGGGATGAGGCCTTCCGCAACCAGAATGAACCGTCAGGACGTGCAGTAAGGAGTGTTCATAAACAGTCATACTGAAAAAAACAGCGACACCCGGACGGGGCGTCGCTGCATTACAAAAGTTACACTGCGCTGATTATTTCTTCAGGATAGTGCTGAGAACCTTTTCCTTGTCCAGCTTCTTGGTGCAGAAGAACCAGTCGTAGCAGGTCATCTCATCCTTGCTCTCCATACGCTCCCTGGCCACACCGCATGATCCGGCAGTGGGAACGATCACATCGTCGCCCGGCTGCCAGTCGGCCGGAAGAGAAACCGAGAAAGCATCAGCTGTCTGAAGGCCGATGGCTACCCTGTACAGCTCTTCGAAGTTACGGCCGAGGTTGAGAGGATAATAAATGATGGTACGGATTATACCCTTCGGGTCAATGAAGAAGACTGCTCTCACAGCTTTGGTTGTGGCCTCACCCGGCATTATCATACCGTATTTGCGGGCTACTTCCATTGTGATATCCTCTATGAGCGGGAACTTCACTTCCACATCCTTCATTCCCTTGTACTCTATCTTCTCTCTGATGGTACGCAGCCATGCGATATGACTGTAGAGTCCGTCAACTGAAAGACCCACAAGTTTCGTGTTGGCTTTTTCAAATTTCTCAGCCATAGTGGCAAAGGTCATGAACTCCGATGTACATACCGGGGTGAAGTCAGCCGGATGACTGAAGAGGATCACCCAACTACCTGAGTAATCGGCCGGGAAGTTGATTTCGCCCTGTGTTGTTACTGCCTTGAATTCCGGTGCTTTGTCGCCGATTCGTGGCATAGAATAAGTTTTTTCTTCCATAATGATTTACTTTTATTGTTACTATTTAATAGAATATTTTCAGCTTACAATATCAACGAGTATCTCGATTGGTGGCTTCTGCAGGTTAACGCTCCGGGTCATAGCTGCAGGTCACGGCTCTGTTTCAGTGAGGAGGGTCACCACTGCGAATCCAGACCGCAGTAACCGGCTCCATCTCAGTTATGCGGGTAACCCCTGCGAACCCAGGCCTCAATCCCCCGCTATTTTCTCCTTTCGATCATCAGATTAAAGTCCTCCTTAAGTGCGGCCAGATCCTCTTCATGTTCCACTTCATCTTTAAGTATCTGAATTACCAGATCATATGTGACGGGATCGGCTTCCCTGGTAATATCAAGAAGTTTGCTGTAGACTTGGATTGCGCACTGTTCGCCCTTTATATTCTGATCGAGTATTACTGACACGAACGGATCTTCAGGAGCGGCATAGCCGCAATTGGTGATCTTTGTCCATTCATCCGGAGAAAGTACCGGTGTACCACCCAGCTGGATGATTCTGGTAACGAGCAGTTGCGCGTGTGTCAGTTCTTCCGTTGCATGCAGTTCGAGTTCGGCGATCACTGCATCCTTCATAGGTCCCTTAACTACTTTTGCGCCGATCCAGTACTGATAGTAGGCCAGCCACTCATCTGCCAGTGACTTGTTCAGGAGATTGATAAGTTTATCAACGTCCATTTTCACAATTGATCTTCCAATTTGTGCCATAGTAATTTAAATTTTTGATTAGGTAATGTTATTTGTTGGTTTGTCTTTATTTACCGATTCCCGTTTATCAGTGAATTTACCCATTATCTGCAGCTTGATATCCTCTATTTTGAAACCGGGGATGCTCTTCTTGTCAAAATAATCATATATCATTTTTGTCAGCTCGCTGTCACAGTAGTCCTCGATGCGGTCACAGTGGGTGCAGTATATATGGTGGTGGTCATCCTTTACGGCATCATACCTGAGCAGTCCGCTGTTAGTTTTCACCCTATTGAGTATATCCCTTTCAACCAGAGTCTCAAGGGTTTTATAGACAGTGCCCGTGGCTATGTCAGGGTGGTTTTTCCTGATGAACCGGATGACCTCCTCGGCAGTGGGATGATTATGCAGCAGATCCACTGCCTCATAAACTGCAAGACGCTGGAGTGTGATCTTGAGCCCCCGCTCCCTGAGTGCTGTTCTGTAATCTTCCAGATTCATCAGATAAGAATGATTCTTAATAAGGAATTAACAAAGATAAGATAAAAAATATCCAAATCAAAATATTTAACGTTTTATTTGGTTTAGATATCTGCATTTATGCAGTATTTCTCGGCAGAGCTAAACTGTGTAATGCTTATTGTGACCGTCAGGCATTATCTCGTCGACGTTTTTGCGGTTGTCAATTGCCACCATCATGCCGTAGGCGTCGGCCCCGGTGGGAATCGCGCGTTTTTCAGGGAATATGATATCCAGCCTGCTCATATCCGACTTTTATGATTCCCTTTGGTTATATCAAAGTTGCGCCACAGGAAACTCAATGTCAAATATTTATGTTCCCGGTCCGGGGAGAAAAAAACAGAGCGTTTTTTCAAAAAACTTCCTTTCTTTGTGGCTTGATTAAACTTTAAACAGAGATTATTGGTTACAGGTAGTACCAAAAAGACATTGAGGTGTCTTTATAGGAAATAAAAGATGATGAGAAGAACATTTACAATCCTTTTTCTGTTTTTTTCGGCAGTTGCTCTTGATGCGCAGGTTCTTGAGCCGGTGACCTGGAGTTTCAGGAGCGAGAAGACCGGCGACAATACTTTTGATCTGGTCATGACAGCCGATCTTGAGGATAACTGGCATCTCTATGCCATGGATATTGAGGAGGGTGGTCCGATAGCTACCAGCTTTACATTTGAACCTGGTAACGGTTATATGCTCTCGGGCAAGACGGTTGAGGTCACGAAGCCTGAGGTGAAGTTCGACAACAGTTTCGGTATGAATATCGGCATGCACAGCGGCACAGCCGAGTTTCGTCAGAAGGTGACGGTAACAGGGTCGCCCGTAACCGTGAAGGGATACGTTACGTTTATGTCGTGCGATGACAAGCAGTGCCTCCCGCCCAGGGATGTTGAATTTGCATTTGAACTCAGGGGAGGGGTGGCTGCAGCTGCAAAACCGGCGGATGAGAAAATCACTGCCACACAGGAAGCGGATGCCGGTACCGATGATGCGACGACTGCCGGTACCGATGCTGCGACGACTGCCGGGACTGAAGCCACAACAGGCACCGCAACGGGTGTTGAGACAGACGCCGAGGCCTCGTCCACGGTGGCAGAGCTTAAAACAGCTGAGAGTGCTGACGATATCTCATTTGCAGAGGGTCAGACGGAGCCAGTGACTGCGACAGATACCACTTCCGGTAAGCAGGGCAAGGGGTTTCTGAAGTTCTTCCTGCTCTCCATGCTTGCAGGGCTGGCCGGCATTCTGACGCCCTGCGTCTTCCCGATGATACCCATGACGGTGGCCTTCTTCAGCCAGGGATCGGGGAAGAAGGGCTCTGCTGTGGGCAAGGCGCTCTTTTTCGGATTGACAATCGTGATACTGTATTCGCTGCTCGGCATCATCGTATCCCTCACCAGCGCCGGAGCCGGCTTTGCCAACACTCTGAGCACCCACTGGATACCCAACGTGATATTCTTCCTGTTGTTTCTGGTCTTTGCCGCATCGTTCTTCGGAGCCTTCGAGATAGTGCTTCCCGCAAAGTGGGTCAGCTCATCCGACTCAAAGGTTGACAGGGGCGGAGCACTGGCAACATTTTTCCTTGGGGTCACCACCGTGCTGGTCTCCTTCTCATGCACCGGGCCCATCGTTGGCGCCCTGCTGGTTGAGGCTGCCTCGGGCGATGTACTGCGTCCGACCATAGGCATGTTCGGCTTCGGGCTTGCCTTTGCCCTTCCCTTCACGCTCTTCGCACTCTTCCCCTCATGGATGAACAAAATGCCGAAGTCGGGAGGATGGCTCAACTCGGTCAAGGTGGTGCTTGGCTTTATCATACTGGCATTCAGCCTGAAGTTTGCTTCGACGATTGATACCGTCTATAACCTCGGAATACTATCAAGGGATATTTACCTGGCAATATGGATTGTACTGTTCGTTCTGCTGGGCATCTATCTCATGGGCAAAATCAAGTTCTCACACGACAGCGACGTACCTCACATAGGAGTGTTCAGACTGGTGCTCATCATAGCATCATTCACCTTTGCCCTCTATCTTGTACCCGGACTCTTCGGAGCTCCGCTGACACGAATATCTGCATTGCTGCCTCCTCGCGAGACATCCGGTTTCAACCTGATCAAAGCCATCAGTGAAAACAGGGGAGCTACTGCTCCCGGTGCAATTGCGCCGGGTGCCATGGGCACAGCAGGGGCAGCCATCTGCGGAACACCAAAATATTCCGATTTCCTTCACTTTGAATACGGCCTGCAGGGCTATTTTGACCTTGAGGAGGGACTTGCATGTGCAAAGCAGCTTAACAAGCCTGTGCTGATCGACTTCAAGGGTCACGCCTGCGCCAACTGTAAGGAGATGGATGCCCGTGTATGGTCTGACCCGGAGGTGCAGAGACGCATAAGAGAAAACTTTGTGCTGGTGGGTCTTTATGTTGATGACCGCACAAAGCTGCCCGATAATGAAGTGTTTGTCTCAAAGGTTGATGGCAAGGAGAAGAAAACCATGGGTAAAAAGAATGAGGACATTGAGATCTCAATGTTCAACACCAACACCCTTCCCCTTTATGCCATTGTTGACCCTTCGGGCAAACCGCTGATCGAGACCCGCGGCACCGACTTTGACATACAGGCCTATATCGACTGGCTTGACCGGGGAGCAGACACATTCCAAAACAGGTAGACTTAGACAGGGCATAAGAACAGCCGGACCCGTTAAAGGATCCGGCTGTTCTTATGCTGTCCGGACTGTGCCATCAATTTGATGCCGTCGTTTTATCAAATAGTTATTATTAAAAATAAACCGTGCTATTTTATCCGGAAAGATGTACATTTACCTTAAGTTTTAAAGTGTAAGAGATACATTTAAAGTTTATGAAAAAGACTACTATCCTCTTTTTATTGTCGGCCACGTTATCTCAGGTTATTTTACCGGTAGAGCTCTCCGCGCAGAAAAAACAACAGCCACAGAGCAACGTATGGTCAGGGCAGGTTACTGAATGGCCCCGGGAAATACCCGCCCGGATCAGAGACGGTGAAAACAGGGATCTTTTTGTCATGACCCTCGGTGTGGTCACAACACCTTTGGCCCAGGGTACTTTTAACCCGGTGAATGATCAGGTGACACTGAATGACGGGACAATCATAAGAGACTATTACCGGGACTCACTCGGGGTAAAATTCTATAAGCCCATTTCCAAGGAGATTTTCCGGTTGCCTCCGTCAGGACTATGCACATGGTACTACTATTACCAGCATATAACCGACCGGGAGGTCAGGCTGAACGCTGACTGGATCGCTGAGAACCTGAAATCCTACGGTGCAAAATATGTTCAGATAGATGACGGATGGCAGGCCCTCTCATCTTCAGGGAGGAAGGGTTCACGCGACTGGACCGGGTTTGATCCGAACTTCTCAGGCGGGATGGCTCCGCTGGCTGATTATATTAAATCAAAAGAGCTTGTTCCCGGTATATGGATTGCACCTCACGGTCAGTCTAACGCTGAGATGGTTAAAAACAATCCCGGCGTTTTCATCCTTAAGCCTGACGGCACCTCTCCTTCGAAGACCTGGGAGGGCGACTGGCTTCTTGATCCGACCTCAGAGGCAGGGAAAAAGTACTTTCATGACCTCTTTGCGAGGATGGCCGGCTGGGGATATGAGTATTTCAAGATTGACGGTCAGCCCATAGTGGTTGACGAATACGCGAAGCACTCCGAATTCATGGCAGTGCCGGGCGGGGCGGCCGACTCATTGTACAGGTCGACGCTTGACATTATCCGGGGCGCAATAGGTGAGAAGAGTTATCTTCTCGGCTGCTGGGGTCTCCCCATTGAGGGGGCAGGCATAATGGACGGCAGCCGCACCGGTGGTGACGTCGTCCTCGGATGGGATGGCTTTTTCACTGCCCTTGACCCTACGATGAGGAGTTACTGGCAGCATAACATAGTATGGTACACTGATCCTGACGTCATGCTTCTGAGACCGCCGCTTACAGTAGAACAGGCTAGGGTATGGGCAACGTTGCAGGGACTGACCGGTCAGGCGCTGATGTCATCCGACAGGCTTCCCGATCTCCCGGCTGAGAGGGTTGAAATAATGAGAAAGGTTTATCCGGCAGTGGATATCAGGCCCCTGGATCTTTTCCCCTCGCAAGGCAGGAAGAGAATATGGGATCTGAAGATCAACCATCTGGGGAGGCAGTACGACGTTACCGGCCTCTTCAATTTCAATGCCTCAAAGCCCGTCACCCTCAATCTCAACTGGAAAGAGCTTGGCATTGAGACCGATGGTCCGGTACATGTCTTCGATTACTGGAACGGTGAGTATATGGGAGCATGGGAAGCTGGCATAGGTCTTGAAATAATGCCTGCAAGCGTGCGGGTGCTGACCCTCGTGCCTGACAACGGGAAGATACAGCTTGTCAGCACCAGCAGGCATATCACTCAGGGATGGGTTGACCTCAGGGAGCTGAGGTCCGATGAGCAGGAAACAGTTATCAGCGGGGTGAGCACTCTTCCTTCCGGCAATGATTACAAGCTGTATTTTGTCTGCCCCAGGGGCAAATATTACAGGATCAGGAGCGCCACGGCCGTTATGGAAAAAAAGAGGCTGACGGTCTCCACCATCTCTCACCAGGGATGGTCAGAAGTTGCCTTTACGGCCCCGGCAACAGGGGATATTGAATGGACGGTCAGCTTCGAGCCTGACTATGCATTCAGTTATGCTGTCAGACAGCCCGACGGCATAAGTGTCACACCTGACGGCATTGATGCCGCTCGTGTCTCCTGGCGTTCGCAATATTATCTGAATGCCGGTTACCAGGTTTATCTTGACGAAAAGCTCCTGGGCTATACGCCAAATTCATTCTATGAGATAAATAATCTTGATCCGCTGAAGGAATACTCGGTTGATGTACGTACAGTATGGGATGACGGAACGGTAAACCAGAGGAATCAGAATGATACCAGACGATACGATGTATCCTTTGTCTTATCACAGCTCCTTCCGGGAGAGATGTATCTTTCAGAGATGGAGTGGACGGGTTCAAGGTCATGGTTTGAATGGCCGGTAACCGTTGACGGAACAAGGCACACCGGCAGTTTTGGCATGACGGCCGGATCAGTGAGGAATTATCAGATCGGAGGGATTTTCAATTCTCTGAGTGCGACTGTAGCTGTTGATGACAATATCAGGAGACAAAGGCCCGGTCAGACAGTGGTGTTTATCATCAGGGGCGACGGCAGGGAGCTCTGGCGGAGTGAGCCTGTCGGTCCGGATGATCCCGCTGTGAGCTTTGATATACCTGTTACAGGTGTCAGCAGCCTTGAGCTTGCCGTTGAGAGCGGTGAAGTGTCATCGCGGTCCGGAGGCTTGCCTGCTGACTGGATAAAACCGGTGCTGAAGAAGTAAACCCTGCAGAATCAACCCTGCAGGATCAACCCTGCAGGACTCTCAGGTGAGGATCAGCACTTCAGGAAACCATGAAGTGCCGTGACAGGTTATCTGCACATATAAAAGACCAGGCTGCCTCCCTGCATGATCTCATCATGGGTGATATAGAGCCGGTCAAGCCTGCGTCCGTTGAGCTCGACCTTCTTTACGTACACATTGAGTGGTCCCTGGTTGATGGCTGATACAGTGAAAGTCCTGCCGTTTTCCAGGCTTATGGTTGCCTCCTTCACCAGCGGGCTGCCGAGGTCATACCTGTCGGATCCGGGAGCGACAGGGTAGAAGCCCAGAGCCGAGAAGATATACCATGCACTCATCTGTCCGCAGTCGTCGTTGCCGCTCAATCCATCCGGCGCCGGCAGGTATTTTGTGTCCATTATATGCCTTACCCAATATTGAGTCTTCCGTGGTGCTCCGGCGTAGTTGTAAAGGTAAGGTACATGGTGCGACGGCTCATTACCGTGGACGTAATTGCCTATGATACCCTCGCGGGTTATATCCTCGGTCTCTGCGAAGAACTCATCAGGCAGGTGCATGGTGAAGAGTGAGTCGAGGTGCTGAATGAACCTCTTTTTGCCACCTACAAGCGATATCAGCTGTGCCGGGTCATGAGGCACATAGAGGCTGTAGTTCCATGCGTTACCCTCTATGAAGCCCTGGCCGTGGGTGCTGAGCACGTCAAAATTCGCCCTGAAGCTGCCGTCTGTTTTTCGTGGCCGCATGAACCCGGTTGACGGATCCCAGACATTCAGGAAGTTACGTGATCTGTGCAGGAACTCATTGTAAAGATCATTATTACCCGGATGGTTGCCTGAACGACCCGGGGCTTCACCAAAGGTGTCCGTGGCAGGGTCAGGTGGCGATGCAGGCTGCTTTCCTTCCGGCAATTTGCTGATAGCCTGTGCGATGCACCAGTCGTCATATGCATATTCGAGGGTGACCGATACAGAGGAGGCTGTTCGTTCGTCAGGCACATACCCGAGTCGCATGTAATCATCGAGGCCGTCATACCAGCCGTTGTGTGCCGTGGTTACGCAGGCCTCTGTCGCCCTGGTGTAGTCAAAGCCACCGATGCCTTTTACAATGGCATCGGCTATCACCGGCACTGCATGGTACCCTATCATGCACCAGTTTTCATTGGCATGGTGAGACCAGACAGGCAGCATATGATGTACGCTCTGGTCATAATGTGCCAGCATCGAGTTTATCATGTCAGAGGTACGTGCCTGCTGCACGATGGTGAACAGCGGATGGAGTGCACGGTAGGTATCCCACAGCGAGAAGGTGGTGTAGTTGTCAAAGTCGTCTGCAGTGTGAATATTCTGGTCCAGACCTTTGTACTGACTGTCAGTGTCCATGTAGACGGTGGGAGAGAGAAAGGCATGATAGAGAGCAGTATAGAAGCTGACCATCTGCTCCTCATTCATCATCTTCACCTTCACCCTGCCCAACTCATCTTCCCACATTCTCTCCGCCGCCAGCCTTACGGCATCAAAATCAGTCTGCGGCGCCTCGGCGATCATGTTTGCCACCGCGCCCGCGGTGCTCACCGGAGAGAGGGCCACCCTCAGTGTGATCTGTTCTCCGGGTGAGGTATTAAAATCAAAATGGCCCTTTATCTTTCGTCCCGCGGCTTCCGGGAAATTACGGCGCTGGTCAAAGCGGCGCCAGAAGCCTTTATAGGCCTGCGCGGGCTCTTCATTTACAAAGCCGTATGATTCGATTGGCCTGGAAAAGGCAACAGCAAAATAGAGGGTCCTCGTCCTGGCCCATCCGCTGGTCTGCCTGAACCCTGTCACCAGGGTGTCATTCTCCACCCTGATGAAAGTCCGGACGTTCTTGCCGTCATAATTATAGATCCCGTGGACCATATCGAGTATGATATGGGTTTCGCCCCCAATGTTGAAGGTATAGCGATGGACCCCGGTACGGGTTGTGGCCGTCATTTCAGCCAGTATGTCATGGTCGTCGAGGGTTACGGCATAATAACCGGGCGAGGCCTTCTCGGTCTCGTGTGAGAAGCGCGATCGATAGCCTTTCTCAGGCGCATCTGCCGTTCCGGGGTTAAGCTGCAGCGGTCCGGTGGTCGGCATCAGGAGAATGTCACCCAGGTCGGAGTGCCCGGTGCCGCTGAAGTGGGTGTGGGAGAAGCCGACGATGGTGCTGTCGGCATACTGGTAGCCGGCACAGTATTTATAGACATCGCTGTTATAGCGTCCGTTGACCTCATAGGGCAGGGTGTCGGTGTCAGGCGAAAGCTGAACCATCCCGAAGGGTACCGTTGCTCCCGGGTAGGTATGGCCCATGCGGTCGGCGCCGATCAGGGGGTTGACATAGTTGAGGATGTCCAGGTTTTGCGGGTAGGCTGCAGCAGAAATCAGAAGGATCAGGCAGAAGAGGTATTTTTTCATGATGTCAGGAATTCCTGACAAAATAAACAAATATTATCTCTGATCCTGGTACCTCAGAACCTCCTCGTTATATTTCCTGTTCTCGAGGATACGCACATAGCTCAGACCGGGTTTAATCCTATAATCAGAATAAGCTTTCTGCGCCCAGGCGACAGCATCGTCAAGGTTACCGTTGATCTCGCTGATAATTGCCATGTTGTAATGGGCTCTTCCCGCTATTTTCCTCTTCGGATTTTCCGTTTCCTTTGCCCACAGTTCGGATGCCTCATCCCACTGTCCCAGCTGGGCGCGCCGCTTTGCCACCCTGAAGTTGTCAGTTCCTTTCACAAAGTAGTCGCGCGTCACCCTGAGCCTGTATGGTATAAGCCTGAGAGCGTAGATATGGCCTGCTTTGCTGCTAACCTCCTTAACGGCGTCTTTCCGGTGGATCATACCGGCCGCTGCAGCCATCGGATTTATGCCTTTGCCTGCAAATACTACTGATTCTGCCACGATATATTCATCAAGGATTGCCCTGTCAGACGGTGAATAGATTCTCCATCCGGTCTTTACCAGGGTTTCCATTGAGGCGTTGTGCTCCAGTGCCGGAATATCTCCCAGAGGTGTTTTGATACTCGTCTTCCCGGTTGAATAGTTTATCCTGGTATCCGTGTCATATAGCTCAAGTGCAAACAGGGCCTGTGTGCCGTTATCGCGGCAGATACCCTCCACCTGGTCCCATGTCAGCGGCGCGGGCAGTCCGCCCAGGCTGCTGGCCTGAAACTCAAGCTTGTTGAGCAGCTTCACCTCATTGAACCTGTCGTTGCCCTCCAGCTCTGCAGTGATACCCTTTATGGCCTCCAGTGTGCCGATAGAGTCAAGGTCAGCTCCCTCGAGCGACAGCACCTTGTCGAGTGCGTCAAGAGTTTTAGTCCGGTCGGTTGGTTTGGATCGGTCTATAATGCCAACACTTTTTATCTCAGGCGCTATGGTCACCGGCGCCGGGCGGGTGATGCTCAGGAAAAGCTCCCTGGTGGCGCAGGAGGAGAAGGCAAGGGCAATGAGCGGCAGGATGAGGTACTTTTTCATCAGGGATACTGTTTGGTTCTTCAAATGTAAAAACTTGCCCGGGAAGCAAATTATTGCATCGTTACCAGATTAACCTCACCACTGCCTGGGCCCTCCCTGCAGGCTGGCTGTTTCGCTTCCCGACACATGTATCGGGATTAACGCTCGCCCCTCAACTGCTGACTGCAGACTTCCTAGTCCAGGCTGCCCACCTCGCTCTCAACAGCATGCAGTATCTCGCATGATTTTACCAGTTCCTTCATGGTGGTGTGATCATTGTAGAGGGGGCGGTCTATGTCGAGGAATTCAACATGTTTGCGGATGACATCCCTGGCTTTCTGAACGCCCGTGCCGAAGCTGTATTCCTCTTTCCTGAAATCGAGTGCCTGTGCTGCTGCCATGAACTCGATACCCAGTATGCCATATGCATTGTCAAGTATCTGGTTGTTCTTGATGGCAGTGTTCATGCCCATTGAGACAAAGTCCTCCTGATCGGCGGCTGCAGGTATCGACTGTATAGATGCCGGAGCTGAAAGTATGCGTTGTTCGACAATCATCATGTCAGCAGTATACTGGCTGAGCATCAATCCGGAGAACATACCTGCACCTTTTGTGAGGAAGGCCGGCAGTCCGACGCTCAGGGCGGGGTTGTTGAGTCTGTTCATCCTCCTCTCTGACATGACGCTAACCATGGTGATGCAGGCGCCTGCCATATCCATCGGCACTGCCACCGGAGAACCCTGGAAATTGGCCCCGGAGAGCTGAAGATTTTTATCGGGAAAGAAGATGGGATTGTCACCCACTCCGTTTAGTTCTATCTCCACCTGGCTGCGGGCATAAGCCAGCATGTCATGGGCGGAACCGATTACCTGCGGGGTCGACCTCATGGAATAGGCATCCTGCACCTTCGATTTCACACGTCCCTCCTTCAGGTCGCCGCCGGCGACACATTTGTTGATGGCGTTGGCGCTGCGGATAGCGCCTTTAAAGCCCCTTGCCTCATGCAGGAGGGGAGTGTAGGGTTTCATATTTGCCTTAAGGGCCTCGAGCGACATAGCCGCGGCAATCTCGGCCTGCTTGAGCCAGTTGTTGGCATCAACGAGCCAGATGGCGCTCATGGCAGTGAGCATGTTGGAGCCGTTGATTGCTGCCAGCCCGTCGCGCGCGAGCAGTCCTGGTACCTTGATGCCAGCCCTCTTCATTGCCTCTGCGCCGTCGAGGAGCTCACCCTGGTAATAAGCTTTCCCTTCTCCCATGAGCAGGAGAGCTATCTGCGACATAGGGGCCAGGTCGCCGCAGGCACCCACTGAGCCTTTCTGGCATGCGAAGGGGGTGACACCCCTGTTGAGCATCTCCACATAGGCCTCGGTAATCTCGAGGCGGCAGCCGGAGTTGCCGTGAGCATGAACGTTGATGCGTCCCAGCATGGCACCCCTGACAGTCTCTATTGATGCAGGATCACCTATGCCTGCGGCATGGTTGTAGACAAGATATTTCTGAAAATCCTTGATCTGGTCATCATTGAGAACTATCTCGGAGAACTCGCCGATACCCGTGTTGACACCGTACATGATCTCATGTGCCGTTATCTTCTTCTCGAGCATGGCACGGCATTCGAGGATCCTTTTGCGGGCATCTGGGTGCAACTCAATCTTCTGTCCGTGGCGTGCTACGTTGACCACGTCGTTGACGGTAAGTCCTGAACCAGTAATAATTAATGTATCCATAATGAAAGTTATTTTAGATGAAACCGGAAGTTTTTAAAAATAATGAGGGGCACTCTGCCGGCCGGGGATAGAGTTACTCCATAGGCGATACGTCACAGAAGCCGGCCGCCAGCGCAGGGGCCATCAATACAATCCTGACCTGTTGATTTTGATCTTGTATTCCAGTGTCCAGTTTCGGGCCATGACAAGATGATTAACACACAAATGTACAAATAATTATATAACTGCCATCAAATGTAACTTGTTGACCGGCCAGCCGGGGCAGGCTCTTCGCGGTATCGGGAAATTTACCCGGGGCCGAAAACAGAGCCCTCCCGACAGGCCGGGAGGACTCTGTATACCCTTAAGCGATTGGTCGATGTACGGCTAAAGAAAAATTATATATGTCATTATTTCGAATGGGTTTAAAATTTTTTTCGTATATTTTGGGATAAATATGCAAGACTATGAGACCTAAAATCACTCCGTTTTTTTTGCTGGCTGTTGTTCCGGCCGCAATATTGCTGGCACTGACAGCATTTACACTGATAAGAACCCTTCCTCAGGAGGACCTGAAGGGCAAGTACACGTACAAGGATTTTGAGACGGCGCTCAAGTGCCGTTCATGTCATCCGGGTATCTATGAACAATGGTCGCAGGCCATGATGTCACAGGCCTACACTCATCACTGGGACGAGATCGAGTATTTTGAACTTGCCGTTCCACATGCAGAGGTCAATCCTTCACTCAAGGGTCCCGTTGACGGTTGCAACGGCTGTCATGCTCCCCTTGCCTTCATGGGAGGCACACTTCCCCCGCCTCGTCCTGAGGAAAAGAGCATGGCAAATGAGTCGGTCTCCTGCGAGGTGTGTCACCTGACACAGAGGGCCCAGACTGATCCGCCCTTTAACTTCAGTTATTATATTGTTCCCGGACAGACCAAGTACAGCGGACGTCTGCCTGAGATAGAGTCACCTGCGCACAAAATTGTACAGAGTGATTTCCACCGGACCACCGAGTTCTGCGGAAACTGTCACAATGAACAGAATCCTTATGGAATATGGGTTAAGAGCACCCAGATGGAGTGGAAAGAGGGCCCCTATGCCGCGGAGGGTGTGCGCTGTCAGGACTGCCACATGCCGAAGGGTGGCCCGTATCAGCTGGCGCTCATGGGCAAAACCGTTGATGATGCCCGTCTTCATCTCTTTCACGGTGCCCATGACCCGGGAAAGGTAAGGGGCACGATAGAGGTCAGGATCGAACCAGACATACGCCTTGCTGAGCCAGGAGAGTCAATCGTATTCACGGTGGCTTTGTTCAACCAGAAGACCGGGCATAAATTCCCGACGGGTTCAGTTGAGGACCGTATTGCATGGCTTGATGTGGAGGCCACCGATGCAAAGGGAAACAAGTATCATCTGAACGTCGACAAGAAGGGATTTGAAGGGGAGGAATACACCATTTCAGGTGATTACCTTGCCTATCAGGATATGGGCATACCTCTTAAAATCAAGGACTTCAAGGGTGTTCAGCGTGACGGTATTCCTTTTGGGAACAGGATATTCCGCATGCCTTACTTTGATGAGCAGGGAAACATGACGATAATGCAGTGGAACACATTTTCGCAGGGAGTCGACTACCGGATAGGACCTAGGGAGACAAAGGTTGAAAAGTTTACATTCAGAATTCCTTACGAGGCTGCCCCAGGGGAGATGACGGTGCATGCCGTACTGAATTACCAGCTGCTTGTCAAGCCTGTGGCCGATTATCTGAAGGTTCCCTCAGATGAGTCGGCGATACTGGTGGTAAATGACCATTCAACAAAAGTTGAAATTCTTCCCTGAAACCTCCATGTGCTGTCATCAAGGACTCACAAAATAATGTGATACCAGGAGGTTATGTCATACAAGTAAAATAATTCATTCAATGATAAAGACCTGATACCTAAAACAAGCAATATGAAAAAGTCAACATTTACCGGGGTCATCAGCCTGGCTGTCATGTTTTTGCTGATTATGCCGGCAAGGAAGGCAGACGCCATTCCTGCCTTCGCCCGCAAGTACCAGATCAGTTGCCAGGTGTGCCACTCGCCATCGGCGCCCAGGCTCAAGGCCTTCGGCGACGAATATGCCGGCAACGGCTTCCGGATGACTGAATATGAATCACCCAGGTATTTTATCAATACGGGTGATGACAAGCTCTCGCTCTTCAGGGAGCTGCCCCTGGCAATCAGGCTGGAAGGATATGCAACACTGAATTTCGAGAACGAGGGAACATTTGACTTCGCTTCCCCTTTTGTGGCAAAGATACTTTCAGGCGGCGAGCTTTCTGATAAGGTTTCATACTACTTTTATTTCCTGATGAGTGAACGAGGATCTGTGGTCGGTTTTGAGGATGCCTTCATTATATATAATGATTTCCTTGATGCCGGCATCAATTTATTTCTAGGACAATTCTCGGTATCAGACCCTCTTTACAAGAACGAACTGCGGCTCACGCTTGAACCATACAAGATCTATGCTTTCAGGCCTGAAAACTCATCCGTCGATCTCAAGTATGACCGTGGTGTAATGTTTGACAAATCATTCAAAACGGGGACGACGATTGCGGGGGAGATAGTAAACGGCAGCGGCCTCGATCCGGCATGGGGTGAATTCCTTTTTGACAAGGATAAGTACAAGAATTTTATGCTGAGGATAAACCAGGATCTCGGAAAGAGCGTTTCCCTGGGTGTTTTCGGGTATACGGGAAAGGAGGTCATACAAAATGGCATTGATCAGTACACCAGTGAGATAAAGATGTACGGGCCCGATCTTGCAATTGATATCGATGGCAGGCTGATGATCACTCTGCAGTACCTGTGGCGCACCGATTCAGAGCTTCTTATTCCGGAAGGTGAAATAATGATGACTGACGTCAAAACCCACGGCGGGTTTGCAGAAATTATCTATGCGCCTAAGGGAGATATGAGCAAAGTGTTTCTGACCGGACTGGTAAACCTTGTGCAATCGCAGGTTGATGCATTTGACTATCAGTCAGCCACAATGAACCTGGGATACCTGTTGCGCCGCAACGTGAGGCTGGCGGTTGAAGGGACATACATCTTCTCTGGTGATCCCTACGCCAAGCTCAGTGCCGGATTCGTATCGGCATTCTGACAGAAGCGTAATTCTATTTGAGGCCGGTGGTCAGAGAAGATCGCCGGCCTTTTCCGTTTTGCCCGTAAACGGTTCGGTGGCGCGGTTAAAGATGCCATGCACGTATGCTATTGCCATACCGTAGTTGGTAACGGGTATATGATGCTTTTCGGGCTCGCGCAGGCGATTCGTGAGCTGGCGGTGGGTCACCATGCAGCCGCCGCACTGTATCACCAGGGCGTAGTCTTCAATGGGACGGGGGAAGCCGTCAAGTCCTGCCACAGTGTCAAAGTGGAGCTTCTTTCCCGTGAAGTTGGAAATCCAGCGGGGTATCTTCACCCTTCCGATATCATCACACGAGACGTTGTGCGTACATGACTCCAGCATCAGGATACGGTCGCCATCCTTCAACTCTCCTATTTTGGGTGTCCCTCTCAGGTACTCCTCAAAGTCGCCCTTCTGTCGGGCCAGCACGATACTGAAGCCAGTCAGCGGTATGTCACGTGGTATTGCTGCATTAACTTTCCCGAATGCCTGGCTGTCAGTTACGACCAGCCGGGGTTTTATTCCGGTCTTGCCAAGGAAGGATTCAATTTCATTCTCTTTCAGAATTATGGCAGTACAGTCGTTGTCAAGCGTATCTCTTATGACCTGCACCTGCGGGAGTATCATCCTTCCTTCCGGGGCCTCGATATCGATGGGAGTCACAAGAAGGATTATGTCTCCCGGGCTGACAAGATCGCCGATAAGCCCTCTGCTTTTCAGAGCTGAGGGAGGCATGGCTTCCTTAAGCACTCTGAGTAGTTCAGGATTGTATTCTTCAGACTGCAGAGCGGAATATCCGGTTAATTCCTTGCCGGTACGGGTTCTGACCTCCTTGCGAAAGTCGTCTGTAAGCGGCGTTAAATCGTTTTTGTTATGTACAAGCACATAAGGAATCTCAAGTTTGCTGAACTCCTGCGCCAGCTCTGCCTCATAACTGTCGAACCTGTTATCCGACAGTACCAGGATAGCAAGGTCAATAAGTTTAAGTGTCGCCATAGATTTTCTGATACGTAGCCGTCCAAGGTCACCGGTGTCATCGATACCTGCTGTATCGATGAATATGAGCGGGCCAATACCGTGAATCTCAATGCTCTTTTTCACCGGATCGGTAGTGGTTCCGGCTGTATCTGAGACGATTGCAATATCCTGTCCCACCAATGCATTGATGAGCGAGCTCTTGCCGACGTTCCGCCTGCCGAATATCCCCACGTGTGGTTTGGTATCTCTTCCCCTGGATGTCATGCTGTAGTCACTGTCCGTTCTGTAAATCATCAACCGCGTCCGGCAGGGACAGTTTGCGGGCCTGGGCCTCGGCATCTATCTCCTCGCTCTTCTTCTGCAGCTCGTCAATAGAGATGATCTTTGCCCTCTTCTCGGTGGGAGGGTTGAGCTTCTCCGACTTCTCGAACTCGATGACCTGTTTCTGGATCTCCTCCGGCAAGTCCTTTTCGCTCTTCAGCACGATATCGATAAACTCCTTCTGGAAGAACTGGTCGATCTGTATTCTTCGTTTTGTGGTATGTGCGAACTTGCCGATAATGCGGCAGATACTGTCGCGGTCCTCGGGACTGAGTTTCTCGGCGAGGTCATACTCCTCAATCTTTTTCAGGGAGAGGATGACCGGCTCGAGTGAGTCACGGGTTATCACAAACACGTCATAATCACCAAGGTGGTAGGTAAGCTGCTTCAGCTTGTCTATGGTGTTTGTAGGCACAACCAGAAACATCGATTTCTTCACGCTGTCCTGGCTTGCATATTTTTTCAGGTTTTCCGCCTGTGACTTGATGTAAAGGGGAAAGTTAGTGAGATCGTCGTTTGCCGGGCTCTTGGCATCAAAGATGATATATTCGCCGCTGATCTCGATGGTGTTGTCGGGGTTACCCCTGAAGGGGACCTTCTCGACGTAGTTCACATGATTGAGGTCGCAGATGCGTATGATGGTGTTTTTGACATCGGCCTCATGTTCGGCCCAGAGCCGTTTCATCCGCTCGTTATGTTCCTTGATGGCCCTCACCCTCTCATCGTCGAGCCTTCGGCGCTCAGCCTCGAGGCTCTCCTTGGTTTGGTTAAGGCGGGCGATACTTTCGTTATAATTTTTGAAGTTTTCTTCTTTTGATGCTTCGAAAGCGGCCACTTTCCGTGTCAGTTCATTGATGGTGCCGGTGTGTTCGCGGAGGCGACCATTGAGCTCTTCAATCTGTGTGTCCTTGCGTACTGAATGCATCTCCACGTCACGGATCTTCTGCGTCAGGCTTTCATTGCGGGCTGATATCTCCGTCATACGGTTACGCAGTTCATCCATCTCCCTGCGTCCCCTGTCGAGGTCGCGGGCCAGGCTTCGGAACTCCTCGTAGGCGTCGAAGCTCAGGTTTCGGATCCTTCTCCATCTGAAGAGCCTCTGCCACCAGTTGATATCCTTTATCTGGGCAAAGAAGAGGTTCAGTTTTTCCATGGAGACAAAGTTAACAATTCTGTCAAGGTCCGGTGACCTGTCGAATTATTTACCCGGTCCATTTGCGTGAGATCAGGATTAAAGGTGTTTTTTCAACGAATACAGGGATGAGCCCCTGCGTGCATATAATAGTTATGGGGATTAACAGAAGGAGAGTTGACATCAATATGCGAATCTTCGTCGGGGTGGTTGAAAACAGCATTTTATAAATCTATTATAGATATTAATATCTGTACTTTACATACAGCACCACGCCGTTTATTCGTTGACCCGGGGCAGGCTCCGTAGAGCAAAATTATTTCATGTTCAGTCTTTTCAGCGGGACGAAACGTACCGGTGCCAGGCGCTGTTCGGTGATCCTGCCCTTGCGCTTTGTCAGTACGATCAGTTGCTGAACAGTGGCCGGGTCACCCACCGGCATGACCAGTCTCCCTCCCTCGGCGAGCTGATCTTTAAGAGGCTGAGGTATATGATCAGCAGCAGCAGTAACCATTATAACATCGAAGGGTGCATGTTCGGGCCAGCCCTTGTACCCGTCGCCGTACTTTGCCACTATATTCGAATAACCCAGGATCTTCAGTCGTGCAGCAGCCTCCCTGGCAAGCTCCGGCACTATTTCAATGGTATAGACCGTATCAACAATTTCAGCGAGCACTGCGGCCTGGTACCCTGACCCTGTACCTATCTCCAGCGCCTTCTTGCCCCTTGCGGGTCTGGAGAGCTCTGTCATGTATGCGACAACGAAAGGCTGGGAGATGGTCTGGTTATATCCTATCGGCAGCGGTCTGTCGGTGTATGCCTCGCCGGCAAGGACAGATGGCACGAAGAGATGTCTCGGGACTTTTCTCATGGCCTGCAGTGTAGGCTGGTGGCTTATTCCCCTGGCGGCGATCTGGCTCTCAACCATCCGGTTTCGTTCCTGTGCATACCGGTCCTTATCCTGGCACAGGGAGCTGCCACCGAGGGCGATCAATATGACAATCAGCAGCTTCATCAGATGCAATCTGATTACAAGTTACAAAAAAAACTGGCATGGCGCTGTGCATTCTGAAGGTCTCAGGTCGGAAGGTCTCAGGTCTGAAGGTCACGGGTCTGAAGGTCTGAGGTCTGAGGTCTGAAGGTCTGAGGTCTGAGGTCTGAAGGTCTCAGGTCGGAAGGTCTCAGGTCGGAAGGTCTCAGGTCGGAAGGTCTCAGGTCTGAAGGTCACGGGTCTGAAGGTCTGGCGCTGCGCCATGTCATGCGGTCTGAATATTGAAGTCCTCAGATCATCTCGGGAGACTGTTGCCTGGTGAAGACCTTATTCCTGTTTTTTATATCTTCATAGCATGAAGAAACTGGTAATACTGACGGGCGCCGGCATGAGTGCCGAGAGCGGAATAAAGACGTTTCGCGACAGCGGCGGGCTGTGGGAGCAGTACAGGGTAGAAGACGTAGCATCAATTGATGCATGGCATCGCAATCCTGACCTTGTTCAGCGTTTTTACAATGAACGCCGCAGGCAGCTGGCAACGGCCGAACCCAATGAGGGGCACAAAGGACTTGCTGCACTGGAGAAGAATTTTGATGTCCATATTATAACCCAGAATGTCGATAACCTTCATGAACGGGCCGGCAGCACAAAGGTACTCCACCTCCACGGGCTCCTGACACAGGCGCGGAGCAGCAACAACCCGTACGGCATAACTGACATCGGCTATCGCGATATACTTCCCGAAGAGAAGGCCGCCGACGGTTCCCCACTCCGTCCGAACATCGTATGGTTCGGCGAGGCTGTCCCGGCAATGGAGGAGGCAGCGGACATTGCATCCTATGCCGATATCTTTGCAGTGATCGGAACCTCACTGGTTGTATACCCGGCGGCAGGACTGGTGCATTACGTCCCGGAATCAACGAGGATCTTCATAATAGACCCGAAGCCGGTGCGGGTCTACTCGGGCCACAAGGTGGTATATATCAACGAGGGCGCAGGGAAGGGGGTTGCTCAGCTTGCAGGGTTGCTTGCAGAGTACGTTTAATTGTTGACCGCAGGTTGTATCACCTTACGAAGTTTCCTGAAGAGTATGCCTGGTTGTTGCACGAAAATTGCATCCTATCGCAGAGCAGCCTGAAGAGTACATTCAGCCGTCTCTGAGCGCTTCTATGCGTTCACTGATGGCTCTCATCTTATCGAGTCGTTCCAGTGAGAGAGTCTTCTGCTGCAAGTCAATGTACTCGAACAGCAGCAAAGACTTTTCCGAATATTCAAGAGACTCCGACCTGTTGTCCTGAGCCAACTCAACCTCTGCTTCCGCGTTGAACAGTTCAGCGAGTATCTCCAGGTGGCCGTTGGTATAGTTGTGCTCGTGGATGAGTCTTCGTGTCAGATCTTCCTTAGGTATTGATCTGAAGAAAGCGGCATCTTCCTTCAGGATGTCATAATAAACCCGCTCCAGCTTTTCTGTTGCCCCGTGAAAATCACCCTTCCTCACCAGTCCGAGTATGGCTGCGATCAGGTCGCCGAGCATCTCGATCATACGTAGGATGTAATCTTTCTGGTACATGGTGCCAAGTTACAAAGAAGCAGGCGAAAGGCAACAGCTATCGCTGCTGAAAGGCAAGAGCATATAGACCAGGGGCAACGGTCAGGCCTGGGGGAAAGGCAAAAGGGGAAAGGCAAAAGGGGAAAGGCAAAAGGTTAAAATATATAGTATGGGGTTAAAGGATAGATAGAAGATACTGGTCGCGCCGGTGGTGTGTAACTGTTAATTTATGCTAAAGGCGTACCGGCCGTGGGCTTCGTTTTGCTATTATGCCTAAATTCCCGGTCGTAATCTGAAAACATAAAAAATGAAAAAGATCCTCCTCACCCTGGTGACAGTATTAATCTTTGCCGGCGGCACTGAAGCACAGCATAACAAAGTCATTGACCGGATCATTGAGATTGGCACCACCGATAACCAGGCCATGCACCATCTTGATGTCATCACTAACTGTTTTGGCGGAAGGCTTATCGGATCGGATGCATATGAGAATGCTGCTGAATGGTGTGCCTCTGAGTTCAGGAAATGGGGCATGGAGGTGATCATGGATGAGGCGGGGACGGTTCCGGTAGGGTTTAACCGCGGACCGTGGTTCGGCAGGATGCTGTCGGATAACGGCATGGATCTTCATTTTGCCACACCCTCATATACTTCAGGCACAAAGGGTGTCCAGCGGGGGCATGTCCTTATTGAGCCGAAGAGCAAGGAGGAGTTTGAACGGATGAAGGGTGCCCTGAAGGGAGCATGGGTGCTGATAGGAGGGAAGAGCACAGGCTGGCCCATTGACTACTCACTCAAGGCTGATTCGGCGAGGGAGGTGATCAAACTGTACAATGACTCCATCTCAAAGATCAACCGGGAGATAATGCGTGAAAATTACTCCAACCGTGGCAGTGAACCGAAGCCGATGCTTCCCCTGAAGGAGGAGCCTGCCCTGTTCTACAGGGAGATGCGTGAGGCCGGTATCCTTGGCGTCATCCAGTCTGCGGAGGTACCCATCAGGGTTCTTTATGACAGGAAGAACCTTGACAGTATGACATTTGAAAACCTGCCGACAGTATGCGATATCAAGCTTGATGAGAGTCAGTATAAGATCATTGAACAGATGGCTAAAGAGCGAAGATACTTCCTCCTTGAGTTTGACATCCGCAATCATTTCAAGCCCGGACCGGTGAAATATCATAATGTGATAGGTGTCATACGGGGAAGGAAGTACCCTGATCAGTACGTAATGATGGGAGGACACCTTGATGCATTTGATGTAGCCACAGGAGGTGTTGATGACGGATCGGGAGTGACCCCTGCCATGGAGGCTGCACGGCTTATCATGGCTGCCGGGGGTAAACCCGAACGCACCATCCTGGTATGCCTGTGGGCAGGTGAGGAGTTCGGGCTGCTGGGGTCAAAACACTGGGTTGAGAGCAACACGGAGAAGCTGCCAAAAATATCCAACTATTTCAATCGCGACGGCGGGCCAACCGTGGCTTCAGGACTGACAGTGCCGGATGCCATGTATAATGACTTCGAGAAGGTGTGCAAGCCCCTGAACAGTATTAACCCGGATTTTCCGTTCACGTTGACGAAGCGTACGCAGCCACCCCGCCCGAAGCCGACGACAGCAGGTGGCTCGGACCATGCTTATTTCGCCATGAACGGCGTGCCTGCACTGTCATTTGACTGTCCCGACAGCAAGGGCTATAACTTTAATTACGGTGAGATTTGGCACACTGAGCGTGATACCTATGACAAGAGCATATCTGAATACCAGGAGCACACGGCTGTTGTTACCGCAGTGGTCGTTTACGGACTTGCCAATCTTGATCATCTGCTATCACGCGAGGGGTTGTACAATGATGAAAAATAAACAGTAAAAAAAATCAGGATGACGAGACCGGAATTTATATCTGCTGCTCTTGCCCTGCTCTTTGCAGTATCTGTCACCTCGGGCCAGGTCAACAGCAACAGGCAGGTGCCTTATGTTCCAATCGATCCGCAGAAGGTTCAGGATCAGGATGCGATGACATGGGACGACTATAGACCTATACCGGGGAAAAGCTGGGCTGATCCTTCTCTTAAGCCTGAGCGTGAGTTTCGAATGGCCCTGGTGGCTGTTGACTTTACTGATCAGCCCTTTGTGATGACACTGCCCAAGGGATCAGATATGTTCGGTAATCCGCAGATTGACCCTGTTTCCCGTGAGGCGATACCGCAGTTTTATTCTGACTTCTGGTTAAAGCCTTCTGCTGTCAATCACGGACAGACCATCAACGGGTACTGGATGGAGCAGTCGAGGGGCCGCTTTGGCATCACTCTTCTGGAAGCTTTCGGGCCTTACCGTATGCCCCGTCCGCTATGGGCGTACGGGCTTAATGAGCACCGGCAGAACCAGTCGACTCCTGACGGCAGCACAGCCCGCTACCGCATGGAGCGTGATATAGACTCACTTTGGAAAGCAGACGCGGGTGACCTTAAGAAAAACTACGATGCCATACTGCGCATTTATGCCGGATATGACGAGACCGGAGTCTGGCAGGAGTTCGGCGAGATGAAGTTCAACAGCAGGGATGAGATACCTCCCGAATGGGGCAATCCTGATCCGGATATGCCGCGGTGGGTCCCTACGCGTTATGTGGAGTGGACCTCATGGAAGGCAGGGCAGATGATGTGGGGACTCTCCTCAATCAGGCAGGGAGAGAACTCCGGTACCATAACCCATGAACTGGGTCACTTCGCCTTCCGCATAGGTGACAACAACAATAACCCCTACGTTCAGCCTTACCGGCGGGCCGGGTCGGGGCCCTGGGACATGATGGACCGCGGGTCATTCAACGGTCCGGGCGGTCCGCATATGAGATGGGTGGTACCCCCGATAGCAGGGGCAAGCATGCCGGCCGGACTGATGGTTCGCAACAGGCTGGTCAATGAGTTCATAACAGAGGATGACCTTATTACCGTCAGCAGGGATCAACTGGCCTCCTCGGCACCGGTGACAGCACGTATAACCGCGCGTGCCGTTGAGCCGCTGCCGGGCGAATACGCCGGCATGATAGTGCGTCTCGACGGCGCTGAGCCTCATGACCGCACTCCTGTGACCGACCCGGCAGCAGACCCGCTCTCACCCGGCACGCCGAGGTTTGACTATTACTCTCTTGAGGTGGTGCAGCGTATCGGCTATGACTCCTTCTGCCCTGACAATGGGGTGCTGCTGGCAATGAATACCGATGGGGAAGGGAGAAACGGCGGTCCGAACCAGTTCAACTGTTTCAACTGGGTCATTGATGCCCACCCGGAGGATATAAACATGGTTGATTATGTAAAGCCCAACGGGGAGAAAGTAATGCGTACCGTGGCCGACTACCGGCAACTCAATGACGCACTCTTCCATGCAGGCCTCAATTCCGGGAGCGAGTTCGAATATGTTGACAGTCATAACCGCCTCCATTTCTATGTACTGGATATTCACAGAAATGAGCAGGGGATTCTCTCGTATACAGTCGGGGTGAGATCGCTCGATTCCAGGGTCGTCAGGAAGGCGGCCACGGTCTCCGCAGCCGTTGCAACTAAAAAAATATCAGACGAAGGAATTGTCGAGTTCGTTGTTTCAGGAGACGATATATGCCGTCTGAAGGCTGCCATTACTGGCCAAGGCTGGGAAGCCCGGCTTTACACTGAGATAGCTGCTCCTGCAGAAGGAAATGACGTAATGGTGCCCGTATATGTCAGTGCATCTGAGGGTTGCAGCAGAAAGGCTGAATTGTCTCTTGCCGTTGTATCTGAAAGTGATGTCGCCAGAAAGTCAGAGGCAAAGGTTAAAGTGAGTTTGTAGTATCAGTCTGGCCGGCATCGGACATATAATAGCTGAGGATACTCCAAAGGATTTTATTCAGTATATTTGATACTGTCACTTATACTATTATGAAGGTTTTTCTTACCGGTGCCAACGGATTTATCGGGCAGAGGCTTGCGGAGCGGCTCTCTGCCGAAGGTCACAATGTCAAGTGCCTTGTACGCGCTCCCGAAAAATTCAATGCCTTAAGTCGCCTTCCCGGCGTGACTTCTTGCCTTGGAGATCTTGACGAGGTTAATGCTCTTGCTGAAGGAGTCAGTGGGTGTGATACGGTATTTCACCTTGCAGCCTATGCCAAGCCGTGGTCAAGGGATAAGAGGCTGCCTTACCGGATAAATGTGACAGGGACTGAAAACCTGCTCAGAGCTGCCTTGCAGAATGGGGTAAAGAGGTTTGTCTTTACCTCTTCAGCCGCGGTCATCGGCCCTTCCCCGGGTGTTGATCCCATAGATGAGTCTTTCCCGAGGAGCGTGCCATATTACAATGATTACGAGGAGACCAAAGCTGAAGCTGAAGAGCTTGTCAGGTCGTACAACAGGGACGGCCTTGAGACTGTGATTGTCAATCCGTCACGTGTTTACGGTCCGGGTCCGGTCAATGAAAGCAATTCCCTGACGAAGATGATAAAGCTCTACAGCCGGGGGCGATGGCGTATCCTGCCAGGCGACGGGAGTTGTGTGGGGAGCTATGTGCTGGTTGATGATGTGGTAAGCGGCATCATACTTGCCGCGAAGCATGGACGACCGGGTGAACGTTATGCCCTGGGCGGTGAGAACCTGACCTTCAGTCAGTTCTTCAATACACTTGCAGAGGTGACAGGCAAGAGGAGGCTGCTCATTCCTTTTCCGGTATGGCTTATGGTCGCCATTGCCAGGGTGATGGAGTGGCAGGCGGCGCTGACCGGATGGCCTCCGCTGATAACGTCGGCGTGGGTGAAGAAATATCTCAATCACTGGAGCCTGAGCAGTAATAAAGCAATGACGGAGCTGGGTTACAGCATTATACCATTTCGTGAAGGGGCACAGATCACCCTTGACTGGCTTAAAAAGGAAGGAGAGCTGAAATGACTGCAGGCAGTGATCATTATGCTGTTGTCACGGGCGCGAGCTCCGGCCTTGGCAAAGCGCTGGCGGAGGAGCTGGCACGACGCAGCCATAACCTGCTGCTTGTTTCCCTGCCCGGAACAGGGCTGCCTGAGCTGTCAGACAATCTGAGAGGGCAGAATAATGTGTCGGTGCATTTTATAGAGGCTGATCTTATGCGTAGGGAGGCCCCGGAAGAGATAGCTAATTATGCCAGGGAGCAAGGTCTTGAAGTGGACATATTGATAAACAATGCCGGTATCGGCCACGGAGGGGAGATAGGTGAGTACAGTGATGATGCAATTGAGGAGAGCGTTTTTCTGAACATGAGGTGCGCGACGCTGATGACCAACCTTTTCATCGATGAACTTAAGAGAAGGGAGAGGGCTTATATTCTTAATCTTGGCAGTTTTGGCGGTTTTGTCCCTTTACCGTACAAGAGCATATATTCAGCAACCAAGTCGTACGTTTATCATTTTTCTCTTGCAATCAGGGAGGAGCTTCGCGGCACCGGAGTGAGTGTAAGTGTGGCCATGCCCGGTCCTATAATTACCAACAACAAGGTCAGGGAACGAATGGTTCAACAGGGTTTTATCTCCAGGTCTAATGCCTTAACACCCGAAAAGGCTGCTGCTTACCTCGTTGATAAAATGTTCAGGGGGCAGCCTGTGATAATTCCCCGATGGACGATCCGGATGGCCTACGGTGTGGGAGCCCTGCTACCCTACCGGTTGCTGATGATTATTCTTGGCAGGCTGTTCATGGGGGTTGACTAAGGTTCCCCGGGCTATGTGTTTTCAGCCATCAGGGATGTAAAAAAGGGGAGTGGCTGTGATTGGGAAGAACAGAACCAGATTGAGCACTGTGGCAGCCAGGCTCCCCTATAGGTGTTTTATGCGGTTCATGGAGTTTGCATGTTGAGTTGTGCCCGTTCAAAACCCTGGTATTTCGTTAAAGGTCATGTTGGAAGGTATCCGGAAATATTTGCCGTCGACCGGGACATTGGTCTTAATGGAGACCACTTCCTGGTGGGAAACGACAGTGCCAAGATTCATTTCCATCTTCATCATTATACCTTTCCAGATCAGCACCTTGCCCATGTCTCCCTTAAAGACTGTGCATTGCTTGCCCTGGAACATTTCCGTTCCTCTTTTTGACATTCCCATCTGTTCATACATTCCGGCCATATATTCAAGAATATCTCCGCATGCCCACTGAGCGGCCTGCAGGTTCTTCTGAAACAATGCCGAAAGGCCAGCGGACTGGAAAACATAACCTCTTTCAGCTAATGAAAGCTTCTGGTCCCCAGGAATAAAACTGAATAACTTCTTTATTGCATTTCTTGCTGACCTGCTGCCAAATCAACCCTATTGCTGTATTCGAGGGCCTTGGCATAGTCTTTCTGGCAGAAGTATGCCAGACCGATACTGCCGTAGGCTACCGACATGCCAGCCGAGTCACCTTTGATCTACCAAAGTTTCAGGGCTTCAAAATAGGAATCGATGGCCTGGCTGAAGAGAGCCATCTCCTTATAAATGTTTCCGAGGCTGTTGGTGCCGTCAGCCAGCGGCAGGGTGACACTTACCTCCCTGACTGTTGATATTGCCCTTTCAATATAACCCCTGGCTTTGTCGAGATCCTGTTCACGTCTAGCGACGGTGTAGGATCACGTTGAAGGTTTATTAATGGCTGTGGTTTCAGACAGCTCCGGGATGACAATGGCGACTCCGCAGTCATCAGTAACAGCAGGGGAAGAATCAATGACCGGAAAGCCTTGGCAGTCATGGGTGGAGTAACTGTTTCTCACCAAAGTACCAATTTCGTCAAAAAATGGTTCTGTTCAAATTCTTCAGAGTGATATTATCTCGGTTCTCAGGTTTAATGCATCTATCTGCAGCAGGCGTCCGGAGAGAATTTCACCTGCCCCGGTGATGATCTTGATTACCTCGCAGGCCTGGTATGAGCCTATGATGCCGGGAAGGGCTCCTATCACACCCTGCTCAGAAGGAGTTGCATCTGCTGCCGTACGCGTTTCTTCGGGGTACAGATCCCTGTATTGCGGCCCTCCCCTGTAATTGAAAACGGAAACCTGTCCCATAAACTGGCTTACAGCGCCGTAGACCATCGGTATACCGGCATCGCGGGTGGCGTCACTGAGTATATATCTTGATGCGAAATTGTCGGTGCAGTCGACCGCAATGTCATAGCCGAGCAGCAACTCTGCCGCATTCTCCCGGCTGAATCTCACGGGATAAGTACGCACCGTTATCAGGGGATTGAGATGGGAGATCCTTTTGGCTGCCGTCTCGGCCTTGGGACGTGAGATATCTCCGGTGACATATAGTATCTGTCTCTGAAGGTTGCTCATATGAACCTCATCAGGGTCAACAATCCCAAGCAAGCCCACTCCTGCAGCGGCAAGGTACATAAGAACAGGCGATCCCAGTCCGCCGGCGCCTATGACCACGACTGCTGCATTGCGAAGTTCCTCCTGTCCGTGTTCCCCTATCTCCGGGATGATGAGCTGCCGGTTGTAGCGGATGCTCTCTTCTTTTGTCAAGCCAGTCATATTTATTTTGAAAAGGTGTTTTCTTCAATCATAATATGTCATGGATGTAGCCAGCTGCTTCCTGATAAGATCAAAAAGCTGGCGGGTATTGCGTTTCTCTGAAAGTTCAGGCAGGTTATCAAAGTCATAGAATCCGGCATCGGTGGTCTCATGGCTGTCAGAGAGCTCTCCTCCTGTAAGCTCACATAAAAGCACGATCTTGTAAAAGTGATACTCCAGGGGAGGAAAGTTATGTCTGTCAGTATCGATGACTGCCAGCACACGGCTGACCCTGACTTCCAGCCCGGTCTCCTCCCGGACCTCCTTCACCGCTACTTCTGAAGGAGAATAGTTAATATCGGCAAAGCCTCCCGGGATGGAGAATCCTCCATCACTTCGTTCCCTCGCAAGAAGGATTTTATTCTCTTTCATTACCACGGATCTGATGTCTACCTTGGGAGTCTGAAATCCGGTCTCGTTTGTAAACAGATTCCTTATTTTGTTTATTTCACAGTCAGTTGCGGCAGCTGCAAGCTGAACGCTAAGTTCACGTAGTTCCTCGTAGCGTTGCCTGTCAAATTCGTTCTCAGCATAATGCAGTCCTGCCTGTGCTATAGCCTGTACTCTGCGGGCTGTTTTAACTATTTCGTTTTCAAATTTCACTGCCGTATAGATATAGATGCTAACTTATGAAAAATATACCTAATTCTGTTGCCCGGGCCATCATATGGGCTTATTATCAAACTTATTACGCCCAAATTGTATGATTTTTGAAAGTATCAGGAGTAATGTAAATTATCCGAGTCATGAAGAGACACACGACAAGATCCAGGATATGCCTGACAAGGCGTGTCACTGGCAGAGGCTGCCGCCACGACTATGGTAGAGTTTGAGTTTACATCAGTGCCCCGGAATACCATTGTCAATATCAACCATCCGTTCCTGTATTTCATAAGGAAGTCCACTACCGGAACCATTGTCTTTACGGGGCAGGTGGTTGATCCCAGGTAATTTGCGATTTGCGAATGGCGATTTGCGAATGGCGATTTGCGAATGGCGATTTGCGAATGGCGATTTGCGAGCAGGATGATTTAAAGCCGGTATTGCACCAGAGCAATATTTTATTCTCCGGAGGTGCTGCTTTTGTATTCCATCAGTAGCGACTGGAACACCTCCTTTACAGAGAAGATGCGGGTTGCCCTGAAGGCGTTTGATCCGGCAAAGGCATAGCCTGATTCAAAATTCCCTTTGAGGGCATTCATCAGTGCCACAATGATGCAGTAGGGGCTTTTGGAGATATCGCATGTTTTGATGCATTTGAAGGGGCATCTCTTCGGCTGTCTCTTTCCGGCTTTCACCTTTTCGATAAAGTTGCTCAGGATAGCCCGTCCCGGCATTCCCACAGGGCTCTTGATGATCTCAATATCTTTTTCTTCAGAGTTAATATAAGCCTGTTTGAATTCCGCAGATGCGTCACACTCCTCCGTCGTTACAAATCTTGTCCCCATCTGTACTCCGGAAGCCCCAAGTTCAAGAATGTCATGAATATCCTGGCCTGTATATATCCCTCCTGCTGCTATCAGCGGGATTTTCTGATTGTATCTCTCCTCAAAAATCTTTAGCTCGGTCACTATTCCCGGCACGAGCTTCTCAAGTTTGTAATCAGCATCATTTATCTGTTCCTCCTTGAAGCCCAGGTGTCCGCCGGCCTTTGGGCCCTCGACAATAACCGCATCAGGAAGGTAGTCATAATTGGCTTTCCATTTCTCGCAAATAATCTTTGCTGCTCTGGCGGATGATACTATAGGTACGAGCTTTGTCCGGCTCTCCTTGTTGAGGAAGGAGGGCATATCAAGCGGCAGCCCCGCCCCCGCGATGAGTATATCGATCTTTTCAGCAATGGCGGTCTTTACCATATCGGCAAAGTTCGTCATGGCCACCATCACGTTGACGCCGATTATTCCTTTGGTCTTTTCGCGTGCTTTCCGTATCTCTTCCTTAAGTCCTGCAATACTTGCCCCGAGGTAGTCTGCCGCACTGTTTTTGTACAGCAGGCCGAGGCCTGCGCTTGATATTATGCCTGCACCGCCTTCATTGGCAACTGCTGAGGCGAGTCCTGAAAGTGAAATCCCCACTCCCATACCACCCTGTATGACCGGCACAGCGATCTCCAGGTTCCCGATTTTCAATGCTTTCACGATATTATTATGTTTATTACCGCAAAGGTACCCTTTAATTGATACCATGATGGGTAAAAGCGATAATTAACATAAACATCAATGACTTATTAACTTTTCTTATGTTTTGCCACCTCGTTCAAAAGGCTTTACTTTACCTCCATTCCGTGATAAAGATTTATGACTTCCTCACCTGTTCGCAAAAAAATAAAAAATGAGATCCTGTGTCAGCGATGAACCTGACATATATTGACCTGCTTGTCAGCGCGGTGCTGGCCACGATCATGTTTGGTGTCGGGCTCTCAATCAATTTCAGTGATCTCAGGGAGATATCACGGTCGCCAAAGGCATTTTTCCTGGGGCTGATCTCTCAGATGATCCTGCTTCCAGTTATGGTATTTCTGATCGTAGGATTTACCGATCTGCCTCCGGTGATCAAGGTCGGGTTCATCATTCTTTCTGCCTGCCCCGGTGGCACAACTTCGGGGTTTGTCACCGTCCTCTTCCGTGGCAACGTTGCCCTATCCGTCTCACTTATAGCCGTTAACAGTCTCATCACCCTTGTTACAATACCGCTGTTGGTCAATATTGCACTTACTGTTTTTACCGGCAGACATTCACCCTTCGAGCTGCCGCTGGTCCAGACTTTCCTTCAGATCTTTTTTGTGACACTGCTGCCTGCTTTCAGCGGGGTGCTGCTGAGGTATTACCGTGAGAAGATCGCCGACAAGATACAAAAGCCGGTACGAACAGCGATGATCATTCTCTTTGCGGGTGTCTATACACTGATAGCTTTCGCCGATGAGTCAAAGGGCGGTTCCGGCATTACCTCCGCCGATCTCTGGAGCATCCTGCCCTATGCCGTCATAATAAACCTGGCAGGTTTCGCTGCCGGGATGGCTATGGGTTTATTTGGCAAGACAGGCATCAGGACCTCGTGGACCATAGGTGTCGAGGTGGCGTTGCAGAACACCACCCTGGCGCTGCTGGTGGCAGGTACACTGATACAGAGCAATGAGATGGTCAAGCCCGCGCTGGTCTATGCTCTCTTCTCGTTCTGGACGGCGTTGCTCTATGGGATTGCCGTCAAGTGGTACAATAAGTCAAGGTTGTTTGGCGATTTCAATTAACATTCCAGCGCCTGCTTCCTCACTACTGTCTATTACCTTCCTGCACGATGGCTGCCCGCTGGTCATGGTGATTGTGATGCTGTTCATCTGCTCATCAGGTTCAGCCGTCATCTCAACATGGTATGATCATTTTGAATATGTCAGTCCCATGGCATCAAACCTCTCCATCATCTTCGGCAGACGTGCGCTGAATCCTTCCCATGCGCGGTTTTCCGGTGCTGACCAAACCACTTCGGAGAGAGCTGTAAGCCTGGGGAGGATCATGTATTCAGCCGTTTTGCCGTCGGTTATGTACTCTGTCCAGAGGCATCCCTGGGCACCTATGATATACTTGCTTTCGTCAGGAGTCAGTTCGGGTGGCACAGGCTCAAAGGAATAGACCTTTTTCAGTGTCAGCAGTCCGCTGAATGACACCGGTTCTGTTGCAGGGTCTCCCTGGTAAACGTTGAAGTAACAGTATGACACCGGGGCCATGACCGCCTGATGTCCTGATTTTGCTGCGGCCACACCCCCCTCAAAGCCCTGCCATGACATCACCGTCGCCTCCGGCGCCAGTCCTCCCTGCAGTATCTCATCCCATCCTATCAGCCCGCGTCCGTTTGAGTTAAGGAACTTCTCAATTCTCCTGATGAAATAACTCTGCAGTTCATCTTCATCCTTCAGTCCCTCATTGCGGATCCTTGCCTGGCAGTCAGGGCATCTGCGCCATTCGGTCTTGTCGGCCTCATCTCCTCCGACATGTATCCAGGGGGAGGGGAAGAGCTCCATCACCTCGGTCAGTACATCTTCGAGGAAGGTGAATGTCTCCTCCTTGCCGGCGCAGTAGATGTCAGTTATTGGCCACACTCCGCCCGGAGGCACTGTAAACGGTCCTCCGGTGCAGGAATACTGAGGGTAGGCTGCCAGGGCGGAGCCAACATGTGCCGGCATCTCTATCTCAGGAACAACGGTTATATATCTCTCTGCTGCATATTCAACTATCTCCTTTATCTGTTCCCGGGTGTAGAAGCCTCCGTAGGTGGCCTTCTCGCCCGGTTGTTGCGGCTCTCTCGAATTCCAGGGTTTATCTTCCCGGTCAACGCGCCATGCACCTGTCTCAGTCAGCCGTGGGTATTTCTTTATCTCTATGCGCCACCCCTGGTCATCAACAAGGTGCCAGTGAAAGACATTCAGCTTATGCATCGCCAGGATGTCAATATACCTTTTGATGAAGTCGACGTCAAAGAAATGGCGGCTCACGTCGAGGTGCATACCTCTCCAATCAAACCGCGGATAGTCCGTTATGTCAACGCAGGGTATGACCCAATCCACGTCTGTTGCGATTGCGCTGCCCTCTGCCTGCGGAGGGAGAAGCTGGCGGACTGTCTGTATGCCCCTGAACAGCCCCTCCGGGGTTGCTGCCGTGAGGGTCACTCTTCTCCCTGTCACGCTGAGTCTGTACTCCTCAGGCTTCCATTCACCGGAGTTGTCTGTGACAAGCCTGATATCTCCGTCACTGTCTTCTGATGTATTCAGTGCAAACCCTGTTGAAGGCCTCAGCATTGCGGCCAGTTGTTCTGCCACGGCTGCGGCTTCCACGCCGCCGGTATAACTTATCCGGGATGAAGGCTTAAGGACAAAATCTCCTATCGCCACCTCCATGCTTACGGGCATCGGTATAACAGCGGGCAATGATGGATGCTCTGTTTTGCAGGAGAATAAAAGTGCACTTAATGTCATGATCACAAGTAAATAACTGATCTTCATAAGCTCTGTTTTTTTGTTATCCCTGGCCGTTACGTTCAAATTAAAGAGGCCGGGTTTTATGTAGTTAAAAATAAACAATCACTTCAGTCAATGACAGCGATATCAAATATTTCATGTCTGTCAAACTGCAGCCAGTACTTAATGGAGTTTTTTCTCACCAGTTCCCAGTAGATGTCGCTGTCGAGGCCATAGATGAAATTTATCTCTTTCAGTTCCGCGGAGACTTTTTCTTCGAGTTCTTTTTTCAGTGAGATGCGTATTGTTTTTCCTTTGCAGGTGAAGTCAGCAGCTGCGAAAAAGGGTTTTTCACTGCTTACTGTCAGCAACCCGTGTCCGGGTGTTGCCCCCGTGCTGACCTGGATGCCGTCATTCATGCAGCTCAGGGGCGGCATGGAGCCCGGGTGGGTGGTCACCGTCATCTCATCAACGCCGGTGCAGAAATACTCCCGTGCCCTGATGCCCATTTTAACGCCAATGATTGCATAGACTCCAAGATGCCGGTGCAGTTCATTGCCTATCACTCCCGATGTCCACTCATCTTCGCCGTACCTGTTGCGTATTTCAGTAACGAACGGCTGAAGGTCAGGATTATAAAAAGAGGTATCCGATGGCATTCTTTTGATCACCTGCATTCTGTCCACCGTCTCTCCCCTTAGTATTTTCAGTGTTGCCTTACGCAGTGCCCCGATGTCGGCCGGGGAGCAGTACAGAGGCCCTTTACCCGCTTCGGCGGAGTTAAAGAGACCGGGGTAATGAAGGAGCAGCGGAGCCATCTCGTCAAATGCTGTGAACACAAATGAATGAGAAGGCATTGAGCTGATGAGATCTTTCACTTTTGTGGCATAGGGATTGTGGATATTTCCTATCTCATCAAGCAGCGTCTCATCATAAAACCTCTCTCCTCCACTGCCGGTCACTGTAACGGGGATGGATCCGGCCATTACCTTTTCCGCGGCATCAGGTGCTGCCGTGTAGTTAAATCCGTCTCTGCCGGGCAGCCCGCTGTTGGTCCATAACACCTTTTTCACCTTTTCAGCGAAGATCTCTGAATGCTGCATTGCTCTCCACACAGTCTGCAGCGGTCCCAGGGCAATAAAAGTCACCGGTGTCGTCTCTTCCGCGAGGACCTCTTCTATGAGTCTGACGGCATCTTCACCTTCTGCTACAGGCAAACCCTCATGCCACAGGCCGTCAGTCATCGACCTGATCTTTTCATATGCTGCAGGAGCCTTCTGATAACCGTCTGAAGCGGTTATGGCGAGTATCCTCACGTCCGGGGATGCCATCAGCAGGCATATCGCCTTCAGGTCGTCAATGCCTCCGTCACTGTCGATGATCACATAATGACGGGGCTTCCAGGGGTGGGCACCGGCAGGGATAATCAACAGCAGAAGCAGAAATGCAAGTATAGTCCGTCTCATTTTAACCGTTTTTCCAAACTTACATAAAATCGCTCGATCTGTCATATGCATATAAAAATCAGGATCGTCGTATGGCTTTATTGAGGGAATGCAATAATTTAACTCCTGTTGCCGGCTTAATTGGTTATTACCTGCCTTGCCGGAGGCTCCTGCGATTGACCGGATTATGTTTTTTACTATCTTGACATCGCCAATACTGCTTATTTGAAGAAGAGAATCCGGATATGGTTTTTCATCGGTCTTGTTGCGGGTGTACTGGTATTTGCAGGACTGGGCAAGGCGGTGGAAGCTACATCGACCAACGACTTCTGTGCCATATGCCATGTTCATCCGCAGGCTACAGCCAGCTGGAAGCAGGGGGTTCACTATGCCACGGAGTCGGGTTATCATACAGGATGCGCAGAATGCCATCTGCCGCCGAAGGGAGAGGGTTATATTATTGAGAAGGCTAAGACTGGAATGCGCGATCTCTGGAGTCACTGGACCAAAGACTCAACCGAGTTCAACTGGGAGGCAGCTTCAACCCTTGAGAGAGCTGCGGAGCATGTTTATAACTCATCATGCATCAGATGCCATGAGAATCTCTTCCCTGCAACACTGACCCGCGAAGGTTCCGAGGCGCATCTCTACTACAAGCAGATGACCGACAAGGGGGAGGCGTTGCAGTGCATAAGCTGCCACCTTAATTCGGGACATTATATCGAGGGTTATCTCCACGGCACCAACACAGGGTTTGGCATGGCGCAGGGCGGACAGGATACTCTCTACACCTCCCCGGCGGCTGTTACAGCCTTTGATGACTTTGTAGAGCAGATACCGGGATCAGGGGTCACCTTCAGGATGGTCGCCATTTCCGGAGGCACATTCACAATGGGAAGTCCCGATGATGAGCCGTTGCGCGATGCTGATGAGGCAACCAGGGAGGTGGCGGTTGACTCCTTCTTCATTGCCGAGGTGGAGGTGACATGGGATGAGTACATGGAGTTCTACCGGCAGACGGCCTCGGAGGGCAGAACGACAGATACTGAGGGATCGCGGCTTAAGACAGCAGATGTGGATGCAGTCAGCGGCGCCACTCCTCCGTACGGCAAGCCTGATCAGAACTGGGGTATGGGGAGGAGGCCGGCCATCTCAATGAGTTACCATGCCGCAGAGACATACTGCAGATGGCTCTCGCAGGTCACAGGCAAGGGCTACCGCCTGCCCACGGAGGCGGAGTGGGAGTATGCGTGCCGGGCAGGGACGGTGACGCCCTATTTCTTTGAGGGTGACCCGGGAAAGTTTGAAAAACGTGGTATCTTCGGAGGCAAACCTGACACTGCCGTGATCAGCAGATATGTGGTGTACCAGGGCAACAGCCCGTCCAAGACACAGGAGCCCTCTTTTGTGAAGGCAAACCCATGGGGACTGAAGAACATGAGCGGCAATGTGGCGGAGTTTTGTTCTGATATCTATGATGGAACAGATGAGCATGTCATCAGGGGAGGTTCCTACCGTGACGGGGCAGGAGGTGTCAGGAGCGCTGCGCGTGATTATACACGTACGGCAGAGTGGCTGAAGACCGACCCTCAGATGCCTAAGAGCATATGGTGGTACTCTGACTGTTTCTTTGTGGGGTTCAGGGTGGTGATGGATTGGAATCAGTCGGCCACCTTCGCTAAGACTTCGGTGGCTGGAAGCAGTTGATAGTCTTCAGTCTTCGCCAAGGCTTCGGTGGCTGGAAGCAGTTGACAGTCTTCAGTCTTCGCCAAGGCTTCGGTGGCTGGAAGCAGTTGATAGTCTTCAGTCAGACGGCAGAGGGCCGAGGGTGAAAAAATGACCCGGTGGGTCATTTCAGCAAAGGTGCCAGATTGCACGGATGGCAGTAGGCATTAGTGTGTGGGTTTACGTATTGTACAGGCAACAATTATTATAACTTTGAAATAGACATTTAAACCATCATGAAAAAATCATCACTTTCCAGAAGAAATTTCCTGGGTACGGCAGCCGCTGCCGGGGCAGCAGGGATAATCGTGCCGACACTCATCACCTCATGCTCCTCAAGGAAGCGCAAGGAGGTCATCCTTCCTGTAATGCCTGACGCTGCTCCTGACGGGCCACTCCTCAGGGCCGGGCTGATAGGCTGCGGCGGCAGGGGCACGGGTGCCGCCCTGAACTTCCTTCATTCCGGGCCCAGCCTTACCATCACGGCACTGGGTGATGTCTTTACCGACAGGGTCACTTCATGTCGCAATCGCCTGGCGAATGACGGGGTGGAGATCGCTGACGAGAACTGTTTTGTCGGGTTCGACGCCTACCAGAAGGTGATCGACTCCGGCGTAGATATTATCCTTCTTGCCACCCCACCGTTTTTCCGGCCTCTGCATTTCGAAGCTGCCGTCACTGCCGGCAAGCATGTCTTCATGGAGAAGCCTGTGGCCGTTGACCCCACAGGTGTCAGGCAGATAATGGCAACCGGGGAGAAGGCCAAGGGGATGGAGCTGTGTGTCGTGACAGGAACCCAGCGGCATCACCAGCATGACTATGTTGCCACCTGGGGCAAGGTGCAGGAGGGGATGATAGGCGATATCGTGGCTGCAAACTGCTACTGGAACCAGGGACAGCTATGGTACCGTGACCCCAACCCGTCATGGACCGAGATGGAATACATGATACGCGACTGGGTTAACTGGTGCTGGCTCTCAGGCGATCACATCGTTGAGCAGCATGTGCACAACATAGATGTTGTCAACTGGTTTACAGGCAAGAAACCGGTATCCGCCGTCAGCTTCGGTGCCCGTCACCGTCGTGTCACCGGAGACCAGTACGACTTCTTCAGCACCGACTTTATCTATGACGGAGGCATCCATGTTCACAGCATGTGCCGCCAGATAAACGGGTGCGAAGGCAACGTGTCGGAATGGGTACAGGGCACAGAGGGGAGCAGCAACTGCCAGAACAGCATCGTGGACCTTGCCGGGAACGAACTCTGGAAGTACGACGGCTACAAACTTGACGAGCAGGGTCAGATGACTGACCAGCTTATCAGGAGCCCCTATGACCAGGAGCACATCGATTTTGTCACTGCCATACGCACGGCCCAGCCACTCAATGAGGCCGAATTCGTTGCCGTCTCGACCATGGCAGGAATTATGGGCCGAATTTCGGCCTATACCGGGAAGAAGGTTACCTGGGATGAGATGATGAACTCCGATCTGAAGCTTGGGCCCAAGGTATATGAGATGGGTCCGGTTGACGTAAGCAAGAGTGTCCCGGTGCCGGGTGAATAAATAATCCGGAAAACAGCGGGCGTACATTTTAAGGATGCGCCCTCAGATAAAGGATACACCATTCCGGCAATCATTAACAAGCACTTAGATTTATTATTATGGAAGAGAGATCAAGACGCAGTTTTGTCAGGGGTGCTGCCGCCACCGGTGCAGCACTGTTTACAGCCCCGGCCCTGCTCAGGGGCAGGAGCCGTTCAGCCATGGTACCTGATGCTGACAGGCCTTTCAGGCTGGCCTACGCACCTTCGCCGGGCATGTTCCGTGAGCTGTGCGGCAGCGATGATCCGGTTGACAATCTCAAGTTCATACAGGACAAGGGCTTCAGGGCTGTCTTCGACAACGGTCTGCCGGGGCGCCCGGTGGCGGAGCAGGATCGCATCGCCACCGCCATCCAGCGTTTGGGACTGATGATGGGTCCCTGGGTGTTGCATGCCGACTTCTCAAAGAGCTCGTTTGTCCTGCCCCACAGGGAGGTACGCGACTTTCTCACCGTGAAGATGGAGGAAGGTATTGATGTGGCGAAGAGGACCGGGTTCAAGATGGCGCTGGTGGTTCCCGGGAGGTACGATGAGAGGTTGCACCCTGATATACAGCTGGCAAACGTCATAGAGAACCTGAGATACTGTGCCATGCTCACCGAGCCTGAAGGGATGACCCTCGTCATCGAGCCGCTGAATACCCTCCGTGATCACCCGGGCCTGTGGCTCACGCAGATGCCGCAGGCTTACCAGGTGTGCAGGGCTGTCAACAGTCCTGCCGTGAAGATCGTTGATGACCTCTATCATCAGCAGATCACCGAGGGCAACCTGATACCCAACATCGATGCCTGCTGGGATGAGATAGCCGCCTTCCACGTGGGGGACAGCCCCGGTCGTAATGAGCCTACCACCGGGGAGATCAACTATAAAAATATCTTTAAACACCTGCTTGAGAAAGACTACCGGGGGGTGATCTGCATGGAGCACGGCCGCAGCCTGAAAGGCCCGCACGGAGCAAAAAGGGTGATTGAAGCCTACCGCGAGTGTGATCCCTTTTGACTGAAACCCTGAAACAGACTGCAGTTCATTGAATAAGGGCACAGCTATCATCAGCGAAAAGTGGATCAAGGCATCCATCATAGGAACGATATGGGCTGCTGCCGAGATCGTGGTCGGCAGTTTCCTGCATAACCTGCGTGTCCCTTTCAGCGGTAACCTGCTCACAGCCATAGCGCTGGTGATACTGATCTCGTTGAGTTACAAGTGGCGGGATCGGGGTCTGTTCTGGAGAGCAGGGGTGATATGTGCCCTCATGAAGACGATGTCTCCCAGCGCCATCATCTTCGGGCCGATGATTGCCATAATCATGGAGTCACTGTTCCTGGAGGCATCGGTAAGGCTGTTTGGGAGAACCTATCTCGGGTTTATCATCGGATCAATGCTGGCCATGTCGTGGAACCTATTCCAGAAAGTGTTTAACATGATCATCTTTTACGGCGGCAAGCTGGTTGATATCTATGCGAGCATAACCGACTATGCAGCGCGGCAGCTGAACCTGCAGTTCGATGCCTTCTGGGCGCCGCTGTTGCTGTTGCTGTCGGTATATGTTCTCTTTGGCGTTATCACTGCAGTGGTGGGGATTATCACCGGCCGGAGGCTGGTATCCATGCCGCCGGCAGAGGTTGATGCCGGGCCTGCTGTCATCAACTCATCATCTAAGCGGGAGGATCGGTCATTCGACTACTCCCTGGGGTGGCTGGCAGCGGATGTAGTGCTCATTGCCTGTTTGCTGGTTGTGGTCAGCATCACGAAATGGTACTGGTGGGTTGTCGCTGTGATACCGGTCATCACGCTTCTCGCGCTGCGTTACAACCGGGCCATGAGACAACTGTCGAAACCGGGATTCTGGGTCACCTTTGTTATTATTACCATGCTTTCAGCCCTTGCCTTCAGTGCTCTCCAGCCCGGTGGGAACAACATGACGGAGGCGATATTGATCGGCATACAGATGAACTTCCGTGCAGTGATAATCATCGTCGGTTTTTCGGCCCTGGGTACCGAGCTTTACAACCCGAAGATACGCAACTTCTTCAGCCGCAGTCACTTCAGGCAGCTGCCCCTAGCCCTGGAGCTGGCAGCTGCCAGCCTGCCTACGATGATAGCTGACATGCCTGATCTCAGGAGTGCGATGAAGAACCCTGTCGATATTCTTAACCGTATGATAACCCGTGTTGAGAAGCGGCTTGCAGAGGTCAGGGCTGGCCGGGATATAAAGAAGAGAGTGGTAATTGTCACCGGAGCTATCGCTGAGGGCAAGACCGCGTTCCTGAGTGAGCTGACAGAGATACTTAAGGGCCGGGGAGTAGCTGTGGGCGGCATTCTGGCACTGCGAGCCGTTGAGGGTGAAGCCACCACAGGGTATGACATACTTGACATCTCATCCGATGCACGGAAACCTTTCCTACGGCTCACAGGCCCCGTAACCGTTGGCGTGGATCGGTTCTCCATGAGTGACGAGGGGTACCGGGCAGGACTTGACGCTCTTGACCCCGAGCGTAACATGAATAGCGTCGTGGTCATTATTGATGAGGCGGGCCCGCTGGAGCTCAGAGGAGAGGGATGGAGCCCCAGGATCACCGAACTGCTGCAGGCATCTGTGCCGGTGATTGTCATTGCCGTTCGCAACAGTCTCGTTGACAGTGTTATATCCAGGTTTGAGATAGACAGTCCGGTGGTAGTGGATGTGGGGTTCAAAAACCGGGACGAAAAGATTAATGAACTGGTGAAACTTATCTCTGACTACCCAAAAGACCTGTCTGATACTTCCGGCTGAAGACTGCAGAATGCAGGTGTCAAGGCCAAAACTGATCCGTGAACGGTACTTAATCTCCCTCCCTGCGCCGGCTGCATCACCGGGGACTCAGCTGTCAAGTTTCATCTTTCGCGGCTTGATCATATTTTCCGGTGCCAGTATCTGATCGACCTGCGCCCTTGTCAGCAGTCCCTTTTCGAGCACCAGGTCGTACACGCTCCTGTCGCTGGTCAGGGCTTCGGTGGCGAGTTGGTTTGAGGCATCGTAGCCTATGAAGGGAACCAGCGCCGTGATCAGTCCTATGCTGTCATATACCATGGTTCTGCAACGTTCTTCATTGGCTGTTATGCCTTCTATGCAACGGTTTTTGAGGGTGGTCATCCCGTTGCTCAATATCTCGATTGACTCAAAGATACTCTGCACCATCACAGGTTCAAAGACATTAAGTTCCAGCTGTCCCGCCTCGGCGGCCAGGGTGACTGTCAGATCATTGCCGATCACCTTGAAAGCTATCTGGTTGACCACCTCGGGGATGACGGGATTGACCTTGCCAGGCATTATTGAGGATCCGGGCTGCATGGGAGGCAGGTTGATCTCGTTGATTCCCGTGCGAGGTCCGGAAGAGAGCAGCCTCAGGTCATTGCATATCTTGGAGAGTTTCACAGCCAGCCGCTTCACTGCCGAGGAGTACATGACGAAGGCGCCGGTATCCTGGGTAGCTTCGACAAGGTTGGAGGCAAGAACCAGGTCCAGTCCTGATATTTTCCTCAGATATTCTATTACCAGCTCCGAGTAACCCGGAGCGGAGTTGATACCAGTCCCGATAGCTGTTGCACCCATATTGACCTCGAGGAAGAGGCAGGCGTTCTGGTTCAGTCGTTCCACCTCTTCACCCAGTGTTACGGCATAGGCTTCGAACTCCTGGCCGAGGGTCATGGGTACGGCGTCCTGCAACTGTGTTCTGCCCATCTTGATCACATGTGAGAACTCCTTTGCCTTGTTGCTGAATGATGTTATCAGTGTCTCAAGCACCTCCACCAGCTTTTTGTTGGAATGAATCAGGGCTATTTTTACGGCGGTGGGGTAGGCATCGTTTGTCGACTGTGAAAGGTTGACATGGTTATTCGGATGGCAATGCTGATAGTCGCCTTTGTCATAGCCGAGGATCTCGAGTGCCCGGTTGGCTATCACCTCGTTGGCATTCATGTTGGTGGAGGTGCCTGCCCCTCCCTGGATCATATCAACCATAAAATGGTTGTGATGCATGCCGTTTTTTATCTCATGACAGGCTCTTACAATGGCATCCCTGATCTTATCATCCAGCAGGCCGAGACTGCAGTTTGCTTCTGCGGCTGCCTCCTTGACCATGGCCAGAGCTTCTATGAGATGGGGTACTGAGGTTAGTGTGACCTCCGAAATGTCGAAGTTCTCGATGGCCCTGAGTGTCTGGACCCCGTAGTAGCTGTCAAAGGGCACCTCCCGCTCTCCCAGCAGGTCATGTTCGCGGCGCGTCTTTCCCGATTCGTACTGTGCTGCAGGAGTGATCATCCGGGAGTTGGCGTTTCTCATCCTCCTGGAGATCACCCTGGCAATATTGGAGAAGACCTTCAGGGTAGTGGCTGCACTGACATTGAAAAAGTCGAGGTGCACGGAGAGTACCGTTGTTGAAATCACTGCCCGCGCCGAGGTCGAATGGGGTGAGTCATCGACCCATGGTCCCTCGCCCAGGAAATCGCCCTCCCCGAAGATGGCGAGCCTGACTTCCTCACCGTACGGATTGGTCTTAAAAAGCTCCACCTCACCGTCAAAAATTATAAATATTCCTTCACGGGGACCGTTTTCCCTGAATAGGTAATCACCCTTGCCAAATGACTTTTTAACGAGACGCCTGGCAAGCTCATTGAATTCGTCATCACTAAGGTTCCTGAAAAGCTCAACTTTCTGCAGAAAGGTCACAAATTCTGTATTCATTATTATCGCATATAATAGATTAACAGCTTGTTAGCCATGTACGAGCCGACTGTATAAATCTACACACATTTTTCCTATATTTCCTTCCGTAAATTGCTGTCATGATACTGAGTAAAGTCCGCCGCGAGCTGTCAGCTGCCTCTGATGAAGGGAAGAGGCAGGCTGGATTGAGATACTTCAGGGAGGAGGTAAACCTGTATGGTATCAGTGCCAGTACTGTAAAGCAGATTGCACGGGAAAACTATGCTCTCATCAAAATGCGACCAAAGAAGGATATCCTGGAACTGTGTGATTCTCTGTGGCAGTCGGGAATGATGGAGGAGAGTTTCGTTGCCTGCATGTGGTCTGAGAGACTTGCCGGCAAGCTTACCACCGATGATTTCAGCATGCTTGAGAGGTGGGTTCAAAATTATATTGGCAACTGGGCCTCATGTGATACTCTGTGCAATCATACCATTGGCGACTTCATTCAGAAGTATCCGGAGTATATCTCAGAGTTGAAGAGATGGGCCAGGGAGGATAACCGGTGGGTAAAGAGGGCCGCGGCGGTTTCACTCATAATTCCAGCCCGCAGGGGAAAATTCCTTTCCGATATCTTTGAGATCGCGGAGATACTTCTTCAGGACAGGGATGACATGGTACAGAAGGGTTACGGCTGGATGCTGAAGGAGGCCAGCAAGCCTTATCAAAAGGAGGTATTTGATTTCGTCATAAGACATAAAGCCGTCATGCCCCGTACTGCCCTCAGGTATGCCATTGAGAAGATGCCGCAGGATCTCCGTAAGAGAGCGATGGAAAAATAGGTTATAAAGGTCCGGTCATTTCTCTCCTGACTGCCATTCAGCAACAGATAGTACGGCAGCATAGCTTTTCATCGCTGCAAGGGTGGAGGCATGGACATCGGCGGCTGACACTTCGCGGTTACCGAATTTCAGGTTGCGGGTGGCGCACGCATCATGAAGCAGGACCACAACATATCCGTAGTCATGTGCTGCCCTTACCGCAGCCTCAACGCACATATGGGTCTGCATCCCGCAGATCACTAGGGAATCAACCGCGAGATCATCGATATACTCATTCAGTCCTGTGCCCAGGAAGCTGTTTACCTCCTCCTTTATGAATATCTTCTCACCCAGCATCGGTTTTACCATCTCATTGATCTCCATGCCTGTTGCCGACTTATGCTGAATGTAAATTACGGGGTTGCCCGTCTCCCGGGCTGCCCGTATAGCGATGACGGCCTTTTCTGCTGCCTTTTCAGGCTCAACAAGCTCAGACCTCCCACCGGGGAAATAAAAGTCCTGAATATCTATTACGAGCAATGCATAGTTCTTTTGACCTTCTGCAAGGGCGATTGCTGAAAACATGATCAGGGCAATGATGAGTCGCTTCATGGCAGTAAAACAATTGGTTCCCTAAAAGTAAAGGTTATTTCCGCTAACTGCCGGAACATCGCCCGTGAAAAATTGTTTATTTTTCAGAAACGAAAAACAACATTCAGTCCTGATGAAGATTTTCAGATACCTGGCCCTGGCGGTTTTTGCCGCAACTGCATTCTCATCCTGCAGCAACCTTAAGCCCGGGAGAGACAAACCATACGTGCTAATGGTTTCGCTCGATGCCTTCCGCTGGGATTATGACTCGATTCATGGCACTCCGGTGCTTGATGACATCGCCCGGAACGGGGTGATGGCGGAGAGACTGATACCCTCATTCCCGACGAAAACCTTTCCGAACCATTATACGATTGCAACAGGTCTCTACCCTGATCATCACGGTCTGGTCAACAACAGCTTCTATGCTCCTGACCTCGACCTCGTCTACCGGATTGGCGACAGGACGATGGTGGGCAACGGCGATTTCTACGGCGGCGAGCCTCTATGGGTCACCGCCCGGAAGCAGGGCATGAAGTCGGCCTCCTTTTACTGGGTAGGGTCGGAAGCACCCATACAGGGTATGCAGCCCGACTACTGGAAGGCGTTTGACGATGAGGTTCCCATCGGCGACCGTGTTGATACAGTTCTGCACTGGCTGTCGCTGCCGGCGGACAGAAGGCCCCATTTTGTGACACTCTACTTTGAAGAGCCTGATGCCGTTAGTCATGATTACGGGCCCAGGTCATCAGAGACCGGCGCTGTGGTCAGGAGCCTTGACAGCCTGCTGGGGGTGCTTCGCACGGGCATAGCGGCGCTGCCCCACGGGAAGAAGGTCAATCTTATTGTGCTCTCTGATCACGGCATGACGGAGGTGGATGAGTCACGCTATAATTATATACTCGACACCCTGCCTGAGAGAATGATAAAGAGGATCATCGGAGGTAACCCGGTATGGGCTGTGGAGCCTGTCGAAGGGAAGAGGGATAGTGTGTTGCAGTTTCTGAACATCCAGCGAGGTATGAAGGCATATGCCAGGGAAGATATGCCGGCCCATCTGAACTACGGCACCCATCTCCGCATTCCGGAGGTGGTACTGATTGCTGACCCGGGCTGGACGGCGGGACTGAGGCCGGAGCCTTCGCGCTACAGCAGGGGTGACCACGGATATGACTGGCGGTGCAGCGACATGCACTCGATCTTTTATGCCGAGGGGCCTGCCTTCAAAAAGGGTTTTGTGACAGACACGCTCTTCAATGTGGATATCTACAATATTGTTACGGATATACTGGAGCTGACACCGGCACCCAACGATGGCAACAGGGAGAGGATCTTACCTCTTTTCAGGTGACCGGAGGTGATCTGCGTATGAGTCCTAACTCTTTTCAGGTGACCGGTAGTCGACGAAATCGATATTCCTTCTTATTTTGCTGAAGCCTGTACGTTTCAGGGGTGACGACCTGAACAGCTTTTTGAACTCCTCAGGCGTCATGGTGAGCCAATCTTTTCTGCTCAGGGAGGTGATGTGAAACTCAGGAACGAGCTCCTGATCTGTATACTGCACTGCCTTTTTATTGTAGGGGCAGACCTCCTGGCAACGGTCGCAGCCGAAGATCATCTTTTCGGTCTTCCCCCTGAACTCTTCCGCGATATCACCGTCGTGCTCGATTGTGAGGTAAGAGATACAGCGGCGTGCATCAATGGTACGGTCGCTGCAGATGGCCTGGGTGGGGCATGCCTCTACGCAGAGGGTACAGTCGCCGCACCGGTCGCGGGCAGAGGCATTATCATAGAGCAGCTCTGCCGTGGTGACGATCTCACCGAGGAAGAAGAATGAGCCGATATCCTTGTTGATGACCATGCTGTGGCGCCCGCGCCATCCCAGGCCGGCACGTATGGCCCATGCCTTTTCGGTTACGGGTCCGGCATCACAGAATCCACGGCTTACGGCCTCCGGCACCTCCTTTTTGATGATCTTCTGTATACGGTTCAGCTTTTCTTCTATTACCGTATGGTAGTCCTTTACCCGCGCATAGCGGCTGACGAAGTAGTTGTTTTCGCCGGCGGAGGGTTCATTGCTGTAGTATCGCAGGCCGACAACTATCACTGATTTAGCTCCCTCGACCAGCGAGGTGATGTCGCCACGCTTGTCGAGGTTTTTCTCAAGGAAGCTCATTGTGCCATTCTTCCCTGCGGCAATCCACTCGCCGATATTGCGGCTGTCTTCATGATGCGGTGAAGCCTGTGTTATTCCGCAGATATCAAAGCCTTCGAGGCGTATGCTTTCGCGGATCTTCCAGGTAAGTGCTATTTTGCGGGCATCGGTCATTGTACGGTTTTGAGAGCTGTCTCATTTACGGGCGTCGGTCATGGAGCGGTTTTCCCGATTAGTCCCGGCTCCGCCTTCGCCAGGTGCGGGCATCGTACAAGATACGTTTTTTTAGAGTAATCCCAGCTCCAGTTTTGCCTCGTCGGTGAGCATGCTGCGGTCCCACGGCGGGTCAAAGGTCAGTTTGAGGTCGCACTCCTTAACCCCTCTGATACCGGCAACCTTGTATCTGACCTCCTCAACGAGCTCCTCAGCCATATAGCAGCTCGGGGCGGTGAGCGTCATCGTGATGTGTGCCACCTGCTCCTCGTCAACCCTGACCTCGTAGATAAGGCCAAGATCATAGATGTTTACCGGTATCTCAGGGTCAAAGATGCTTTTAAGTACACCTGCTATCCGTGCTTCTGTCTCCTGTATCTCCTGTGTGTTCATGACTGTTCAGCTTTTGATTTGTATGCCAGCGCGTAGAGACGCATCTGTTTTATCATTGCCAGCAGCCCGTTGGATCGCGTCGGTGAGAGATTCTCCTTCAGCCCGATGCGGTCAATGAACCAGAGGTCAGTACCCAGAATCTCATCGGGGGTGCGGCCGGAGAGGACCCTGACCAGCAGGGCAACGATGCCCCGGGTTATCAGCGCATCACTGTCGGCCTCGAAGGTTATCACTCCGTCGTTAAAGGAGGGATAGAGCCACACCCTGCTCTGGCATCCCTCAATCAGGAAGTCAGGCCTGCGGTGTGTCTCCTCGAAGGGCGGCAGCTCCCTGCCCATCTCAATGAGATATTCATACCTCTCCATCCAGTCGCCAAACTGGGCGAACTCTTCAATAATCTGATCCTGCAATTCGTCTATTGTCATAATACTATAGTCAACCCAACATCTCAGTAGCTTTTCTAACGCCATTCACCAGCGCCTCTATCTCCTCCTCAGTGTTGTAGAAGGCGATTGAAGCCCTGATGTTTCCGCTGATGCCGTAGCGTTCCATAAGTGGCTGGGCACAATGCGTTCCGGTTCTTACGGCGATACCCATCTTGTCAAGAATCATGCCGGCGTCATACTGATGTATCTTCCCCGTAAGGAAGGAGACTACTGACACCTTATGGGGTGCTGTGCCGTAGATTCTCATTCCGTCAATGGTTGACAGTCCTGCCGTGGCCTGTGCCAGCAGCGCCTGTTCCCTCTCCGCTACCGCCTCGCGTCCCAGCCCTGTAAGGTAGTCCAGTGCCGCGGCCATGCCTATGGCCCCTGTGAAGTTGGTGGTCCCTGCTTCAAATTTGAATGGCAGTTCGTTATAGGTTGTCTTTTCGAATGTGACATTGGCGACCATATCACCGCCTCCCTGATAGGGGGGCATCTCATTGAGCAGCTCTGTGCGGCCGTAGAGCACCCCGATACCATTGGGGCCGTAGACCTTATGTCCCGAGAAGACATAGAAGTCACATCCGATATCTGTTACGTCTACAGTGCCGTGCTGCACGCCCTGTGCGCCGTCGACCAGCACGGGAATTCCGTGTCGGTGTGCCTCGGCCACTATCTCCTTCACCGGGTTGACGGTCCCGAGCACGTTGGAGACGTGGGTGACGGCGACGATGCGAGTACGTCCGCTGATCATGTTGCGGTAAGCTTCGAGGTCAAGAACGCCTTCGTCAGAGAAGGGGATGACCTTCAGTTTTGATCCCTTCCTCTCGCAGAGCATCTGCCAGGGAACAATATTGGCATGGTGCTCCATGCCGCTGATGATTATCTCATCACCCTCGCCAACGAATCTCTCGCCGAATGAAAAGGCCACGGCATTGATGGAGGCGGTGGTGTTGGCAGTGAAGATCACCTCTTCCCGCCTGGGGGCGTTGATGAATGCTCTCACTGTTTCGCGGGCAGCTTCATAGCGTTCCGACACCATGTCAGAGAGGCAGTGTACTCCCCTGTGAACGTTGGCGTTGGCTGTTCGGTAGAGCTCATCCATCGTCTGTATCACCTGCAACGGCTTCTGCGTTGTGGCTCCGTTGTCAAGATATACCAATGGCTTGCCGTGCACCGTGATGGCCAGTATCGGGAAGTCGGCGCGTATTGCCTCTATGCTTCTTGAGAGTGGCATGGCGATGATCAGTTACACTGTACGGCACATGAGGCGCATCGCGACAGCTCGCCGCGGAGGCGTTTTTGAACCAGGTCGTCAATGCGGTCGCGCAATGCTTCGATGGAGATTTTCTTTATCACCTCGTGGGCAAAGCCGAACATAAGCATTAGCCTGGCTTCGTGCACGTCAATCCCTCGCGAACGGAGGTAGAAGAGCGCATTCTCGTCAAGCTGGCCCACGGTAGCGCCGTGGCTGCACCTGACATCATCGGCGTATATCTCAAGCTGTGGCTTGGTATCCATGCGTGCGGTGTCCGAGAGGATAATGTTGTTGTTGCTCTGGTAGGCATTTGTCTTCTGAGCATCCTTATGCACCATGATGCGCCCGTTGAAGGCCCCGCTGGAGTTGTCATCAAGCACCCCCTTGAAGAGCTGTGTGCTGTTACAGTTGGGTGCCACATGATCAACCTTCACAAAATTGGCTATGTGCTGATCCTTGTCGGCCAGGAAGAGGCCATAGGAGTGGGTCTCGCTGTTTTCGCCCCCCAGGTAGTGCCAGGTGGCATTTCGTACCAGTCCGCCGTGAAGCGAAATATTGTTTGACGAAGCATAGCTGTCGCGCTCCTGGTGGATGAACGTGTGTGTTATCTTACCTGAGTTGTCATGCTGGTTCTGTACCCTGATAATATCAAAACGGGCATTGCGGCCGACATACACCTCCGTTATGGTGTTGGTGAGAAAACGCCGGGGAGAAATGGAGTGATCGCATGACAGCAGTGACAGCTGTGCCCCCTCTTCCACTATGATCAGGTTACGGTCCTGAACAAAGATATCCTTGTCTGAGTGCAACAGGTTAACGATCTGTATGGGTTTGGTATAGACAGTGTTCTTTGGTGCATAAAGAAACAGCCCGTCTGATGCCAGCGCGGTATTGAGCGGTATCAGTCCGTCGGTTCCATCCTCCACGTAGCGGTTGTAATGTTTTTCCACAAGCGAAGGGAACTGTCTGACTGCGGCCTTCATGCTTCCCACCCATATCCCTCCGGGGAGCATCACCAGCCCGTCCTCGCCATGGGGGAAGAACCCGTTAAGAAGCACCATGTTCCATACATTAAGGTCCTCCACCTCGCAGTGGAACCTCTCGGCTTCTCTGAAATCCGAGGGAAGCGGGAAGAAATAATCCTGGTACTGATAATTGAGGAATTTTTCCAGGTTGGTATATTTATATGCTTCATTTTTCCTGTCAGGGATGCCAAGGCGGAGAAAGTCATTAAATGCTTTCTCACGATGCCTGTTGAACAGCTCGGGGGAGTCTTTGAGGAAGGTCCCGTGGCCTGCATTAAACATGGCAGACAGCTTGCTTATAACTTCCGGTCGGTAATCCATGATTCTTCTGCTATGTCTGCTTCCTTCCTTATCCAGTCGTATCCTCTCTTTTCCAGTTCGAGAGCCAGTTCAGGGCCGGCTGATTTTACAATCCGTCCGTCAAACATCACGTGCACAAAGTCAGGTATTATATAGTCAAGCAGTCTCTGGTAGTGTGTGATGACGATGACTGAAGTGTCAGCACTGCGTATCTTGTTCACACCGTTGGCTACGATGCGCAGGGCATCGATGTCAAGACCGGAGTCTGTCTCATCGAGGAGTGCCAGTCTCGGCTCAAGCATCGCCATCTGGAATATCTCATTCTTCTTTTTCTCTCCTCCGGAGAAACCCTCGTTGACACTCCTGTTGGTCAGGGCCGAATCAATCTCCACAAGCTCCTTCTTCTCGCGCATCTGACTAAGGAACTCGGAGGCTGAGAGCGGCTCCAGCCCGCGGTGTTTGCGTTGCTCATTGATAGCGGTCTTCATGAAGTTTACCATGCTGACACCGGGTATCTCAATAGGATACTGGAACGAGAGGAAGATACCTTCGCGTGCCCTCTCCTCCGGCGACATGTCAAGCAGGTTGCGTCCCTCGAAGGTGACGGAACCGTCAGTGACGGTGACCAGATCACGACCTGTGAGGACATTGGCCAGGGTGCTCTTGCCACTTCCGTTGGGTCCCATGATGGCATGTATCTCCCCCGGTTTGACTTCGAGGCTGAGGCCCTTGATGATTGACTTGTTGTCTATTGAGGCTTTGAGGTCCTTTATCTGTAATAAAAATTCACTTTTCATATTCTGTCTGTAGTAAAACAATATTAACCCACGCTCCCTTCGAGGCTGATCTGCAGCAGCTTCTGTGCTTCCACCGCGAATTCCATCGGCAGCTTGTTGATCACCTCACGTGCATATCCATTGACTATCAGTCCTATTGCATCTTCTGTTGAGATCCCCCGCTGGTTGCAGTAGAAGATCTGGTCTTCTCCTATGCGTGAGGTTGTGGCCTCATGTTCGACTATCGCCGAGGGGTTGTCGACCTCGATGTAGGGGAAGGTGTGCGCCCCGCACTTGTCGCCCAGCAGCAGCGAGTCGCACTGCGAGAAGTTACGCGCTCCTTCGGCCTTGCCCAGCACCTTCACCAGTCCGCGGTAGCTGTTCTGTCCGAAGCCGGCGGAGATGCCCTTGGAGACAATGGTGCTTTTCGTGTTCTTCCCGATATGGATCATCTTGGTACCCGTGTCAGCCTGCTGGTAATTATTTGTCACGGCGACGGAATAAAACTCGCCTGTGCTGTTGTTGCCCCGCAGGATGCATGAGGGGTATTTCCATGTTATGGCAGAGCCGGTCTCGACCTGCGTCCATGATATCTTGGAATCGTCGCCCTTACACATGCCGCGTTTGGTAACGAAATTTAAAATCCCGCCCTTGCCATCCCTGTCGCCCGGGTACCAGTTCTGCACGGTACTGTATTTGACTTCTGCGCCCCGTTCTGCGACTATCTCCACCACTGCTGCATGCAGCTGGTTCTCGTCGCGCATGGGTGCCGTGCACCCTTCGAGGTAACTGACATATGACTCTTCGTCAGCTATGAGCAGGGTGCGTTCAAACTGCCCGGTGTTGGAGGTGTTGATGCGGAAGTATGTTGAGAGCTCCATAGGGCATCTGACACCCTTGGGGATGTAACAGAACGAGCCGTCGGAGAATACTGCCGAATTGAGCGTGGCAAAAAAGTTGTCAGTGTAGGGCACAACCGAGGCAAGGTACTTTTGTACAAGCGACGGGTGTTCCCTGACGGCTTCCGAAAATGAACAGAAGATTATACCCAGCTCTGCAAGCGTCTCGCGGAAGGTGGTCTTCACTGAAATTGAGTCCATCACCGCATCTACGGCGACGCCTGTCAGGCGTTTCTGCTCCTCGAGGGGTATGCCGAGTTTGTCGAATGTCTTTATCAGCTGCGGATCGACCTCGCTGAGGCTGCCCGGTGCCGGTTTCTGTCTGGGTGCGGCGTAAAAGATAATATCCTGGTAGTTGATCTCAGGAATCTTCAGGTTGGCCCATGCAGGCATCTTCATTGTCAGCCAGTGGCGGAAAGCCTTGAGGCGGAACTCGAGCATCCATTCCGGCTCCTCCTTCTTGGCGGAAATGAGCCTGACAACATCCTCACTAAGTCCTTTGGGGATCACATCAGTCTCAATATCAGTAACAAAACCGTATTTGTATTCCCCTGTTGTTACCTCGTTCAGTACCTTATCCTGATCGTTTTCCATAACCTTTGCCTTCAATGGGTACACAAACTCAACAAATGGGCCCGATTAAAGTTCTAAACACCTTTTTGAATTGTGCAAAATTAATCAAAAATGGCGAGATGGAGGATGATGGTAAGGGTGTGAAATAAAATGGAGGGGACTCTTTTCCCAGTATTGGAATAAGGTAGAATGGTTCAGTCAGAACCAGGCAACCCGACTCTTCGGCAACCCGTAAATCCGGCTAATGGGATATCAGTAAATGGGTCCCGGCTTGAATCCGGCAAACTGGCGTCTGTGGGCCATAAACCTCGTCATCTGGAAGTAATATCTCTGAAATGCCTGTTTCTCAGAAAGATTCAGCCTGTTTTCTGAGGAATCTGATGTCATTCAGCTGGTAGTCCAGCTTGACGGTTTTGGCTATTGTTCCTGTAGCAGGTTCAATGAACATCACCTCGTTATCAGTGTTCACTGCCAGGTAGCATTTAGTACCGGGATCATAGGCACAAATGCAGTAGTGATAGCTGTCGATGCCTGTCACCTGTTGTGAACTGATCAGTTCACCGGTGGTTGGTTTATAGACTTCGATCATGCATATGCCCGGCTCACTTGCGGGTAACAGGGATATCAGGTTCCCGTCATCGGAGTTATAAACCACATTAATCAGGTGCTTACCGATATCTACAGTTTTGGTGGTTGTTCCTGTAACAGGGTTGATGAGGAGGAGTTTGTTGTCAGCTCTCTGCAGGATGTACAGTTTATTGACAGGGTCAAAGAAGTGGGTGCAGAGAAAGACTCCTTCGCCCAGATCAATTTCCTTGTCCAGTACAATGTCTCCTGTTTCCAGGTTTGTTGTAAGCAGGTAGGTGTGAAATACCGGTATCGTGGCGCCGTTGGTGCTGTCAGGGTCAAGCACATATTCATACTCCCCGTAGGTGCCGATAAGAAGGTTGTTCTCCGGGTCTGTCACAGCGCTGGAAATTAGGCCGGGAAGCCTGAATGACTTTATTATCCTGCCGTCAGTGGTATTGACCAGGGTAAAAACCGTATCACAGCTTACATATCCGTAACCACCCGTATTCGGGTCATATACCGTTGAGCTCAGGATGTGGCAATTGACGGGATTGGTATTCACGTAGCCGGAGTCAAGATCGATAGTAACCATCTCACTCCCTTTAGCAGATTTGATGCCGGTGAGGACGAGGCTGCCCGACTTTGTTTCGATTGGTTTATCCTCGCAGGCAGTCAGAACCATTAAGATGAGGATGAAAATTGCAGGACTACATTTCATGGCAAAGGGTGTATTCAGGTTAAACGTTCAGACCAAAATAATGATTCATTATCAGTTTCATATACGACCGGATTTGCTTTATCACTATGTAAAGATCGGAAAAAATCCGTTCCGGAGCGAAGCGCATATCCATCTTCGAACTAGTATCTGTACAATATGCAGGCATGGGGCTCATCAGTTCAGAATTATGGGTATGTCACAATCCAGTTCATTTTTTGCAGATCCCGGAGACTTAAATTCATAGCGTTTAAGCACAAGATAGTCATGCACTACAGTACTCCATGGCACAGTTTCAATCACTGCGGCATCGAAAACAAAAACCATTAAGGTATCCGGGTCAGGATGCGACAAACGTTGCTCCTCCTGCACATCACAAGCGTATTCGAACCACCAATATGGTGGAGCGGGTGAATCAGGAACTGCCCCCTATGAAGAGAAAAGAATTAACCGTGCCTTTATGATTTTACAGAAAAAAAGTTGCATAACTTTTCTTGAATGTATAACTGTATGGTTGGTAATCTACTAATCCGGATGACTATAATTTGCCTGTTTAACGTTACATTTGCTGTCAGATAATTAGAAATATTACATCCATTATATACAGTTGGATACTCCGGATGTGAGTTCAGAATGAGAGGATTAATTAAAAAATATCTGCTTCCTGCCCTGGTGCAATTGCAGGCTGAGAAGGTATATCACCTGGCCACGCGCAGGAAGCTTCTCAATATCTTTTATCACGGTGTGGTGGAGAAAGACTCCACCATGATTTTTCCAAGACATATTACCAGGGAGCAGTTCGATCAGCACATGAGGTATATCAGAAAGAATTTCGACATAATATCCCTGGATGAAGCTTTCGAACTAAAGAGGCAGGGTCTGAGACCTGAAAGGAAAACCCTTACTGTTTCATTTGATGACGGATATCTGAATAATCTATTGGTCGCGCTGCCCATAATCGAAAAATACAGAATCCCAACCACCTTTTTTGTGTCCGGAATCTGTGCCCGGGATGACAAGTACATGATGTGGTCTGATATCCTTGCGTTTGTTCGCTACTTTATCGAAGGAGAATCCCTTGAGTTAAAAGGCCGGAAGTTTGTTAAACGCGGGAAGTTTGATATGACAGACCCTGAAAGCAATCTCAGCATATTCGAGTTCGTTAAAGGACTGATGTACATTGAAAGGGATGAGATACTGAACGGATTGCTGTCAAAGCCCGGTATGGGGACGAAGATACGCGATTTGCCTGCTGAATACTGGAAACTGATGAACAGAGAACAAATCAGGAAACTGTCAGAGTCCGAACTGGTAACAATTGGCTCACATGGACATCTTCACTATAATCTGGCCAATATTTCAGAAGAGGAGGCAAGAAACGAGATGGAACTCTCACGGAGCATCTTATCAGAGATTACACAAAGGGAAATGGAATACCTTTCATTTCCGGATGGCTCTTATAATGAGAACATTAAGAAAATTGCATATGAATCCGGCTATAAAGGCCTTCTGGCAGTAGACTACCGGTGCGCAAGCGATAAAAATGATAAGTATATTCTCAACCGTTGGGGTGTATCAGCCACGACTACATTTGAAACAATAGCCTTTACTCTGAACAAGGCGTTCATTAATCACGGTTTCTGAGATGAAGATTGTACTTTTTTCGAGTCGTTTCCCCGGGAACGTAAACAGGCTGAATATTTTCAGGCTGATTAATGCCTGCCCTGATTGTGAGTTCACATATGTGCTTTTTGACAACAGGTACAGTTTTGTTATCGGTAAGCTCAGAAATCTGATCAAGGAAATCATTCTCACTCTTCTTCTTCAAAATCCCGGTTGGTATTCAGCCCGCAGGCTGGGGGAGAAGAAGATTGGCAGACATATTCCCCGCGAGTTTGATAAACACATCAGAAAGATATTTGTGAAGAGCGTTAACGGTGCGGAAACAGAAAATATTATCTGGGACCTCAAACCCGATCTGCTATTTCAATGTGGTGCGGGAATATTGAAAGCAAACATTTTTTCCATACCTCCACTGGGAACGCTGAACATTCATCATGGGATTGCCCCGGAGATCCGTGGCATTTCTTCTACGTTCTGGGCCATGTATTACGGTCTGTATGAATATATAGGGGCTACCATTCATTTTATTGACAAAAACCTTGATACCGGGATCGTAATTATTCAGAGAAAAACCAGGCTGCCTGAACATTTCGATTATGTTGAAGCGGTATACCAGACAGCCATCCAGGGGGCTGAGTTGTTGCCCGAGGCGATTAGGATTGTTCAATCATCGTACCCGATTGTCGAGTCAGAAGTTAAGTCATTTTATTTCTCCTCGGTGAACTGGTCGAAATACCGGGAGCTAAGCAAAAACAATTTTAAGGCACATGGTGATGTCAATACGTTAAAGTATAAGTACAAACTTAAAAGGATATTGATGATACCCTCCGGACAGGATCCGGCATAAGCTCATCAAAGCATTATGCAGATCACACGGGCGGCCAGGATTACCTTCTATTATTAATGACCAGAGCCCCGATGACTCCCGGCACCCATCCGCAAAGTGTAAGGAGGAAGACGATCAGTACAGAGCCGCAGCCATTGTCAAGGACTGCCAGGGGAGGGCAGAAGATGCAGACCAGAACTCTCAGAATACCCATAGTAATGTGCGATTTTCGATTTGCAAATTTCGAATTTGATTACGAAAATATAAAATTTCACAATTGTATCTCTTGCAAGCTTGCCGCTGCCAGCCAACGAAGCCCTCTTCGGCATCCGGCTCCGACGGACGAAGTCTGCTACGTGGACGAAGTCAGTAGTTTTAACGCAGGATGTGGCGAAGGTGGCCGACTGAATACTACTGCCTGAAAAGATGATCCCCCGCCTGCAGGATCTTCAGCCTCAGGTCAGCGGGGTAGTCGGGCCGCTCTTCCAGAAATTTCTCCACGGTCTCACGGGCTTCAGCCGAGTGGTGGCCGGCGAGGGTAGTTGTTATCCATCCTCCCGGGAAGAATATGTCACCGGTGCTCTTTATCTCTTCCAGCAGCTCCAGTGAGGGCAGGATGTAGTGTTCCGACCTGTGCGCCACCGATGGGTGATGAAGGTATCCCAGGGCCTCCAGCACCCACGGTTCATGTTCCCGGTTGGCCGGATCGCGGAGGCTGTTGAAGAATTCATCACGCACAGCCTGGTCAGGTGATACCGATGGCAGTACGAAGTCGAACCTCTGCAGCCTGTCGTCTGTGGTGATACGCTCGCGCTGTGCAGATATGATGGCTGTTGCATCGGGGTGATTCCTGAGTGCCAGCGTCAGTGCCAGTCCGGACTGTTCATCTTCGCCAAGACTGACGGGGCCGGATCCCGGCCTGTTTGCCACTTTACCGCCGGGCAGTTCGCCACTCTTCCACAAATCTCTGAGGTGTGCCAGTCCCCTTTCAGTGACAGCCACATTGCGAAACAGCACGAACCACTGTCGTTTCTCCGATGCCGTCTCCGCGGTGATGAGCTTATGCCATATCATTGCCTCTGCATCAGGTGCATTGGCGGTACGGGCACTATCAGAGAGATGATGCCAGTATACATATCCCAGTCTGCCGGCGAGATAGTTGCGCAGTTGCAACTCCTCCTCCGTCTGCAGTGCAGAGAAGAGGGCATTGTAATATACAGTGGGGCTGACGGTTCCGTTGAGAAGGTTCTCGTGCATGTTGATCCAGAGTATCCCCCGCAGCAGGGGATCCTGAAAATCATTTATATGTTCAGGGAGGTATGAGGCTGTGGTGCTGTCAAAAAGGAAGGTGCCATAGGCTCTTCCCGGGATGTCGGGGATGATGCATAGGGGTTCTCCGGAAGCAGTCAGGAACGAACGTTTATCTGCCGGGGTGACCTCCCCGGTGACGGTATCCAACGCCGTGATGACCATCGTCTGCAGTGTCTGAGGCCAGTGTCTCAGCACTCCTGCCGGGTCATCTTCACGGAAGGAGATCCTGTAGCCCTCATCCGTGTTTTCCTTCTTGCCGGTCACCACGGGAGTGATCAACGGCATGCCTGCCTCCCGGACCCACATCCTGCTCCACTCTTCCAGGGGCTTGCGGGTCACCTTTTCAATGATTGTAATAAGGTCATCCCACCGGGCATTGCCAAAGGAGTATTCCTTAAGGTATATCTGCAGTGCCTCACGCAGCTCCTCTTCGCCTGCAAGCTGCTCGAGCTGCCGCATGACTATTGGCGCCTTGTTGTATATGATGCCGCCGTAGAGTGAGCCCGCATTCTTCATGTTGCCCAGTTCCTGTATCACGGGGTTGGTGCCACGGGTGCGGTCAACGGCATAGGCGGCAGGGTAGCGCGAGAGCAGGAAACGGAGCTCGTGGTTGACGGAGGGGAAGTCAGGTGTGACTATCTTGTCTGACATGTACCCGGCAAAGACCTCCTTGAGCCATACATCATCGAACCATTTCATGGTTACCAGGTCGCCGAACCATATGTGCGAGGTCTCATGGGCAATCAGCGAGGCCCGCGACAGCTGCTCGTTCAGTGTGGGGGAAGCCTCAAGGAGGAGAGAGGAGGCCCTGTAAAAAATTGACCCAGGGTGTTCCATCCCGCTGTACTGAAACGGCGGCAGAAGCACAAAGCCAAACTTGTCAAAAGGGTAGGATATCTGGGTGTACTCCCCGAGCCACCTCAGGGCGCTGTAATGAAGGCGGAATATCTCCTCAGCATTATTCTCAACATAACCTGGCCGGGTTTCGCGGTGAAGCATCTCCATCTTAAGGCCATCAATCTCTTTCTCAATTAATTCGAACCTGCCTGCGGCGAAGGCGAAGAGGTATGTGCTGATGGGTTTTGTCTCGCTGAAGCGAAGGGTGACCCTGCCGGATGCGGTGTCAGCTGAGACAACGGGATTGTTTGACATGGCACGGTATGATTCCGGGATATCCAGTGCCAGTGTGAACCGGCCCTTGATGTCAGGCTGGTCAAAGCAGGGGAATGCGGTTGAGGCCCTGTCAGGGACGAACAACGTATAGAGGTATTCATCGTTCCTGTTCAACGAGAGATCCCCGGCGCGGAAGCCGACCTCCACGCGGTTGTAACTTTTTGAGAGAAGGCTGCGGTCAATCACAATATGCCCGTTGGTCAGCCCGGTCTCTGCCTGTCTGCCGTTGACGGAAACTGACCTAAAGTGATCTGCAGGAACATTGAAATCGATCACCAGCGGCTCGCGGCCGGAAGTGCGCCCGAACTCAATCACAGCGGTTCCCTCCACGGGACTGCTTCTGCCCGTATCAATCCTGAAAGAGAGGTTGTACCTTACATCCTTCAGAGTCTCATACCTGTAGGTGGCCAGTAGCTTCGAGACACCGGGGGCAGTGTACTCCGTCCTGTCAACGCGGCCGCAGGACGAAAGGGCCAGAATGGCCAGCACCGGGGTTGCCACTCTGAGCAAATATGCCGGCAGCAGGTAGAGTTTCAGTTTTCTTTTCATTAGGATGAAAGATACAAGAAAAAATCCTGATACTTGCCTGTTAGCTCCAATCAAAACAGAAATCTATTGACCTTCACGCCTCTGACTTTACTGACTTTCGACTCTATGGACTTTAAAGACTTTAGGGATTTTCGACTCTGCTAGCAGAGTTCCTGGAACCTCTGCCTGAAGACCAGCGGGCGGGCTATGTTATGGAACGTCTCCGTGGTTCCTCCGGTGCCAATGATGGTTATGGATCCGAAGTTGAGTATCCGGCCCATGACTGTCTGGTCAACATTCACAGTTTCGATCTTCGAGAGGTTCATCTCAAATGTACGGCGGGCAATGAATCCCTCCTTGATAACTATACGGCGGTTTGTAATGACGAACTCGGAGAGCCACCGCTTCATCCAGGCGTATATTGTCAGGGTAAAAATCGATTTCAGTGAAAAGAAAATCACCCAATGGTATTTGGTTTCATAGACCACGTTCTCATCCTTGATGAGATGGCCGTCGATATAGCTTCCCATTATTTTATTCGGATATTAAGTGCTTTTTGCAATGGTCTGATTTGTATTGGGGATAAGTTAATTGTCAAAAAATCAGCTGAAATGACCGCGGTGGAGGGTTCATCTGCTTTTCAGGCGCAGATCAGTCGGTCACCTTCACTGGTTTATCCTCACTCTGCCATAGCCCGTGTTTGGTACATACGGCCATGGCGCTGAGGTTCATGGAGACCTCCGGAGCAACAATGTAGTAATCGACCTCGAAATGATTCGGCAGGTGACCGTTGGCACCGGCCGAGTAGCGTGTCTCTGCCAGCAGGGTCTCACGGTTCCAGAGCTGGATTAGGCTTATGTAGTGGTCGTCCTCATCAGGATGGGGGTACTCATCTCCGAGGCGCACCTTGACCGTGAATTTTTCTCCTCGTTTTACGCTGTCAGGACAGATGACATGAGGCATGTGACGGTCAAGATAGTCGCGCATAACCTCCTTCTCCTCCTTCTCTATCTCAATGGCTTTGAATACTCTTGGCATGGCTTTTTATTTTAGTAACAACCAGACTGTTCAGATTGATCGTTTGCTGTGCTAAATTTAAGAAGATTTAATATCAATGTTGCATGCTGAACTCTTCAAAAGGAATGAAATCGAGATCTGACGCCACGACATTCTCCTGCACCTGTTCAGGGTTCTTGCCTCCCGGTATGACGGTATGGCATGCCGGGTGAGAGATACAGAACCTGAGGCTCAGCTGTGCCATGGTATATGGGGCATATTTGTTGAACAGAGGCTGATATCCTTCGAGGGACCTCAGGTAATCAGCCAGCTTCTCCGGCGAGAGGTTGAACCTGCGGTGGTCATTGTCGCCGAAGGTGGATTTGCTGCTGAACTTCCCGGAGAGGAAACCGAAGAGGAGAGGTATGCGCACTATCACGCCGGTGCCATATTTGAGGGCCATCGGGAGGAGCACCTCCTCGGCCTTGCGTTCGAGCAGGTTATACCTTACCTGGATGACATCGAGTAGCTCATGGTGTCTTTCGAGGATGTGTGCCTGCTCGGTCTCCATGAACGACTGCACGCTCCAGCCCGCGTGTTTTATCTTACCCGCTTTCTTCAGTCGCTCGAGGGCGAGCCACGGCTCGTCGCGTTCGAGGATTTCAAGGTCGGGACTGTGCAGCTGGAGTATATCGAGAGCCTCGACGTTGAGGCGTTTTATGCTCTGTTCAGCGGCAAATTCCAGGTGTTTGACCGAGTAATCGCTGTTTGCCGGAGTGATTCTATGCTCCTGTCCGCGGAAGGGATAGAAGTTGTTTCCTGCCTTGGTGGCGATAATGATCTTCTCTTTGTCAGGTCTCCGGTCGAGCACCTCCCTTATCAGTTCCTCGGAGTGGCCGAAGCCGTAGACATCGGCTGTGTCTATGAATGTCACCCCGGCATCGAGTGCGGCATGAATGGCCTTGCGTGATTTATCGTCGTCAGTATCACCCCAGTCGCGTCCGCTGATGCCCCATGTTCCGAATCCGACGGTTGATATGACAGGACCATTGGTCCCCAGTTTTTTGTATTTCATTCGATTGTTTTATTATTATTTCATTGGTCGAATGGAACTTACATGAAAATAACAATCATGCCTATTGCGAGTTGCTGCTCATGTAGGTCTCATAGTTTCGTGAATTTATGTAAAGATGCAAATCTAATTTCAAATTTTCGAGGTCAAAGAGGTAATTATCACTTCTAAGTCTGGCTCAGCCTACCTGCTCAAATAACTTTTTGGTAATTAAATAAAATAGTTGTATATTTGTATCCGATATTGCGGGGTGGAGCAGTGGCAGCTCGTTGGGCTCATAACCCAAAGGTCGGAGGTTCGAATCCTCCCTCCGCTACAAGTCAAAAGCCTCGGTGCAAATGCACCGGGGTTTTTTGTTGATGGCCCGAAGAAAGCTTGCTTTCTGAAGGGACAGAAACAAAAAAAACCATAGCCACGCGCAGCGTGGCGAGGCTTTTGACTTGTTAAGCCCCCCCAATTGAGGATCACGAGCGAA
>WOYX01000007.1:0-4888 GCA_011620595.1 Bacteroidales bacterium | reverse complement strand
TTTTGACTTGTTAAGCCCCCCCAATTGAGGATCACGAGCGAAGCAAGTAATCCTCAAGGTTTAGCGTGGCGAGGCTTTTGACTTGTTAAGCCCCCCCAATTGAGGATCACGAGCGAAGCAAGTAATCCTCCCTCCGCTACAAAAAACCACCTTAATGTTTTGATGTTAAGGGGGTTTTATATTTGCCAGTGTCTTATTCGGTGTCATTAAGTGAAAAACAATCTTTTAATTTAAATTGTTACAGTAACTTAAATTTTTCATGTCAACTATACAAAAAAACACCTAATATCTATTCATTATCAATGTCTTTATATTTGATAATGAAAGTATGCTTACAACCGGTAAGGTGGTTTAATTGGATGGAATTTATACATTCAAAGAGGATGATGAGATTGATATTATAAGACTTACCAATGTCCATATTGAAAGAGGTTATCTTTATTGTAGTTTATTTTTCTTTTCCAGAAACAAAATTGTTACAGTGCATCAGACGATGTTGAAGGGTGCACCTGTACTTTGGAGCCTGTCTGATAATAATGAGTTTGATGAACTAATGTCCTTCAGGTTGTGGAATGATGCCAATAATGGGCAAGAACTTCTGGAGTTTGATTTTTGATTTCTATCCCGACTCTTATTAAAAATGTTACGATTTTGGTAGTAATACTACCCGGGTTATTAAGTTTTTAATGTTTTGGATATTTAAGTCCCAGAATTTCCAAATTCTGATCATTAATATGCTTTATGATCTCCGGGAAATATTCTCCTTCCGGACAATGAACCTTATCGGGTATAATATTGTGATCACAAGTATGTTATATACCCGTTTGGGTATATTTATATTTAATTATTTGATTTTTATACCCGAAAAGGTATAGATATATTAATTATTATTATCTTTATACCCGAAAAGGTATAATAAGATGGAACAGATTCCAATGACATTGTCCGACTTTCTTAAAAACAAAAGAAAGCAATTAAATCTGACTCAACAACAATTGGCCGGGAAAGCTGGTGTCGGATTGCGGTTTATCCGTGACCTTGAGCAGGGTAAAACAACATTAAGAATGGATAAAGTAAATCAGGTATTGAAACTGTTTGGGCAGGAACTTGGTCCACAACCAATAAACAGAGAAAAACTTTTAAGTAAATGAGAAAAGCAAAAGTCTACATGTACAATGAACTGGCTGGTTTTTTGACTGAATCAGAAGAAGGTTATTCATTTATATATGATACAAAATATTTGACCGGATCATTGGCCAAACCAGTAAGTCTCACTCTTCCTTTACAGGACAAGGCTCATGTAAGCAGGACAATGATTCCTTTTTTTGATGGTCTGATCCCTGAAGGCTGGTTATTGGAAATTGCTGAAAAGAACTGGAAATTGAATGCCCGTGACCGCATGGGATTACTGCTTGCCTGTTGTAGGGATTGTATTGGTGCAGTCAGTATCGAAGAAGATAATTCATAAGTTCAGGCTATGAGAAGATGTTTATATTGTTATGAACCACTGGGAGAAGATAAATCGGAGTTTCATAGTGCTTGCTCCGGAAAAATATTCGGTACACCCAATCCCCCGGAACTGCCCTATTCAGAAGATCAAATGTTACAACTTGCTGAAAAGGTGGTTAAGTCTCAAACTACTGTAACAGGTGTACAACCAAAATTATCATTGCATCTTGAGAAATCGTCAAAGAAAGACGAACCTCAACGGTTTACGATAGTGGGACTCCGGGGCGGGTACATTTTAAAACCACCAACAAAGCAATATAAATTCCTTCCCGAACTTGAGGATCTTACTATGCATCTTGCTGAAATTTCAGGAATAAATGTAGTACCTCATTCGCTTATCAGGCTGAAATCCGGTAAACTTTCATACATAACCAGACGGATTGACAGGATAAATGAGGCCAGGATTCATATGGAAGATATGTGTCAGCTGACAGAAAGACTAACTGAACAAAAATATAACGGTTCTCATGAACAGATCGGGAAAGCCATTGTCAAATATTCAATAAATCCGGGATTAGATATTATTAATTTCTTCGAACAAGTTCTGTTCTCGTTCCTGACGGGAAATGCAGATATGCATCTAAAGAATTTTTCACTATATGACAGGCCGGGATTGGGTTATGTGTTAAGTCCGGCTTATGATATGGTTGCATCACGTCTTGTCGTGGAAGGAGATGAAGAAGATTTGGCTCTGACATTAAATGGCAAAAAGAAAAAACTCAGGGAAAAGGATTTTCTTGAAGCCATAAACAGATTTGATATTGATGCTAAGGCAATTGAAAACATGTTCGACAAATTCAAGAAAGCAGAAGAGCAATGGCATGAGTATATAGATATAAGTTTTCTCCCGGATGACATGAAAAGTTCATTTCACGACCTTATTAAAGAGCGAGTCTCAAGGATTTATAATTCTTGATTGAAAAATTCATACGGAATACATTTATGAATCGAAAGTAGAAATTTCATATAATTATCATTAAGTGATAATTTGATGAAAAATCCACTAAACTCAAATCATTTTTAACTGCTTGATTTTCCGTACAGTATTGGCAGAATGATCGGTAATTCCGGCAATCCGCCTTACTGACAAATCGCTCTTATCAATAAGGTCTGAAACATTTTGGTATTTGTTTAATAATACAGAAGGAGACGTTTTTGCCCCAACTCTGCGGCCGTTGTACCTCTGCCTTGTTTTGGCAAGCCGAATCCCTTCAAGCTGGCGAATTTTTCGCTGTGAGTTTTCCATTTCTGCACCTGTAAACATGAAAAAGTGAGTTCTGGTCAGGATTCAGAACAGTGTGAAATAAATTGGCTTAAAAATTCCGGGAAAAATTTTCAAGAGTGGCAAAATAATGCCCACAAAAAAAATTATAATCAATTGGAATAAACTATTTTACATCAACTTTGCCACAATCTGAGGATTCAATAGTGTTCTTTTGTAATTGCCCACCTAATGCCGTCAAATTTAATGTTGGTAAGTTAATAGGATTTATTCCAGAGAGGGTGGTAAGTGTTGAAATATATGCTCTTACATACGGGAAAAGTAAAGCAGGAGCATTAACAAAGAAATATTTATTGAGATTTTCCTGACTAATGTCAGAATCGAAATAGAAATCGGCAACAATTATAACTTCAATATGAAATGATTCATTTGCATCGTCAATTTTTACGCCCAGTTCCAATTTGAAGCATGAGTTTTCTTTACTTATTACTCCCTTGGGGTCAAAATTGAGATTAATTGTATTTGAATGGGTTTCGTTCTTAATTTCAAAAAACGATTTTAATATTTTATAATTCCTAAATTGGAACTTTGCTGTTTTTGATTGTTCTTCCATTATAATTATGCAGCCAATGCAAAATGATTTTCAAATTCAAAATCGGTATATTCCAATTTATTCTCTATTTCAATTAGTGGCATCTCTTTTTGCAAATCTTCACTGAATTGATTTGCATTAAATACAAACTCGGGATTGCTTATTTGTGTCAAAGAATCCTCGGAGATAAACAAAATAGTTTCAGGGTAAAACCTATTGTCAAATTCAAAGCCGAAATCTGCTTCGTATCTTAGGTAATCAGAATTCTTCTGATAGCAATCTAATGGACGAACATCAACAATATGGGTATGTGAATTAGGGTTGTATTTATATTTAAATGACAACTCTGGAAAGATGTTTCGTAGTTCGTTCAGTCTTGCTTTTATGAAATCCTTTGGATTCATTTGTTAAAATTTTTCTGAATGTAATGTCTTAAATCCTTTGCGTATTGCAGTGCCCTTGTGCTTTTATCGATAGTAATTTCAACATCATCATAATCTGATGATTCTCTGAATTCCTTTAAGTCTTTAATCTTTCTGCTAAATTCAGTATAATCTGTTAATCCGAAATTCTTCCTCACCTCCGTATTGAAGAAATGAATTACAAAAGTATGAGTACCCCCAGAAGTGCTAACAGATACCTTCTGCCTTAGTTCATCATAAGTTACGCCAAAGTATGCATTCATCGTGAACTTCATCAATTGAAAGCAACTGTAATATGAGCAATGAACGCTTGGTGCATATAAATATTTGTCAATCAGTATTTGAGCAGCATCAATATTAAACTCTGATTTTTCTCTAAGTTTGCTCATTTTCCAAAATGACCTGCAAAGATATAATTTCTTTTAAAGATATAAAATTTTAACATTTAATAAACCTGAGGTATAATTTCCTCAATAGCATATCTCCTGCTTAGGCATCATTTTTTATGAATTATCCAAACGTTATAGCAAGTAATAAATATCGTTGGAAATAGTTGAACACTCCATCTGAGCCTGTGAAGATTTTTGTGTAAACGAGTAGCTGCTGGGTTTAAAGAACGCCAGAAAAGTTGTATTGGAACCTAACCGTGGCAATATAGCCTCTGGTCAGACCTCTGTCAACATATAGTATGCCGGATGCTTACATTTTTTAAGACGCAATACGCACTTTTGAAACACTATCAGGATGTCGCCTGTACTACTCCATCAACGTCTTCACCAGGCAATCCCTTAAATCCGAATAGTATTGAATATTGATTTTGGTTATCATGTCATCGGATAATTCGTTCAGTTGCTTTCGTGCATTCAGAGGGATAAGCAGAGTTGTGGCTCCTTTTTCAATGGCAATTTCAGCAATATTCACTGCTCCATAAACCAGGTCAAGAGATCCTCCAAGGTTCAATTGGCCGACAATAACCAGGCCACCTTTTGTGTTTTTTTCAAGAATTGAACTGCACATGGCCATCAATACTGCCATACCCATTCCATCTCCGCTCCTGGAAGCATCAAATGCTCTCAGTTGTATTGAAAATTCATGGGAACGGGGATCTCTGTCACCTACCAGTTCTTTACCTTTGCTATATAG
>WOYX01000003.1 GCA_011620595.1 Bacteroidales bacterium | reverse complement strand
GCTCAGGAATCCCTGTCCGTTTTCAGCAAGAACTGCTGTCCGTTTTCAGCAAGAATATGCAATAAAGCAGAACCCCCGGCAAAATATGGGTTCGAGACCTCTGATACCCTGTCGCTGAGATCATAATGTGTATCAATATAAATTGCATTACCTGTCAGTCCGTAAGACAGTGACCGGAGCTCTTTCCAGTATTTATCATAATAGATTTTATGTGGGGCGTTCCCTGATGATTCCTCAATTCTGCAATACATAGACCCCTCAGGGGCATCCGGGTCATTCTGAGCCCATGCCAAAACCAAATTGGTTTCGTTTGCATCAGGATATATTGTACTGGTCAGTCTTCCAAATCCGTCATATACATATTCAGTCTCAAAATCATTGGCATCGGTTATACTGCTTAATATTCCGGTCTCAGGATAGTATTCATAGGTCTGAACATTATCAAGCACATCTGTCTTAGTCAGAGGGTATCTTCCGTTCGCAGAATAAGTATAGGATATTGTTCGTGCGTCATTCTGATTTTGGCTTGGGATAGTTGTAATTGAACCAATATTCCCATAACTGTCATAAGTATATGTGTTTTTAACCTCCATATCAGAACCCATTTCACTGTATTCCTCGTGCAATGAGCCGTTCGAATAATATGTATAATCGAATGTCCTCCTGAAATCAGGGACACCCGGTCGTTGACGGAATGTGGTCTTACCAGTTAGTTGTCCAATCAGCCAGTTGTTTGTATTATGTGTGTAAGTGAGACTGTCATAAGTTGAAGCTTCCTCAGTATTACCGGCATAACTCTTTGTTGTTATTACTAAAGGAAACAGGAATTGGTCATGGTCCGAATAATTGCTGACAGTTTTAGTATTATCTGCTGTGTTTTCCGAAACGGTCTCGTCATTTACAAGGTAAGTTCTATTATTTATTGTTTTTGTCAGGTAACTCATATATGAGGCTGAGACCAGATTATTGTTGACCTTATTGATTACAGTATCCGGAACAAGCTCATATTGATTACTCCCTTTGGATTCCAAGCCATACAATTCGATGGTCTCGGTAGAGAGACTGTTTTTAGTAACCGTTTTATCAATCTGACCAAACCCCAGAAATCCTTTACCGCTGAGATGAATTATCGGATCTGTGAATTCAAATTCCGAAGAAGATGAACCATTAACAACATTTGATACTGCTTTAAGCAAAACAGGCATACTGGTCACATTGGGAGTACCGCTGATTATGTCGGGTATCACATTATCAGCTGATATATTGCTAAAATTCTTTTTGTATTGAATGTCAATCTCATCGCCAATCCCAGTATAGATCTTATTAATCTGGTTAAAACCGACACCTGGTGAAACTGAATAGTAAAACGGATTCTGTATTGCGGCAAAAATATCAGAAGATAAATCTTCATTTCCTTCCCCCGGATAGCGTAGATAATCAATTGGAATACCAGTTTGGGTAAGTACGAGCTCAAACAGATTTCCTTTTGAGATAAATACTTTTATTTCACGGGTTGTAGCAGATTGATTGACCCATTCTGGTTTGGCCTGGATGATATCGGATTTACCATCATGATTTATGTCAGAAATTACATAATCGTGTATAGTCGGGTTATATGTATTCAATGATGGAACAGTAACAATGTTGGTTTTTAACGAAATTCCGTTCGAAGCAAGTATTAACCATTGGTTTGCCGAATAATCGAAAATAAGTAAATCTTCATTTCCATCTCCGTTGAAATCACCCGGGAAGTAATAATCATGTTTATTTACTGTAGTTGACCTAATTATCTGCTCAAACCTGGTGGTACTTTTTGAAAACTCCCAGCATTCGATTCTGGTATCTTTAAGAAAAAGAATCTCCTTTTTACCATTTCCGTTCAGGTCAGTAATTAAATAACTGAATGATGGCCCGAAGTTAGATGACACGCAGCCATTTGGAGAAAAATCCTTGCTATTACAATATGTATTATCTCCTTTCAGCAATAAGAATTCAGGCTTCCCATCTCCGTCAAAATCGCTTGATACTAATGTTACCTCATCACTTGTGGCGTCATATAACCTAATCATGAAATCAAGATCAGTATCACGTGAAAAGTTTGAACCGGAGAACTCGTAGCCGTTAAACTTCACATAAGGATAGCCCCAGGCCATGGTAGAGTCCTCATTATAAACATATTCCGTATGAGAATACTGAAGATAAAGTTCTGACATCCCATTAATGTTTTTGTCAATGAAATAATACTTATCGTTGTCAGGGATCGCCCCTTCCCCGACATCCGACAAATATGACGGCGTTCCCGGGTTTAGAAAAACTGCCCAATTATCCTCATAGGTTCCATCTTTTACAAAGCGATACGTTACAAAAAAATCTGTCTTCCCGTCTGCATTTATTTCAAAAGGGTAGTGTACTTTATTATTGTAAGTATATCCATGGCTAATTCTGGTTGCATAAAAGTCGGGATTTGCAAAGCTGTAAGCGTTTGATTTAGAATAAGTATAATTTTCATCATCCCACTCAAAAACAGTGGAGTTATACATTTCCGAGTTTTGCCCGGTAAGGGTAACCTATAGTAATTTTGAGTAGGCAGAACCTGACTGATATGTGAGTTGATACTCTTTAACAGGAGTGCTGGATTGATAGTTCACCTTAACCGAAGTCAATCGCTTACTGTTCAATATTTGCTGACCGCTAATATATCCGTTGATAATATCGCTTCTTGTTGCATAGGAGAAGTCAACGGAGTAATCATCGTCAGCATACCGTATTTTCTTAAGCCTGAAATTGGTTTCCTGGTATGACACATCTTGCTTGACAATACACAAATACTGCTCACCCATTTCCAGCTCTTCAGGTGGAATAGGATACAGGTAATTCACATCATTTATGGCAAAATATAGAGTTTCTGCCGGAGATGTCATTCCCTGGACATCATCGTGATCATACTCATAAATAATATCATTCCCAAATCTGTCAGATATCTTTGTTAAATTCCAACCAAGTGTTCTGTAAGAACCAGGTGCCGTAACTATAGATGTAAAATCTATATCTTCTAATTCATATATGACTGAACCATAAGAAGTGGTAGTTTCAACATACGCAAGATTCTGTTTTTGGCTGTATTCTAAAATCCTTCCTTGAGCAGTCCATACCTTAAAGCCCGAAGGACCATCATCTGAGAAGCTATACCCGACAATTCGTGTTGACAAATCATTATCTGTTAAATACTCTATGCTGTCTGCTGTTGTCGTACTTGCTCCTGTCGGATATACTGCCTTTACAAAAAGCCTCTGTCCATCGAAGTTAAAATTATCTGTCCCATCCCATTTTATTCCTTCTGCATCCTGATCATAATAATAAGTTTTACCAGTTCTTGATATAGTTGACTGTCCGCTAACATTCCACCCCCAACCAGCTATGCCATTACTGGCCTGGCTATTATAAACCAGAGATACAGAAGGAGTCATACCACCTATTCCCGGTGGGCACTCTATAGGAATATTATACAAAGCTCCCCCAACCTGGCTAACAGCAAATTGTCCGGGGATTGCTCCAACGACACCGTCATCTCCCACCAATTCCCCGATTGTACCTCCCGGACCTCCGATAAGATCATAGCCGGGTGATTGCGCTCCTTCAGGATCAGTCCTTGCAGTGAAGCTGTTACCGGTTGACGGAGTATAGCTAAAACCTGGTATCATGACAACGGCATACACTGCTACTGTATCATGTGTCCCGGTTAATGGCGTGCTCAGAATAATAGTATCCTGCAACTGACCGAATAGCATCTGTGTAAATGCTAATAATGAGAGTATGGTAATTATTGCGGATCGCATTCCTGGAAGTTTTATAATTGTATCAGATCCGGCAGCTAAATGCTATCTGCCCTGACCTTTAATGATTTTATGGATTGAGGTATTATCATCTGTTTTAATTATCAGGATATAAATACCATCTTTGAGAGTAGTGAGGTCTAACTCAAGGAATTGATCCTTGCTTTTTATATCTACAAGCAGACTACCATTTAAGTCATATAGCTTAGCATCAAAGGGATTATCCGTTAAGGTGCCGGAAAATTCAACTGTGACGCTCTCTCTTACAGGGTTGGGATAAACACGAATTCCCAATTCCTCATCAATATCTGATAATTCCTCTTCTTCTAAATCAGTCATGTCAGTTATTGGAAAATTAACTTTTGCCGATTTAAGTTGCATGACAAGCACCTGCCTCGTTTGTCTGTTTCCGTTAAGATCATATGTATATTGAATATACGTCTGAGCACTCGTGTTGACAGACATGAAGATCAGGACAAGAAAACCCAGTATATATTTAATATTCATTGTGCGAGGATTTACTTCGATGATGAAAGTTCTTCGACTTTCTTTTTAAGTTCATTTATTGTAGCTTCCATTTCTTCTATTTTTCCTCGCTGCTCCTGAATGGCCTGTACAATAACCGGAATCATCCCGGTGTAATCAACGCCAAGGGTTCCGTCCTGCAACGTGTAAACCAGGTCGGGGAAAACATCCTGTAACTCCTGGGCAATGAAACCATATTTCCTCTTTGTGAACACTTCGCTGTCAGGATCATACAAATAAGCAACCTTTGCACTGTCTGCCGATGTTATTTCCTGTTGCCTGAGGTTGTATGTTGTTGGTCTGATCTTGTCAAGCTTGTCATATGCATCTGAGGAGGTAAGTGTAACAATATTGGTTTTGAACTTTACGTCTGAGCTACGTATAGTAAGCGTATTGGTTGATAGCAGGCCTGTTACGTATACATCACCTCTGAAATAGCCGGCATATCTCCCTGAAATTGAAATGTCTCCGTTTGTAGTGCCATAAACTGCGGTACCGTTGTTTGTGCCGGTAAGATATCCATAAACCCCATAATTGTAACCGCTTGTGGCGTTCCCGGCAGCGCCATAGACTCCGTAAGTACGACCATAAGAAATTGCAGTGCTACTCAATGAAAAACCATATACTCCATACAAATAATTATTTGCTCCTGTTTGTGCCTGACCAACGAAGCTGTAAATATGATTGGCACTACCGGTACCGGTAGCAATTACATTCTTCTGAGTAGCTCCGGAGCTAGAACGGTCTCCGGCATAGAAATAGATATCGTATGCTGATTCCCCGGTACTATTGTAGACAAACTTGGACGAAGGAGTACTGGTGGTGTATTTTATTCCAACATTCCCATTGTCAAATACCTTGATCTGACCGTAAAGACTCGTTATAAAGCCTGTTAGTAAGACTAGTACAAAGACTGAGACAAGTTTAACTGGTGTTTTCATGACGGTTAGTTTTGATGTGAAAGAACTCTATACCGTACATGTCAGAAAGTACCCTTTTTGTGACACGGAAATCTTAAGTTTTTCTTAAGAAATTATTACGGTGGTTATCTTGTTGCTGATAATCATTTCTTTATTGAATGCTTTAATTTACCTAATTTACGCTAGAAAAAATCCTTCCAGAACAACCATAATTATTGAAGTATATTACTTTTTCTACTCAATTACTATGAATTAAAAAACAACCAGAAAGCAGAAACAAAGCAGCCACTGGGAGACTGAGAACGACTACCTGATTCTCACCTACTTCCGTGACCCGACTAAGAGGTATGACCGGCTCACGGGCGTTACTGTGGCTAATACGCGGGAGTAAGGTAGCTGTGACTTAACAACTCAAAATGTTCAGGGATTGAAATATAGTATGTGCTTTGCTCCGTTTAGTGCCCCTAATATTCCGTAACCTCCATTGACGTTGGAATATATCTGAATTGATTCGGTATAGGAATCCTGGTCCGTTATCCGGTAAAGCATAACTGACTTCAGGTAATTATAAAGTTCGCGGGTTATGGACTGAAGCTCTACTACAACATGTTGGTCAGTGCCCCAGCGCATCCGGCTTTCAATAGTGAATGTATATTCCTTTCCGTCAAACAGGTGGTCATCAAATACATTTGAGAATCCTGCCGGCCATCCCCAATATCTCTTCACCAGGCGCTCATCCTTGAAAATGACATCAGCCGATGAAAACACATCACTCATATGATACCCATCATCTCCACTGCTGGTATCCAGATAGTAACCAATGCTTCGCACTTTTAACCTGTAATGATTTGATTCGCCGGGAGGATCGGTTATTTTCGCAGTGATACGCATAATTGTATCAAGGGCTGCAATATCCATCCAATCATCAAATACAATGTAATTTTCACTATATAATACTTCTTTTTTGAGTATTTCCAGTTCTCCCTTCACAGGAACAACAACCCTGGACTGTACTGGTTCAAGGTCCGGAGCACTGACATTCATCAAAATCTCATCACCTTCAGCAGGTATATATGTACTCACATAATTTAGATTCTCAGGATTATACTGCATCGTATACATTTCCCTGCCGTTAACCGTTATTGTGGCTTCAGCATCTTCCAGAACGAAGTCAGGATATAACGATTCCCAACCTTTCTCTGGAATTACATCCATAAAGAAAAGTTCCCTGGATATCCCGGCAACAAAGACAGTGTCCGGAGTAGCTACTGCGTTTACCGTAATTTTCGGATTTGTAATCTCCCCTTCAAACTCTATAATCTTTTCGCAACTGGCGAGAAATAGAATTGAGGAAAGAATCGGGACATAAAATTTGATCTTCATAGCTGTCAGAACTGATAGGTATAACTTAATGAAGGCATGATTGGCAGAAGGCATACACCTTTGAGAACGGTTTTGTCATTATGATACCCGATATAAACATTTGATATGTTCTGCCGGTTATACAGATTATAAACACTCAGATTTATAGTGCTTTTACCCGTCTTGTGGAAAATAAAATAGTTTACTCCCATATCCAGACGATGATACAAAGGCAGTTCATATCCGTTTCTCCCGGAAAAAGTAGTAAAACGGGAATAATGATTGATGTAGGCAGCTCCGTCAGGTTTCTCGCTCCATGAATCAGGTCCGACAATATCATCAAGATGGTTTGAAACCATATTCGCCGGGATACGATACGAATCGAATTCATCCAGGATCCCGCCATACATCACATCTGTAGCCAGTGTTCCCCGTTTTCCCGAATTAAGCACAAAAGTACCGGAAAGTTCAAATGATTTACCCATGCGATGTGATAATGTCAGGCTGAGGTTGTGGCGACAATCATTATTGGCATAGAATTTATCACCGGCACTTATCAGTTGTCCCAGTCTGTTGAACTGTCGCCACGACCATGACATGGTATAACTCAGCCAACCCGTCGTCCGGCCTGATTTTTTGTGCGCCATAAACTCCATGCCATACGACCAACCTTTACCCGCCGCCACCATTCCCTCCCATCCTCCCGCAGCAGTCAGAAATGACGAACCCTCCATGTATTCCAGGACATTAATCATAGTTTTATAATACCCTTCCAGGGAAAAGTCAACTTCTTTGCCTGTCCTGAAATTAATCCCTGCTGCAAGCTGGTATGACTTCATAGGGGCGAACTTTTCTGTAACAGGCACCCATATGTCAGAGGGCATTACCAGATTGTTGCTGCTAAGCAGATGAACGCCCTGCTGCATCAATGAGAAAGAGGTTTTCAGCGCCAGGGCGTCACTCAACAGTAGGCGCCCGCTTAAACGTGGCTCCAATGAATGCCATGCTTTACCTCTTACTGAGAACATGGTGTATCGCAAACCGGTGTTGAACTTCAAAATATCTCCGGCCGAAAAGTCATCTTCACAATAAATTGCCATTGTATGGAGGGCATTTGTCTTGCCCAGCAGAGTATCAATAGTGTTTTCTGTTATGAAGTATTCACCGGAAAGTTCTAGTTCCTCAGTCCGGACGTACTTAAATGCATCTACGGTGGGATTAAAATGCTGTGACGAGAGCTTGCCTCCGAAGCGTATATGATGCAGATCATCGGGAACATAATTAAAGTCTCCTGCCAGGGATATGTCAGCTATCCCTGAATGATAAACAGCTTGCGAGTTCTCGAAATAATAACTTCTACGCTTATCAATATCCAGGTCTACGATTTCATTCTCAATAACAGAGCTCATTTTCAGCCTGTACTGATAGTGGCTGTAGCTCAGGTTCACATTACTGTTCATTCGGTCGTTGATGGTTCTGGTCCAGTAGATGCTTGATACCATGTTCCCCCAACGGTTTTCAGTCCTGTCAGATTTGTAACTTAAAGAATTATAATTATAAAGCTCATGGAAAAACTTCTGCCTGCTGTCGGACGGCGCTGTTACGGCCACATCATTGCCCAGGTAAAACACTGCCGAAACCTTATCCCGATCAGAGAACTTACGTGTTAGCTTGGCATTAATATCGTAGTAATTCATATTGGCAAAAGAAGAAAGGGTTCCGGAATTATCTGTCAGCTTCCTGATGACTGGTTCTACGATCAGGTCAAGATACGACATTCGGGCGGCAAAAATGAATGAAGACTTACCCTGCTCAATCGGACCTTCAGCGTGTATTTTTGATGAGAGTACCCCGATGGTCGCTCCGGCATGGTAATAATCATAGTCGCCCTCCCTGATACCTACATCAATGACACTTGAAAGACGCGAACCAAAACGGGCCGGGAAGCCTCCTTTGTATAATACGACATTTTGCATGACATCGGCATTCAGGCAAGAGACAAATCCTTTAAGGTGGTCGGCATTGTAGAGCGTAGAACCATCGAGGGTAATCATATTCTGGTCGTAATTCCCCCCGCGGACATAAATGCCGGCATTTCCGTCACCGGTCGACTGAACCCCGGGAAGCAACTGCAATACCTTCATCACATCAACCTCTCCGAACAATGCAGGAACACTCTTTATCTGAGCCACAGGCACCTCAATTGCGCTGATCTGACTGCTGTATATCCCAAAATCCTTTCGTGGGGCGTAAACCACAACATCTTTTAAAAGGGAATCCACACGCAGGTTAATATTCAATATCGTATCTCGCGTGAGGGTAAGGTGAAATTGCTCTTTTGTATAGCCTACATAGCTGCAGTTCAGAGTCACATCCCCGGCGGGGAGGTAAAGCCGGTAATAGCCTGTTTTACTGGTAGTACTACCTCGGTGCACTCCTGCCAAATAGACATTAGCTTGCTCTAACGCCTCTCCGCTTTCGGAATCTTTTACATATCCACTTACCATCACGGTTTGAGAATAGACGGAAAGGGTGAAGAAAAAGAAGAAAAGAGTGAGGATTATTTTCATATCGCACCCAGGTTAAATTGATTATCTCAGAAACATTTGTGTACAGTGTGTCATCAGGGACTCGACCTCCGTAGTTTAGAAACTCCTGCAGTACTATTCTATCCATCAAATTTACAGGATTCTTTACAAGCTCTATTTCAGCTCCTGATAAACGAAATCTCCTTATCGAAAAAAGTCCGATATCTCCCGATTTGGATAATTTAGTATTATATTTCTCATTTATGACTCACGATTGCTTGAATCAAGTAATAAGGTCAGAAGGCCTATATTCGCGAAGTAGCGCCATCGGGTAGTCGGGAAGTTATGCGGTAGAGCCCTCATGTAAGATAATTCTTAATTTTCAACCATTGTCTACTCGTGGACGTCGATCCCGTACAGCATGTAGAAGGTATGCTCCATTGACTTTACAATCTCCACCATATATTCATGCACCGCCTTTACTGACCCGGGAAGGGTATATATCAGGGTAGTGCCAATGGTGCCGGCCACTGCGCGGCTCAGGAGAGCCTTCGGGTTTTTCATGCCGTACTTTACCCTTATCTGTTCCATTATTCCCGGCAGCTCTCTGGTGAGCAGGGGTCTGACTACGTCCGGTGTGATATCACGCGGACCGATGCCGGTGCCACCGGTGGTAATGATCAGGTCAAACTGCGGTGCAGCTGTGAGTGCGGCGCGCAGCGCCACCTCGTCGTCGGGGATGACCGTGGTGGTGATCTCATGCTTCCATCCCGCGGCGGTGAAGGCATACTTCACATACTTGACAACAGCCGGACCGCTGAGATCGCGGTAGCTGCCTGCGTGCGCCCTGTCGCTCAGGGTAATCACATGAACCTTGAATTTCTCAGGTAATGTCATGCTTCTCTTTTTTATCAAGTCGGATATCTGTAATGGTCATCGTCTTGTCAACGGCCTTGCACATGTCATAGACTGTCAGCAGCGCTATGCTCACCGCCGTCAGCGCCTCCATCTCCACCCCCGTCCTGCCGGTGCAGTGTACGGTGCTCACGGCTGTAATACCCCGGTCGTCAGCCTCGAGGGTGACCTTCACCTGGTCAAGTGTGATGTTATGGCACAGCGGCACCAGCTTACCGCACTGTTTGGCGGCCTGTATGCCTGCTATCTCCGCCACGGTGATGACATCGCCCTTCTTCATCATGTTCTCAGCCACCAGCCGCAGTGTCTCCTGTTGCATGTTTATCCTTCCCGATGCTACGGCAGTGCGGTGCTGCACCGGCTTGCCGCCGGTATCGACCATATGCGCCCTGCCGCTATCGTCTGTGTGTGTCAGTTCTCCCATTGTTCATCCTCCAATATTGTAAAATCCGTTAAAGTGGTTTACTGTTCCTTTTTCCGGCTTGTTAAGCAATGCCAGTCTTATCGCCTCCTCTGCTCCCAGCTCCCTGATGCTGTAGCCTATGTCGCTGAAGAGGCATGGTTTTACCAGCCCCTCGGGAGTAAGCCGCAGCCTGTTGCAGCCGGCACAGTGTCCGCCGGTGCCTCCGTGGACGACGGAGAAGGTGCCTTTGGCCAGGTCCATCTGCCTGATGAAACGCACCTCCAGTCCCTTTTTCACGCAGAAGTCGGCGACAGTAAGAGCATCCTCCTCTTCGGGGGTGGTCTTGATGACGCAGTTGATCTTCACCGGCCTCAGTCCTGCCCTCTGCGCCGCCTCTATACCCCTGAAGACATCGTTGATATCACCGCCGCGGGTGACATACCTGTATTTCTCTGCATCGAGGGTGTCGAGGCTGATGTTCACTCTCATCAGTCCTGCCTCAGCCAGCCCGTCGGCATAATCTGCCAGCAGGATCCCATTTGTTGACATGGAGAGATCGGTGATGCCCTCAATGGCAGAGAGCATTGCGATCAGGTTTGTTATACCCTTTCTAACCAGCGGCTCGCCGCCGGTGACCCTGACCTTGTTTATCCCGGCAGCTACCGCCACCCTTGTGAATTCGGTGATCTCATCATAGGTGAGTATATCCTCATGCCTGATGAGCTTCACCCCCTCCTCCGGCATGCAGTAGCGGCAGCGCAGGTTGCACCGGTCTGTGACCGAGATGCGCAGGTAGTTTATTGTTCTGTTAAATCTGTCTAACACTTACCATCTCTCCTTTCTGTATCCAGTTCTGTCCGCGCGGTATGGTTAACAGCCCCCATGCCTCCGGCAGTGCCGATATATGTCCTGACCCGTGATACTCCACCGGGAGGGCTTCACCCGAGGGTGTGACGATGAAGGGTATCCAAGCCAGCCTTTCGGCCCTCTTGCGCGAGTAGTCTGCTGCCAGAGGCATCAGGATGTGGGGCGTCTCGGCTGTCACTCCAACCATCCTGTCGAGGTACGGTCTCACCATCACCTCGAACTGCACGAAGACAGATACGGGGTTGCCTGGAAGGCCAAAAACCGCCTTCTTCTCTCCGGTGCAGAAGGTCAGGGGTTTTCCGGGCTGCATGGCCACCTGGTCAAAATGGACCGACAGCCCCAGTTTGCGCATCACCCCGGGCACCAGGTCAAAGTCGCCGAAGGAGACGCCGCCGGAGATAAGCACCACATCGTTCTCCTTCAGTGCCATGCTCATGAGTTGCTCTATGGCTGCCTCCTCGTCGCGGGCGATGCCGTAGTACTTTCCTATTGCCCCTGCCCTGCTCACCTGTGCCATCAGCTGGCTGGCATTGCTATTGCGTATCTGTGCCCCTGCCGGCATCCGGTCAGGCTCTACAAGCTCATCGCCGGTACTGATGATACCCACTGTGGGTCTGCAGCTCACCGTCACCTCTGTGGCACCGACGACAGCCAGCACGGCTGCGTTCTGCGGTCTGATATACTGACCCTCCCTGAGAGCTGTCTGTCCCTTTCTGAGATCCTCCGCTGCCTTTGCTATGTTGGTGTTGCCGGCCCGGCCGGTGAAGCGCACCGTGCCTCCCTCCTTCTCTTCCGAGTCCTCGAGCATAAATACATAGTCGGCACCTGCCGGTACGGCAGCGCCTGTCATTATGCGCGAGCAGGTGCCGGGAGTAACCTCCTTCAGGGGCAGTACCCCCGCGGCTATTGTCTCCAGGACCCTCAGCTCACTGCCGAGATCTTCATGCCGGCAGGCATAACCGTCAACGGCACTCTTATTCCACGGCGGCATGTCCATGTCACTCTTCACCGGCACGGCCAGAGCGCGGCCGACGGCGTCACCAGCCTTTACCTGCTCCGTGCCGGTGCGGAAAACATGCGCCATTACTGTGTTGTAAGCTTCCTCAAATGTTATCATGACTGTTCAGTATTCTTTTATGTCCTCCCCGTTACCCACTATCCGCAGTGATTCAGGGCGAAATGATACATATACCTTCTCCCCGGTGACGAAGCGGCTCTCCTCCATCTCGCGGTGAGTGATATCAGCATAGAAGTAATCGCCGGCGTTGACGGTGATTTCGAAGCCTGTCGGTGAAGGCACGATGTCATCGATGACGCCGCGTATGTTGTTGATCCCGAACCCGGAGGCTCCCTGCCGGGAGAGCAGTACCTCACTGCTGCCTATGATGAGCAGTCCTGATGAAGGATACTCACCGCGCGGCAGCCTGAACCTTGTCCTCTTTTCGGATATAGCCGAGGCGCTCTTGTACGAGGTAATGAAAGTGACCCTGAAGAAGTTCTTTATTCCCGCATAGCGTGCCACAAACCTGTTCACCGGGTGGTTGAAGACATCCAGCGGTGTCCCCTCCTGTATTATCCTGCCGTTATGTATCACTCCCACCCTGCTGGCGAGGCTGATCGCCTCACCGAAGTCGTGTGTGACGTGGATGATGGTCTGCCCGTTCCTGTTCAGGCGTCGCAGCAATCTTCTGATGTTGTCCTTCAGGCTGGCATCGACGGAGGCCATCGGTTCATCGAGGAGCAGTATCTTCGGGTCTGTCACCAGCGTGCGGGCCAGCGCCACCCTCTGCTTCTCTCCTCCCGACAGGGTGTCGGGCCGGCGCAGCAGCAGGTCTGTGATGTTCATCCCGGCGGCGGCACGCTGCACTCTGTCAACCCTCTCCTTCAGATCCATCTTCCTCACCCTGAGAGGATACATGATGTTATCCTTTACCGAGTAGTGAGGAAAGAGGCTCAGATCCTGGAAGACCATGCCTATGCCCCTATCCTGCACCCTCTTGTAGGTAATATCCTCACCTTCGAGGTATATCCTTCCCCTGTCGGGGTTCATCAGTCCGCATATGAGCTCCAGCAGCTGTGTCTTCCCCGCACCGGAGCGGCCGAGCAGGACATAATAGTCACCCTTCCCCACCTCGATGGAGATATCCCTCAGTGAGAAGGCGTCAATCCGTTTGCTCAGTTTCTCAGTCCGAAGCATCGTCCTCCCTTTTGAACAAGACGCGCCTCTCCGTTGCCAGCACCCTGAAGAGCACAAAGAAGAGGAGGGCCACGAGGATGAATATTATTGATGCCGGCCGTGCCGCGCTGATGCCGTAGGTATTGAACCGGTCATAGATCAGCACCGGCGCTATCATGGGATGGTATGCGATTATAACTACGGCACCGAATTCGCTCATGCCCCTGGCGAACATCATGATGAAGCCTGACACCACGGAACGCCATGCCTGCGGCAGCGATACGGTGAAGAATATGCGTGTCTGGCTGGCGCCGAGCGTCAGGGCTGCCTTCTCGGTACGCTCAGGCACGGCCGCAAAGCCGTCGCGGGCGGCGTTGATGAGGAAGGGGAGGCTGACGAAGGCCATGGCGAGGGCTATGCCGGCACCGTTGTTCACCAGTAGTATGCCGGCTTTCTGTGCTGCTCCTCCCAGCGCTCCCTCACGCGATATGAAGCCCAGCAGTGCTATGCCGGCGGCAGTATGAGGCAGCACCACGGGCAGGTCAATGATACCCTGCACCACCCTCTTGAGAGGAAATTTCTTCCTGGCCATGATCCATGCCAGTGGCACGGCACCGACGGCAAAGAAGAGTGTGGATGCAAAGGCTATGGCAAGGGTGAACCAGACGCTCCGGCGGACGGCGGGGTCAGCAGCCGTGGTCCGCACCTCACTGAATGATGAGTCGAAGAACATGCCTGCCAGCGGTGCGATGATGAAGAGCAACACCAGCGAGGCAAGTATCGTAAAGATCCAGTTGAAGAGCGTATGACCTTTCATCGACAGAGGCTCATTCTGAGGAGGGGGAGAGATACTTTTGCAGCGGAGCGGGAACGGCCGCAGGGTCGTCAGCCACGGCCGGACGGAGCGGCTCCTGTCCTGCCGCCCGGAAGATGGCAGCTCCCTCATCGCTGAGCATGAAAGCAAAAAACTTCATGGCCAGATCTTTCTGCGGGGCATCGTCGGTGACGGTGCCCGAGTAGCTTATGTAACTGCCCCTCACCTCCGTGCGCTGCCCGGGAGACTTACCGGGTACCATGTAGGAGACGGTGGCATAACGGTCGGCCATGGCGGGCGACGACAGGTTGATCTCATCAGGCAGCTCGAGGAACCTGAGGCCGTGCTGGATGGCAACCGACCTGTACTGGAACATATAGTCAATGACTCCCGTCTCTGCCAGTGCCACCAGGTCGACCTCCTTGGGCCTGATGTATTCGGTGTCCTTGCCCAGCAGTGAGTCGGCCAGTCCGGGCCTGCCATAAAAATCTTCTGCCAGCCTGGCGACGAAGACGGTACGGTATCCGCACGGGTCCGCGTCAGGGTCACTCCGACCGATGATGACATCATCCCTGAGCAGTATCGCGGGCCAGTTCTCTTCGCTGATGACGGAGGCATATGCAGATTCATCCCTGAAGGCTATCACCAGCTCGTTGGTGGCAAAGTGAATGTTCCACGAGGCATAACGGGGTATCAGCATCGAGCTGACGACGTAGTGGTCGGCGGAGAGCATGATGTCACAGCTCCTCCCGAGCTCGGTTATCTTCCTCGCCGAATGGAGGCTGCCGGCCGCCTCGGAGAGAACCCTGACACCGCTGTTGGCCTCCTCAAAAGCCTTGCTCAGCTCCCTCACCGGTACCGAGAGGCTGCCAGCATGAAATATGGTTAGAGTCTGGACGCTGCTCCGGCCGACACAACCTGTCAGCGTGATGAGCAGTGAAAGCACTGTTGCCTGCAATATCCTCATTTTTTGCCGTTTATCTCATTAATACGGTTGAAGAACACCTTTGCGATACTCTTCATAGCAATATCGGTCTCATGGCGGAGGCTGTTGTAGGCACTCACCAGCTGTCTGCCGTCGGAAGAGAGCATTGTGCGGCCGCCGGAGGCCCCGCCGCGCCGCTTGTCCACCAGCCTGAAGCCGAGATGCTGCTCCACATCATGCAGTATGCCCCAGGCCTTGCGGTAGCTTATACCCTGGTTGCGTGCCGAGGCTGTGAGCGATCCAGTCTTGTCAAGGTCAAGCAGCAGGGCAAAGCCCTCGCCGTCGAGGATCCTCTCCTTCTTCATAGTCTCGAGCCACATCTCGTACCTGAGGAAGATATCGTAATAGGGCTGCCCCTTATGTCCTGCCATAACCAAGATTAATATTTGATGTCCGGCAAATGTACATCTTTTGCATAACGCTTCCAAACACTGCGTACTCAGTGTTCAGCCTGCAGTCTACAGTCTTCAGTCAGCAGTAGATGAGTGACTCACATGACTGCCAACTGCTTTTAGCCACCGAAGTCTTCTTCGACATCCGACTCCGACGAACAAAGTCCGTAGTTTTAACTTAGGTTTTGGCGAAAGTGGCCGACTACCGACCGAGCAATGAAGAACAACGAGGTGGAGAACCTCACTTACGCACAGGGAAAACAGTCGCCTGATACTCTGACGTTGGTCGTGCTTGCCCTGGATAAGAAGGGGCTGAAGGCACCGGCCGACGGATACAAATGAAGAAATCAACATCTCTCTTCCTAAATTCCTAAATTCTTAATTCTTAATTCTTAATTTTACACCCATGCTAATCAAACCGAATTATGATAAAGATATCTGATTACCCAGCCTTTAACGAGAAATGGGACAAGGACGAGATCAGGAAGAAGACAAAGAAGATGCTGAAGGAGATAGGCGAGCTTCAGCACAAGATGTACGCCCAGGGCAAGTACAGCATGATTGTGGTTCTGCAGGGCACCGACGCCTCCGGGAAGGACGGCATCACGAAGGGACTGCTCAGATACTGCAATCCTGTCGGCATAGAGGTGCACAGCTTCAAGAAGCCCACCGATCTCGAGTATTCACATGATTTTCTCTGGAGGGTCCACCAGGTCTGTCCCGCGAAGGGGGTGATGCAGGTGTTCATCAGGTCGCACTATGAGGATATTCTGGTACCCACGGTTGGCAAATATATCCCTGAAGATATCATCAAAAAGCGTTATGAGACTATAAACTCTTTCGAGAAGATGCTTGAGGATAACGGCACGAAAGTGCTCAAGTTCTGGCTCAATGTATCAAAGGAGACCCAGAAGGAGCGGCTTATGGAGCGCATTGAGATGAAGGAGAAACACTGGAAGCACAAGGACGGCGACTGGGACACCAGGGAGCAGTTCGACCAGTACCTTGAGGTATATGAGAAGGTCCTCAACCGCTGCAATGATATACCCTGGAACGTGGTTCCGGCCGACAAAAACTGGCAGAAATTATATGGCACAGCCACGGTGGTGCTGAAGACGCTGAAGGCGCTCGACCTTCAGTGGCCACCGCTGGTCACGGAAAGGTTCAATAAATAGTCTTCAGTCGGCAGTAGGGATTTGCGATGTGCGAATTACGATTTGCGAATTGAAATCGAAAATCGAAAATCGAAAATCTGAAATCGCAAATTATTTCTCCTTTAGTGCTACCGTCTCTGTTTTCGTTCCTGCCTTTACAGACACGAATTTGACATCTATGTCTCCCCTGCCGCTTACCAGGAACTGGTACTCGATCTTGCCGAGTCCGGGCACCTGGCAGAGCTGCACCTGCGGCTTATACTCCTTATAGTCAACTTTGCCGGTATATATGTCGGTAAGCTTTCCTCCGCTGATCACTTTCGCATTGCGCCCTGATACGCTGAGCACATCGGGAGGATAGAGCTTATTCTTGAGTGTCTCGTAGGTCACAGAAGGCATCGCCCCCTCATTCACCAGCCTCACCCTGACGCTCCAGAGATCGCCGTTGAGCTTCTTCACCTCGAACACGTCCATGGTTATCTTCGGGGTGTTGCGCGCGGCGAATATCACTGCCGAAGCATTCCTGTGAACAAGATCCTGCAGCATGAAGGGATGCGGCAGCCGTGAGCTCAGCTTTACCCAACCGCCCAGCTCAACGTCGCCATAGAGAGGATGTTTAAAGGGCTTCCATTCACTGTAGAGCTCTCCCTGTGTCACCCTGTCGTTGAACTGGAGCCTCTGTCTCTCTGATTCCGAGGCCTCGCCAAACCGTGACCTTCCCTCCTCCTCCTTCCTCCTGAAGGAGCCGTCATAGGTCTCCGTCTCCGTCTGGAAGAGCTCACCCACCATTGAGTATGATCCGACAAGGTTATTGGTGAAGTCGGTAAAGTCGCCGTATGTCGTGTAAAGGTCCTTCCAGGTTATTTGGTACTCATAGCCCGGAACGATTTTCTCAATATTGTTCCCGAGGTAATCATACACCGCAATGTCGCCCTGGGGCAGCTCGCCGGCCGACTTGAATGAGGGTCCGCGAAGATACATGCCTCCGTTGTTGTGAAAGGCAAATACCAGGATGATGTTCTGCCTGGCCAGCATCCACTCGGCAATGGCTCTGATGCCTGAGCCCTCAAAGGGATAGTTGCCTGCCCCGCGCTGCACATATGGTGGCTGCCAGTTGTAACCCCAATTGCGGTTGCCGTCGATGTACCCCTCGCCATCCTCATTCACCTGTCCGTCACCGTCGTTGTCTATCCCCTCCTGTCCGAGCCTGGTCCATTCACCCTTCTCTCCGGGTTTCACTGCTATCATCAGCCGCGGATCCTGCGGGTCGCTCCGGTACCTGCCCAGCGTATCTCTGATCCTCATCGTGGATATGTTGCCGTCGCCGTCGAGATCATCGGGACCGTCCTCATCAAAGAGCCCGTCACGGTCGTCATCCACAGGGATACTCAGTCCGCGGCTGGTGCTGGGGGTGTTGGCATCCTCAAAGAAATGGGCTCTGCCGTCAACGTTGACAACCGGAATAATGTAAAATGCGTTACGGTCAACCACCTCCGTTATCTCCTTCAGCTTGCCGTAGTTTGTCAGCAGCCTGTTGGCAAGATAGAGGCAGACCTCCCCCGCCTGTATCTCATTGCCGTGAATGTTACCGTCGGCATATACTCCCGGCTTCGACATCGGGTCACCGGTCTTCGGATTGTTTATCGTCAGCGCCCAGATAATCCTTCCCTCTTCGCTCTTACCCACCTGGTCAAGGGAGGTGAGCCCGGGATACGCCTTGTTGAGTGCCTTGAGAGCATCAACCACCTGTTCATAGCTGTAGTAAAAGTCAAACCGCAGGGGCACCTTCACCTCCTGGGCCTGTATCATCATCACGGCTATGGCCGTGAGAACAAATGTCGAAAAAAATCTTTTCCTTTCCATGACTAACCTCCGATATTAATCCGTTTTGTATCTCTCCCTGCCTGGCTCGACTCAAGCTTCAGTGTTAGCGACGCTCTCTTCGGGGCAACGATCAGCCAGGTATGCTTTTCCGATTTCATACCGCCGACGGCGTTCACCGGCGTCCTCTTGTATCCGGAGAGGATTTTGATATCCTCCCCCTCCAGGATGAGTATGGCGGGTGCGGGAGTCTTGTTCCTCTTACCCATAGCCGTGGGCCAGGGAAGGTAACCGCTGTTGGCCACCCATGCTTCTATCTCGTATACTCCGCCGCCCTTGTCCGTAGCCTTCACCTCGGCCAGATGCAGCACGGGCAGCCGGCTGACAAGCTCAGCAATGTAAGGTAGATGCAGGTCGAGCAATGAATCTGCCATGGCTGCCGGGGGAGTGTTGTCAGAGAAGGGCACAATCCCTCCAATCTCCACCTCACCCAGCGTCGGATGGGTGAAAGGTTTCCAATCGACAAAACCCTGTCCGGGGGTGTGACTGTCGAGGAAGGCAAGGAGAGCTGTCTCCTTTGGGTCGCCCTTCTTGCCGTCGCTCTTCGGTGCAGGCATCTGCTTTATCATGCCGGCCATTTGTGCCGGTGACACCTGCCCGTTACGGACCATCGTCATGGCCATCTTCGCATTGTACTGTTCCGGTGCACCCCTCTCCTTCAGAAAAGCGGTGATCTTATCCTCGCCGAGCTCCAGAAACTCGGAGGAGGACATTTTTTCAAGTGCCTCCACGGTAATTCCGCTGCCGTCCTTCTTCTCCTCCTTTGGTTTCGGCACACCCCACAGGTCCATGGTGAATACGGGAAGACCGAGATGGTAATATGCCCATAACTCAAACGATCCGTCTTCCGGCTGTGCAGGGTCAAAACGCTCTGCTGTGACTCCTTTTTTCTTAAGGTACTCCTTGTAGTTGGAAGAAATCTCATTGTAGAAATCCAGGTCCTCCTTCATGGGATTGACCACGGCTCCCAGCCCGAGGAAGCTGGCTATCATGCTCTCATCGGCAGTCATTCCGGGTGGCATCATGGGCTGGACCATCTCTATGATCTCACTCATCTTGTACCTGCGCGAGACGTCCAGTCCCATCTGCTTGCCTATCTCTTCGGGGATTCGTATGTTCTCGGTGTCATAGCTACCCTGCCTGCCGCCCTGCGGCGGCGAGAGGAGGAAGTTGGTCTTGCCGAACGAAATAACCATGGCCAGCTCCGGATGTTTAAAGGCAAATTTGATGAGTGCGTCAGCCTCAGGTGTCGATCCCGGAAAAAGGCCGCTGCGTCTGCCGAAGCTCTTGAACAGGTGCGGGAAATTGATGTTTACGTCCGTTCCGCCGGGAGCATCCTCATTGTATTTTCCGTCACCGTCGTCGTCAATGCCCTCTGTATAAAGCTTGTATATGCCCTTTTCTCCCTTGACGGCATCAGCCTTGCGCATCAGGCGCGGCTCGCCCTCGACGGGTATCCAGATGCCATCATGAGCCTTCACCCTCATCTGCGTGATGATGCCGTCGCCGTTAAGGTCGTTGTACCCGTCCTCGTCGGTCAGCTCATCGGTATCATCATTGAACGGGGTGCCGTTGGCAACGTCAAGGTAGAGTGGCTTCTGAAAGTAACGTGCAAAGGCGTCAGGATTGCCCAGGGGCAGTATGTACCAGGTATGACCCTCCTGCATCTTACGGTCTGCCACGATGCGTGAGGCCAGCGAGAGGGCTGCCTCGGTGGCCAGGGGGGTGGTGCCGGACATATTGGCTGCGACAAGCACCGCAGGCATTGTACTGCCCGATTTGCCTATCTCGAGCATCAGCATCTCCCTGCCTCCCGGTGTGACAGCCATCTTATGCACCTTCACCAGGGCCGGGGAGCTCTGCCGTATCTGCTCAATCCTTTGGTTCACCGTGACGGGGTCACTGTACCTGTCAATTGCCGATACATCGCCGGAACTGACCATCAGAAATGCAATGAGAAGAAAAAAGCCTCTCATTGCTGGTTTAACTGTTTTTCTCATCTCAGGGTAACTTTATTTTACTTGAAATCCGAATAGATCGTCAAGGGTGACTTGATTTCTTCTTATACTGGTTGTTCATCAAAAGTGTTTGTGCTTTCCTGTAAATAGGACTGTTTTATCAAGGGTGGCTGGTTTTTTGTAATTCGACTGGTTTATCAGACGTGGCTTTACTCCATCTGCAGCCCAAACAGGTCATTGTAGGACTGAACTATATAGCTGTCGACCCACCGGTAGAACTCCGTTATTGCCTCACTGCGCTGCCCTTTTCGTTCGGGCATCGACGAGGTCAGCGCCGCGGTTCTGGCAAATATCTCCTCCTCCACAGGAGCGAGTCTCTGGAGAAAGCCCGTCTTTTCCCCGTTAAGCAGGAGAGCCACATTCATGTATTTGCCACCCGAACCCCTTTTTATGGGGAAGAGCTCACGTTTAAGCGTCATGGCTGCGTCGCAGAGCGGTGAGTGCAGATCCTCTTTCATACTGAGTATGTAAGGCAGATTTTTGTCGCCGGTAATCCATACAGGAACTGCAACTGTGGCTAGCGGGAAACCCATCAGTGTCCACATCATTGCCTGTGAGGGGTCTTCGCCTTCGGCTGCTCCTACCACCATTATTGCAGCGGCTGTGGAGGTTCGTGGGATGAAGTCATCGAAGTTTACAAAAGCCTGGCTGTTGCCGTCGGCCGGCATTTCTGCCCTCAGGTTCACTCCGGTGAGGCCATGGGTCAGGTTGCGCGACAGGCTGTTGAGGAGGTACTGCGGATCGAGCCTGTTCTGTGCCAGGGCCATGTTGAAGACGTCGCTTGCAGCGGCATACCTGATATAGCCGCCTCCCTCGCCCACGGTACCGGTAAAGGAGTGGTTGGTACGTATGATGAGCCCGTATGGTGCCAGTGCCGGATCGTTGGCATCTATCTTTTTAAAACCGAAGTTGCCGGTCTCATAGTAGGCGGCACCGCCCTCTGCATCGATGACCCCAAAGTTGGCATCCACGCCCAGCGGCTTCAGCATGTCGGTGAGCATCTGCTCAAAGTCGGCCAGGGTTGAACAGGTGGCCAGCGCCATCTTCATCACCACCCCTTCGCGGTCGGCTAGTTTGGTGGTGTCACCCTCGTTGTTGTTATAGGCTGCCGAGTTCATGATAGCGAATCCTGCGGAGTTGAATCCTCCCCAAACTTCCTCCTTCCATGAGGCTTTGGAATCGACCAGCCCTATATACGGGTATTTGCCGTCGGTAAAGAATACCAGCGCATTGTCCAGGGTGCCGGTATCGCGGTTCTTGTAGAGCAGCGGTCTGCCGTCAGGAGTATGTTTGCCTGACATGATGAAGGTGGTGCATGACCACACCTCTCCGGCAGCGCCGGCAAGCAGCAGCAGTAAAGCAAATAGTGTCAGCTTCTTCATAGGGGTTTAGAAAATTTTGATAAAGTTATATTTTTTTTAACCCACCACGGCCCAAAGCCATTTTCATTAAGTTTTTTTAACCATGAAGGGACAAAGTATAGGCTCTTACAAAGAGGAAATATTAAAGCCGGCGATCGGGCTAAAGCTGTTTCCAGCCCGGGTGTAAGTATTTATTTGCCCGGCACTTTGAAACTCGTCGTTGAAATATGCCAATATCCAAAAAAATATTTGACTTAGCCCTGCGGCTGTCATAATTGTGACTGAAATTGATCTGAAGCATAAATAATTGTGTCAGTTAAAATCCAAAGACTTATGAAAACAAAACTCCTTATCACGTTACTGCTGCTGATGGCAGCCTGCCAGCTAAATTGCAGATTAGCCTATTTTATCATCGCTCTTCAGTTTTTTGTGCCGGATGAAATCGTGAACAACTCATCCCGCAGGATGTTTATTGTGGAAAATCATTCTTGCTCGATGCGTACTTTTTTTGTAATCATACTCTTACTTGCAGGAGGCATATCTTCACTAACGGCACAGGAGATAACCAGGATAGGCGTCGCGGAACTGGACGAAATCCTCGTAAGTCCGACTGATGAGCTTCATGTCGTAAACTTCTGGGCCACGTGGTGCCCGCCGTGCGTAACCGAACTGCCATACTTTGAGAAACTGTCGAAAGAGTATGAGGGCAAGGGAGTCAAATTTATTCTGATAAGTCTCGACTTCCCGAGCCAGATAGAGAACAGGCTCATCCCTTTCCTTGACACCAATAAGATTACGGCTGATGTGAGGGTCATGACCAACATCGACTACAACAGCTGGATAGAAAAGGTAGACGCAAACTGGCAGGGAAATATTCCCGTGACCCTCTTCTTCAACAACGCAAAAGAGATAAGATACTTCCACCCCGAAGAACTGGAAGAAGACAAACTGAGAGAACTGATAATAAAATACTTACAGTAATTTTACATTAAAACAATAAAGTCATGAAAAAATACCTGTTCCTTTCACTTGCCGGCCTGCTTATGGCTGCGCTTGCAACCGGCCAGTCGCAGTATAAGGCCGGTGACATTGCATCGGACTTCAGACTGAAAAACGTAAAGGGAGAAATGGTTTCTCTTTCAGAGATCAAAGATGCTGATGGCTTCATCGTCGCCTTCTGGTGCAACACCTGTCCGGTGGTAAAGAAGTATGATCAACGGTTGCAGGATCTGCATGCAAAGTATGCTCCCAAGGGGTACCCTGTGATTGCAATAAACCCGAATGATCCGGCCGTATCGCCCGGAGACTCATGGGAGAAGATGAAGGAGACGGCTACGGCAAAGGGCTACGCCTTCGAGTACCTGTTTGATGAGACACAGGAGGTAGCCCGGAAGTATGGCGCCACCAACACACCGCATATATATATTCTCGCCTGGAAGGATGGAAAGCTGGTGGTGGAATATGTGGGTGCCATTGACAACAACGCCGATGATGCCTCCGCAGCGGATAGGAAGTATGCAGAAGAGGCCCTCAACAGTCTGATCAGGGGTGAAGAAGTTGCCGTGGCAGGCACCCGGGCCATCGGCTGCACCATTAAATGGAAGAAGGGATAACAGCCTGCCGGTCCGCTCTCGTTTAACATTTTTTCCGGTCAGAAATGAATCAGCGATAAGACACTGATTCATTTTCAAGTTGCAGGTCCGGATAATTATGAGTAACTTTGCACCGATTTAAGCATAAAATAGATCTGTATAGTCAGCATATCTCCTTCAGGATCAGATCATGAGGAGTTCTTTCTACAATCACTAGTTTACGCTGAATAACATTTCGTCAGGAGAACATAACCACATTGAACAGATATTTGGTTAATGATTTTTCAGCGGCATTAACCAAATAAAACATTTAATGGGATATTACAGAGAACCCCGATGGAGGGGCAAAAAGAATCAAGGTCATAACGACACGATAAAAAGAACACACAACAGGAAGAAGATCAACACCGGCACGGTAAATACAGACAAATTCATAAAGAAGACAACCCCGGCCTCCTTCGTGGCATACGTGCCAGAGAGGCTGATCGCGGAACTTCCTGTTGACAGAGCCATCATCCTCAATCTTCAGAAAAAAGGGTACGAGAAGCCCACCGAGATACAGGACAGGACCATTGAGGCCATCCTTGGCGGCCGTAACCTCATGGGTCTGGCGCAGACCGGCACGGGCAAGACCGGGGCCTATCTCATACCGCTGATACATAACTTCCTTCGCAGGGATTCCGGCAGCAACGTGCTGGTAGTCTCGCCCACACGTGAACTGGCACTGCAGATAGACAAGGAGTTCCGGAGTATCGCCTTTGGACTTAAACTCTTCAGCTCATGCCTTATAGGAGGCACCAGCGTCAGGGTTGACATTGAAAAACTGCGTCGTCCGGGACAGATAGTCATCGGCACACCGGGAAGGATAGCCGATATGGTGCGCCAGGGGGCACTCAACCTCGACAGGTTCAGCATACTGGTGCTTGATGAGTTCGACAGGCTGCTGGACATGGGCTTTGCTGAAGAGATCAGGAGGCTGGTCGACGGCATGAGCAACCGCAATCAGACCATCCTCTTCTCAGCTACTGAGGACAAGAGTCAGAAAGCGCTGATAAGCAGCCTCATGATTGACCCCTTTGAGGTCCGTGTGAGGAATGAGAACGTCAGCGCCGATAACATCGAACAGGACATAATAACCGTCAAGGATGGAGAGAAGAAAATAGATATCCTCCTCAACATGGTGAGAGACCAGTCGTTTGAAAAGGTGCTGATCTTTGCCGACACCAAGCGGGGAGTAAGCCGTATCTGCAGGGATCTCCGCCGGGCAGGCATCGCCGCAGACGAGATCCACGGCGACAAGTCGCAGAACTACCGCATCAAGGCGCTGGAATCATTCAGGAACCGTAAGATAAAGGTGCTGGTGGCAACTGACGTTGCTGCACGCGGACTGGATATTGCGGATGTCTCTCATGTGATCAACTTCCAGGCACCCAAGGATATGGAGAGTTATATTCACCGGATAGGCCGTACAGGCAGGGCAGGCGCCAGCGGCAAGGCGCTTACTTTCGTTAATTAATACAGATAGCATATGGCAGGACCGAACAACAGTTACATCAAGAAGCAGAAGACCGAAAAGCGTCTCAAGAAGAGAAAAGAAAAGGAAAAGAAAAAGCAGTACCGCAAGGAAAACTCCCCGGGCGGGGGACTCGATAACATGATCGCCTACGTCGATAAGTTCGGAAACATCACATCCGAACCACCGGAGGAAGAGCCGGAAAAGGAAGAGCAGCCGCAAGCCAAAGCGAACGGCTAAGAGGACGGGCGGCCGGCCATCAGCTCCGTGGCATCAATGCACCAGAGCAGTTCATTGATGAACCTGGCAGCACGTTTATCTACTGCTGACCTGTCAGAAGGTCTTCCCTGTTCATCAAAAGTCTCTAAAACCCGTGGCACGGGGAACATTGCCGGGACAGTCCAGGCACCTATCTTCCACAAAGAAAACTGAATCGAAGTAATGACCTGGGTGCCGCCAAAAGGACCGTCGGAGACGGTTGAGATTGCGACAGGTTTCTTTCGCCACTCATCATAAAGAAGGTCAACAACATTCTTCAGGCTGGCCGGATAGCCGCCGTTGTACTCCGGCGCAATTATTATCACCCCGGCGGCATTGCGGATTCTCTTCGCAAACTCCAAAGCCCCGGGTGCAGGATCTTTCTGCAGACGAAGCCGTTCGTCAAATAAGGGAAAGTTATATTCCTCAAGATCAATGATATCTGCTATAGCTATTTTATGCTCCTCAAGGTAATTATTGAAGTAAAGCGCCACCCTGTGACTGTTGCGGCCGTTCCTGACGCTCGATGATATTATCGCAATAGTCTTCATGTCGGATAAATTTATTGCAAGGTATGTTGTAACACCCAAAGATGAACTGATTCTTGACATTTCTTCATTATTTGTTCATCTTCCCGGAGTACCTTTGCGCCAAATCATTGAGATGCGAGTTATCCGCCTGATATGTGCCGGTCTGTTGCTGCTGTTGATGCCTCTGAACGCAGTTGCACAGGGTGACACTGCACAGGCTTCAACGAAAAAGGATATTCATTCCCTTTATACCGGCACGGGTTACGGCAGCAACATGATATATCTCGGTTCAACCATCTCACGTGACCTGCCTTTCGGGTACGGAGCACTTTCATATCTTATCGGTGGTGAGCTGAGCCTGACGGGCGCAGCCTTCTATCTGCCGGGACTTGAGCAATCGGCTCCCTCCTTCTACAGCGCCTCCATGGCCTACAGTCATGATTTCAATTCATGGTTTGACATCTCCGCAGGTCTGTCCAGGTATATGGTCAAACCTGAACTAACCGACACTCTCTTCAGCAATTTCAACTATGCCGACCTTTCACTGGGTATCGACTGGAGGATACTCTACACAGAATTATCATACGGCGCTTTCGTGATGAGAGAACCGCCTGCTTATTTCCAGGTAAAAAACTCAAGGTATTTCGAGACACCGTCCTTCTTCAGGGGAAAAGCCACCTTCTCATTCGGGCCATATGCCAATCTTCTGTTCGGCGACCTGACCACGGCCGGCATTATGGAGGGGACGGAACTTATAACCACGACCCGGACTCTTGTCACACCCGTCAGCGTTCCGGTCACATCAGGATCCGGCATGGGACAGGGACCCGGCTCGGGACAGGGTCAGGGATCAACCGGATCAGGCACCACGACAACCACAACAACTACCTCTACTGAAATCCCGACTACCACTACCGTCTATTCAGAAAAATTCGACCTGATAGAGATGGAATTCGGGGTGCCGGTATCATTTAATCTGCCTTTCATGTCGCTGGAGGCGGATATCAGTTATGTTATGCCGATGTATTCTGACCCCCTCTACCCCGGGCCGAAGGGATTTGTAGTCATGTTTTCAGCCTTCCTGAAGATTTTCTGAAAATCAAACTTTCCTCGTTCCGCTCTACAATACTATAATGCCCCGATACGCCATACAGCTATCGGGGCAGGCTCTACGGCATATGGGGTTTGTGGATGCCAAGCTGCGCTTCAATACCATAATGCCTGCGGCATATGGATATCTGATATTCCCATTAGACTACAATACTTTTATGAATTCAGTATCGTTGTTTATGAATAGAAAAAAACCATGACACTACTGTTTACTGCCCTCCCTGCAGGCTGGCTGCTTCGTTAAAATGACCCACCGGGTCATTTATTAACGCTTGCCCCTCTATTGCCTTTAAAAGAATCTTTGGCATAATGTTTGAATTTCATTAACCGAAGAGACAGTTCTTCCAAAAAGTTTAAAGAGATGAAAAATTTAATCTACACATCGATCCTCGCAATCCTGATAGCCTCAGCGACGACAGTCAGGGCACAGGACTATCCGGAGGAATACCTGGGTCTCCCGGGTGACAATCTGAATCTCTACGCAGTGATGAAGCTTTTCCAGGAGTCTGAGACCCTCGAAGCTTTCGAGAGGAACCTCAACGACGAGAACTCCCGGATCAACAACCTCGACCTTAACGGTGACAACATGGTTGATTACCTGACCGTCTCCGACTATGTCGACGGCAATGTTCACAACATAGTGCTGCGTGCAGCTCTCGACCGCAACGAATACCAGGATGTGGCAGTCTTCACCGTGGAGAAGTTCCGTAACGGGTCGGTGCAGATACAGCTCATCGGCGATGAGGCGCTTTACGGAAGAAACTACATCGTGGAACCCATATATGCAGAGACACCTAATCCCGGCTACAAAGGCAGGACGGTTTACAGAGACAATGTCACCGTGGTAACTACCACATATTATGAAGTCGCTGCCTGGCCGGTGATCAGGTTCATATACAATCCTTACTACGTCAGCTGGCGCTCATCGTGGTACTGGGGTTACTACCCGGTCTACTGGAGGCCCTGGAGACCCTACTACTGGCACTTCTACTACGGATATCACTCGCACTGGTACCCTCACTACTACGCACACTACCGCTACTGGGACCATCCGAGGTACCATCGCTACAACGACTATTACTACAAGAGTGTAAGGGCATACTCTCCCAACGTCTCACGACGTATCACCGAAGGGCACTACAAGAAGACCTACTCTCATCCCGAGATGAGGCGTGAAGGCGAGGCTCTCTACGCCAGCACCCACGGATCGCGAAGCAGCACTGCCCGTCCGGCAGCATCATCCGAGAGCCAGAGGAGAAGCTCATCTGCCACAAGCTCGCGCAGCTCCGGCAGCACAAATGCAGCACAGAGCGGCGAATCCCGCAGGTCATCTTCTGCAGTACAGAGCAGGAGTACCACCAAGGCAGGAGCACCCCAGAGCGGTGACGCGAACCGCAGGTCATCCACGGCAGTGCAGAACAGAAGCACTTCCGGGTCTGCCGCCTCGCAGAGCGGAGATCTGAACCGCAGGTCATCATCTTCGGCAGTCAGGAGCGCTCCTGCAACCTCATCGCAGAGATCTGGCACAACTGCCACATCAGGGAGCACAACAACACAGAGGTCACAGTCCACAACCGCAAGGTCACAGAGTTCAACACAGAGGTCGCAGTCATCGGTGAGCAGGTCGCAGTCATCCGCACCCAGGTCGCAGAGCTCAGTGCAGAGATCACAGGCCCCGGTGAGCAGGTCACAGTCGACAGCCGCAAGGTCGCAATCCTCAAGACAGTCGGCAAGTCAGAAGTCGACTCCCTCCGCATCCCGGAGTTCATCGGCTCCTGCTGCCAGGTCACAGAGTCGCAGCAGTGTCTCCTCAAAAGGCAGCAGTGTCTCCTCACGCAGCAGCAGCCAGGGAAGAAGCAGCGGATCAGTCTCAAGGAGCAGTGGCAGCAGCAGTCGCAGCAGCGGCTCAGTCTCGAGGAGCAGTGGCAACAGCCGCAGCAGCGGAACCTCTTCAAAGAGCAGCAGTTCCAAAAGCTCAAAGAGCTCTGAAAGCAGCAGCCGATCATCGAGAAGATAAAGGCAAGGAGCTCAGGCCGCCTCTGCTCCGGAGCACCGGGGCCAGGCAGCAGGCAGAGCACAGATTATAAAGAGAAAGCGCAGTGAATAACACCCTGCGCTTTCTCTTTATAGTTTAGTAATACTTGCTTCTCTGGCTCGGTAGCGGCGTGTCGGATATACCCCGTTGGGGAAAATGCCCTCACCCGACCCGATCCTTGCTCTGATCCTTCTCATGCCCTCCTCCAGGGCGGGGTCGGTGTCGGAGAGTATGACCCCGGTCATATAATTGGGAATCCGGGGATTGAAGGTACAGCACTTTGTGTCCGGAGCAAACGGTTTCGAGAGATTGTCATTCATCTCACTCCGGCTTGCAGCGATCATCAGACCGGTTAAGGTGTGAGGCCTGTCTACCTCCCGGATCCTATCAGGGTAATGAGGATGACGCCGTTGGCACCCCTGGTTCCGTAGATGGCAGCACTGGAGCCTTTGAGCACTGATATCGACTTGACTTCGCGGGGGCTGATGTTATCTATTGAGCTAACGACAACGCCATCAACGACAAATAGGGGATCGGAACTGAGATTAAGTGATCCTATTCCTCTGATTGTGATTGTATTGCCAACAACATCCACTCCCGGCACCTTGCCCTGGATCATATCATATATGTTCGAGTAGGATGCGTTGTCAACAGTCTGGCCGTCTATATAACCAACATCAGTGTTGACGTCCTTTTTCTTAGCCGTGCCGTATCCAATGTCGACCTTCGTATCGCCTTCACGAACCACCGGAGCGAAATTCACCATTGCTTCCGTGCCGTCAAGTACAAAATCGATTTTCTGCTGACCCTCAAACACTGTCACTGCCGACCCCATGTTGGATGTATAGACCCCTACACTCCTGACATCTGGTCTGACCTTTATTTTATAGGTTCCGTTTTTACGTGTTTTGGTACCCGAGTCCTGAAGATCAATCACTATCAGGGCACCGGCCACCGGATACATCTCGGTATCGGTAACGGTACCTGTGACCGTCATCAGTTTTTCCCTCTTCTGCCCTTCTGCCTGGTTTGCTGCCACCAGGATGATCATAACCAATATTATAGCTCTTGCTTTCATATCTCAATATTTTAACCTCTGCAAGATACGAAAAACAAGCATGCCCGGCAACACTCTGTACCTTGCTCCCTGGACCCTGACCAGTGCAATTTCAAACCCTGAATCAAAATATATCATACATCTTATCAAAAACATGCTCAAATAACCAACTTATGGGCACATAAGGCAGTTTGGCACGCCCTTTGCTTTGTTAACTGTGAAGAGCCAATTCTTCAGATAAAATTAAAGAGATGAAAAAGTTAATTATCACATCGATCCTCGCAGTCCTGGTAGCAGCAGGGACGATAGTCCGTGGACAGGACTGGCCTGAGGAGTACCTGGGTCTCCCGGGTGACAACATGAACCTCTTCGCCGTGATGAATCTCTTCCAGGAGTCGAAGACCCTTGAGGAGTTCGAAAGGAACCTCAATGACAGGGACTCCCGGATCAACAACCTTGACCTCAACGGGGATAATTTCATCGACTACATAACGGTCACCGACTATGTGGACGGAAAGATACACACCATAGTATTAAGGGCGGTACTTGGAAGGAACGACTTCCAGGATGTGGCTGTCTTTATCGTCGAGCGCAAGAACAAGAACAAGGTACGCATACAGCTTATCGGCGACGAGCTGCTCTATGGCCGCAACTACGTGATAGAACCGAAGGGCAACAGACCCAATCCCGGATACAACGGTGATCCTCTCTACTATGACGATGTGATCTACGTCGACAACGTATACTACTACGATCTCTCGTGGCCGGTGCTCGACTGGATGTTCAGGCCCAACTACGTGGCCTGGCACTCAGGATGGTACTGGGGATACTGGCCTGCCTACTGGGAGCCCTGGAGCCCCTGGTACTGGCACCACTACTACGGATACCATTACAACTGGTACCCCCACTACTACACCTGGTACCATCACTGGAACCACCCAGTGCATCACTATTACAACGACTTCTACTACCCGCGCGTGCGCTACTATTCACATAATGTTGAACGGAGGAAAACAGAGGGTCACTACAAGCAGACTTATACCCGGCCTGAATCCAGGAGAGATGGTGAGGAACTCTACAGGAAGGTATCCGCCAGCCGCGACAGTCGCAGTGCAGTTACCTCCGGAGACAGCAGAAGGAGCGCCGCTGATCAGTCAGCCAGGGTTCAGACGCAGTCGACTGTCAGCAGCGACCGCAGGAATCCCGAAGCCGTCAGCAGTGACCGCAGGAATCCGGATGCAGTCAGCAGAAGCCGCGAGGCAGTCAGCAGAAGCCGCGAGAGCGTCACCGGTCAGGCTGCAGCTACAGACCGGAGGGATCTGGCTGAAGTAAAGAGCACGACAGCGACCAGACCCTCTGCACCTGACAGGGCAGAGGTCACCCGCAGGGAAGCTTCTACAGCCCCTTCGAGGAGCAGCTCGAGCAGCATCAGCAGTGCACCCGCAAGGAACACCTCAAGCAGCGTCATAAGCGCACCCGCAAGGAACACCTCAAGCAGCGTCAGCAGCGCACCCGCAAGGAACACCTCGAGCAACGTCAGCAGCGCACCCGCAAGGAACACCTCAAGCAGCGTCAGCAGCACACCCGCAAGGAACACCTCAAGCAGCGTCAGCAGCGCTCCGGCAAGAACCAGCAGCGACACCAGGAGCAGCTACAGCGCACCTGTCGAAAAGAGCAGCAGCAGCGTCAGCAGCACACCCGCGAGAAGCAGCAGCAGCTCAGAGACAACCGCACCTGCCAGGCGCAGATAAAGGCACATAGCTCACGGAGCACCATATATCCCCAGGAGCGCAGTGAAATTAAACTCTGCGCTCCTTTTTTTATTACTTTTGTCGGGCCGCTGGCATTACACCAATATTTTCTGAAAAATGACTTTCGACGAGCTCGACCTAGATCCCGACATACTTGATGCCATTGATTACATGGGTTTCAGGGAGACCACCCCCATACAGGAGAAGGCCATACCTGTAATCATGGAGGGCAACGACCTGATAGCCTGCGCCCAGACAGGCACGGGCAAGACCGCCGCATACCTCCTGCCGGTGATGAATGAGATTGCGTACAAACGTCCCTCCCATACCCATACCCTGATACTTGTCCCGACCCGTGAGCTGGCCCTGCAGATAGACCAGCAGGTACAGGGTCTCGCCTATACACTGAACATCACCTCCCTGGCCGTCTACGGTGGCGGCGAGGGCAGTGCCTGGGACCAGGAGCGGGAGGCGCTCTCAAAGGGGGCCGACATCATCGTGGCCACCCCCGGCAGGCTGATATCACACCTCAACCTGGGTTATGTAAAGTTCAACGAGATAGAGGTACTGGTGCTCGATGAGGCAGACCGCATGCTTGACATCGGCTTTTATGACGATATAATACGAATCATCTCATACGTTCCGAAAAAGCGTCAGACACTCATGTTCAGCGCCACAATGCCTCCCCGGATACGGTTGCTCTCAAAGCAGATCATGAAAAACCCGGTCGAGATAGCCCTGGAGATGTCGAAGCCGGCTGAAGGAGTGCTGCAGGCCGTCTATCTGCTGGAGGAGAACCAGAAGCTGCCGCTGCTGAACAGCCTGATAGCCGACAAGCCCGAATACCACAGCATACTCATATTCAGCTCAACCAAGAAGAAGGTGCACGAGATTGTACGCGGACTGAGATCGCGCGACTTTGTCGTTGAGGGCATATCGTCCGACCTCGAACAGAAACAGCGTGAGGAGACGCTGCTGCGGTTCCGCTCGCGGCGCACCCGCGTGCTGGTGGCTACCGACGTCCTGAGCCGCGGCATAGACATCAAGGATATCAACCTGGTGGTTAACTACGACGTGCCGTCAGACGCGGAGGATTACGTTCACCGCGTGGGCCGCACCGCCCGGGCAGAGACCACAGGCGTGGCTATCACCCTCGTCACAAATGCCGAGATGTACAAACTGCAGCGCATTGAAAAACTGATAGGATACCAGGTCTTCAGGGCACCCCTGCCCGACTTCATTGCCGGCAGCCACGCAGACACCTCCGCTCACCGTCCCTCACGCCCTAGATCGGGCACAAGGAAGTTCAGACGGGGATAGTACCTTAGGCGAAGGGTAAAGGTTAAAGGGTAAAGGTTAAAGGGTAAAGGTTAAAGGGTAAAGGGTAAAGGGTAAAGGTTAAAGGGTAAAGGGTAAAGGGTAAAGGTTAAAGGGTAAAGTGGTAGAGCCGGGCGGCGGACTGCCAACTTCAATCATGTCGGCAAAGCGCCTCCTCAAGACCCTCTGCAAGGAAGACGGCATAAAATCCAGCAGCAAATAACCGCTTTCTGATCGTTAACTCAAGCGTAATCAGAAGCGTAAGCCAGCGGAGTACCGTCCGTGGCCCCGGTGCATGTCTAACGCAACCTAAACCTCCAGGTTGCTCATCTCCTTCGTCACGGTGAAGCTATACTCCGGATATTCATAGATCGGCACACGCGGCTCGGTCTGGCCGATGCTGTAGCCGAAGAGTCCCTCGTACTGCGCCGTATCCTCACCCAGCTCCTCGAGCTGCCGGAGGTATTCGTATATTGATTTCGACTCGATTATGATCATCTTACCCATCTTGTTGATGATAGGACTGTGCGTCCGTGTGATGTCATGGTCGAACTGCAGTATCCTCCTGCCATACCTGGTGATGCCCACTACCCTGAATGTGAGACTCTTGCCCACGCCCGGCAGGTTAAGCACGTTACGGTCGGTACCCAGGAAGGGAAGGTCGGCAGAGCGGCGCAGGGCATCAATATTCTCAACTATGTTCTCCGCATTGTCTGCAAACTGCCTCACAGTCTCGTAATGTTCACTGTCGATCCTGCCGATGATCTTCTCCTCAAGCTGCTCCTGTACTACCCTGGCATTGGGTGCGAAATTGAAGTTGTTCTCCATGTAACCCTTGACCGTGAAGGTATAGTAAGGCAGTATGCCAACATCATTCATCACCTTCCTCAGCTTGGCGGTATGGCCCCTGCGTGATGCAGCCGTGGTGAATACCAGCTGGTTGGTGATGAGCCATCCGGCACCGGTGAGCAGGTGCGCTGCCCTGCTCGACTCCGGGGTGACCTCCATGGGCGACTCCACGTGGGTCTGTATGAGAAACTGCGAAATGCCTATCTCCCTGCCCTTCTTTTTGAAATCACCCAGTATCTGAACCAGCTCGGGTGTTATCCGCTGTGGCAGGTAGGTCAGCATCCTCGTCCCGAGTCTTACCCTCTGTATCTCGGCATACTTTTCACCGTCAGGCCTCTGCCTGTTCTTCTCACGCTTGTTGCTCGCCATCTCGTAGACCGCATCAAGCAGCACCTTCAGGCTCCTGTCGGAGCTCATCAGGGCATCGCCGCCGGTGATGAGGATATCCCTCAGCTGAGTGTCATCCTCAAAATATTGCAGCAGCTTCTTCTGTTTCTCCCACCAGCTCTCCGTGGGCTTGAGCTTATCAAGGTCGAAGTTGAGGTGACCGCTCTGGAAATCGTACATGCGCTGACAGGGGGAGCATAGCCCGCCACATGCCCTCCCCATGGTGTCAGGGATGAGTATGGCCACCTCCGGGTACCGCCTGTGGATGTTATTGTGCGAAGGAAGGAGCCACCCTGCAGCATTGGGCTCACCCGGCACCACCTTATCCTCCTTCTCCCATGCGACGATATGCCCGAACTCATCAACCAGCTGGCGGCTGTAGACGATGTAATGCCTGATGGCCAGGTCGGCGCCGATGGCGAAATAGGGAACACGCACATGCAGCAGCGAGAGGTAATAGGGGTTCACGAAGAAAGGTATCCCTGCCTTCTCGGCATCATAGAGTATCTTCATGGTGTCAGGGTCAAGCGAGTGACCCAGCATCTCATTGAGAAGGTCCGGCGACCGCACTGCAAAATGGAGATGGAACTTGTAGTTGTTCCACCACTCATTCATCAGCTTCAGCTTCTCATCGCGGGAAATGCCTTCAGGAAATGAATATTTCTCATCTTTGATCTGGCCTGCATCGATCTTGTCTATCAGCAGGTTGATGATCCTATCCCTGTTCTCCTTGCGCAGCTCCACGATGCGCGGATCGACTCCCGACGGGTACATCTCCATCCATTTTTCAACTGTATCCCTGTCGGGGATCACCTGGTTGCTCTCGCCCCTCAGCTGCCTGAAGAGCTGTATCATGTCAATAAAGAACTCAGGCTTGGCGCCACCTGTGCCCTTGATCACGGCAAGCCATATGAACCTGATGGGGTTGCTCACGGCAATCTCGCCTCGCAGGTTGGGGTCAGGATACTCTATACCGGCATGATCAATGTAGTCCAGTATCCTTATTATGGCATAGTCATTCCAGGAGAGCTTCTCAAAGTTTTCGCGCCTGGTGACCTTGTCAGTCTGGAACCGGAAGGCATCCTTGCGGCTGCTGTATTCCGAATGTATCCAGTTTTTGACCCCTATCTGTGCTTCGATCTCGTTCTTCGACTCCCTCATGATGGTCTCGAGCATGGGGTTCTCGCGGAGCAGTACGCGCAACAGGCGGTGTGAACGGACGCTGATGGCTATCCTGTCAAGTTTCTCATTTTCTGTCATGATGATTTTCGTTTTCAGTGGCCGATCAAACAAAATACGAAAAAAAAGAACAAAATAATCATATTTCTGCGGGATATGTCATTTGGCAGGCAGCTTCCGCTTCGACTCCAAAGTCCAGGGAGCCTGACGTGGGACATAAGATTCTGACTGCCAAAATACCTGAAAATTATGTAACTTGTGGCTTCGAGCGTCTAACAATATCACTTTTCACTTGTTGTTATTAAAAAGGCGTGCAAAATATCTTCCATCGAAAGGAAGAAGATTTAATAATTGTCTAATAATGATCGGAGGTTTATTATGATGGACGGACCAGGATGGCCTGCATGGGGAATGGGATGGGGCTGGATAATCAGTTTCCTTCTTATTGTGGCAATAGTCTGGATTGTAGTCAGGATTACAAGCCAGAACCGCAGCCTTAAGCCGCCCGAAAGCAAATCTGCCCTTGACATTCTGAAGGAGCGGTATGCAAAAGGCGAGATTGACAAGGATGAATTTGACAAACGCAAGAGTGACTTGCAATAGCCTTTGCTTGCACTTGTCTTATTTCTGATTCAGAGTGTAATAAAGTTCAAAATACTCCGGAGAGGATTTTGTTTTGTCCTGCCCGGAACAGAATGACATCACTATGGACAAGGTGAATAATAACCATGAACATGCCGGCATGCATGATCACAGACCCGGACATGAGCGTGCTGAAGGGCATGAACACCCTGCCGGACACAATCACGGTAAACTTAAAAGCACTTCTCATGATGTCCATAGTAATGGATCAAAAGACCATAACGGCCATCATGCTATGATGATAAAGGATTTCAGGAGACGCTTCTGGCTTTCCCTGATTTTCACTCTTCCCATATTGATCCTCTCTCCAATGATCCAGAATCTGCTGGGTTTCCGGTTCACTCTTCTGGGTGATGCTGACAAATATATACTCTTTGCCCTATCAACGGTAGTCTTTTTCTACGGAGGATGGCCTTTCCTGACCGGACTGGCTGATGAGATAAAGAAAAAACAGCCGGGGATGATGACGCTGATAGCTGTGGCCATCACCGTGGCATGGGGGTACAGTTCAGCCACCACTTTCGGAGTAAAGGGAAGCACCTTTTTCTGGGAGCTGGCCACACTGATAGATATAATGCTGCTCGGGCACTGGATCGAAATGAAGTCCATACTGGGAGCCTCCAGATCACTTCAGATGCTGGTAGAGATGATGCCCGACGAAGCCCACCTGGTTAAGAGTGGTGGTACCGAAGATGTAAAGGTTGATCAGCTGAAAAAAGATGATCTGGTCTTGGTACGTCCCGGTGAGAAAATACCTGTCGACGGTGTGGTGGTCGAGGGAGAAAGCAACGTTAATGAGTCAATGATCACCGGGGAGTCAAAACCAGTAGCGAAAGGCAAAGACGACAGAGTGACAGGAGGGTCTCTCAACGGTAACGGCTCACTGACAGTCAGCGTCATGCAGGTGGGAGAAGATGCTTATCTAAGCAAGGTAATCAACATGGTGCGCGATGCACAGGACAAGAAATCAAAAACCCAGAACCTGGCTGACCGCATTGCTTTCTGGCTCACTGTCATTGCCCTCTCAGTCGGATTCGGGACACTTGCTGCATGGTTACTGGTGGGTAAACCTTTTGTTTTTGCCCTGGAGCGAATGGCAACGGTCATGGTCATCACCTGCCCTCATGCACTGGGCCTGGCAGTGCCACTGGTGGCGGCTATTTCCACTTCGGTGGCAGCGCAGCACGGACTACTCATCCGCAACCGTACCGCGTTTGAAAATTCACGGAAAGTTTCGGTAATGATCTTTGATAAAACAGGCACTCTGACCAGGGGAAATTTTGGAGTTACACGGTACGGTTCATTTGTTGAATCATTCAAAAACACTCAGATATTACGCCTCGCCGGGGCACTCGAGGGAAAATCGGAACATCCCCTGGCCATGGGCATAATGCAAAAGATAAAAGACGAAAAAATTGAAATTCCGGAAGCTGAGAATTTTAATGCCATCACCGGAAAAGGCATCGAAGCAGATGTTGATGATAAAAAAGTAAAGGTCGTCAGCCCGGGGTTTCTGGCAGAAAAGAATATTGATATCCCCTCCGAAGCAGTCACCAATGAAGCTGAAACGGTTGTCTTCGTTATGGTTGATGATAAACTGGCAGGTTTTATAGCGATGTCGGATGAAATCCGTAAAGAATCATATGAAGCAGTGAAAATGCTGAAAAAGCATGGACTAAAACTTTTTATGATGACCGGCGACAATGAGAAAGTGGCCAGAAGCGTGAGCGATGAACTTGGTTTGGATGGATGGTATGCAGGCATCCTGCCGGACGGTAAACTGAAAATGGTGAAGGAGTTACAAAAGAAGGGTGAATTTGTAGCCATGACCGGCGACGGCGTCAATGATGCCCCGGCGCTGGCAGCAGCAGATGTTGGAATTGCAATAGGATCAGGAACAGACATAGCGGCAGAGACAGCGGATATTATCCTGGTTAACAGTAACCCTCAGGACATTGCTTCGCTGGTTGTTTTCGGCAAAGCCACCTATACGAAGATGATACAGAACTTTATCTGGGCAACAGGATATAACGTGGTGGCCATACCATTGGCTGCCGGAGTCCTGTTCAGCGCAGGCATAATTATCAGTCCTGCAATAGGGGCCATATTTATGAGCATAAGCACGGTGATTGTCGCCGTTAATGCGCAACTTCTGAGGCGAAAAATGAAAGAAGGCTGAAAGGTACTGGGAGAATGGTTAGACCTGCTTTATCAACATTAGTTTCAGGAGTCAACGCAAGCGTACTGACCCTCTTCCTGCTGGTTTCGTTTGCAGGTAGCTCAGCACAGGCGCAGGATACCACCAAAACCATGCCGGAATTTGCTCCGGAGATATCCGGCATCCTGAAGACGAAGGTTGAGTTCGACCTTGACAACTCCCTGATGCGTTTCGAGGTGCGCAACGCCCGCTTCAGCGTCCGGGGCAAGATCAACAGTTACATGACCTACAAGCTCGAGATCGATCTCTCCGACGAAGGCCAGATGAAGATGCTCGATGCCTATGTCCGGTTCTCCCCTGTCACCGACCTGAACTTCTACCTGGGACAGCGCAAGATACCCTTCAGCAGCGACTACATGCGGAGCCCGGCAGACAATATCTTTGCCAACCGCTCATTCCTGGCAAAATACATCAACGAGGGAATGCGTGACATAGGGTTCTACGCCGAGTATATATTCCGCGGGCGGATCCCCGTCTCCGTGGTGGCCGGGGCGGTGAACGGCACGGGCAACAACAACCCGCAGTGGATTGAGAAGCCTAATTTTGCCGCACGTCTCGCCGCCGGAAAGGATGATGGTGTGAGAGCCGCAACCAATTTTTACTACGGCGAGGGTGCCATCGAGCACAATCTCTCAATGTATGGCGGAGAGCTTAGGTACAACAACGGGAATTTCTTTATCGAATCGGAATATATTGTAAGGCAATGGACCGACACCCTGTCAGCCAGGCAGAATGATGACGGCATATATCTTCATTCATACTACAATTTCATGCCTGTAAACCGGATGGTAAAGATGGTTACTCCGGTAGCGAGAATAGACTTCATCGGCGACGCAGTATTCAGGGACGATATAGGGGCGAGCCGCTTCACCTGCGGCCTCAACCTCGGTTTTGAAGCAAAACAGTTCTATTCAGAGATAAGGCTGAACTATGAAAATTACTTCAAAAGTCTCCTCCCCATCCACACTGACAAGTTCACCATCGAATTCATAGGCAGATTCTAACCCTCGAGGCTTCAGATTTCCTATATTTACAGTTTAGGCCACAGAAATATCAAATGAATCTCCTCTTCGTCTGCACGGTAAACAGGATGCGAAGCTGCACGGCCGAGACCGTCTACGGTGCAAACCCTGTGTACAGGGTAAAGTCCGCCGGCATCGCCCCCACTGCCCCCAACCAGGTCACTGCTGAGCTTTTGAACTGGGCTGACATGGTCTTTGTTATGGAGAACATGCACCGGGCGTTCATCACTGAGAAGTTTCCCGACATAGATCTGAGCAAGAAGCTTATCGTCCTCGATATACCTGATTTCTTCTATTATATGGAGCCCGAGCTGGTCGAGCTCCTCAGGAAAAAGGTCGATCCACACCTGGCCTCTTAATAAGTCGGCAGTCATCAGTCGGCAGTCGGCAGTCCTCAGTCATCAGTCATCAGTGCTCAGTCGGCAGCCCTCAGTGCTCAGTCGGCAGTCATCAGTCCTCAGTGGGCAGTTTGAGCCGCCGACGGAGGAGGGGGATCAATCCGGTACACGAACCTGTCCCGATAATCGGGAGTGTCGGGACGGCAGTTGGCAGTCCTGTCAGGCAGCAGGCAACAGGGGGCGAGCATTAATCCCGATACATGTGTCGGGAAGCGAAGCAACCAGCCTGCATAATATTGACCGGATCGCCAGGGATGTCAGGAAGGAAAATATCATCTTCCCGCACCTGTCTGATGAGCTGATTGATCACCTCTGCTGTGATGTGGAGCAGGAGATGGCCGGAGGTCTGCACTTCCCGGGTCTTCTCCCGGTTACAACCTCTGTCTCCTGAAGAACGACCAGATTACTTCGCTGGCGTCGATATCCCTGCTGGTCTTTCCGATAACCCTGGAAGGCAGGTACTGCAGTCCGCCCGGCCAGGTGTGGCCCCCACCATCCACAACGTAAAGGATCACTTCTGTGCCGTCATCTCCGTTAACATATTCTTTCCTGGTCACTCTCGTTCCATCGCCAGGATCCCTGTCGGGCTCTTCAGTGATAACAGGCACGGGTGAACAGCCGTTCTTTTTCACCCAGTACTCTATGGACTGATCCACTGACAACACCCTCCCCAGCATCTCTTTGCCGAAGTGCCCGTAAATCTCGCCTCCTTCAAACGGCACCACGGGGTCATCCACATTGTTGATGGCCAGCACCGGGATATGCCTGGAAGGCATGCAGTCGTCGATAAATAGCAGTGGAATATTTCCGTCGACGGGAGCTATCGCTGCAATCCTGTGAGATAACTCGCATGCCAGGCGGTATGACAGGATCGCACCGTTGGATATGCCTGTGACATAAACACGGGATGGGTCTGCATTGTAATCTCTTACAATCATATCTGTCAGCGCTTCGAGAAAGCCCACATCGTCGATATTCTCCCTGTGAGCACGGTCGTCAGCCTCCTGATCCCTCCTGCCGTCGTTCCAGGCAAGCTCTATTCCGTCGGGGTAAGCCACCAGAAATCCATCCCGTTCAGCCAGCCTGTCAAAACCCTTGCGCGTGACCACTATCATACCCTCTCCATCCACTCCCCTGCCATGGAGGGCAATTACCAGCGGCATGGGAACAGATCCGTCGTATGAAGACGGGACATACAGAATGAAAGTGCGTTCCAGTCCGTCATGAATCAATGATTCCCTGTGATAGCTTCCGTATGACCCCGGAGAGAGTTTCCGGCCAATCCACGAAATCATCTTCAGGATCATGGATATTACCGGTTTTGTAATAGAGGTGTATAATCCTTTTATCATGGGTGTCTCTCCGTTTATCGGGCTTCCTGACAGTTTTCTGCCACCTGGCTCCTGCGCTCATCTGGCTGATAACCTGCCGGCTGCGGCCATCTGCCATATGTCCCGCGTCCTGAGGTTGCCCGCAGCCGGCTGGCCGGCTGCGGGCAACCTCAGTATGGCTTCTGCAATATCAGCAGTTTTTCTCACACATTGGCGCTCTTCAGCAGTTATTATTTAAACCACTCCCGCCTTGACGCCCGGCCTATATGGGATTTCCCGGGTGATGTCAACGGCCTGGGCTGGGGCACCGCTCTTGGTATCCGCTACACCTGGTAAAGACTGATCCGCGACAGCCACGCAGATACTCTGCCCCAGTCATGGCGGTCACGACGGTCACGATTATCCGGATGCTCTGCCCTGTAATGCAGGCAGGCTTAACAAGATTTAAAAGTCCCGGTAGATATATACATGAACCTCTTTTACAGTGCCGGGTATAAAGTCAGCATACTTGTAAGTTGCATACTCCGAGTTTGCCATTGCTGAGCCGTTCCCGAGGTTTACAGCATATGCGTCAACCCACACTTCATCATCCGTGTTCCTGAGTTTATAATAGGCAACGGTGGTCTCCAGGATGCCCAGTGCATTGGTCGGACCGCTGAAATCAAAATCTCCCTTGGCCGATGCACCGCAGGGTCTCTTATAAAGATGAAGATTTACCTGCTGGTTGGAAATCGGGTTCCTGTCCTTGTCCAGTACATGAATAGTTGCCTTTATGCCTGCACTGATTTCCGGCATCGTAGTGTCGTCACATGGATCGTCCTTCAATACTGAACAGTCAGTGAAGAACGCCGTAAGTAATACAATTACAGTAAGCGTAAGTGGAGATAGAGCTTTTTTCATATGGCAAATTTTTCAAAAAACGAATCCGTTATCGTATTATTTCAAATATACAACAATAATAACAGTAAAATCATTTTTTTCGGGTGATCTACCATTTTGAGGATATGCAATTATTCTCTATTTTCACCCGTTGGATCAGAAAAACCATCATGCTCTCATTACGTACAATTCTCATGGCACTTTGCCTGGTCCTTCCGGCCTCAGCCTCAGCCCAGGCAGCTGAAACAGAGTACCGAACGGGTAACGACGCTGAGTCGGGGCTCCGGAACAGCGACGGGACCGCCGGCCAGATATGGTACGACGTATCCCGGGTGGTCGACGGAGACACCTTTTGGGTGGACGATGGCAGTGTGAAGGGAATGAAGGTGAGACTGATAGGCATCAATGCACCCGAGCCGCGCAACAACGGCACCAGGCCAAAGGCTTTTTTCGGCACAGAGTCAACCATTTACCTGCAACGATTGTTAAAAGATAAGAAGGTCAGACTCGAGTACGACATATCGCGGCACGACCGCTACGGCCGAACTCTTGCCTATGCGTATCTTGAAGACGGTACCTTTATCAACGCCCACCTGGTAAGAAACGGTTATGCCACGGTGATGACGGTGCCGCCCAACGTGAAACATCAGCAGACATTCACCGAACTGGCAGCAAAGGCACGAAGGCAGAACAAGGGATTATGGAAGGGCGATCCTTCCGCAAAATGAGAAATAATGAAAATAGTTGACTGGAAAGAACAGAGTATTGTCGAGACGCCGCACAGGGTTGACGTGCGCAAATTATACGACCATGACAACGCGCAGGTGATGCATATCACCCTTAACCCGGGGGAGACTCTCAAACCTCACATCACCCCCGTGGATGTCTTTTTTTACATCCTTGAGGGATGGGTTGACGTCCGGGTGGGCGACGAAACCGTAACGGTCAGCAGCGACAGACTTGTGGAGAGTCCAAAGGATATCGTCCATTGCCTCTCCAACAGCTCCGGAACCGTAGCACGCATAATGGTGGTGAAAGCACCAAAGCCGGTCACCTCAACGAGGGTGCTCTGACGTTTACTGTTCATGGTACCGCTAACGGTCCGATGATCTTCCTCGTGAAGTTGAATTTCGATGCCGTGATCAAGGCCGGCGTCTGACCTGAAGAGAGCACAGAGAGCACTTCAGTGGCATCAGGTGCTATTTTATCTTCTGCAGTTCCGAGTTGAGCCTGGCACTCGCCACCGAACTTTTATCTGAACTTAACACCTCAACTTCCTTATGGATTGCACCCTCGTATGACCCCGTGACGGTGCCTCTCTCCTGGTAGGAGGTGTTGTCACCTGTTGAGGAGTAGGTTCCAACACTCAGATTATTGATTTTTACAGAGTAGAGTCCGTTCGACAGGACCCTGGCATCAACGCTGCCGCCATCACCGGTAAGGTAGTAGGAATCGCCATTAAGGCTGATGCCGCTGAGGAAAATCAAGCCAAAGGGATAGACGTTCCGCTGCGCCTCCTCGGAAAAGCCCAGCGACGGATAGTTGCCACCGAGAGTGTTGACGTCATCATCAAGCAAAGCGACAGCAAGGACGGTAGTGTCACCGTTGCTTATGTTGCCGAACATAAACTGGAAGACATGCATTTCAGAGGCAGTTCCCTTATCGAAGATCTCCTCAAGAAGATAGAGATCATTTATCAGGTAGTTCTCCCCGTTAAATTTAAAGGAGTTCACGGGGTCCTCATCCTTTGAGCAGGAAAAAAGGGTTACCAGGGCAAGCAGCCCGGCGAGAAAAAGAGCATTTCTTTTCATAACAGTAAAGATATTTTTATTTGGTATGTAAATCATTTGCAAAAGTTCTCCCCTTCTTAATCCCGGCATCTTCTATTGAAGTAACAGCACTATCCGGATGATTATTGTGGAAACCTATGGAAATCTTCCCTTAACAGCATCTGCGTTAAAGTGAACACACCCTCTCCCCTCTTCTCACGCGACACAATGGCCAGTCCTTCTTCCTCTGCCAGCCTGCTCAGTCTGCCCCGGGCCATGTACTTTCTGAAGTTGCGGTAATGGTCGCTCCGTGCTGCACGCTCTATGCCCCATGCCAGCCATGCAGCAGGTCCCTGGGTCATGGGACAGTTATAGTCGGCAATGATTATCCTTTTTGCCAGGCGACGCATCTCCTCAAGTTCTTTTACTGCCGTCTCCGGCTCAAACTGATGCATCACCAGGGTCGGGACGGCAACATCGAAGCAACACGCCTTCGAAGCCCGTCGATCAGCGGATCGATAAAAATGCGGTAGAAAAGTCCTTTGATTGAGAAGCCCATGTAACTGTTTCAATGGCATAAAGATAGTTATTTGTATACTGCTCTGACCCCGGAAGCAGCCTGCAATGATGCGGGATCGAAAATCTGTTCCCTCTCAGGACGGGTACTGTAGGATACTCATGCTGCCCAACTAAGGGATTGAATAGGTTTTCGGCCCGTGAATAGAGATAATCCGGTTCGGTGATTCCACTTCTGCCCGGATTAATCCTTTCTTTCGCAGATCTCCTTTTATACTAATCCCCTTCCTGAACCGTTAATTTAACTCACGAGGAACCCTTTATAGGGGGGAACGAACATAAGGATTGGATGAACGGAGGAACACTAAGACCGGAATATGCCGGCCATGGAAATGACTATGCATATGCAGTAAAATCTGCACTTTTCGGAGTGGCCGTCGGAGATGCGCTGGGCGTCCCTGTCGAGTTTGAGAGCAGGGATGATATCAGTCGCCAGCCAGTGACCGGAATGACTGGCTTCGGCACATATGATCTCCCTCCCGGCACCTGGTCGGACGACAGCTCCCTCACCTTCTGCCTCGCCGAGGCTTTGACACAGGGATTTGATGTCAATGCCATCGGACGTAGTTTCGTGAGGTGGTATCACGAGGGTCTCTGGACAGCCCATGGTGAGGTATTCGATGTCGGAAACACCACCAGGACAGCCATTGAACGGCTTGCCAGGGGCATGCAGGCTGACAGGGCGGGGAGCGACGACGAGGCTTCAAACGGCAACGGCTCGCTCATGAGAATCCTGCCACTGCTCTTCTACTTGTCCGACAGACCGGTAACCGAACGGTTCGAGATGACAAGGCAGGTCTCTTCCGTCACTCACAGGCATATCCGCTCAGTCATATCCTGCTTCTATTACCTCGAGTTTGCAAGGCAGATCCTTGAGGGCCGGGATAAGTCTGAAATCTACAGGGATCTGCAGAAAGTCGTCTTCGGCCACCTGTCAGCGCTGCTCATCGATCCACCCGAGATAGTGGTGTTCGACCGTCTGCTGAAGCATGACATCTCCCGCTTGCCGGAGGAGGAGATCCACAGCAGCGGTTATGTAATTCATACCCTCGAGGCAGCCGTCTGGTGCCTGCTCACCACCGGCAGCTATCGCGAGGCCGTTCTGCGTGCCGTCAACCTGGGCAGGGACACCGACACCACCGCTGCCGTCACAGGTGGGCTGGCAGGATTGCTCTACGGCTATGACGGCATCCCGGCAAAGTGGATCACACACATCGCCAGGAAGGATGATATAGCCAACCTTGCCGGGAGGCTTGCACTAAGCCTTCAACCAGCGTGACAATCTTTTTTTAGCTCTGCCGCCGGCTCCGGTTCCCGGAATTCTGATATCGGGTATTACCAAAGTTGCCGGACAGCGTACCTGGACTAACTCAGCCGGTGCCTGCCGGAGCCTGAAGAGGGGCACAAAATCTACTTCGACTGCGGCGACCAGACGCTTGATGCAATGTACCCGACAATACAGCGGAGAGTCGACAGCCTGATGCGCTCCCGGGATTATGATGAGACGAACTGGATGACGCGCTATTTTCCCGGCGAATACCACAGCGGGAAAGCGTGGAACAAAAGGCTGAATATTCCACTGGAGTTTCTCTTTTCAGAACGGTAGAGCATGTAGGAGAAAAAACGGACTTTCATCTCCGGCTGCTTCTGTCTTTTTCCCGAATAATGGTGCATTAATTCCGCGAACAGGACTGCAGCGAATTCGGGAATAACAGTGCAGTGACCGCGGAGTAGAAATTCGGGATCTTAAATAAATATGAAATACCCTTCCCTGAGCCATTTACCTGTTCGTATGGCTTAAATCAGAGATTTTGCCTGACTTCTTACTTTCAATGTTTTAACTTGTATTCGGATTGCTTTGGCAATACAGATTGTGCACATAATATTCATAAATGGGTGATGACATTTTGGCCCTGACCTATTGCATATTGAACATACCTCCTAAACTGAAAATAATGAAAACAACTACTTAAAATCCATTATCATAATAAATTCATTTTTTGTTCCCGTTTTGGGAACTATTGTATATCTTTGCCCACGTAACTATTATGTATGGAGAGAATTTTTGCTAAAAGTACTCCAAGACAGTTTTGGGAAAAACACTCTGATACTGAACAATACTTAAAGACATGGTATGACACAGCCATGAATTCAGACTGGAGAACTCCCAATGATGTTAAGAAGACTTATGCAAATGCGAGTATTTTAAAGGATAACAGAATTGTTTTTAACATCAAAGGCAATTCCTACAGGCTGGTAGCAAAATTCAACTTTGAGAAACAATGGATCTTCATTAGATTTATTGGATCTCATGCTGATTACGAGATGATTGATGCGAACACGATTTAAAAAGAACAATTATGAAAATAAAACTGATTAAAACAGATATAGATTACCAAAAAGCTCTTAAGAGACTGGAGGAAATCTTTGATGCACAGATCGGGTCACTCGAAAGTGACGAAGCAGATATTCTTGGATTATTAATTGACGAATATGAAAGGAAACACTACCAGATTGAGGCTCCAGATCCTATTGAAGCAATAAAGATAAGAATGGAGGAAATGCAGCTCAAACAGGTTGATCTTGCTGATGTCATTGGTGGGAGGAATAGGGTTTCCGAAGTTCTCAATCGGAAACGTAAGTTGACTGTTGAAATGATTCGTAACCTCACAAAAAGATTGAATCTATCACCTGAACTCTTAATACGGGACTACAAACTAACCAGATAGGCAATGGCGTAATAGATTGATAATTAGCGCTCAATACCACAATAATGATGGCCTATAGGTATTACATACAATAGAATGAATTAGCCAGGTCTATTTTCTTACACAAATACCGTTTATGGTTGAGAATCAAAGCTATAATCTGGCTGACCCGAAGACATCCTACTTAGACAGGGATCTGATCATAGACTCGAGTGTCTCCTTCAGCCTGATCAGGTCATCAACCTTCAGGTCTCCTTCTGCCAGCCGGCCGGCAAGCTGTTCAGGCTTTGTCGTCGGTGAAAACCTCTTCACCGGTTTACCGTTCCTGTCAACCAGGAATTTGGTAAAATTCCATTTCACCTTCCTGCCAAAAGTGCTCCTCAGTTCGCCTGTCAGGTAATCAAAGACCGGGTGAGTCATCTCTCCGTTTACGTCAACCTTCGAGAACATCGGAAAGGTGACGCCGTAATTGACCAGGCATCCTTCTGTTATCGATTTCTCGTCGCCAGGCTCCTGGTTGGCAAACTGGTTACTGGGAAATCCCGGGATGACCAGCCCTTTGTCCTCATACTCTTCATACAGTTTCTGCAGACCTTCTTACTGCGGCGTCAGACCGCATTTGCTGTATGGGCAAGGGAACAGAAACTATGATCAGCAACCTTCAAAAAAACACCCGCAACCCTTACAGGGCAACGGCAGTACCCTTCCTGGTCCATGCCATACGCATCTCCCTGAAACTGATGAGCATTCCTCTCTTTTCATCCCACAGCCTCAGCATCAGCGACTCGAATGCCGACCAGAAGGTCACCGGCTTGACCTGATTGAAGAGTGGATTCTCATCATTGCACCTCTTCAGGTTATAGTTGGGGATGAGAGGGCTGAGGTGATGAATATGATGATATCCTATGTTCCCGGTAAACCAGTTGAGTAATGCCGGGAGCTTGAAGAACGAGCTGCCGTCCAAGGCCATCGTCTTGTAATCCCATGATGACGCGTCGCTCCATTTGACATGCCTGTACTGATGCTGTATATAAAAAAGCCACACGCCATGCACCGTCGCAATGTACAATACCGGCAGCTGTATCATCAGGTAGGCCTTCCACCCTATGGTCATTACCATGAGGGCCACTATCATAACAAGTGCCAGGTTGGTAAGCTGAACATAAACATGTTCCCTCACCGACATATACTTTTTGGGGAGACGATGCAGGACTACAAACAGCAGCATCGGTGCGATGCCAAGGAGAAACACCGGATGACGGTAGAGGCGGTATCCAAAGCGCTGCCACCTGCTCATCTTCCGGTACTCTTCCACCGTAAGGGTCATCACATCTCCCGTACCCCTCTTCTCGAGGTTTCCCACTGTCTGATGATGGATGTGATGGTCGCGGTGCCAGCGATGGTAGGGAGTGAAAACAAGCAGCCCGGTAATGACACCAACGATTGTGTTCATCCGTTTCGACCGGAAGAATGATCCGTGACCGCAGTCGTGGAAGATTATGAAAGTCCTTACCAGGAACCCTGCCGCCGGGATAGCCAGTGCCAGGGTGATCCAGTAAGAGATATTCAGTGACCATATCATCAGGGCCCACATAAGAAGATATGCTCCGACAGAGTTGATTATCTGCCACCAGCTCCTTAGATTATCAGGCTTGTTGTACCTTGATATGATCTCCATCCATTCAGGTTTTCCACCCTTTTTCTTCACCGTCTCCATCATTCCTCCCTGCTGAGATCACCTATGTCCGCCTTCGGTGGCAAGCCACTGGAAATCAGAATACAAATTTAGCAAAATCTGATCTGAAATGCAACTGAAAAGAGCCAACTTTATCCATTCATCGTCATCATCATCTACCTCGCAACTCACGGCAAAAAAAGAAAGAGACATGAGTATATCCCCTTTAATACATCAGGTGGATCTTCTCCTTGTTCCTCCACCTCCGACAAGTGCCTGCCTGAGACACCGGTGGATGCCACGGTGATGTCAAAGACCCTGGCAATGGCAGTGACCTCGTTCATAGTCCTCACCTGCAGGTTAAAGCGTGTGCCGAACGATTCGGAAGTCTGAATTCAAACCTCGCCTGGCGCCCTGCCGTCTGCTACTGCCCGCTGAACAGGCTTCTCTCTTTCAGGTTATGGCTGCCGCGTGAGGTGACGGCCGGATTGACGTCAAGCCTGACAAGGCTCTTCATGTTGCCGATGTCAAAAGCCGTCAGGTAAACAAGCTTTGTTGTCCTGTACAGCTTGTTGTAGTCAACACGTTCCGGTACATCCCTCACCGTATGATAGTCATAAGTGAAGCCCGAGAAGAACCAGACAGAGGGGATACCGAACCTGACAAACGGGTACTGGTCGCTCCTGAAATAGACATGCTGGGGATGGGTCAGGTTTGAATAGAGGTAGTCAAACGTGAAGTTCAGCCCCGACTTTTTGTTCACCCTGTTGATTGAAGCATCCAGCTCCGAGCTGAGCAGGTCGGAGCCCACCAGGTAAAGGCTGTCAGGGTCATTGCGCCCAATCATGTCCATATTAAGGCATACGCTGATCTTTTCAACAGGTACGGGGCAGTTATTCACGAAATACTGTGACCCGTTCATTCCCTGCTCCTCACCTGTAAACCATACAAGTATCACCGACCTCTTCGGCCTCTCCGCCAGCAGCGCTTTGCCTATCTCCAGCAGCGCAACGCATGCACTGCCGTTGTCATCTGCACCTGCGATGATGCCTCCGTCATCAATGCCGCGTGCATCATGATGACCGCTGATGACGATGTATTCATTCTTCAGCACCGGGTCAGATCCTTCAACCTGTGCCACCACGTTCTGCGACGCGGATTTGTATGTTTCTACCTCAACATCCAGCTTCACGCTTATGCCGGGTACTTCAAACGATGGCACCTGTACCCCCTGTTCCGTTTTCGTGAACATCTCAGCTATGTCATCTTTAGTGATGCCAAGCATATCGGCAGCAAGGTCATGGCTTATCTCCGCCCTTTCAAAGGGCAGTGGCGGCCTTGAAGGCCCATCGGCTTCCTGCGTCGCAGCCCGGGAGCCGAAGTTCGTCCTCTGCGAATCGTACATTGTCTCCAGACTGCCTGTCGGTATGTAATCAAAAATGTTCTGTCCCTCCGCTTTCAGCTTCTCCCTATCCATATCAACGATCGAGAGAACGGCAGCGGCGCCCCTGTCACGTATGTCAGCTATCCGTGACAACAGCCTGCCTGTCATGGTGAAGCCGAGCGGAAACACTGTTCCGGGACGCTGGGCATCAAGTATGACCACGATCTTTCCCCTGAGGTCAAGGTCACTGAGGTCATCCCATCCGCCCTGCGGATCACTTATACCCAGTCCGGCAAAGACGATATCGCCCCGGTATGTGCCGCTGCGGTAGAAGGTGCCGCTCATCTCCTTCCCGAAATACCAGACCCTGTCAGAGCCGCCTCCTGATACGGTTATGTGTGTGCCCGGCTGAAAGACCGAGGTCACGGTGACGGGTACAGACTGGTAGAATGAGCCGTCTCCCATTATCGGCTTCAGTCCGGCGCAGGCTGCCCGGTTACCAAGAAACAGCGTGGCGATATCCAGCTCGGGAGAGGGCGTCTCCCTGCCCCTGAACTGCCTCGAACCGAGGAAGTCAAGATTGTATTTCAACTCCTTCTCCGAGATGGTCCTCAGACCCCTCGACTGCGAAAATGATGCAGGCGATATACAAAGCAGGGCCAGCAGCAATAACGCAAATGGTCTTGATATTCTAATATTCATAGTAGCCGGTTTGTCAGATCAGGTTAATCTTCAGTTTCAAATAATGACAGGCATAAAGATAAGGACTTTCGATTATAGAATTATTATCATTGCTCTGGCATGAGGTTCTCCTCCTGCGTCAAAGGCTCAAACCGCCACTATTGCCTGCTGCCTATTGCCTTTTTTAATACATTTATACTCTTCAATTGATCAGCCATAATGCGTCCAGGAAAGAAGCAACCCTCATTCCGTATCGGCCCCGGGGCCCTCGTTACTGCAGCGTTCATCGGCCCGGGAACAATCACCACCTGCTCACTGGCAGGAGCGCGGTTCGGCTATGCCCTGCTCTGGGGGATGGTCTTCTCGGTACTGGCGACAATCATCCTCCAGGAGATGGCTGCACGGCTGGGGATCATCTCGCGAAACGGGCTGGGCGAGGCACTGCGCGCACACTTCAGCAAACCCGCCGCGCGCCTCATTACAGCAATTCTCGTCATATCCGCCATAACAATTGGCAACGCCGCCTTCCAGACCGGCAACCTGCTGGGCGCCTCAATAGGCCTCGAGGCACTCTTCAGCACGGAAACCCAGGCCAGCGCCGGAACACTTTCTGCTGCCGGGGCAGCAGCCGGTTCTGTGGCACCCGCAGGGGCAGCAGCCGGTTCACCGGCACCCGCCGGCTCTGCAACTCTCTTCACCTCCCAATCCCAAACGCCGTCATTACGCTTCTGGGTGGCCATGGTCGCCGCCACAGCCTTCCTCCTGCTCCTCGCCGGCAGCTATAAGCTCATCGAGAGAGTCCTCATAGCCCTGGTGATAATCATGAGCCTCACCTTCCTCACCACGGCAATAATCGTCTCCCCAGAGCTGCCGTCACTGCTGAAGGGCATGTTCATCCCCACCCTCCCGCAGGGATCAGTCTTGACCCTCGTGGGACTCATCGGCACCACCGTGGTGCCCTATAACCTCTTCCTCCATGCCTCGGCGGTACAGGAACGGTGGCACAGCCCCTCCGACCTCCCGGCAGCGAGGTGGGATATCTCGGTATCAATGATCCTCGGCGGGGTGATATCCATGGCAGTGATAGTGACAGCCTCCGCCGCCTTCGCAGGTACCGGCACTGAAATCACCTCGGGCACCGACATGGCACGTCAGCTTGAGCCTCTCGCGGGGCGATGGGCTAAGTACATCATCAGCATCGGCCTCTTCGCCGCAGGCATATCCTCCTCCATCACCGCGCCGATGGCCGCCGCATACGCCACCGCCGGCATCATGGGCTGGAAACGTGACCTTCGCTCTGTGCGATTCCGGATGATCTGGATGTTTATCCTGCTGGCAGGAGTGCTCTTCGCGATGCTGGGATTCAAACCTGTCGAGGCGATCCTCTTTGCACAGGTCGCCAACGGGATCCTGCTGCCGGTGATAGCGGTCTACCTCCTCGTGGTGATGAACAGCCGCAAGATAATGGGCGACAGCGTCAACGGGCTCCTCCCGAACATCCTCGGGGGTATTGTGGTTCTCATTGCAACGGGACTTGGCATCAGGAGCATCCTGCATATAATTGGTATAATCTGAAACCGAAGGAAAATGAATATCGACATAAACTGTGATCTCGGCGAGACGAGCCTGACAGACGGGCCCGGCAACGATGAGGCAATCATGCCCTTCATCTCCTCCGTCAATATTGCCTGCGGGTTTCATGCGGGCGATCCGCTGACGATAGAGCGGACTCTGCGCTCAGCCATAAGGCACGGCGTGAGCATCGGGGCGCACCCGGGGTACCCCGACCGTGAGAATTTCGGGCGTAAGCCCATGACGATGAGCCCAGGAGAGCTGAGGGCGATGATACTCTACCAGGCGGGGGCTGTCAGGGCGATGGCCGAAGCGGCGGGAGCACGCATGAGGCACGTCAAGCCCCATGGCGCACTCTACAACACCGCCGCAACCGACTATGACATGTCGATGAACATCGTCAGGGCGGTGAAGGGCCTCGACAGCTCGCTGGTGCTGGTGGGACAGTCGGGCTCGCAGCTGATCAGGGCTGCCATGCACGCGGGCCTCGCCTGCGCCTCGGAGGTGTTTGCCGACAGGGCATATAACGACGACGGCACGCTCGTCGCGCGATCCGTTGAGGGAGCTGTGCTGCATGATACGGAGGTGATGATCCACAGGGTCATCAGGATGATCAGGGAGAAGGTGGTGGAGACTTTTTCCGGGAAGCTCATCCCTATTGAGGCCGAGACCGTCTGCATCCACGGCGACAATGAGACTGCCGTGGAGTTTGTCAGGAAGCTGGCGGAGGCGCTGAAGGACGAGGGAATCACCGTAAGGCCCCTTTGAGTTGAATGATTGGGTTATGGTTATGGTCGAAGGCATCATTATAAGGCACCCTGGAAACGACTGAGATGGAGCTGAAGTATATTCCGTCGGGCGACTCGGCATTCATCATCAAGGCAGGTGATGTCATCTCGGAGGAGGTGAACCTGGTTGTCAGAAAACTTCTGAAGAGGCTTGAGGAGGAGAATTTGCCGGGCATCACGGATTTCATCCCCTCGTACAACGAGCTGATGGTCTGTTATGACCCGGCGACGGTAGATTACAGGCAGTTACTTGAGATCTTTAAAAAGTGCGCTGACGATCTCGGCACCATGACACTGCCCGCGGCGGAGGTGGTTCATGTGCCTGTACTCTACGGCGGCGAGGCGGGCCCTGACCTGCATCATGTAGCGGAACATAACGGTCTGACGGAGGAGGATGTGATCAGGATACACAGCTCCGCCGATTGCCTTGTTTACATGCTTGGCTTCACCCCCGGCTTCTGCTACCTCGGCGGGATGGACAGGCGTATCGCCACCCCGCGCCACGAGACGCCGCGGCTGAAGATTCCCGCCGGCTCTGTTGGCATCGCCGGCGAACAGACAGGCATCTACCCTCTGGAGAGTCCCGGCGGATGGCAGCTGATAGGGCGCACCCCGCTGCGACTCTTCAATCCTGACACCAAGCCCGAATTCCTCTTCACTGCCGGTGATTACATCCGGTTTTATCCTGTGGACAGAGGTGAGTATGAGCGGATAGCTGCTGCGGTTGCCGGAGGCACTTACCAGGTAAAACGAACCCCAAAGGAGTGACAATGGCAACGTTGATTGTACATACGGCAGGATTGCTGACCACTGTTCAGGACAGAGGGAGGTACGGCTACCAGAGGTATGGCATGCCCGTCTCGGGTGCCATGGACACCTTCTCCCTCGAGCTGGCCAACCTGCTTGTGGGCAACGATCCCGGAAAAACATGCCTCGAGGCGACAATCACCGGGCCGGAGCTCGAATTTACAGGTGCGACCTGGCTGGCAATATCCGGCGCCGACATGGACCCCCACCTCAACGGCCAGGGCATACCGATGAACACTGCCATTGATGCCAGACCCGGCGACAGGCTTGGGTTCCGGGGTTTGAAGAGTGGCTGCAGGTCATATATTGCCTTTGCCGGAGGTATAGCCGTACCACCTGTAATGGGCAGCCGGTCGACTTACCTCAGGGCGGGTATAGGAGGATTTCAGGGTCGGGCTCTTATGCCGGGCGACGAGCTGCCACTGGGAGGATCTGACCACTTATCCCCATTCGACCAATTGTCCACCGATACCGTTAAAAGAAAACCAAGGGTAATAAAGCTCCCGGAGGGTCTCATTCCTGAATACAAGCATGAACAGACAATCAGGGTCATTTCCGGTCCCGAGGCACATTATTTCGAGATAGCCGGCCTGCGTAGTTTCCTGTCTGCTGAGTACACTGTCACGGCCCGGAGTGACCGCATGGGTTACAGGCTGTCAGGTGAGCCGATCAAACATAAGGAAGATATGACCAACATCATTTCAGCAGGCATCTCCCTGGGCACCGTTCAGGTCCCAGGCGATGGCCAACCAATAATTTTGATGGCCGACCGCCAGACCTCCGGGGGCTATGCGCGTATTGCGAATGTCATCACTGCTGACCTCACCCTAATTGCCCAGATGCGGCCTGGGGATATGATACATTTTAAAGAGACAACTATGGATATGGCTCAACGCCATTACATTGACAGATGCAATATTTTTACCGGGACGTGATTGAACAATACAGACCAGCCGGAAAGATATCGGGAAGCCGCAGTCATGTATGGCATTGATATTTAGAATCTTATATTATATTTTATTTTGAATCTCAGCGAACCGGTGTCAGTAATGTACCTGGCATCAGATTCAACATATTTTGAATTCCACACGAAGAGTATCTCGTTGCCGGGTTTTAAGATCCACCTGAATCTTGATTGCAAACCTATAGTGCTGCTCTCATTATCATATTGAATAAAATTATAAAGCGTCAGGTTTGGACTGAACAAAATGTTTGCGTTAAACTGGTAAACGTTTGCTGTAAAGCTGTGTTCCGGCAAATCGATAATATTCCTTTTCAGTCTGCAGGCAAAAAGAAATGGTGCGCCAATCTTCCAGTTAGCCACTATTTCAATGTCTTTTTGTTTGCCATCGTAAAAATTTCCGAAGCCGTAAGTGAACTCGCCCCATATATCCCTTGCTCCTTTTGTTTCAAGTTTTATTTCATTTTGCCACCATGAGTAACTGCCTGCAGATATGACAGCATCATTGAAAATATTGAAGTCCTCTTTCAGGTATTCATATTGATTGACCAGTGAATAAGTCAATTGATCTCCTGATAAAAAGCGAATTCCAACTGGTTGGAGTTTAATTTCTCTGGTCTCAAGGTAATTCGTTGAAGCATTGGTGATTATACTGAACTCACCTCCGGCACTGATCTGGAAAATACCATATCTGTTTAATCGCGGACCAAGGGTGAGTCCGCCAAAGGTTTCATTAATATCTGTTCGCGGAACGAACCCCATGCCGGCTACAAAGTCTTTTTCCACCCGGTAATAGCCTAAATTGGCTTTGACAAGGTCATTGGGGGAATCGACCTGAATACCATATGAACCGTTATTGGAATTGGGCAATTCCTCAGTGAATGATTTCTGCCCGAACAGAATTAAGGTGGCATTCTTATCGCCCAGAAAGTCAGATGTCGCCAGTTTCAGATCAAGACCAGCCACAAAATTGGTCTCCGGGCCAAGAGTATTACCATAAGTTCCTATAAATCCGATTGACGACTGTTTCCAGAAATTGTGGCTGACCCTGGTCACATAAAAGTTGTTCATCCCTTTTTCCCTGTCGTCATTGATGTAAAGTGCTCCAATGTTCCAGTTGCCGGCCATCCCTGTAAACTTTGCCGCGTAATTTATGGGAACAGGTTGTCCCAGGGTATCGAGCCCCATCCGGCGCGAGAAGAAGGTAATCACTTTCTCCTGTATCGTTTTATTGCCTCCGGTCTCATTTCCGAACTGAAAGAAGTTAGCCCCGTCGAGAAAGAAGTTCCTTTTTTCAGGATAGTGCAGGCTAAACCTTGTCAGGTTAATCTGCCGGTTATCAACTTCCGTCTCGGCAAAGTCAGTATTTAATGTAACTGAAGCCTTCATTCCCGGAGTTATCTGGTAGCTGACATCAAGTCCTGCTGTAAGTTTATAATCCGGCTCCTCGCTTCTTTTACGGTCAAATCCGGTTACCAGGTAAGGTGAAAGACTCAATCCGATACCCTGGGATATGTCTTTCAATCCGGTTAAGAGCCCGGCATTGGATAACTGGTTGGCCTGGGTGTTGATATTTACTTTGGGCCAGTAACTGGTTTCAACCTTATGCTCAATTTCGCGGGAGAACTTGATTCCCCAGCTATCATTGCTCTTGTCAAATCCCAGCGTCATGAAAGGAATCGCAACTTCTGCTTCCCATCCCCAGTCGGTTATGTGTGCCTTTCCATACCAGATCCCGTCCCAGTCTTCATTTTTTGAAGAGCCGTCATTGGAAAGCGAAGCATCATTCTTTGATCCAAGGGGATTAATGGCAAAATAATAGCCAGTTCGCCTGTTGAGGTATGTATCGATGAGGATCCTCATCCTGTCATCGTTTGTTAATTTTGCATCATAAAGCATTTCTTTGGCGGAAATCTTTTCAAGGTCATCCCAGCATTTGAAGCCGAAGTAGATGCTCTTTGAATCATAGCAGACATAAACCTCCGTTCTTTCCGAAACAGGTGCTCCGTGATTCGGCTCCTGCTGATAGAACTCATTGATCATAAAAGCATTACTCCAGACTGCATCATCTACTTTCCCGTCAATATCAGGGGGAGTATCAACCCTTACTGCATTTATCTGTGACTGACTGTGAGATAGTACTGTCAGGGAAAGAAGCAGGAATGATACCGCAACTATTTTTTGAGTTATGCTATAAAAAATTCTACCAGTGAAAATCATCAATTAAATGGTTAGGGTAATATTTTTATTAATTCACATATACGTAATTAGTTCATGAACTGCGACTTACCGCAGAGAAGACTTCAGTTTATTCAGGCATCCTGAAAGTCAATTAACAAGTATTGTTTGTCGGGCAGTCAGAAGTAATCTCCTTCATTTTAATTATAAAACAGGCGGAAGCATTTCTCTGGCCTCTCTGTCGGGGTCAAACTGTACCTCACAAATATCATCGAGGAACATCAGCTCTCCCTTTTCACTGGTATACCCTGGCCATGATGGCAACCCTCCGCCGTTCGGATCACCTGTTTTCATGAACCGGATCAATGAACCTGTCATCTTCTCTGAGAGTGCCCTGGGTCTGGCTCCTCCGCCGGTATGTGTAAGCATAACATCTGTATTGGCGAACCAGAAACACTGATCAAGAGTATGGAATGCCATTAACCTGTTGTCAAACAAAGGGGGCTGCCAGCCAAACCATGCCACGAAGACAGCCGGTGACTGCCTTGATTTGGCATCAGCGAGGGCCACTGCCCGCTGTCTGAACATGTTGGTGGCCATTGACAATAGTTCATAAGGCTTTTTATCCGGAAATGCCTTTGCATAAGCATCTGCAATCTCCCCGGCCTTTGCTCCGTAATTCCTGCTTAATTCCTGCTTCACTCCATCCATTGTCATAGTTGCAAATGACGAATCCTTCCAGGCGTTTGAGCTTTCATTCGTGGTTGAACTGATTATCATAGGTATATCTGCCATGAGAGGTGAAGCTTCAGGATAAAAGGTCGGATACTCTATGCTTCTTCCGTCAACCTGAGGCTGAAAAACCTTCATGGGAGAGAGGTTCGTTCCGGTCTCCTTTATGTACTTTTCAGCCGCGCGCAGTGCAGTGTCATAATAAACTCTCCAGGGCAGCTCCTGAAGCCTGTCTGTCTGTGATGCCTGTAACCCTGCTTCCTTCAGGATATAATGACCGACCTTTCGGGTCATTTCCTTATCTCTCAACTCAAAATCAGCAGCGCTCAGAGAAACTGCCTTACCAAATAGTCCTTTTGCCGGAGTCATTGCTGCAGTGGTTACTACCTTTCCTCCGCCGCCAGACTGGCCCATTATTGTAACATTGGCCGGATCACCTCCAAAGTTTGATATGTTATCACGAATCCACTCCAGTGCTGCCACAAGATCAAGGGCACCGACGTTACCTGAATCTGCATATTTTTCTAACCCGACACCGGAAAAATCGGAGAAGCCCATCGGGCCGAGCCTGTGGTTTATTGAGCAGAATACTATATCACCGCAACGGGCCAGGTTCTCGCCAATAACCCCGTCATGCTCATGGCTGATGCCATAATGCCAGGCGCCTCCATGCATCCATAACAGTACCGGCCTCTTCTTTCCGTCATTGATGCCGGGAGTGAATACATTGATTGAGAGGCAGTTCTCGCTAAGATCATCAAAGTTAGCATGGTGAAGAAATGCCCGGTATCTGCTGTTGCCTGAATATATACCTTCAATCAGCTGCGGAGCTCCGTTTCCCCACCAAATAGCAGGGAAGACATCATCCCATGGCTCAGGTTTTACAGGCGGCATAAAGCGGTTTTTTCCGGAGGTGTCAGCCCCGTAAGGGATACCAAGAAAATAATGGATATCCCGCAGGATATATCCTCTTACCATCCCACTTGTGGTGCAGGTCAGCGCAATGTTGTCTCCTATAAATAGCTTCTGTCCGTCGTTTTTGTCTTTGCCCGGAACACAGGATGTCAATCCAATTGATGCCGGCAATGCCATTACGGCAGCCCCTGCTCCGGCACTCTTCAGGAAGGTACGTCTGTCTGTTGACATGGAATACGGTTGTTTGTGAGATGAAAGTTTAAATGCTATCCTTCTGGTGGGTAGACACCGTTTGCAGTATAGGCTATGGTGCTGAATCCCTTCACGAACTTGTGCATTCGTACCCTGGTCCCGCCGGTGCTCCTGACATGTTCCACTTTATAGTCATAACAGGTGGGATCGGCAATAATCTCATTAAGAGCTTCCAGGATATTCAGCATCAAGTAATTCTCAAGATTGACCATGAAGTGACCGGGGAAGATATAATCAAACTCATCCAGCCGGGCCACCAGCTTTGTAAGGTTATCGCGGTATGTCGTCAGGTTGCAGAATTCATTGTAGAATCCTCCTTCCTTGGGGCCGCTGCCGCAGCCGATTACATCGCTGCAGATGTCATCACCTGCAAAAACGGTGCGCCCTTTCCTGTCGAGGAACATTGACATCCCGGCTGAATGTCCTCCCATCCATGCCAGCTCGATATCATAATCGTCACCCAGATTGAAGATGTGGCCATCAGGCACGCCAACGAGCTCGTAATCTTTATATTCAGGTAGATCCTTCCTGTCGAACTGCAGCCAGATATTGTTGCCGTTCTCATCAAACAGGTAATCCCATGCTCCCGGCTTCAGTCTGTTTTTGATATTGTCAACCTCATACTCACTGCAATAAACTTTGTCATACAGCACATTACCGAAGGAATGATCCGGGCCCAGGTGGGTATTCACGACTATCAGCGGCATGCCACCCGTCAGCTTTTCTACAAGCCCTTTCTGATCTCCCAGGCCGAAGCCTGTATCAATCAGCATTGCCTTTTTCGGTCCGATAATGAGATATAGCCAGACATCACCGGCACCGTCGCAGTTTTGATTGAAGAGCCCGTACATATTTTCGCGGAACTGGTATACTTCCACATATGGATTTATGTCATATACCTTCATGGTTTTGTTGCCTTCCCTGAGCATCTTCATGTATGCCCAGCTGATCTGGTTCTGGGGTGAACCCCATTTAATTCTTTTTGCCTTCGATGCGCCGTTTATGGGCCACATTTCATATGTCTTTTCCATTATTGCTATGTGTTTGTAATACTTAATCAATTATTGGATTCAGGCCTTCCTGTAACCATACCCGATAACGCTGAAACCTTTTATGAACTTGAAATACCTGGCCGATGGTCCGGCGGAACGGTCTTTGCCATATTTTTCAACCTTGTAATCATAGTCCTCCGGATTGGCGAGGATAGCATCGCAGGCCTCAATAATATTAGGCATCAGGTTGTTTTCGATATTATTCATGAAATGCATCGGGAATATGTAATCATACTCATCCATCCTGTCAACCAGCCTCTTAACGTTGTCACGATAAACCTTCAGTGCAGTGTTTTCAGCATAAGGACCAGGCCTTGTACTATTCACTGAGCCACATCCTGAGACATCACTGCATATATTATCACCGGAAAAGAAAATGCGGCCCTTCCTGTCAAGGTATCCTGCATGCCCGGCAGCATGTCCGCCTGTAAATACCAGTTCTACTTCATAGTCACCCCCCAGGTTAAATGTATATCCGTCGGGAACACCGACTATCTCATATTTCTTAAAGGCGGGCAGGTCTTTCCTGTCAAATTCAAGCCAGATATTGTTGCCATAGTCATCGAAAAGGTAATCCCACATATTGGCATGCTGGTTCTCAATGTAAGGCACCAGGTATTCGTGGCAGTACACTTTCTCAAACCGGCAGTTCCCGTATGCATGGTCATAGTGGTCATGTGTGTTGACAACTATGAGCGGCATATTACCTGTCAGCTGGTCGACGAGGGCTTTTGTATCCCCGAGGCCGAAGCCGGTATCAATAAGCATGGCTTTCTCCGGGCCGATAGTAAGATACATCCAGAAATCTCCGGCACCGTCACAGTTTTCCTGGAACAATCCGTACAGGTTGTCACGGAACTGGTAGACCTCGACATAGGGATCGATGTCATAAATCTTCCTGGTTTTGTTATGTTCCCGCAACTCTTTCATGAACGCCCAGCTGATCTGGTTTTGTGGTGAGTCGAACTTGATACGTCTTGATTTCAGTTCAGATTTGATGGGCCACATCTGGTTGTTTCTCTTTACCGGAATCCCGCCAGCCATAGTACTGGCTGAGGCATCGACGTTGTTCTTCCCGGAAGTCCAGTCAGGCAGCCATACGGCACTGGCGACACCAAAGCCTGCTGTGCCTGCACCGAGGACCTGAAGGAAGTTTCTCCTGTTTGTTTTCATTTTTCTTGCTTTTATTTGGTATATCTTAAAATCTCTTTTTGTTATTACTGCATCTGATCAGGTTCAAAGCCCTTGTTATCCAAGCATATACTATATTATCGGGGGCAGGGCCTTTCTGGCTTCCCGGTCAGGATCAAGCTGTACTTCGCAATTATCATCAAGGAACATAAGCTCTCCATTCTCCGCTGTGTATGCGGGCCACTTAGGCAGACCACCGCCATTAGGATCGCCATTTTTCATGAACTGAACCAGCGAACCTGACATCTTCTGTGATAATTCTCTCGGTTTTGCACCTCCACCGGTATGTGATAACATCAGGTCTGTGTTGTTGAACCAGTAGCAGATATCAACACAGTGGAAATCGCGGAGACGGCCGTTGAACAATGGCGGTTGCCATCCGAACCAGGCAACAAAAACAGCGGTACCCTGGCTCGATCTTGCATCCGCAATGTAGTTGGTAGCCTGTCTGTGTTTGGTTACCATTGACCAGATTTCAACCGGTTTTTTATCAGGGAATGCCTTCCTGTAGGCTTCCACGACCCGCTTCGCCTGTTCCTCCGGCATGCCTGTTATTGCCTGACCTCCCGGGGCAAGCAGAACTTCATTTTTTACCAGGTTCTTAATTACTCCTTCAAATGAGATATCTTCCACGGAGGCGTCAAGCAGGCTTGGAGAGCATTCATTCAGTGCAGAGCATATGATCATTGGAATATGCGCTGCATCCGGAGAAGCATCCGGGTAGTACGGATGGCGCAGTATATTGATACCGTCAATATGAGGGCCGAAATTTGCACGGAATCCCTTGATTCCGGAGTTTCTTGCCTCCTCGTTCAGTTTTGCAGCAGATCTCTGTGCCAGCAAATAATAATCCTTCCATTGCATCATCTGGAGCTTCTCAATCTCAGAATCCTTCAGGTCGGCCTCCTTAATGATATATGCTCCCAGTTTTTGTGCTGGTTCCTGTTCTCCAACCTTGATTGTAGTTGTGCTTAGCAATACAGCTTTATGAACGAGCCCCTTTGATGCGGGCATGCTGATAGTTGTGCTTACCTTCTGTGTGCCACCGCTCTGCCCTATTATTGTCACATTTCCCGGGTCACCGCCAAAGTTCTCAATATTATCATGCACCCACTCAAGTGAAGCGATAAGGTCAAGCATTCCAACATTTCCCGACGAGGCAAACTGCTCCCCGCCTACGGCTGAAAAGTCGGAACATCCCAGGGGACCCAGTCGGTGGTTAACCGAGCAGAAAACAATATCACCGCTTCTGGCCAGGTTTTCACCGTTATATCCATCATGTTCAAGGCTGTTTCCTGATGTAAACCCACCGCCATGCATCCAGACCAGAACCGGTCTCTTCTTTCCGTCGTTATAACCGGGAGTAAAAACATTTATACGCAGGCAATCCTCGCTGACATCATCATAGTTCCAGTGATCCCTGAATGCCATTATCTTGTTTGTATACATGTTCTCAGTCATCTGCGGGGCTGAATTTCCCCACCAGATTGCTGGGAAAACGTCTGACCACGGTTCAGGTTTCTGCGGTGGCATGAAGCGGTTACTGCCCGACGTATCAGCACCGTAGGGTATGCCCAGAAAATAATATATACCCCTCAGGATGTATCCGCGTACTTTTCCAATGGTGGTCTCAGCCACGGCAATGTCATCTCCGATAAACAGTACCTGTCCGTCTTCAGCACTCTTTTTGTTCGTGCATGATGAAAATGCCAGGGGTGCAGCCAGGGACATTCCTGCGGACCCTGCTCCCAGGTATTTGATAAAATCACGTCTGTTTGACATTGTAGGTTTACATATTTTAAACTCAGCAATTCACTTTGAGGATTCTAACCTTAGTAATCAGGGGTGATGAAAACAGGAACCCGGATACAATTGCAGCGATGAGAAATCTGAAACTACACATTGCTGTTTATTTTACCTTACAGAAAATTTGTAGACTGTAGTCTGCCTGTATAAATCCTCCGGGTTTAGCACCACATCCGGGAAATTCGGATGATTCGGAGAATCGGGGAAATGCTGCATCTCAAGGCAGATACCGTAGTGCCTGCCAAACTGCACTCCGCCATGTCCTGTGTACTGACGGTCGGAGTTGGCGGTAAACAATTGCATCCCCGGCTCGGTAGTGTATGCTTCAAGCACCCTGCCGCTGACAGGGTCATAGACCTCGGCTGCAAGTACCAGCCCGTCACCCTCTCTTCGAAGTTTGTAATTATTATCATAACCCGGTTTCACCTCCTCAATCCTGCTGCCCACCGGCCTGGCCTGATTGAAATCATAGGCAGTTCCCTCAACCGCGAGCAATCTTCCTGTCGGAAGACCAATTGAATCAACCTCACAGATGGAGTCTGAGGCAACCAGAAGATAGTGATCCAGTACGGGCCCGTGACATCCGCCAAGATTAAAATAAGCATGATTTGTGAAGTTCACGACAGTCGGTTTATCGGTCGTTGCCTCGTAATCAAGCACTACTTCGTTTTTTCCCGTGAGTGAATAGGTAATTTTTAATGTGAGATTTCCCGGGAATCCCTCTTCCATATCCGGGCTCAGGTATGAAAAAGACACCTTGGCCGAGTCACCTTCAATATATGCCGTATCAATATCGAATACCTGCTTATTGAATCCTCTGTTTCCGCCATGCATTGTATTTCCCCGGTTGTTGGCTGTTAGCAGATATTTTTCTCCGTTGAGGGCAATCTGTGCTCCGCCAATCCGGTTGGCATACCTGCCTATAACACTACCAAAGCCACCTCTTACAGCAACATAATTACTGAGGCTGTCAAACCCGAGTACCACCGGCTCAAAGGTGCCATTACGGTCAGGCACTGAGAGCCAGGTTATTGTTGCTCCGTAATTGGTAACCTTCAGTACAACTCCGTTTTGGTTTGTAAGTGTGAAGAGCCTGACTGCTTTCCCATCCTCCCAACCCCAGTCTTCTACTGTCACCGACGGGGTGAATGAGGAATCCATTCCGCATCCGGTCAATAACAACCCAAGCAATGGAAGTAACATCAATATATTTTTCATAGTAAGTACTGGTAATCAATAAGGTAATCCACCTCAAAAGCAGAAGGCGAGATTGAAATTGATGAAGGGAAAAAACAAGTGGGCACCTTCCCGGACCTGGATCCGAAGTGCCCACATTGTTCCTAACTAATCCAAAACATTTGAAAACTAACCTTTAAAGGTTTAATAACCTGGATTCTGAATCATCTGCGAATTAGCGTTCATTTCGGTTGTCGAAATCGGCATGGCATACTTGGTGTCCCTCCATTCCAGGGCGCCGCCCTTAACTCTCTGGTAATATGTAGCCTCTTCCTGTCCCAGGTCGAAGCGGCGTACATCAAACCACCATACTCCTTCACCCCCGAATTCAGCCCATCTTTCATATTTGAGAGGATCATTGGCAAGGGGATCAGCCGGATCCAGCGTCTTGGTCCTGGCAGCAAGAGATCCATAATCATAGGATGAGGCGGTGTTTACAGGCACGTCATATGCTCTTCTGTGTACCTTGTTTATGTACTCCAGGGCTTCGCCGGTCTGGTTAAGGTGCATTTGGGCCTCGGCATAGAGGAGGTATACGTCTGCAAGGCGCATGACAATCATATTTATCCCATGCCAGCCGTTAAGGTCTCCCCAGTAGCGGTCAGTGACGGTATATTTATGTATGCACCATGCTTTTGAAGCCTCTGCATTATATGATTCAACCCGTCCTTTTGCTATCTTCCTCCAGTTGCCTATGTAATTAATGCTGTCAACATAAGGCTGGAAAGTTGTAACATAGAGACGCGGATCGACACTTTTGTCAGCGCGAACCTGCAGGGAATATGCAAGGTAATCAGGATCCTTCTGCTCCGCCGTTGTTGTGGCCGGGCTGTTAAATCCATACCTTGGCATAGTCATGTCGTGAATGAACATATTGCCGAATCCGTTGCACACCTCAGTGCCGTCCTGGTCAACGTAAGATATGCTGATCCCTTTCATCCAGTCAGCCCCTGTATTAAACTGGGAGGAACCTCCCAGCGGGTCATAGGTTGAATTAACTTCAAAAATAGATTCCGCGTTGAATTTATTCTGTCCGTTGAACGAATTGCGCAAGATGTCATAACTGACGAGTTGCTTACCGCTGTTATCAATCACGTCTTTCAGCACGTCCCTGGCTTTATCCCACTGAAGGGTAAATATGTAGGCTTTGCCGAGGAAGCTCTTGACAGCCCATTCGCTGGCCCTGGCTTTCTCAGGGAAATCGACTCCGGCCAGAAGAGATTCTGCCGCCTTCAGGTCGCTAATAATCAAATCCCATACTTCCCCCTGCGTTGCCCTTGGCTTATAGGTTTCATTGATGATATCCGGGGCATAATCCCATAGCGGTACTCCCATCTTGCTCTTATCGGCTTCTGTTAAAATAGGAGACTCACCGTACAGGTTTATCAGGTAGAAGTAATTGAAAGCACGCATGAAGAGTGCCTGTCCTTCATAATCATCGAGTTTATCAATCTGTGAGGCGGTCAGGCCATCTTTATCCCGTAACCTGTCAATTGCAGCCAGCATGTCATTGCATTTGCCGATTGCCAGGTAGTGCCTTGTCCATACATTATTCACGTTTGACAGGTTTGGATTTAACTCAATAAGGGCAAACTCATTGTACTGCGCTCCGTTATATCCATGGTCACGGTTGTGTGACATCAGCGGCCACAGCCTCATGTATGTTCCATAATAGGTTTCCTGCAGTCTCCCGTAGATATCAACCATGATAGGTTCCAGATCTGTGACTTCCTGGGGGAAGATCCCTTCTGAAAGTACCAGTGGGTCTGAAACATTCAGGAACTCATCTTCGCAGGCGCTGAACATGAGCAGACTGGCGATGAACACCAGGAGTACATGATATTTTATATTCTTTTTCATAGTTCTTCAGTTTAAGGATTTAGAATGTCATGTTTACTCCGAAAGAGATAATCCTTGAGAGAGGATAGCGGGGACTGGGGAAATCAATTCCCTGTGCCAGAATGCCTCCATAGTCAGCCTGAGGAGCTATTTCGGGATCAAGTCCGGGGTATTTTGTTATAGTAAGGAGATTGTCAGCACTGAAAAAGACCTTCATATAACTCATGTGCATCTTGTGTACCACCGATTCGGGTAATGTATAACTGACCTGCAGGTTCTTAAGGCGCAGGTAGGAGCCGTTATAAATATGGTAATCAGAAACTGCACCCCAGTTCCTGTTTCTGTCGGGTTCTGAAAGTGTGGCGCTCCTCGGGATACCTGTCAGACCATTGTCTCCGAAGAATGAAGCATCAAAGATCTTCGGCGAGGTGTTGTAATCCGAGAAGAAGTTATACTCATAGGAATCGTGACCGTTATAGATATCATTCCCTATTGTACCATTGAACTGAGCCCTCACTTCAATGCTCTTCCATCCACCGCCGAGATTAAAGCCGTAGGTCATCTTCGGCCAGGGGTTACCGATGTAAACCTGATCGGAGGCATTTATCGTTCCATCATCATTCTGGTCAACATAGATAAGGTCACCAGCCTGTGGAGTGTACCCGCTGAATGTGAGACGTGTTCCGGCTTCGGCATCCGTTGCATAAATTCCTGAAGTTTCATAACCATAAAACTGCCCAAGTGGCAGGCCAGGCTCTGAACGGCAGATAGTGGCACCACCATAGAAACCACCTCCTGACTCACCTGCCCCTATATTACCTGAGTTTATATAAAGCCTTTCCAGGTCAGGACTGAGGGATATGAGCTTATTCTTGTTAAAGCCACCGGTAAATGCAACGAAGTAGTTGAAATCACCAATGTCATTACGGTGTTCAACCTGTACCTCAAGCCCGGTGTTGTTCATCTGACCTATGTTTGCCTGAACGCTCGAGCCAACGCCTGCTGACGGAGGAATGCCAACATTATACAACATCTTCTTTGTCTGCCTTGAGTAGAAATCAAGGTTCAGTGCAAGACGGCCCTTCCAGAAACTTGCATCAAGTCCGATATTTGTCGTTGCCACTGATTCCCACTGTATTTCTGCATTTGCCAGGGCATCGACAACTGCAATTCCGGTTTCTCTCTGAGCGGAAGCGTCTTCAGACCAGTCATATGTATAGCCTAATGTATAGTACCTTGTGTAGGCAAAGTCCTGGCCAACCGGGTTCCCCAGGATGCCATACCCTGCCCTCAGTTTCAGGAGGTTAATGAAAGAGTACTGGCTCATAAATTCCTCCTTTGTCAAAACCCATCCCACAGAGACCCCGGGGAATATGCCGTACTTATTCTCAGGGCCGAATTTTGACCCGTAACCGTCGCGGCGTACATTGGCAGTGATGAGATACTTATCCTGGTAGCTGTATTCCAGTCGCATAAATTGGGAAAGGATACGATTGAGAACATCCGTTTCCCAGAATGACCCGGTCTGACTTTCGACACCGAGAGCCAGTGCAGAAGACCGTGGTCTGGCAACAAATGATTCCTGGTTGGCGTAGTCAAGATAGCTTGAATAAGCCCTTCTGGCTTCATATCCAAGTAATCCTGAAATCTGATGGCCTCCGAAGGTCTTGTCATAATTCAGGGTAAAGGTGGCTATGTACTGTTTCTGCTTGGCGTTAGCCTTTGAGAAAGATTCCAGTGCATACCATGAACCGTCAAACCAGGGTTCCTGGTAAGCATATGCATCTTTATCATTCAGTATTGCTCCTACGAGTCCCTTCAGGTGGAGATCGCTGATTATCTCGTAATCGAGGCTTCCGCTCATATTGATTGAATAGTCATTGTTCCTGGCGTAAAGAGTTGAGGCCTCAGCCACATAGTTACGTCCCTGGAAACCTTTGGGAGTCATCCCCCAGCCTCCTCCTGATTCATTGGTTGGGTCATAGACGCTCATCACCGGAATACTCCTGTAGGTCTGAAATCCTTCGTGCGGAGGAATCGGAGGAGCTTCTTTACCGTATTTGAAGTAGATGTTCTCAGACAGTTTTAACTTCTTGGTAATCTGGTGATCAGAATTAACGCGTAATGTAAGCCTATTGATCCAGTTGTTAAGGCGTGTTCCTTCAATGCTGTTATAATTACCTGACAGGTAATATGTTGAAGCATCGCTTCCGCCTGACATTGACAGGTTGTAGTTCTGCTCAGCACCCGGGTTATACCACTCGTCAAACCAGTCCGTATCGGGCAGGCTGCTCCAGCCGCTCTCGGGTCCGAACAGATCAACAACATCATATCCGGCGAGTGCCTTGGCCCTGATGTAATCATCTCTCCGGAGGAGGGTAGGAACTTTAATTACGTTCCGGACTCCGTAGCTGCCGTCAAAGCTTACCGTCGGTTTCTGTTTTGCACCTCGTTTTGTGGTTACCAGGATAACACCTCCGGCGGCAGTTGCACCATAGATAGCGGCGGCAGAGGCGTCCTTGAGAACACTGATAGACTCAATATCAACCATATTGAAATCATAACTGAGATCACTTATCGGAACACCATCCACAACATAGAGAGGGCGTCCTCCGCTGATTGACATAGGTCCCCGAAAATAGATATTTGAACCGGCACCCGGCTGACCGCTCTCTGTAGTCACAAATGCCCCTGAAACCCTTCCCTGAAGAGCACCTGCAACATTGGTAACTGAGATATTCTCAAGTTCCCTTTCTCCAACTGTTGAAATAGCACCGGTTACAGAGCTCTTTGTTTTGGTTCCGTAGCCAACCACTACTACCTCATCGAGGGATAAATCCTCCTGAATGAGTTCAATTTCAATTGTGTTTTCATCATTGTAGACAACCTCCCGGGATGTATAACCGATGAATGAAAAAGAAATAGTCACACCTCTTTCGGGTCTGGGAAGGACAAAACTGCCGTTAACATCTGTCAGAGTTCCGGTGGTAGTACCCTTGATTGTAACTGTAACAGCCGGAAGAGGTTCCCCGGTCTTGGCATCTGTCACCCTCCCGGTCACACTCTGCTGCTGTATTTCATTCGCTTTTGAAATGACAACCAGGTTGTCATCAAAAATTTTAAAGACCACACCGGAAGATGCAAAGACCTTGGTGAGAATGCTTTCGATGTTTTCATCATTGACGCTGACCGTAACCGGATCATTAATCTCCGTCAGGTCCGATCTGTAGAGGAACTTATAGTCGCTGGTTCCTTCTATCTTTGCTAATAAGTCCTTAATTGTTTCGCCCCTGATCTCAAAGGAGAAGTTCTGTGAGAACGATTCAGCTGAAATTGCAGTCAGGCAGAAGAACAATAAAAAGGTCGATATTTTCATGATTAGCAGAATTTTCCTAAATCGAGCTTTTTTCATAAATTTGTATGTTTTTGGTTAAATGATCCAGAGAGTCCAACTAGCAGAATGCTCTCCCTGGTTTGATTAAAAACAATGGTCGGGAAATGTTCCAGCATTTCCCGATTCGTTTTCAGATTGATTTGTTTTCCATAGGCTTAGAGGTTTTTAGGTTAGTATAGGGTCATTTTAAAATAGTATCCGGGGAAGGTTTTTTAAGAATAGGTTTTTCTGAAATGTAAATATCCTTATCGTAGAGCTGATAGTAAAAAGGTGAGGCGAATTGGAGTGCCGCCAGGACCTGTTCGATAATTATATCACTGAATTTGCCGGTGAACTCAAGATTTTTTATCCCTTCGTTAAGGAAATAGATATTCACTCCGAAACGTCTCTCAAGCCTTACGGCCAGATCCTGAAACGTTTCATGGTCAAAGAAGATCATATTATTGGTCCAGGAGGTAACAAGCGAAACGTCCACTTCCTCGTTGGAGAGTAGCGGATTTATATCCTTTGCTTTTGCAGGAGTTGCATCCTCACGGGTAATCCCGGTAACTCTTTCCTCTTTGCCGGCCTTTTCAGTCACCTTATAATAAGTAACCTTCTGGTTTGGTTCAAGTGTAACAAGTGTGGTTGGTTTACCGGATGTGATATTTTCAAGGTCCACCTTACCCTCTATCAGTGTGGTTTCAATCGTATTCTCGGAAGGATATGATTTGACATTGAAAGTGGTCCCGAGAGCTTTAATTCTCAGGCCGGATGTATTGACAACAAATACCTGGTCCTGATTGGTTTTAACTTCAAAGTAGCCTTCTCCCTCCAGAAAGACCTCCCGGTCTTCTATGCCGTATTCATTATTGTATTCAAGCTTACTTTCCGAGTTAAGCCATACAACCGAGTTATCCGGAAGAATAACCTGTGTTTTGGAGCCTCTCGGTGAAATTATTTCACATTTAGCTATCGCCTGGGTTACAGGTTCTCCGGACCTGGATAATATCAGGTACCCGATTCCCAGTATTATTATCGCGACGGCTGCCACGCGAATGATATTATCCGTAATTCTGACCACTCTTGCCCTTCTGGAGGCTTTAAGTTTTAAGTCGACCTCCTGGCGGAATTTCAGGAAGGCCTTTTCATGATCAAATGCCTTTGATCTGTCAATCAGGCTGATGGCGTTCCATACAGTTTCCAGCTGCTTAAAATTCTCCTTATTATCCTGGCTTTCATTGAGCCACGATATAAGTGTCTGTTTATCAGACAGCGAGGCCTCACCATTAAGCACACGCACAATTATTTCAGTCATCTTCTCCATATCAACTACATATTAATGACAACAAGAATCATATTAACAATAAAAGGGAATCCATATTTTTAATGAAAACTGCAGTTCAGCCGATAAAGAACTTAAGAGAGAGTATCAGGAATACCAGTGATTTTATTATTATCCGTTTCAGTTTTTCCAGGGCTATCGATGTCTGCCTGTGAACAGTATTGATTGTAACGCCCAGTTTATCTGCTATTTCCTGATGTTTCAAATTATCAAACCGGCTCATCTTGAAGATTTTTTTGCATTGATCGGGTAACAACTCGATCTCTTCCAGTAATTGCTCTTCAAGTTCCCGGGCTATCATCAGTGAGTCGCCTGTTTCCTGACTCAAATAGTACAGGTCCTGTGCGTCCTGCAGCTTTTGGGAGTAATACTCATTGAATTTGTTGACAACCTGCAGGTGTTTCAAATGATTGAGCGAAGCATTTTTTACCGAGGTGTAAAGGTATGATCTGATTGAAGTATTGATGGAAAGGGTGTCTCCGAGCTCCCAGATTTTTACAAAAACATCCTGAACCACCTCTTCTGCTATCTGTTTGTCACGGGTAAAAGTAGTTGCGTAAACACATAGGGCAGAATAATATTCCCTGTATAGATTGCGGAATTCATCCAGGTCACCCGGCTTTATTCTTTTCGGGGATTTACTATGATCAGCTGCCCCCATTTTATTTCTCTGAGATGAAACTTCTTCCCAGTCTCTTAAGAGTTTTGATGTTGATTTATCCCCCTTTGCAAAAGTCCGATATTTTCTGTAATGATAATAAATTCAACAATGGAAATTGAGAAACCATGACACTTATTAGTTTGAATGCCAAACCTGGGGGTAACTGTCAATAGGATCGCAAGAAGTCATAATTTACATATTTACATACATTTACAACTTCCGACGGAAGGCAAATAATGTCAGGCGCAAATCAGCAGGTGCCCTTTCCTTTCTGAAAAGTCCGATTCATTGCAACCGGTATCCCTATAAGAATAAGATGCATGTTTCAAGAATATTCTGTCTCGTGTTTTATTGTAAAGTTGCTTCTTGTTGTCATTTATCTGTAAGTCTTCGAGGCACGAATGAAGTTTTGAATTGCATAAAATATCAATTCCATAATCAATGAAAAATAACTATAGGATTACATTACTGACTGTCGGGGCCTTCTTAACACTCACGTTCGGATGCGGCAGAGCACCACGCAACGATATGTCCGGAGACGGTAAGTATCTCTTCGGACAGGAGACCCCAAAAGTAAGTGTGGGCACCAAGCCGATTGAATTTCCTGTAATACATCAAGACCTCTCTGTTACTTTCAGACTCAGTGCCCCTGAGGCAAAATCGGTTGTTCTTGTTAACACAACCGGAGGATGGACCACAGATGCATGGCCTGAAGGACCGGAGGTCCCAATGATAAAAAATCCCGACGGTAACTGGAATGTAACGATTGGGCCGCTTGAACCTGAATTGTACAACTATGCATTTCAGGTTGATGGCGTTTTTGTCCTTGACCCGAATAACCCGTTATCTGCCCGCGACGGTGTAAGATACCGCAGTGAACTGCCCATCGCCGGCGAGAAGACGGATAATTATCTGTATCACGATGTGACTCATGGAATTGTCTCGCATGTATATGTTCCGTATCCGTCACTGGGGATACAGAAACGTACAACGATCTATACTCCTCCGGGATATGAGACCGGTAAATCACGATATCCGGTCATCTATCTGCAGCACGGAGGCGGTGGCGATGAAGATGCCTGGACTGATCTCGGGCGTGTACCGGAGATTATGGATAACCTTATTGCAAAAGGAAAAGCGGTCCCGGCAATTGTAGTAATGAGTAATATATACTCCGACCAGGTTGCAGGCCGCGATTATATAGCCTGCGTCCCTCCTCCCGGAAGCCGTCCCGATGATCTGAGTTTTCCCAAAGCCCTTGTCTCTGATCTTGTCCCGTATATTGAAACGACTTATCGTACAATCAATGACGCTGAGCATCGCTCTGTAACAGGACTTTCACGTGGAGGGATGATGTCTCTTTATGCAGGTTTTACCAACCTCGATAAATTTGCCTGGATCGGTTCCCTGGCAGGCGGACTGCCACTTTTCCCGGGCGTGGCTGAAGTAATTGACACCCCTGCCGATGCAGAGATGTATCGTGGTCCGGATGTTTCCAAAACCATTGACAAAGAAAAGCTTCTGGAACTTCTCCCTGAAATTGAAAAAGCAGCCAATGACAGAATAAAACTCCTCTATATAAGCGTTGGTGCCCAGGATGGATTGATAACAGCTCACCGTGACCTGCGTGATTTGCTCAATGCACAGGGTGTGGAGTTTGAATATATTGAAGAGCCGGGTTACGGACATGAATGGGCATACTGGCGTGTCTCCTGGCAGGACTTTGCTCAGAAGGTTTTTAAACAGGGTTTATAAGGAGTTAATTGTTACCTATTTGTATAATTAAGAAAGTATCATGAAAAGTTCTGCCATCACGCTAAAGAATGGATTATTATTCATTCTGCTTACCTGTTCTTTTTCACTGTTTTCGCAGGAAGGACCTTTAAAAGTAGGTGCTGCCCGTGTCGACGTTTCAGCCCTGGCACAGGCAACAATAGTTCCTTCGTCGGGGAAATATGCCCATGAGAATCTGTTTGTCCGTGCCATTGTGCTGGATAATGGCGCGACCCGTGCAGCACTTGTTTCAATTGACGGGAACATCAGGTCGGATTATGGGAAAATTTCAGGATTAATTTCTAAGGAACTGGACTGCCCGGTTGAGAACATCCTGCTGTCTTCGACACATTCGCACAGTGCAGGTCTTTCTGCTTCTGACGAGAACGCAATAATGGAAGCAGTACGGAAGGCCAGGGCAGCATTGAAACCGGCGCTTGCAGGCTATGGGGCAGGTAAAGCCTGGCTGAATGTGAACAGGGATGCCATTGATAAAGAAACCAGGAAATGGACACAGGCTGCCAATCCTGAAGGCCCTTCTGATAAGACTGTTGCCGTTTTACTGTTCACGGATCTGCAGGGAAACCCTATTGCGGGTTATATGAATTATGCCATGCATCCCGTCAACGGTTATGTAACCGGGATACGGTCTGCAGACTTCCCTGGAGCCGCCTGCCGTCATATTGAACAGTCCTTCGGTGATGCGATGGTAATGATGTTCACCCAGGGAGCATCCGGAGATCAGAATCCTCTCTGGTTAAGACCCGGGACAAACGTCATTGCTTCAAGGACCAGTACCGAAATAACCGGGTATGAGATGACAAGGGAAATAATTGAGTCACCGCTGCGTGATTACCAGATAGCTCAGAGAAGGGGACTCTCGCTGGAAGGTATGACAGAGCCCGGGCCGCCTTCAGCTGAAACAGTTGATGTATTGAACCGGTGGATCGATGCCCTGGGCATGATACTCGGGGAGGAAGCCATACGGGTGATGTCCGGTATCCGGGATTTCCAGGGCAATGTAAAGATCAGCGGAGCCAGGAAAATTATCACAATGCCGGGTCGAGTCAATACGAATAAGGAAGGAGAATTCAAAGGAGAGCCCGGCGTTTTTGAAAACGGGCCTGATGTGAATGTAGGGATAGGTGTTCTTGGGATAGGTGATATAGCCCTGGCAAATATCAGTGCAGAGATTTACAACGTCTTTGCGCAAAAGATCAAGGCAGCATCACCACTGTCAAAGACTGTTTTTGTCACCTTGACAAACGGAGGATCCAACAGCGGGTATATTGTAGATGATGCATCGTATAGAAAAAATACTTTCCAGGTATTAGGTAACAAGATTCAACCCGGGCATGCTGAAGTAGAGATTGTTGACAGTATTGTGAAACTTATTGAAGAATACGTCGCTAACTAGGATTCATACGCCGGAGGCACGATGGGCTGCGAGTGCTGATCATCTGCCAGGCGAATAGTCAGAGAATAAGGAATATATGACCGGCATCATCCCGGCAGGTATTTCTGTGGGTATCGTTCAGGTCCCCGGCGATACTAACCGTTTCCGGGAGACAACCCTTGACCATGTCTTGCAGCCGGATCACTTAAATATAAAAACATGACTAAAGTCTGTTTCCTTATCAAATAAATGACCATATTTTTACTGTAAACTTATTTGTTATGAATATCCCGCTCTGGCAGTACCTCGTCTCCATGCCTTTATACATAGGCATCCTGCTGATCCTGGTAGAACTGATGCGCAAGTACTACAAGGTTTCGGCCATTTTCTGGATCCTGGCTCTCTTCACCTTCCCATTATGGTTTGAACAGCTTGATGGCTGGTTCCGCTGGGTGAAGACATTCTCAGTTCTCATTCCTACCGCATTGATTCTGGGATTAGGGCGACTGGCCCATGCCGATGTGCGGGCCCGGTTCTGGGAATTCTTCCGGAAGAACTGGGTCCTGTGGGCTCTTTATGTGGTGCTGGGACTGAATATCCTGGAGGCTTCCCTTAAAGACCTTGCGTTGGGTAATTACTTTAACGGCATCTCAGGCTTAATCCTCATTGTCACCATCCCCCTGTTCAAGTCAAAAGGCAGGCGCGACGGCTGGGCCTTCTCGAAGGGGAAGCCATTTGACATGCTGGCATATACTGATCCGATGTGGAACTTCCTCTACACCACATGGAATATCGCCTTTGTCTATGCCGAGAACCCGGGTTATGCCGCGAGCTCCCTTTGTATCCTGCTGGCAGCCGAGATATACCCGCTCATCAAGCGCCGCCCGGAGCTGTACGTGCAGGCACGGGCTTACACCCTGGCAGTGCATATCCTTATCCGTGCCACATATGACATCTTTACACCCATCATGGATTCATCGGCCTTCGCCAGCGATAAGGCGGTCTATTACTGGGGCCTTATAAACTTTGTGATGCACGTGCCTTACCTCTTCTACTACTTCATGAAGAGGAGAAAGAGTTTTGATGCCATGTCTGATGTTACTCTTTCGCGGGAAGATCAGACTAAGTTGCCCGGAAGCTGACGATCTGCAAATGTCCCTGAAAGCCGCCAAAGGATAAGGAAATAAGCGAACCTTTTTGGTGCCTATAAAACGATTCCCTGCGGAGATTATAAGAGTTTTCGCCGCATATTATGCGGATAATATTTTGTTTTTGCGGAGAATAATTTATATATTTACCGCAAATATTGCGTAG
>WOYX01000024.1:8231-77092 GCA_011620595.1 Bacteroidales bacterium | reverse complement strand
CAAATTATCGAACAATCGAGTAGGAGGAAATTGAAATAGGATTCCTCCTATTTCATTTTCCGACCGCTCACACCACCGTACGTACGGGTCTCGTATATGGCGGTTCCCCAAGATACAACTTTTACCTTGCCGGACGCACTAATAAAAGGGGTGTCAGGAAATCCCTGGCACCCCTGCTTTGAGTTTATACATTAAAAAATTACTCCTTATCCCACCAGACGGGATCACTCCATATGGCATCCTGCATTGCAAGAGGATTTGATGCCATCAACTGCTCATTGTTGTAGTTGCTTTCATGGGTGCTGTGGTTGAACCGGCGGAACCAGTAGGTCGGATCGGAAGGACTTGACCCGGTCATGATATTGGTTGCTGTAAATTCATAAGGTCTCTTGTAGTCTCTGTATACAACTCCAAGACTGCCAATGTTCCCTGCACTGTAGTTGAACCGGCGCATATCATTCCAGTTCTGCATATTGAATCCCAGTGCAATAATTTTCTGCTGGATAATATCAGCCATCGTCAGTGCCGAAGCAGTCTGTACCACAGCTGCACTAGCCAGATAGGCTGCAATGTCACTCTCATCCATAGGCTTCTGATCCGGGTTGACGGTGCCGGCGGCCTGCCACTCATTGAGCTTTCTCTGCATACGGTCGAAGCTGGCCTGAATGCCTGCCCTGTAGGCAGTGAAAGCTTCCGGCGCATTACCCTGCCTGAGGTATACCTCGGCTTTGATGAAGCACATCTCGGCGTAGGTAAGAATGTCAGAATCAGAGTCAGGTCTGACAAAGAAGCTGCCTGTGCCCCCTACAGCCTGAGCGGTGCTTGAGGGATACCAATACATATCGGTAACAGACCTTCCGCTGGTTGACATGCTGTTGGATCTCATGTTTACATATACGGTATCACCTGCCCTTTTATAGTTGGTAGTGTTGATGTAAAATGCACCTTTCGGATAAGTTACCTCAACTGATGTCTCGGTGACAGTATAAGGATGTGGCACAGCAGCTATGAATGCAGCTCTTTCTGTATCATCGGTAATGGAATAGGTTATTACCATTTCTGATGTTGCATATGATGCGGTGGTCGGACCGCTGTTCTGGCGAATATCCGAGTTCATCATATCCACGCCAATGTCCCTGGCCCAATCGTAGCTTACTATATCACCTGAGGCGTTCAAGTCAATATTTGTCATCATAGCGGGAAGTATCTTTGACATACGGGGGTCAATAACGCCAGAACCACCTGTATAGTTGTTTGTCAATAAGTTGGCAAACCACCTGGTTGAACGCTGAGATGTTCCGTATGCAGCAGAGTTCCATGTGGAGTTGGCCTGGTAGGGGTCGCCAACTGTGAAGTTGGTGGCATCACCTTCCACATTATAATGCTTCATGATAATGTTCTCGTCATTTGACTGGGGAGCATTCTGAAGAGCGGCAAGAACTGCATCAGGATCATAAATGGATTTCTTTGAGACCTGTAGCAGATAGCGGGCTTTGAGACCATAGCATAACTTGATCCATTTGTTGACATCGCCATAATTCCATGTATCTCCCTCAGAAAGAGCAGGAGCACCTGCCTCCTGTGCCATGCCGAAGTATTCTATGGCTTTGTCGAGATCTGCCATGCATCCTTTATAGATGACATCCCCCTGGTCGTAGACAGGATTATATTTCCCGGTCATGGCTTCAGTGTAAGGCATCTCCCCGTAAATATCGAGCATCATGAGAAAACCCATAGCCTTGATACAGTAGGCAGCCCCCATATAATGATAAGCACCAACCTCTTCGGCTCTTTCAATCATAGGTTTAAGGTTGACTGCCGCACCCAGGAACCAGTTTTGGTAAACGGTTGTACCACTTGCCTGGATCGGGTTCCAGGCAGCAAGTCTGCTGTTTGAGTTAGTAGCAGAAAAGTTGTAGGTCAATAGTCCGGCAATAAAACTTGACCGGGTATTGGCCGTTCCCCACGCGTACATGTAATAGTGCTGAATCCACGGAAGCCTTATTTCCGGGGTCGCACTCTTATCATTTGGGTTATCAGGGTCAACATTGACATCCAGCCACTTCTCACAGGAGGAAGACCCTAAAAGAAAGATCAGACTTAATGTTATATACAATATCTTTTTCATAATCGTGTATTGTTAAATCCGTTATTAAAATGTGACATTGAGGCCGAATGTGATATTCCTTGTTGCAGGAACACCGCAATAGTCGATACCCATTGAGCCTGAGCCACCCGTTCCTGAACCGGAAACACTGACCTCGGGGTCCATACCCTTATAGTTGGTCCATAGCCATAGGTTATATCCTGCTACCGAAGCGGAGAGGCCTTTTATATACTTGTTGTTTCCAAGCAGTCCGCCAAAGTCGTATGATAGCGACATGGAGCGAAGCCTTAACCAGTTAGTACTGGTCATGAAATTGTAGGCATTATTGGCATAGTTTAACCAGTATTGCTGTATCATATACTCACCTGAATATGAAGCACCGCCTATAGTGTAGGTCTGCCCGGCTTGATAGGTATAGGAAAGCTGTTCATTGGTTGAAGAGGAGACGCCTGTAACAGTGACGGATTCACGATCCAGAGTCCTCATGCTCAAGCCATTCACTGTAAGGAAATACTCTGTACCGTTGTAGATATCTCCACCTTTCCTTATGTCAAACAGTAAGGAGAAGTTCAGGTTCTTATAACGGAAATTGTTATTCAGTCCGCCGATAAAATCCGGTTCACGGTTACCAATGACGTTGGTTGTAACCTTTGTGTTCTGGTAGAGTCCGGTAACTTCGTCAATCAGGTACCTTCCATCGGGAATCTCGTTACCCTCCTCGTCTTTTTCTCTCTCCCAGTAATCGCCTGTCAGACCAAGGAAGTATCCTCCGTTGGGGATCGAGGCAGCTTTTACACCTCCAATCTGAACATCTGTCACATAGAACAACCCTACACCCGGGAGAAATTCACCCAGGGTACCGCGGTTCCCGGAGAGGTTCAGGGTCAGATCCCAGGTGAAATCCCGGCTCTTTACAGGAGTGGCGTTAATTGAGAGCTCCATACCCTTGTTGTGTACCGAGCCGCTGTTCAGCGTCAGGAAGATATAGCCGGTCGACTGGGCGAGACGGGGACTTGCCAGCTGGTTTTTGGTTACACTGTTGTAGTATGTAAAGTCCAAGCCCAGCCTGCCTTTAAGGAATTGTAATTCCGCACCAAACTCGGTTGATGTCTGAATCTCAGGAACCAGGTTCGGGCTTCCTCCTGTCCAGCTGTTGCCGACACCCACGAAATGAGCGCTGACCACCTGGGGTGCCCAGAGATAGGTGTTCGTGGCATAGGCATCGGCATCCTTACCAACCTGTGCCCAGGAGACACGAATCTTTCCGAATGAGAGTATGTCATTCTTCGGAAGCAGCTCCGTAAATACAAGGCTACCCGATACTGAAGGATAGAAATAGGACCTGTTCTCTATGGGCAGCGTTGACGACCAGTCGTTTCGTCCTGTTACCGTAAGGTATGCAATGCTTTTGTATGAGGCTCTGAATTCACCGAAGGCACCCACCAGTCGTTTTGTTATGTTTCTTTCCGTGAAGAATTTGGTGTCGTCAACAATATTTGCAAAGCTTATCGTACCTGCAGTGGAGAAACCGTAACCCCAGTTTGTCCGCAATACCCTGTTGGTATTCTCGACTGTATGACCAAGAAGTAGGTTCAGATCGAAGTCCCCAAAAGTCTTGTTGAAATTGAGCATCAGGTTTGATGTAATAAACTCATAATCGGAGCTGCTCTTACTAAGGCGGCCATCCTGGTATTTCTCAAGCACGGATCCTCCTGGAGCGATATAGGTATAAGCCCCGCTCTTGTAGGTGTCGTAACCTACACGGTAGAGAATGTTGAACCATTCAGTCACGTCTATAGAGGCATTGATACCACCGGTGAAACGGTTGACTTCATCGGTAAGTTTGTTCTTGTTGATGATCCAGTAAGGATTTTCTACCTCATCTGCCAATTCCAGCAGTCCTTCAAATCTCCTATATTTGGACCCGTCTTCGTTCAGGTATTTTGACATATCATCACTGCGTGCCCATCCGTAGGTAGCAGTCATGGTGCCGTTTCCACCACCGTTATATAGTCCGGCTGACGTCAGCGTTTTTGCCGTATTTGAAATCGAATAGGCCGCGTTTGCACCTACTGTCAGCTTGCCATACTTCTGTTCACCATTGAAACGGAATGTGGTCTTGTCATACCCGGTCAGGGGCACAACGCCGGTCTGGTCAAAATTGGAGACAGAGAGATAAAAGCTGTTGCTCTTGCTTCCGCCGGAAATGCTCAGGCTGTTATCGAATACATTGCCTCCCTGGAAGAAGTTGCCCACGTTGTCATAGACAGCACCGGTGATCGGATTGCCCCATGACTGGGTGGTAAAGTCACTGAACACACCGGCCTGGTTATAAAATCCTCTGCCGTATACACCCTGCAGTTCAGGAAGAATACCAGTCCAGGAGTATGAATATTTTGAATTGAAGTCAATTTTCACAGGACCTTCACTTCCTCTCTTTGTTGTGATGATAACCACACCGTCTGCAGCGCGCGAACCATACAATGCAGAAGCGGCAGCGCCCTTAAGGATCGACATGCTTTCAATATCATCCGGGTTAATATCCATGACGCGGTTACCGAATGAGGTTGCATTCCTTGTCATCCCGTCGGTCCCCGAGTCTCCGCTGTTCACGGTTGAGTTATCATAGATTATACCGTCAACCACGAACAGGGGCTGGTTGTCACGTGACTCACTCGCCGAGTTGCCTCCGCGGATAATTATGGTTGAACCGGCCCCAGCCGAACCGCTTGACTGGGTGATATTTACCCCGGCAACCTTGCCTGCCAGCGAGTTGATAACGTTTGTCTGCTTGTTCCTCATGATCTCATCGCTCTTGAGATCCTGGACAGCATAGCCCAGGGCTTTCTTCTCCTTTTCGATACCGAGGGCGGTAACCACAACCTCCTCGACCATCACGGATGATTCAGCCATTGTCAGGTTTATGACTGACCTGCCGTTGACAGGCACTCTCTGACTCTCCATTCCGATAGCAGAGAAGAGAAGCACACCGTTTGAGGGGACCTCAATCGAGTATGTGCCATCATAATCTGTTGCCACACCGGTAGTAGTACCTTCAATCAGTACCGTCACCCCCGGGATAGGCAGACCGGCGTTGTCTGTAACCTTGCCGGTCACTCTTGTAGTCTGGGCGGATAACGTCCAGGAAACAAGAAGCAGTGCAAACACTGACACCATAAAGCGCTTACACCATTCGGTCATTTTTTTTGACATCAACATAAATCAATGTTTTAAGTTAGTATTTCGGGTTCTATCAAGTAATCAGATGGTGCTTGACCACCATATAACATTCAATTGGGCAAGTTACAACATTAATTCAAACTCTTTCAATCGCGGGTCTGATAGTATTGATCCGGGTCATGGCCCGGCGCTGATTGAGTATTCCAATACGCAGAGCAAGATAAATGTTTTCAGAATAAGATGTATGACAAGTTGTTATTTTTAATAAATATTCTGTCAAAGGCCTGTCGGAAAACCTAATTCTGTCTCGAAAAAGCATTAGTGAATTGAATATATGACTATTATTCAATCGATTGCCCTCATAATCAGCCCCTTTACCTATCTGGTGTTAATGCAGCGTCGGGGAAACCGTACATAAGGTTTATGTCATACATCCTGGCAAATTTTTAATTTGCAGGTTGTCAGACGTTGGCAAATCAAGCTTATAAGAGTGGATGCATCACTGCCCAATCGAGTAGGAGGAAATTGAAATAGGATTCCTCCTATTTCAATTTCCGACCTCTCACACCACCGTACGTACGGGTCTCGTATACGGTGGTTCCCCAAGAAACAACTTTTACCTTACTGAAGTGGTCCGATTAGAAAACGCAGCCAGCAAGGCGGAGACGCTCTGTGGTAATAGTCGTGCTGAGGATGTTACTACCAGCAATGTGCCAATAACCCTTCCTCGTGTTCGCCCATTCGTAAGCCTTTTGTTTCTTTACGCCCAGCTTAACGAGGTTAGCTATTCTGGTCCTTATCCGTTTCCACTGTTTCCAAATAACCATACGTAGCCTCCGGCTTCCTTCAGATCCCGCCTCACGGCGGGCACCCTTGCCTTTGGCTAACGCTTCCCACTGTTCAGGGCGAGTTCTGGACTCTCACCCTATAGTTATCGCCCATGCCGGGCGCACCAAAAATGCAGAGACGCTGAGTTCAGCGTCTCTGCTACAACTAACCCTGATTCTGCTTCTTTGCGTGTTCTATAAAGCTCTACCAGCCTGAGTTTTGTGTGAGGTTAAAGCCCATATCACTGTAGAGCTTTATCTGATCCAGAGGAACACTGTTCAGATATTGTCTCTCATAGAATGAGTCACCTGGTACCCAATCCCGACGCATATTGGAGTCATACAGATTATATATGAAACTCTTTGTGCTGTCTCCAGGGACCGGAAGCCAAAAGTGTACTGCCTTGACAATCTTTTGCCTGTCAGCTGCCGAAAAGGCCATCAGGTCAACAAGTGCACCCTTGCCAAGTGTTGTGGGACCGGACGCTGTCTCAAGAGTATTCAGATATTCAAATTTCTTCCAGCGTCTCAGGTCAGCCTTTCGGAAGCCTTCACCCAGCAGCTCCACACAACGTTCTCTTCGGATCTCCCAGATAAGAGGATTGACTGTCGGGTCTCTGTCAGGATCGTTAATCTCCACTCCGTTGGCAAATACCGTTGTTCCGGAAACTGTCATTGGTGGAAGCTTTGTCATGTCGGGACCTTCATTGTTCTTTTTGATATTACGGTCGCGTAAAAGATTAATGGTCTTGTCTGCATCAGTCTGGGTAAACTGTCCGAGTTCAGCCGCAGCCTCAGCATAGTTCAGCAAAACCTCTCCGTATCTCATAACCGGGGCGTCGGTTGAGTTGGTTGAACTGTTATATTTCGGATCAACAGAATTGGCTCCTACGGGAAGGAACTTCAGGGAGAGGAATCCTGTGGTCGAATATGCGCTGTGAACCTGGTTTATTCTGATTGAGTCAACCATTGTGGCAAGCATCCTAGGGTCTCTGTTTTCAAACTGGGCAGCCGGATATCTGATCCCGTTATCGGCGGCATAGTCATATAGCGGCGACTGTTTGATAGGCAGGCCATCAGTGCTGAGGTAGGTATTGACCATTTTAAGGGTTGTTCCGGTCTGAGCTTCCTGATTATTATATGAGACCAAAGAGTGAGTAGCTTTCGCATCAGCATACTGACGGTAAAATATCACCTCTTTATTTGTACTCAGGTCTTCAGAAGTAAACAACCCCCTATAATCGTCAGCAACTTCGAATTTATTGCTGTTCATTACCTGTTCTGCTGCCCACTTTGCCTTTTCGAGCATGGTAGAAGCTACTTGCAGATCAATATTGTGGTATTTCAAATAGGTCCCGAAATACAGCAAATGCCTGGACATATAAGCCAGTACCACATTACGGTTTACCTGGAGCATGCCATCATCTTCCCTGACGTTTGCAGCAGCATATTCGAAGTCTTCAGCGATTTTGCCAACCACAAATTCAACCGGATCACGGTCTTTGTAGATGACCTCATAGTCACCCGGGAAGATTTCTTTATCATACCAGGGTATATCGCCAAATAAAGCAGCAAGTTTTGAATACTCCATAGCCCTAAAAAATCTCGCTACGCCTAACCAGTGATTCTTTGCCTCATCAGAGAGTGTCATCCCCTGAACTCGATCTATCATCAGGTTGTGCCTTCTTACCCATGTAAAGTCCCATCCGTTTCCGGAAGTTGCAGTGTTCTGAGTCCATATCGAACTTGAACTGTACTCATCAGACCATGGTCCAAATGTAAAAAAGTTACCGTAGGCAAAACCAGTACCATATCCGTAGAAATATCCGGGTCTGATGCTTGAATATCCTGCATAATTGCCCATTGCATAAAGTCTCAGGTTTCCTTCATTTACCCAGAAGTTGGCATCATCGAAGGAATCCAGATTCTTCCGGTCCAGATAATCTTCACAACCTGTCAGACCCAGAAGTATCGTTATAATTAAAAATATTTTTCCTTTCATAGTTATATGTTTTAGAATTGTACTTGGACACCAAATGCCAGGGTTCTTCTGTAAGGATAACTTCTTCCATAGGAACGACCGTCAGCACTCGTTGCAGCGGTCCAGTCGAGTTCAGGATCTATTGGTATATCGCCCATTTTATCAAACTCAAACAGGTTCTCGCCACTGAAGTAAACTCTCAGTTTTTCAACCTGGATCTTGCTGGTCAGGTTATGCGGCAGTGTATATCCAAATGTCAGAGTCTTCAGCCTGACATAAGCCATATTCAGAATGTATCTGTCATTTGGTAGGTAATTCCATTTCCCAATCTGACTGTATTCCATTGGTCTTGGATAGAAAGCATCTGTATTTTCCGGAGTCCAGTAATCAATTGTATGAGCAAAGTTGGCTTCGGCGCCATACCACCCCGGAAGTACCATGTTACCAGTAGCCCAAAGGTTACGTTTTCCTACACCCTGGAAGAAAACCCTCAGGTCAAATCCTTTCCAGTCTCCCCCAACACTGAAACTAAACTGATAACGGGGTTGAGTATTTCCGATTACGGTCCTGTCTCCCGGGTTACCGACTGTGTTGGTGCCGTATTCAATTGAGTCATTGCCATTGAGGTCAGCAAATCTTACATCGCCCGGGCTGAATTTGAATAATCCTGACTCAAGCAAATATTGATTGGCTACGCCCTCTGCCATCTGGTTTTTTGATTGGGTATTTACTACTATCTGGCGGATTGCATCCCCGTCCCATACGAAATCATCATGCTGAAAGAGCCCCTCCGTCTTATAACCCCATATTTCGCCAAGGACTTTCCCTTCATAATATGTCGAGCTGATTAAAGGATCCTCTGCCGATTCATATTTTGTTACTACAGTTTTATAATCCCAGAATGCACCTGTAAGTGTTATTCTTAAACCATTTGCAAATGTGTGATTATAGTCTGCTGCCAATTCGATGCCATTAGTTGTAAGCTCACCGAAGTTCCTTCTTGCAGATGGAGCCCCAATTGAAGCCGGGACTGTCTCACCCGGTGAGAGTATTCCCGTCGTTTTTCTCTGATACCAGTCAAACGTTATCCCAAGGCGGTTATTAAAGAACCTGGCATCTACTCCGGCATCAAAGGTAGTAACCATTTCCCATGTTAGTGAAGGATCCACCAAAGCCGGCATAGGAGAGCTGGGATTATGATTAATGTATGGAACAAAATTATTGTTAATCAGCCAGTATGCACCAGAGGCACTTGGATTTGTAACCGTTAGGGTAGGAATGAATGCTGCAAGAGGCACATCCTGGTTGCCGATTGAACCATAAGCGGCCCTCAGTTTCAGGGTGCTGAGATAAGGCAACAGCGGTTTGGCGAAATCCTCCTCAGTGACAATCCAGGCAGCAGAAGCTGATGGGAAGAATCCCCAGCGGTCAACATCAGAGAATCTTGAAGAACCATCATAACGACCGTTAAGTTCCAGTATGTATCTGTCTTTAAAGGCATAATTCAGCCTGCCATAAAACCCTGCCACTGACCACCATGAATGACTTGATGATGCAGACTGATCTCCCCCGGCAAGATTCACTTCCGGTTTATCAAAATCATATACAAGGTTCCTTTTTGATGAATGAAAAATATACTCAGCATCTTCAAAGTTAACTCCGGTCTGTACCTTGAAGGCATGGTCACCCAAAGTTTTCTCATATGTCAAATAACCGTTATAGGTGTTCCTGAGATTCTTGGATGAGTTGTACTGTGCATAATCATATGATGCAGTCGAATAAACCCTGGTCACTTCTTCGAAGGTGTCACTGGCAGGAGCTGTGGTCCTGTTCCAGAAATCAACCCCAAGGACCTGGCCCCCCACCCTGTGATGAGTGGAAAATGTCTGACCATAAGTATAATCAAAATCCAGGGACAACCCTTCAAATAACTTTATTGTAGCCCCTAAAGTATAACGACTATAATAAGTATCATCCTCCATCGGGCGTGCCGATTTCAGGTCATTAACACCACCACGGAACTCGTAACCATTGTATGTGCCATAAGGATACGTCTGATGCCAGCGGTACAGGTAATAAATCGGAGCATAAGCGGTAGCGGCATAAAGAAAAGGAGTTTCTTCAGAAGTTTTAGCATACATATAGTTGCCTCTGACAGTAAGCCATTTCGTAACATCCGTACTTACAGAACCTGCAGTATTAAGCCTCTTATAGAAATCATCAAAAAGCTTAAGAGAACCTTTCTGGTTCATGTAACCCATTGAAATACTATATTGTGTACTTTGATTTCCACCGCTGACCGACAGATTCTGATTCTGCTGAGGTGCCCAGTCCTTATAGTATATGTTATATATATCCCATGGCCTGTAGAAATAGGCACCCCCGGCAGCTCTGTATTCAAAGTCTCTGCCTTCCACCATCTCTCGTCCAAGGTCACTCCCATCACCATAAGTGTCAATCCAGTTTTTAACCTTTGCCACAACATCAGGATTATAATAGAATCCGACATAGCCATACTCATATGTGGGAGTTGTTTTTAGCGCATTCTGCTGATCCAGAGAATACTGTAGGTTAAGGTCTGCCCGGGTATGTTGTGGAACCTGTGTTGGGGTTGCCCATGAAAAGTTATTTGAATATGAGACCCTGGTCTTGCCTTCTTTACTACCTTTCTTGGTAGTTATCAAAACAGCTCCGAATGCAGCCCTGGGCCCATAAATTGCAGTCGATGACCCATCCTTTAAAATTGAAATGCTCTCAATGTCATCCGGATTAATGTAGCTAAGGCTGGGGACTTCCACCTGGTCTACCAGAATAAGAGGATTACCGGTATTCCCGCTTATGGTACCCACCATTCCACGGATCTTAATGTTTGGTTCTTCTCCTATCTGACCTGAGGTAGTGGTAACAATCAAGCCGGGAGTCGAACCCTGAAGGGCGCGACCAACATCTGTAATAGGTCTGGATTCCAATGTCTTGCCCACATCTACTGTTGATACAGGACCAGTTAAATTTGCCCTTTTCTGGGTACCATAGGCAACTACCACAACATCTTCGATCATCTCCGTACCCAAACTCAGCCTGACGTCAATACGAGAAGCGGAACCAACATTTACCTCTTGCGTTTCATATCCCAATGAGCTAAACGACAAGACCTGTCCGGCTGCGACAGTAATGGAATAATTGCCCATCGGATCAGTGCTGGTACCAGTGGTTGTGTTCTTGATAATCACATTGACACCCGGCAACGGTTCACCCGTCGTGGCGTCAGTGACAGTCCCTGTCACGGTCTTAGGCTGAGCATAAATGCCTTGTGTGAGCATCAGTCCCAAAACCGCAAACAACATTAATAGTTTTGTTCTCATGTGATTGGATTTAGGGTTAAATAATATTGATTGTGTTATATAGATGGAATTATTGGTTTCAATACTTAAGCAAGTTAAATGTTTTTTCTGATAATATGTATTACAAATTTTCAATTGTTTGACCTAAATTAAGTCTCAATCCTTCCGGGAAGATATGATCTTCTTAATAGTGTACTGAACCGGCGATGGTTTTTCCTTCTCGGAAAAATTGTAGGATTTTAATTCTTCCAGTGATTCATGGAGGGCATAGCACGCCTCTTCGTAACTCATGTTACAGATATCGGAAATCAACCTTATGCCTCTGTCTTTAAGCTTCTTGTTGGTAACATCAACCCAGCTCATCCAGTTGCCCAACACCCTTCCCATTAAAACCATGGTTCCGGTCGAAACCGTATTCAGTACAAGCTTGACTGCCAGCCGGTCCATTAGACTGAAAACCGAACTTTGCGGCGAACAGGATATCTTATAACTGGCTGCCTCATCGCATGTCCCTATTATCAGGGAATATCTGCTCAGGTACTTTTCCGCTTCTTCATTGAAGGCTGCCTGATAGTCTTCATATTCCGGCCGTGTCACTTCCAGGCGACTGATCACATTAACTGCAACATTAGGCTTTCTTGATAAACGTGATTTATCCTCTTCATTGCCGATCTGAAATTTGAGGATCTGCGATATATCAAGCTGAGGAGGGTCTGATATGAGTGCCTGCGGAGCATTCATTTTACTGTACAGTTCCCCCTCCCACTCAAGACATCTGGGGGTACGCCCCAGGACATTTACCCATGCTTCGGGAGTGGGCAGAAGAGGATTCTTGACAAAAGCCCATGATGGTGGCGAAACAGTGTCGTCATATTTCCTGAATGGCGGTAGCATGAATGTCGGAGAGCGTTCGGTAGTGTCAGTGAAGATATCCAGCATCAGGGAATTGCCGTAGTAGGTGACCAGTCCGTTCCGGCTGTAGATGTCGTGCTCCATCCGGATATAATCCCCGAGGATCTTCGTGTTTTCAACAGAGAGCAGTTCATTTAGCATCTCATTGTATGCCCCGGCATAATCAATCTCCCTGATATTGAGAATCTTCAGTTCTTCAGCTGAAAGCAGCTTGCTGAAAGTCCCTCCCAGTATTGATTCCAGGGCTGCCCCGGCAATTAGCTGTTCCGATGTTGTTGCCTGCATCCGTGTGGAGCCTGCAATTGCCATCGGTCCGCAGTACAGGTCAAGCACAGTAACACGAGGATCTTCAATGGCTTTTCTGGAACGCTCAATATATTTGCAAAGGATATCGGCGGGATTGTTAAACATTAGGAATACTTCAGCACCCCTGTCAGCAGCTTCTGCAAGTGTGCCCAGAACTGACGAGGTCTCACCTCCCTCGGTTATAGCAACAAGAATATCGCCTTCGTTAATATTAAGTTCCCTCACCTGCTGCCTGCCAAATTCCTGGTAATCCTCAAAATACTCCACAGCCCTGATAAGTGCGTAATCACCCCCCGTCATAATACTGAATACGGAGTTCTCAACATGTTTTACTCTTTCATAGATATCCGGATGATCCTGCCGCAGATCCCTGAAAAAGCATCTCCAGAATGATTCAAGCAGGATACTTAAACGGCCAGTGGCGCCGCATCCTGAAAATACAATCTTCTTTCCATCGGAGATTGCCTTCACTCCGTCCTTTACCAGTTTGTCATACTCCCTGCTCCTGAAAATCTTTTCAGCCATCGGAAATATATCCGTATCTACTGACAACAGTGTTTTCACTCCCTCGCCGGTGCTTTGAGCAAATATACTGTCGAGGTTGCTGGTCCTGGGATTAGCCTGTTCTGTCGGCAGCATGCCAAGATGAAATTGCGTCTCATTTTTCAGAAAGTGTTCAGCCTCCTGACGCGCTTTAATATTCATATAGAATCTTCTGTATTAAATTTCAATTATGCCTATACCTGGCCTAACGGGAAGCTTCACCCTGCCGTCAACCACAGTCATTCCTTCATAAATATCATTGGCTATCAATAGATTGCCGTCAAGATCAGCCCAGTCGACCAGCGGAGATAGCTGTGCTGCTGCCGAAACCGCACATGAGGTTTCTGTCATACATCCTATCAATATCTTCATTCCCATCTGCCTGGCCATTGTTATCATCTTGTATGCGGCATGCATGCCGCCACACTTCATCAGCTTGATATTGATGCCGCTGTATATGCCCTTCATGCCGAGGAGCTGATCTACCGTCTGCAGTGCCTCGTCGGCGACAATCGGCAAAGGACTCCTCTCCGTCAGCCATGCGATGTCATCGATCTGCTCCTTGGGCATCGGCTGTTCAATGAACTCAGCGTGGTTTTCATTCAGGAAATGGGCCATCTCCAGAGCATAATTCCTGTCCTTCCATCCCTGGTTGACATCAACGAAGATCGGCACGTCGGTCACCGATCTCACCGTCTCTATCATCTCCCTGTCGTTATCACGGCCGAGCTTGATCTTCAGCAATTTGAAGGCACTGGCCTCCAGGGTCTTCTCCCTGACGACGTCAGCAGTGTCAATGCCAATCGTGAAACTGGTAAGAGGTGTCTTCTCCGGGTTGAGTCCCCACAGCCTGAACCACGGCTGGCCAAGAAGCTTGCCGGTGAGGTCATGCAGGGCGATGTCAAGCGAGGCCTTGGCAGCATAGTTGCCGGGCATGACACCTTCTATATAATCAAGAATATCCTCAATCAGGAAGGGATCACTGAACTGTTCAAGGTCAACTTTCGAAAGGAAATTCAGCACTGACTCATGACTCTCACCCAGGTAGGGAGGCATTGATGCCTCGCCAAAGCCGGTGACGCCGTCATATTCAATCGAGGTGAGTACCACCGGAGTGGTTGTCCTCGAGTTTGTTGCAACGGTAAATACATGTTTAAGTTGCAGCTCATAAGGCCTGTAACTTAGTTTCAGAACCCCGCTGCCCTTCTTTGCGGCACCGCCTTTTCTGACAGTGCCATCGGATACAGCCGATGTGCATCCAACCATCAGTGCCCCTGCTGCGAGGCCTCCGATCTTGATGAAATCTCTTTTTTTCATTAGATTATTTGATGTTATTTTATTGGTCTAATGGAACTTACATGAAGAGAAATAATCATTTCCAATTGTGAGTTACAGCTCATGTAAGTTTTATTCGTATTTGAAATACTTATCAGATTGATTGAATGGAACTTGTATGAAGAATAAATTCAAATCCCGAAGGGTACTGTCACTCAGGCAAGTATCCTTTTATTTTAAAAATACCAACTGTGCTGAGATACCCGTTCCATACCCTCACCGGGAGCAACACCTATAATCCTCTTCGCCCCCTGAAGTATGTCCAGGAGATACTCGCTGTAGTTTGTCCTGGTGGAATCGAAGCTGTTTATCCTGACAAGCCGCGATGAATGAATGAATTCTGTATCGCCAATATACATCCCTGTGTGTGTTATACTCTTCTTTCCATCCCTGACCCTTCCGAAGAAGAGAAGGTCACCGGGAGCAAGGGAATCACAAGGGATTTCAATGCTCCGCTCCAGGCCATATTTATATTGTCCTGAGGCATCACGCCTGAGAATAATTCCTCCAGAATAATATATTGTCTTTACAAACCCGCTGCAGTCAACACTTTTCGTCGATGTACCTCCCCACAGGTAAGGAGAGCCCAGAAATAACCTGGCAAATTTGATCATTTTATCCGCATCAGGCTCAACATTTTCTGCCCATTTCCGGAAGTCAGCAACCTCTGTCTTTTTCACCTGCCCCTCTCTGCCATCGGGAAACTTAACCATGTAGGAGTAACCTTTTTCGCCTGTTTTCTGTACTATCATCCCGAAAACGGCATCGGAGACTGTCTGCCCGTTATTGTCAGTTATTACTCCCGTGTGCTCCATGTAGATAAGCCTGTCACTCTTTTTCCAGTTATTAAGCTCATCATCAGTAAGCTCAATAACAGGGTCATCTGTCCACCCGATATAGGAGTCCGGCATCTGGATGAGAAGCCATCCCCCGCGTTTGTTCAGTATCTTCACCGGCGTGCCCATCAGGGCCTGGGTGGCCATCTCGGCAGCATGAGAGGGCCTGGTGCGTACATTGCATACACTGACGGATACCAGTCCCCAGGGCGACTTAACCACTGAAGTATCCGGCAGAAGGGTAATGCTGTCGTTGTAACTGTAACCCGATCTGCCCAGCATTGCAAGAATCTCTTCCTTCGCCACAGGCAGGTTGGTTTCACCTTTAACGGTAAGGCTGCCGTCTTTTTCCATGACCATGGCAACGTCACAGAGGGACTCGGCATGCTGGGGTACCATCGCAGTAGCTATGGAATCAAGCTGTTCCTGAATATCTGCAGGAACCTCCTTTGGATTGCATCCTGCAAGCAGGACCAGGATAAACAACAGGGAAAGGTAGTTTGAGAGTTTCATGAAAGTTGTATTACATCTTACAAATTCAAAAATAAATATTTATAGTATTCAAGTCAATAGGCAATTGAATTTTATTTAATTTGTCATACACTTTTTTAAGTTCGAAGTGAACTAGAGTGAACTAGAGTGAACTAGAGTGAACTAGAGTGAACTGGAGTGAACCAGAGTGAACTGGAGTTATCTGCCTGAAGGGTCTGGAGTGCCTGATTTACTTAGAGTAGATGTTAAATAAATTATCTGAATATGAAAGCATTAAGAAGTGTTAGGAGACGGATCGGGATAGTAGCGATCATCACCTTCACTGTAATTTTGTCAATGAGCGGTCAGGTGGTTGAGACCGGCCTTGAGAACCTTATGAAGAGTGATTTTGACCTTCTGAAGGGAAAGAGAGTGGGTCTGGTAACAAATCCAACCGGCGTTGACCGCTATCTCAGATCGACGGTTGATATTCTCTTCAATGCCCCCGGCGTTAACCTGGTGGCGCTGTATGGTCCCGAGCACGGTGTCCGTGGCGAGTTCACCGCCGGTGAGCATGTAGCCTCGGAGAAGGATCCCGCAACCGGCCTCGTAGTCTGGAGTCTTTACGGAAAAACCCGCAAGCCGACGCCGGAGATGCTTAGTGATGTGGACATACTTGTTTACGACATCCAGGACATAGGTTCGCGGTCGTACACTTTCATCAGCACCCTGGGACTCCTGATGGAGGCAGCGGCAGAGAACGGCAAGAAGGTTGTCGTGCTCGACAGGCCCAACCCGCTTGGAGGCATCCGCATGGAGGGTGTTGTCACCCGTCCCGGCTTCTTCTCTTTCGTGAGCCAGTTTGCCATACCTTATATACATGGCCTCACCGTCGGTGAGCTGGCACTCTTGCTCAACGGCGAAAGGATGCTCGCCAACGGCATCAAATGTGACCTCGAGGTGGTGAAGATGACCGGCTGGAAAAGAGGAATGTTGTTTGAAGGGACTGGATTGCCATGGGTTCCCTCATCTCCTCATGTGCCCCATAAAGACTCTCCTCTCTTTTACCCTGCAACAGGCATCGCCGGAGAGCTTTATGCCGTCAGCATAGGAGTGGGCTATACCATCCCCTTCCAGACCTTTGCCGCCGAATGGATCAATGCCGACTCACTGGCAGCAAGCCTTAATGGGCTGAAGCTCCCCGGTGTCATCTTCAGGCCCATCCACTACAAGCCATACTACAGCACCCTTCAGGGTATGTTGGTCCACGGTGTGCAGATCCATCTTACAGATCCTTCCACGGCTCCTCTCTCCCTGATGCAGTTTTACATCATGCAGGAGGCTCACCGTCTCTGGCCTGACAAAAACCTGTTTGAGATCTGTAACCCCTCGCGCCACTCCATGTTCGACAAGGTGTGCGGCACTGACGAGGTGAGGAAGGAGTTCACAAAAGCCTTCAGGGTCAGCGATATCAGCGCCATGTGGAACAATGATATACCAGCCTGGCGGGAGCAGGCGGGCAGGTATTTCCTCTACGATTAAACCCGGATAACGAAAGCTGCCCTGACTGGCAGGGGATCATGCTGCGCACGGTTGGCCGGCTTACCGGAGGAGTGCCTGTTTGCAGCAGCGTGGCAGTGCTCTGTCTGCAACCTGCAGGGCCGCCCCGACAACTCACTGATTGTCCTTTTTGCTGGTCTCCGACCTGCCCGGGTGCCGGCTTGTTTGTTGGTCTCCGGCCTGCCCGGGGGCCGCCCTGTCTGTAAGATATCAGCGCAGCATCTCCCCCTCGACGCTCTTCTCGAGTTCGCGGGCATGCTGCAGGAACTCATCGGTCTTCATCTCCCGGTAATAGACCATGCCGTGGGTACTTCTTATCTTGGGACTCTCATTCTCGTAGAAGAAGTCCTTGCCCAGGAGGAGCTGCACCTGCTTGAACTGCTCAACCCACACCTGCTGCGACAGATCGCTGAAGGGACCGTCATATGCAGGACTGGGGAAGGAGGCATTGACCTGGCTGACATAACAGTCGCGGAACGATTGATTGAGTACTGCCATAGAGTTCAGCGAGACGGGTACGAAGACATTGGCCTCAAAGGGCTGGAACCTAAACCAAACGTTGCGGTAACCTATGATCCTCAGATCTGAGAGATCCTTCTCAAGGCTCCACTGCCTGAGAGCCTCGGCAATGGCCTGCAGCACCTTGTAATGGGTGTCAGGCCCCGACCCTTCCGGGTCAAAGGCAAGGCTTATGATTGTCGGCTGTATACGCCTCAGGCACTCCAGTATTGGCTCCACATCACGGTGCCGGTCAGGCTGCCGGGTAAAGATGTCACCGGTATAGAAACCGAGTCTGAGATGCTCTATATTCCTTACCGGCACGCCGTAGTGCGCCCAGACAAGCTCCTCCTCGAACTCCCTCAGCATTCCCTTGAGCTGCTGTATGTCAGGTGGGTTTTTCTCCCCGCTGTAACTGGCATTTATAAGATCAATGTTCCTACGTATCTGTTCCACCAGTTCATCCTTCGACTTCAGCCGGTAAATCTCAACCATCGCCCTGACTATACGGTGGCATACTCCCCTCAGTTTCCCGGCCTCGTCCTTATCAGCCACCTTGTCGAGATAGTGACTCACATCCTTGTCCCACTTGAACCTGTACCCCTCGTCAAAGAAATCAGGATATTCCAGCATCTGTATCTTGTCAATCGCTATCAGCCTCCGGGTCTCCTCAAGCAGCCCGAGCAGCATGGCGTTGGTGACAGCGGTGAATCCTGATGTCAGAACCGAAAAATGAAATTTGTTGGTGATCTCCCTCAACTGGGGTATTATGGCCGGGAAGATACCGAGCATGATGTCGTCATGGTGGGGCCCGGTGTGAAAAAAGGTGGCGTTGTGCTCCCGCTTCAGTCCCGCTTCTATCTTTCTCCTGGTCGATTTTATTACTTCCTTGACCCGCTCCAGGCTAAGGTCAGGTATCAGGGAACAGTATTCATCATTCTGCAGATCCTCCAGGACAAGCTTATGCGCATATTTGTCGATCTTCCGGCAGAGGTCATGGATAGCTCTCTCTGTCTTTTCAAAGGTCCAGTCTCCCTCCCTGTAGTATCTTTCGATGGTATCATGAAGCTGAACCGAAGCACCGTCAGTGATGTAAAAGCGTGCATTCTTCTGTCCCTGCAGTACGGTGGCGGGATAAAGATTGTCAGGTCCCTTCTCCAGGGCGTCTCTTACAACGTGCGCCTTGGCATCGCCGGCGGCGAAGATAATTGACACTGCTTCAGGGTTATAGGTAATTGTACCCAGTCCTATTGTGATCACCAGCCTGGTCCTGGAGACCTCTATTCCTCCGAGGTCGCCGGCCGATGCCGCCTGAGTCTCGAAGTTGGTGGCCGTGAGTCTGGTGGCAGAGTTATGGTCACTGCCGCGTGTGTTGAAGGCTATATGCCCGTCAGGACCTATTCCTCCCAGGAAGAAGCCTATTCCTCCAAGTTTGCGGATCTTCTTCTCGTAGTTGGTGCACCAGTTATCAATGCTGAATATCGACGCCTGCTGCAGCCTCTCCAGCGGGCTGAGCGGCTCCCTGTTCCTCAGGCTCAGGTCTATAAGGCTATCGGGAAAAACCTCCGTATAGTGTCTGCCCTCTGCCAGGGGTATCTCTTCGCTGTTGATCAGCAGGGCTTTGGCAGGATCGAGATCAAAATCCCTGATATAATATTTGCTCACATAATCAAAGAAGCTGTTGTGCTGGCGCGGATCAATGGGATAAAACTCATCTATCTGAACGAAATGAAGACCGCGCAGTGAGGGCTTTTCATCCATGAACAGTCCGTTATCCTCACGTATCTTCCTTGCCTCGGGCTTATTCCAGTTTTTTAACATGTACCGGGTCCACTTGATGAAGTACTCCGGCGTCTTACCGGTGGGGAGGCTTATAACCCCGTCAGGATTTGCAGCTACCCATTCCAGAAACCTCAGCGCCGTCAGCAGACCGAGGCCGGGGAAATTGTGCACCACCACATAAGGCAGCTTCGTTGTTGTCTCTCTCCTGCCTGAACGGTCGAAGAACGACTGTTCCACCCTGCTGAAACCTGCACTTTTCATCGTTACTGGTATTTATTTTATTAAAACCTATTTCTGAAGAGTCGCAATCCGTATATGATTAAGTCAAGCCTGTTTCTTAAGTGCTTCATACATTATCTCTACGGGATGCAGCGCCCGGCGTCCCGTGCCGTCAGCAATATGGTTCCGGCAGGAGGTGCCCGGTGCAGCTATCACCGTGTCGGCCTCAGCGGCCCGCACAGCCGGGAACAACACCATCTCTCCTATCTTCATGCTCAGGTCATAGTGCTCCTTCTCATAACCGAAGGCTCCTGCCATGCCGCAGCAGCCGTCATTTATCTCCTCAACGCTATAGTTGCGGGGCAGTGAAAGCATCCTGATGGTGGGAGCCGTTGATGCAACAGCCTTCTGCTGGCAGTGGCCGTGCAGCAATATATTCAGGGCTCTGTCAGTGAACTGGTCAGGAGTGATATTACCCCTCTCTGTCTCCCGCGAGATGAACTCCTCAAAGAGAAGTGCGTTACGTGCTATGTTGCGTGCATCCTCAGCCAGAGCCTCTCCAGCCATTTCAGGATACTCGTCACGGAAGGTAAGGAGCGCTGACGGCTCGATGCCTATAAGCGGACGGTCATCGGAGACAACATCCCTCAGCATCAGTATGTTTTTCAGGGCCAGCTTGCGTGCCGACCGTATCAGTCCCTTGGAGAGGAATGTGCGTCCGCTCTCCCTGTGTCGCGGGATGATAACGCTGTATCCCAGTCTCTCCAGGAGCATCACCGCCTTGATGCCGATATCGCTCTCATTGTAGTTGGTGAACTCATCGGCAAAGAGGCAGACGGTTCCTTTGCTGCCGTTCAGCTGCCCGTTCTTTCTTTCGTGCCTTTTTTTCCAGCTCCTCAGTGTCATGGGCGAGAGAGCCGGGATCGGGCGTTTTACAGAGAAGCCTATGATTCGCTTGAACAGAGCCGTGGAGGTGACGAGGTTGGTCAGCGGACGAATCATCATCCCTGGAACATAAATCCTTGGTAGCCAAGCTATCAGCCATGCACGGAAAGGTACATGGTGGATGTCATAATAATGCTGCATGAACTCAGCCTTAAGCTTTGCCATATCAACATTGGAAGGACACTCAGCCTTGCATGCCTTGCATGAGAGACAGAGGTCCATCACCCGGTATATCTCCTCATGGTCAAACGGGTCCCTCTTTTCCGATCTCGTCAGGAACTCCCTCAGGATATTTGCCCTGGCACGTGTCGACTTATCCTCGTCGCCCATTGCCATGAAGGTGGGACACATGGTGCCGCCCACAAGGGCGCTCTTCCGGCAGTCGGCCGAGCCGCTGCACTTCTCCGTGGCATAGAGCAGCCCCTCCTCTTCGGGGAAGTCAAAGACGATCCCCGGCACCTTTATCCTGACACCTGCCGGATACCTCAGGTTTTCAGTTATCGGCGGGGTGTCGGTGATTTTTCCCGGATTGAAAACGGAGGTGGGATCCCACGTCTTCTTGATTGTCTTCAGCAGTTCGTAGTTATGCTCCCCGAGCATCAGGGGAATAAACTCGCCTCTCAGCCTGCCGTCGCCGTGCTCACCGCTGAGCGAGCCCCTGTATTTTTTCACAAGCATGGCGATATCCCTTGCCAGTCCGTGAAATATCTCTATATCGGCAGGGTCTTTCAGGTCGAGAAGCGGACTCAGATGCAGCTCACCGGTGGCAATATGTGCGTAATAGGCACAGCTCAGTCCGTATTTTTCAAGTACCGCGGTGACATCCTCCAAATAACCCGGTAAGAGTTCCGGCAGCACCGCGGTGTCCTCGATGACCTGCACACTCTTCCTCCTGCCGGGGATATTCAGCAGCACACCCAGGCCGGCCTTGCGCAGCTCCCACACCCTCGCCATCTCATCGGCGCCGGTATAAAGCGGGAAATGATATCCGTAGCCTGCCGCAATCATATCCCTCTCCATCGCTGAGGCTGTCTTTTCTATCTCCTCAACCGTCGGCCTGATGATCTCAATCAGCAGTATTGCCTTCGGATCTCCCTTGATGAAGAAGCGGTTTTTACTCTGCTCTATGTTGTCGCCGGTGCAGTTGACGATATAGTCATCTATCAGCTCCACGGCGGCAGGTGAGTGCTTAAGTACGATGATGTTAGCCCTGACGGCATCCTGGAGGCTGCTGAAGTGAGCGCAGAGCAACCCGGTTTTCTGTTCGGTCACCGGCACCAGGTTCAGCTTCATGGCGGTGGTGAAGGCCAGCGTACCTTCTGATCCTGCCAGAAGCCTGCATACATTTATCTTCTCGCCGTTACCGGTGAAGGCATCCGTCCTCAGCAGTACATCGAGGGCATACCCGTTGTTCCGGCGCCGCAACTCCGGATGAGGGAACTCCCTCTCTATCTCCTCCACATTTTGCCGGTCAGAGAGGATGTTGCGGAGATTCCTGTAAATCTGTGTCTCCAGCAGCTCCGGGTCACCGTCGCACTTTGCATTGAACTCCTCCGTGGTGAGAGCGCCAAAATGGACTTCTGATCCGTCGGAGAGTACAGCATCGACCTCGAGGATGTGGTCTCTCACGCTGCCGTGGATGATGGAGTGCGCACCGCATGAGTTGTTGCCCAGCATGCCTCCCATGCAGCAGCGGTTTGCGGTGGATGTCTCGGGACCAAACTGCAGGCCGTGAGGAGCAACATAGCGGTTCAGCTCCGCCAGTACGACGCCGGGTTCAACCTTAACCCAGTGCTCTTCCGGATTGAACTCAAGGATGCGGTTCAGATGTTTTGAGATATCCATGACGATCCCCGGCCCCACCACCTGGCCTGCCAGCGAGGTGCCGGCCCCGCGGGGGATCACTGATGTGCCCTCGTTGCGGGCAAAAGCAATTATCTTTTTGATATCATCACGGCCGGCGGGCCTCGTCACTGCCAGGGGCACCTCCCTGTATGCCGAGGCATCCGTGGCATAGAGTATACGCTGTGTGATGTCAGTATAAAGATCTCCCGTGATCTCGCCTGCAAGCCTTCTGAACTTCTCTTCCGTTATCATGTCGCTCCCTGATTTAGTTAATCTTCGTTCTTCTTGAGTCCAAACCCGGGATCGATCTTCAGGAACAGTATCGAGAGCATCCCCGGAATGGTGCATATCAACACCCAGATGAAGAAGTGTTCATAGCCTATCGCCTCGTATATCTTTCCCGATACCATACCCGGCAGCATCATCCCGAGGGCCATCAGTGAGGTACCTATGGCGAACTCGGCGGTCTTGTATTTACTCTCTCCCACATAATAGAGCATGAAGAGAGAATAGGCCGTAAACCCGAAGCCGTAACCGAACTGTTCCGTAGCGATGGAGAGGTAGACCCCCAGATCACCCGGCATGGGCTGGGCAAATGCAAGATAGACATATACCACGTTGGGCAGGTTCATTGCCACAGCCATGTACCAGATCAGCTTTTTCAGCCCGTACTTCGCTGCAAGGATGCCGCCGAGGATACCCCCTATGGTCAGGCAGACCATCCCCAGGGTACCGTAGATGATGCCATACTGTGCCGATGTTAACCCTATGCCGCCCATGCTCCTGGAATCGACCAGGAATGGTGTGGCGATCTTCACCAGCTGTGCCTCGCCAAGCCTGTAAAGAAGGAAGAAGGCGAGGGCAGCGACAACACCCGGCTTGGTGAAGAAGGAGACGAAGACCTCAACAAAGACCTTCAGGCTTACCTTCTCACGGATGTCGTTCTCTGGAGGCCGCGGAAGAATATAGCGGTTATAGAGCGCCAGCAGAAGCAGCAGCAGCCCGAGTACCCCCAGCGATACTGTCCAGCTGAAGGCTATATTGCCGGCGGTGATGCCAAACTCCGCCGTTGTGACCTCCTTGAGGTTATGATGGGTTTTCAGCGAGACGGCAACAGGGACGTTCCAGTTGCTGCCGGTGAACTCGAACCTGCTTACCTGGTTCCTGGGTATATCGATATCCTTGCTTCCGCTTTCGCGGGCAATATTGACAACGATGGTCTCTCCCTCCTCCGGCGGAGCGGAGAGGGCTATGTAAATAACTGCTGAGTCGAGCTCGGAGACCCCCGCCTCCCACATCGGCACGGTAATCTCCTCGGGGTAGAGCAGTATCCGGGGTTCTCCGGGCTCTTCCTTAATCTCTATAAGCGCAGGATCAAAAGGCTGATAATCTGTCATAACCACTGATCTCGCCTCAAAAGCGAGAGGCTCAAGACCGGTGTTTTTCTGTACTATCCCGGCAACCAGCGGTATCAGCCCCAGCGCGGTCAGCATTGCAAAACGGTAGAAGGTGCTTCGTATACCTACAAAATAGGCCTGCTTGTGCTGGTTGAGGGCATACATATAGAACCCGTCAGCGGCTATGTCATGGCTCGCCGACGAGATGGCGATGATGGCAAAGATCGCTATGGTGATTGGATAGAATAGCGGAAGCTGCATCGCAAGGCCGGCACCGACAAAGGTGGCTGCGATCAACAGCTGCGTCCACACCACCCAGTTGCGTTTGGTGGAGACTACATCTATGTACGGGCTCCAGAGTGGCTTCAGCGCCCAGGGAAGATAGAGAATGCTCGTCCAGAATGCAAACGAGGCTATCGAGATACCCATTGTCTTGTAGATGAGACCCGAGGTGGTCATCACGATGCTATAGGGAATACCCTGGTAAAAATAGAGCGAAGGAACCCACGCCCATGGTGACCGGTTGGCATTCTTGCCTGCCATGCTTATAACTTTTTAAATGTATAACCTTTTTTCTGGTAATATTCAATAAGCTCTTCCAGCTTCAGGTAAAACTTGTCATCCCGTGCCGGATCCGTGCCCGGGTGGATCAGTAGCAGCGCCCCGTTGAGTCCCTGCGGTGATCTCTCCTCAAAACTGGCAAGCCTCTCAAACAGGTATTCAGATGACCTGTAGTTTGCCATCTCAGGAGTGGTGTAGTCAGCGCTGGTGCCGGTGCCCGGGGTGAAGTTCACCAGTGTGAGTCCCAGCTCTTCACTCCACCTGCTGATGGCACTGTTGTACCATTCGTACGGCGCCAGAAACCAGCGGGGTTTCTCCCTCACTCCTGCCCGCCCCAGCTCAATGATGTTTTTTCTGATGTCCTGGTTGAACTGATCCTTGGTGACAAGCAGGGTGTCGCGGTTCTCCCACGGCATATATAGCAGATGTCCGTCCGAGTGAGGACCGAGATAATGGCCGCCGGAAACCAGTCGTTTTGCGACAGGCGCAAACTGTTTGTTTCTCAGAAATTTGCCTGTCAGAAAGAAAGAGCCTTTGATCATTTTCCGGTCAAGTACATTGAGTATGTGATCAAACCCTTCGCCATACTCATCGGCCGAGAAAAGCAGGTATATTGCCTTTTCATCGGATCCCTTCCTGATGAGAGCGCCGTGATCATCCCGGATATCGCCCGAAGCCTCTTTTCGGCCCTGCCTTCCCTCCTTCTCCAGTGTTGAGAGGTAATAGCTGAGGCTTGCTGTACCGTCGAGTGTGGGTTCATTGGTGCTGTAGTCGCCGATGTCATCATGATAGACGACAGGACCGTTCTGGAAGGCGGCATAGGGATCCGGTTTCAGCAGTGTCAGTCCCGTGAGATTTTCATAGATGCCCTTGTACACCGGCCCGTCAACCAGTCCTCCCGTTGTCGTCTGGCCAAGGTAGACGGTAACGGCCGAGTGGGGATAGAGAGGGTAGTCCCCGCCGGCCGGCAGTCCGCATATCATTGATGTTCCCCACGGGTTGCACCCGAAGAGCCAGTCGCGCATGGCCGCCTCCATATGATCAAACCTCCCGTCTCCCGTGATTTCGCGGTATAGCCTGCACTGTGTCAGGGTAGCGGCCACATAGTTGTTGGAGCACCATACAAAGGGTATCTTCAACTGAAAGACATCATTCCGGTCCCGGGCGTTGATAAGGTCGAGTCCCTTACGCATGAAATCAATGTATTTCCGGGAATATTTCGTGTCTGACATGGCGAGTTGTGCGTGCCCCAGGTTGACAAACGGATAAAACTGGTAATGACGTGCCGTATCCTTCTCTATCCACGGCGTGAATGGCTCGAGCGTCCCCCAGTAGTCGGCCTCGGCAAGGAGCTCCTCATCACCTGTGAGTGACCAGAGCTCCCATGCTGCCAGTTCCATGTCATCAACATAGTTATCCTCCTCATAGAAATAGGGAGAGACATTACAGGCTGTCTGTGTCGCACCGGGGTCAGTACGGGCAAACTCCAGCGCATCGGCAGCCTTTGCCGCCATGAGGGAGGCAAATGAGGGATCACTGTCGGCAAAGAGGCGTGCTCCCATGGCAAAGACCGATGCAAACTTACCTGCCGTAGAGGAGACTCCCTCGGTGCGGTTCTTGAACCTGGCCAGTCCCTGCGGCTTGCCCGTGACGAAGTACACCGGTCTGTGGGGCCCCAGCCCGTAGTCGGCCTTGTCGAGGTTCGGCAGCCTGAATCCCCGGTGATCACGGTCGTCAGCCACCTGGTTGTACATCATCCCGCTGTCGGGGTTCATCTTCAGCAGCCACTCCAGACCCCACCTTGCCTCATCCAGGATGTCGGGGATGCCGTTGCTGCCGGGCATTCCGGCCGCATCATGGCTGTCGCCAAAAATCTCCGGGCATCTCTCCCAGGCGAACATCATCTGGTAAACCGAGTTGGATGTGGTGGCTGTGTATCTCAGGTGATCACTGGCATCATGATACCCTCCCCTGACATCGATGACCGTGCCGGTGAGTGTCGGATGATCCACAATGACCCCGTCATGGGCATGACATGAGTCGGCAAGAAAGGGGTTGTACCCGCAACGCTGCTGCCTGATATATTTTAGGATGAAGTCAGCGGTGCCGTCATAGACCCCATGACCGATGCGAAAGGTCTCCGAGATGGTGTTTCCGTATCTGATATAATAGCCTCCCGGGGTGGTCAGCGCCGAGAAGTCAAGTCTGGCTGCCGCACTCATACCCCATGCCGAACCGTCATAAATGGAGGCCTTACCGATGAACACCCTTTTTCCCGTCAGGGCATCACAGACCGTGAATGTAGGTTTGGCCCCCGGCTCCTGCGAGATATATACTGCCACCTTCACCGACTGCGGAAGGTACCCCAGCTGGTTGATCCTTATCCATGAGTCTGCTTCTGCGGTAAAAGCCGGCATGCAGAACAGCAATGCAAGCGAAATAGCGGTTTTCATCTCAGTATATCCTTTGAAGCACTGAATGTACAAAATAGTGCGAGAGAATCTCCCTGTATCCGAAGCCCGCGGCACCCATCACCGCGGCTCCTATCTGGCAGAGTCCCACCCCGTGACCCCAGCCGGCGCCGTGAAGGATAAACGATCTGCCATGTTCATTATCTTCCGTCTCTACAAAGAAGGCCGAGCTGTAAAGATGCGACGTTGAGAGTGCCTTTCTTATCTCCAGTTCCTTGCCTATTATCATACTCTTTTTGTCACCCGTGATCTTCAGTTTTATGATTCGTCCGGAGGTGCCTCGTTCCAACGGTTCCAGTGCTGTTATCATACCGAAGTCGATGCCGGTACGCTCCCTCACCAGCCCACTCAGCTCCTCCTGCCTGTATGCCACCTTCCAACGGAAGAAGTCGTTGGTCTCCTGGTCATAGCTGTTGAGCACCTGCGCCAGAACCGCCCTGTCACCGGTATTGCAATAGGCTTCGGGGTTTCCCCTGATCCATCTGACGGCATTCTCCTCCACGGTGAGATCCGTGTCGAAGCCCTCCGGCGGTTGGGCAGCATCTGTGATACTCTGCAGACAGTCGTGGCTCACCGGCTCCCATACGTTTTCAAACAGTTCGGTGATACCGCCGCAGCACTTGGAGTAACGTGCATCGCACAGGGTATCGCCTGACATGAGCACCTCCCCGGCTGTCTCCCGCACAGCGCTCTCCACCTCCGGCGTTGTTGCCCTGGTAATGCCCTGGTAACGCTGGCAGTGATCATCAGCGCAGACATCATACTCCTTATGGTCTTCCCGGTCATACCACCGTATGATTTCACTTTCAGTGACCTGGTTTGCAATATGTCTCTTTCCGCCTGCCTCCAGCCGCGCGGTTTTGTCGATCTGCGCCACCAGCCAGCTCCTTGAGATTACGGCGTGCGCCTTCAGCAGCTCCACCGATGAGGTGGCACTCATCTCCGAGGAGATCACACTGGCAAGATAATCCTCGACAGGTACCAGATTGACTGCCGTAACCTGACCTTCAATGATCATGAACTTCAGCTTACCCACGAAGGTCTGGTCCTCATTGCGCTCCCAGTGAAAGGCGACGCCTATGGTCACGGCATGTAGGGTGAAGCTGCAGCGCAGGTCATCTGTTGGCACCAGTATCAGCTCCCTGCCTGCATGCAGGGCGGCTCCGTCACCTGTAAGCAGCACTCTCCCGTCACTGATTGCTGCAGTCCACTGACCCTTTATGCTTCTCTCTCCCCCGGAGACATTGTACTCTCCGTTGAGAGTGACTGTCAGTGCCTTGCCTGACACAATACCCACGCTTATTTCGGGAAAACTTCTCTCCTTCATAATAATCCTTCCGTTAATGATTTCACCTCCCCGTCGCTCAGGCACACCTCTTCGAGGATGCTGCTGATATCAGCGGCGGTGATCTTTATGTAATCTTCTTCCCTGGGGGTGATGAATACCCCTCCCATGTCAACTGATGCCGGGCTCAGTAGAATCCTCCCCGGCTCAGCGGCAAAGTAGCACGACGGCCTGTGGAGCCTGCGGGGTATGATGTGTATTGTCCATCTGCCCGCGGAATGGTAAGCCAGCATGTTCAGCATGGGCTCCGGCCTTTCAGGCTGTGTGGCGGCAAACTTATTGTAGAAACGGGTAAAGGCATTGTCGAGAGCCCTGCTGTCGCTCCCCGCAAGAGTCAGCATCCCCCTGCCGTAGCCGCTCCACAGACGGAGTTCAATACCCCCTGAGGAGGCCACAGTACTGCTGAGACCAGGGTTTCCGGCATCCATTTCCACCGGCAGAAACCCCCTGTTGCCCGCCTGAAAATGGAGGTGGTCGGGAGCTGAGGCACCGCACTGCGGACCGTTATAGAAGATGACAAAATCGGGCAGTGCCTCTGCCATTGAAAGCATGGATAAGAAGTTGCCTTCTATCTGCTGCGGCGTGTGTGCCCGGTTAACAATGGTGAGATGACGCCTGAAGATCGGGAAGGGATTGATCAGGATGATGTAATCACTGCCAAAGGGCACTCCCCTCTGCTCCGGCGGCCTGTTATCCTCACAGAGGAAACAGGGCCTCGCTTTGATGGAACCGGCATCCACCATCGCCGCGGATGAGACGATCCTCCCGGGATTGAACTGCACGGCGATCTCATAGCCCGGGAAGGGTATCTTCCTTACCCTCACACTGTCGAGCTGACCGTAGTTGTCGCGCGCCAGGGGCCACTCCCTGAACTGGCTCTCAAAAAGATCATTTACAATATCTGAGTGATCGTACATCTGGTTTTCAATTTCCCCTGTGAATACTCCTCAGCATACATCTGCTCTTCAGCTTTACCTGCAGCTGCTTTTCAGTTTCTCCTCCCGCTGCTGATCATCCGTCTCCTGGCAAGAAGCTCCAGAGTGCGTATCCTGTCCTTATAAAGATTATGTGCATTCATCGTTTCCACATCCAGCAACGCATCGGAGTTTTCATCCCAGCGGCGGCAGAGATAGAGAGGTTCATATATACGTCCTATCCTGTAGTGTCGGCTTATGGCGAGCCCGACAGCATAATCCTCGCCATAGCTGACGTTGGGTACCCTCACGGTTCGCAGCACAGGTGTGTAAAATGCCCTCGGAGCCCCGAGGCCATTGATCCTCAACGCATTGTTCCTGCCGTTGTCAGGGGTCCACTCCCTGTGGTCTATCAGTCCCGGAGGGATATCCTTCAGCTCAAAGTTGACCATCCTGTACGAGCCTACCACCATGGCGCACTGCTGCTCCTGAAAGGCATCAACGATCCTGGTCACCACCGTGTCGTCTATATAGAGGTCGTCACTGTCAAGCTGTATCGCAAACTTGCCGCACTTGTCGCTGAAGAGAGCCTCGTTCCAGCATCCGCCGATACCCAGATCATCTCTTTCCGGAATTATATGCACCACCCTGCTGTCGCCTGCAAATGACCTTACAACATCGGTTGTGCCGTCGGTGGAATGATTGTCAACGATTATCAGGTTAAAGCTGTAGGGCGACTTCTGGCTGAGCACTGACCTGATGGCATCACCGATTGTTTTGACCCTGTTTCGTACGGGAATGATAACAGAGGCATCGTATTCAAAGCTCTCATCATCAAATGCTATCTCCCTGAACCGGGGTCCGAGCCAGGCGCCGACCTCCCTGAGGTGATCTGTGCAGGCCCTTTCCATCTCTATCTGAACCTCCCTGTTGCGCGGGTCAACGTAATCAAACATCTTCTCCTCCGACCTGCGGGTGTCCGTTTCCACCTCGGTATACAGCATCTCCGGGATGTGGAGCACAGGATAAGACTGCGAGACCCTGAGCCTCAGATCGTACAGCCCGGCAAAGCTGTATTCTTTCTTCATGGCGCTGCAGGCCTTCCTGAAGGCGTCAGTACTGTAAAGGATGACCGAACCGAAATTGAAGTCGTCACGAAGGCTGCCCTCCTGGTAATCTATCAGAGGGTGCGATGAGAGCTTCTCACTCTTTTTCTCGAAGTAGTCTGAATAGACCATGCCGGCACCTGTGCCTTCGCAAACCTGGATCAACCGTTCGAAGGCAAATTTCCCCGGATCGAGCGGAAAGCCCTTGCTGTATATTAAAACAAAATCGGTATCGGTCACTGCTGCCATTTTCTTCAGCGCGTCGGTGGAGACAAATCCTGCTGATCTAAGAATCTGAGTCTCCGGTATCCCGATATCACCAGTATGGTCAGGGGGTACCACGATGAAGATCCTGCTGACTACGACGGAACTTCTCAGTGATCTGACTGTAGCCGCCACAGAGCCGGAGTCAGACCAGGGCATAAAGCATGTGATGGTTCTCTCCATAACGTTGGTTTATCTCTTTAAGATGAAATCCAGTATCTGTTTCATGAGTCTGTCTCTCTCTTCCTGCGAAGTTACAGTCTCAAACGGGAATCCGGTGACCACAGTTCTCACTTCTCCATTGTGCATGACGGCTGCTGACGTATTGTTCTCCGAATAGCGGAATGCTGTGCGCGATCTCCTGTCAGCCGGTTCAATGGCATCGGGTGATTCGGCTGCATAGATACCGGTATAAGATCCGGTGTTGAATGAAAATTTACCTGAGAGGTCAGGCCCTGCGATGTCGGTGGCGTAGAATTCACCCGTTCTTACAGCGTGGTTAGTCCGGGGTTTGAAATGCAGGAGCTGCATCACCTTTGCGCTGACAGCGCTGTCAGCCGTGATCATAAGATCGGTGCCGATGTAGGCCCCGGACATGAATAGTGGTATGGAAGCCTCCGTGAGTCTCTCCAGGCTCCGCATGAACTCAGGGGTGTATATCTGAAACTCCTTCCTCTCAGGATAACAGGCTGAAGGTGTGCTCTTCTCTTCACCGAAGAGCAGGTCAACGGCAGCGTATGGTCTGAGATCGAATTCAGGACTGTTGAACACCTCATCGCTGACCGAGATGAACGACCTGCCGGCAGCCATGATTGAACTGCCGTGGATGGCAGAAAAGTCGAATGTGTTCCCCGGGATAATCTTTCCCTCGCCGTCAGACCATGAAGCACCCCATCCTGCATTGTCATCATCTGTCCACGGCGACCTGCGGTTAAAGTCATACTGGTCGCCGGTATTCGAGAAATTGTAATGGTCAGCCACCCCGCGGTCATCCCACCACGCGACGCCGGCCATACCGCCGCGGTCAAACCAGGAGGGGCCGGAGATACGGTCAAAGCCGCTGACAACAAGCACGGTCTCCGGAGAATCCGCCACAAAGCCTGCCGAGAGCGTTTCTGAGGGGAAGCTCTCTCCCCCCTCATTCAGTGCGGTAACCCTGAACCGGTAGAGCATGTTGTATGACGGAAGCTCGATGTTAAGGATGGTGCCGGTCACCTCCCTTCCATTATCAAAGCCGTTGTCGCCGACAGCCATATATACTTTGTATGAGAGCGGGTCAGCGGTCGACTCCAGGGGATCAGTTACAGGCGTCCAGCTAAGCCTGACACTCTTGCCACCAAGGGGAGCAAGCTCCATGTGCGAGACTGGCAGCGGATGAATGGTATACTCCATACCAGAGGCGGTGGCCAGGTAGCGTAGGATACCCTTGTAAACGGCACGGCTCACATGAAAGCGAAAGCGCGGGTCAAACCCGTAACGCTGGTCGGCCAGGTTCTGATGAGAGAGCAGTTCCAGAAGCATGGCGGGCACATCGGGCTTGCGTGCCTCATAATAGGAACGGTCCCACATGGCACGCCGGGTCCAGTCGGGATTAAAGAGCACATATATGTCCTCGACGATCTGGGTCTGAACGATATCAGTGAGATCACGGCTGGCGAGACGACTGGTGCCGTCGGGGAATCTGCCTTCGTTGGTTGCGGTGGAATAGATACCGAGAGTGCCAATGATGGAATCATCGGGCGTGATGCCTGCATCTGTATGAAATGCGAAGGAGAGGTCAACGGGGATACCCATGCCGTTGCCGCCGGTACTGTCGGGCTCGCGATTCAGGTAGTTGACCCATTCGGCACGCGACATGTAGTCGTCATTGTAATCGTTTCTCCCATGGTTAACAGTATAGACGAGTGTGTCAGGCATACCTGCAAACTGGAGCCAGTAGCGGGCAGCCTCAAGATACCTCGGCTTGCCGCTCAGCTTCCAGCTGTAGCTCACGGCGGATTGGCTCTCATCACCGGCAGGCTGGTCGCCGGCATTGAGCGACCACTGGTTTGCTATCACCGATGATGAGGGACGGCGGGCTACGTTGCCCATCCCTCCTCCGAAGCGGACAGCATCAACGGCCACCGGTGAACCGTCGGTCGAGGTGAGGGTGACAGAACCCCTGTCGCGGTCAAGCCCCTTATCGAAGATGAAGGAACCGAGCCAGACCCAGGTGCCGCCTCCTATCGACTGGTCTGCAATAAATTCGGTCACGCCGCCGGTGTGACTGACCCTGACAAGCGCCTTGCCTGCATTGTCAGTCAGGCGGGGCCAGGAGACCGTGACACCGTAAGATCCCTTTTCGGGTATCTCGGGAATAAACAGCGCAGAGCCGTCGCTGATGGTCAGGGAGGTGCCCATGAGGAAAGGATTGTCACCGCTGAAGAGTGTATCCCTGAGCAGGAATCCCGGACCGGCTTCCACGGGAGGCTCGGTTACCTGCAATACAAACTCGGAGTTGCCCGTAGAGCCGTTGTTATCAACGATGACTTCATTTAGCTGGATATCCCTTTCGCGCGGTATGAATACCGTTGCGCCGGAATTCTCAAGCATGGGTACAAGGTATGGAATGACATAGGCCATGACCGAAAGATCCTCCACACTGCCGAAGAGCTTGGCACGCTGCCACTCCCAGCGGTCCAGGGTCATGTCGAAATAGTAGCCGTGACTGTGCCACAGGGCAATATTCCTGCCGTCAAGACCTTCGGAATACTCAGCGGACCCGATCCGTTGTACAAGCCGGGGCCTCGACTCCGGCGCGGGAGGTATCCTCCCGGCGTCACGGGAAAGCTCATATCTGAAGTAGTTAGGTATGAGCTCCTCAAGAGGCTGACCGCCGCACAGGACAGTTATACCGTACCCGGAAAATCTCCTTCCCAGACTCTCCCTGAGGGAGTTTACCAGGTGCGCGTGCGACTCCTCCCTGACAGGGTTATGGGCTGCCTCGGCCGGCAACCAGATGCTGACCTCCTTCTGCTGATCATCAACACTCACGGAATCGATCTTCAGCTCTTCCGGGAAAAGCCATTCCGGGATGGGTGTGACCCACTCACCCAACCTTGATTCAGCGATTCGCTGCATCCTGCCGGGTTTCTGCCCCGACAGAGGCTGAAACATTCCGGGCACAATCAGAAAAAGGAAAAGGGAAAAGAGGAGATTGGATCTTCGCATCTCTGATATTTTTTTGCTTAAATTAGTAATTATGATTCAAAAGTAGAAAGTTTTTATAAATGTGTCATACATCTGACAAAAATCTGTATATTTCGGTATAATTACATACACTTGTTACAACATTAGGAATTAAATTTAATCAGCCATATTTGTGCAGTATATGTAATAAATTGGTTAACAAATAAATATACATTCTTATCCAATCATGATACTGATCGCTGACAGTGGCTCCACCAAGACTGAATGGAGAGAGGTTGCAGAGACCGGTAATGGGAAGTCATACACATCTTCCGGCATAAATCCTTTTTTTGTTAACCGTGAGGAGATAAACAATATGCTGGGTAAAGAGATACCTGAGCTTGCAAATGCGGGTGTCAGCAAAGTGTTTTTTTACTGTACCGGAGTCAGCAACGCCTCAAAGGTTGAGATAGTAAAGGGAGCACTGACCTCCTTTTTTGGTATTGAAGAGCTGTTTATCGGCAGTGACCTGCTGGGTGCAGCGCGGTCGCTCTGCATGGATCAGCCAGGTATTGCATGCATAATTGGCACAGGGTCCAACTCATGCTACTATGACGGAAGAAATATTGTCTCGAATGTCTCACCCCTGGGTTATATCCTTGGCGACGAGGGAGGCGGTGCTGTTATCGGCAGAAAACTGGTATCAGGTATCCTGAAGAAGCAGTTCCCGGATGAGGTAATAGATACCTTCTTTAAGACTTATAACTATACTCCGGCTCAGATACTTGAGAGAGTGTACAACATGCCTTTCCCCAATAAATTTCTTGGTCAGTTTTCACTCTTCATCGCTGACAACCTACATATACCGGAACTGCAGGCGATAATAACATCCAGTTTTGATGAGTTCATCGTTAGGAATGTGCTCTCCTATCCGGAGGCCTGGGACTATCCTGTCCATTTTACAGGCAGCATTGCATATCATTTCAGGCCATTTCTCGAGAAGCTGCTTATTGAGCACAGGTTGCAGCCGGGAATTTTCTCCCTCTCTCCGATGGACAACCTCGTTAAATATCATATCCGGAATCCAGATGTACCGAACCACGAGTAAAGCAGGTCTTACAAGACAACAGCTCAGCATTACCGAGTCGCCCTCCAACTTTGAGGATCTTGACAAGATGACAGTCAATGAGTTGCTGACGAATATAAACCAGGAAGATGCAAAGGTACACCTGGCTGTCAGGGAAGCGATCCCGCAGATAGAGACTCTCATCAACCAGATCCACGGAAGAATGCAAAAGGGCGGCAGGCTCTTCTATCTCGGGGCAGGCACCAGCGGCAGGCTGGGGGTGCTGGACGCCTCAGAGGTGCCTCCATCCTTCGGTGTGCCCGATACCGTGGTTATCGGGCTGATTGCCGGAGGAGAGACCGCGCTTCGCAAGGCTGTAGAATCTGCCGAGGATGACCCCTCCAAAGCGTGGAGCGAGCTGGAGATTTTCAACATCAACACCAAGGATTCGGTTATCGGGATAGCTGCTTCCGGAACCACCCCGTATGTTATCGGTGGGGTACAGAGAGCAAGGCAGAACGGCATCCTGACCGGATGCATCACATGCAACCCTGACAGCCCGCTGGTGAAGGTCGCCGAGTACCCGGTGGTGGTGGTTGTAGGACCTGAGTTTGTGACAGGAAGCACACGGCTGAAGGCCGGCACCGCACAGAAGATGGTGCTGAACATGATCACCACAACGCTCATGATCAAGCTGGGCCGGGTAAAGGGAAACAAGATGGTCAACATGCAGCTCACCAACAAGAAGCTGATAGAACGTGGTACCAGGATGATAGTTGAGGAGCTGGACATCCAGAGGGAGGCAGCCCGCATACTGCTGATGGAGCAGGGATCGGTAAAAAAGGCCCTGGAGTTTTACAGGGAACACTATGAATAAACATAATGAACGGGATAGAAGATATTTGTCCTGATCTGAAAAATAACCACTGACATGGCAGACGACGTCTTCAGTAAAATCGGCTCGGGACTCACTCTCAGCCAGAAAATAGAGAGGAGAATTGAAGAAGCTATAAGGCAGAAGAAACTACTGCCCGGATCAAAGCTTCCCACGGAAAAAGAGCTCTGCGCCCAGTTTGCGGTGAGCCGTACTGCCCTCCGTGAGGCTCTGCGCCGCCTGAGTGCACGCGGACTGATCGATATACGCAAGGGAAGCGGCATGTATATCACGGAGCTGAAGATAGAGGATGCCATCAACTCCCTCCACCTCTTCTATGACCTCAGGTTCAACTCGGACCTGATACTGCAGATCATAGAGGTGCGCAGGCTCTTCGAACCGGAGGTGGCAAGACTGGCTGCACGCAACAGGAGCGACGAGGACATACGTATCCTCCAGAAAAACCAGGCAGATCTCGAAAAATGCAATCCTGACAACACCCAGCTTGAGGTCGACCTTATCAACCGGTTCCATATGAACCTCTCAAAAGCAACCGGCAATCCCATTGTCATCATCAGCATGGAACCCGTCTATTCCCTTCTCCCGCGCATGAGAAACCTCATCTACGGAAATATTGAAGGCGAGAAGGAGTATACCCTGAAATACCAGAGAGAGCTCCTTGATGCCCTCAAAAAAAAGGATAGCCAGGAGGCTCATGAGGTCTCCGTCACCCTCCTTGAACGGAACATGGAGATATATAAAAAGTATTTCAAGGCAACCTGACAATTCGCTCTTCCCTGCCTGCATGCCCGTTAAGATCACACTGGCTCTGATGCTGTCAGCTCTCATCATGATGAAGGCCGTCGCCCAGGATCCTGTGCCAAAAGTCAAAGGCATACATCAGGTTGAGAGCGAGTACTACGGGAAGATCTATGACTCACTCTTTAAATCTTCAGTCAGCAGTCCGCAGTTTGAGACTCCGACGGAGGACAAGTCCCTTACAAGGAGTGTCGGGGAGGAGGCTCAATCCCGACCACGAAGTGCAGCAGGACGGCGGTCCGCAGTAAACGCCGGGGAGAAGCCTGCACCGCTGACTGTCATTAAGAACGGAGGCGAAAATCCCATGGTCTTCGGATGGCATCCCTACTGGGCCGGGTCAACCGCTTACATTTATTACGACTATGACGTACTCACCCATATAGCCTACTTCAGTTACGAGGTTGACACAGCAACCGGAGGATATACAACACTGAGAGGGTGGGATACCACTCCCATAATCAGCTATGCACACCAGAGAGGCGTTAAGGTGATCCTCACCGTCACCAACTTCGGTTCTGCACGCAATACCGAGCTGCTCACTGACACCGTCAAGCAGTGGAACCTCATCAACAACCTGGTTTCTCAGCTGCAGGCTCGCAACGGTGACGGTGTCAACTTCGATTTCGAGAGCGTGCCTTCAGCTCAGAAGGCCAATATGGTCAGCTTCTGCCGCAGGGCAGTAAGAGGCATCAAGGGGGCACTACCCTTTGCCGAGATATCACTGGCAACGCCGGCAGTAAACTGGTCTGACGGATGGGACCTGGCAGTGCTGGCCGGCATCTGTGACTACCTTATTATGATGGGCTACAACTATTACTGGAGCGGATCTTCCACTGCCGGACCGGTAGCCCCCGTTTCAGGGGAGAATTACAACATCACCCGAAGCCTGAACGAAGACTATATCGGTGACGGCGTGCCGTCCGGCAAACTGCTGCTCGGAGTGCCATGGTACGGCTACGACTGGCCCGTGACCAGCAGCGACAGAAAAGCCCCTACTACAGGCACAGGAACATCACGACTGTACAACTCCGCCCTAAACCTGGCAGCCAATCACACTGTAACTTTTGATCAGACAACAGGCGTACCATGGATAAGTTACCAGAGCTCCGGGCAGTGGCGGCAGATGTGGTATGACGACAGCCTCAGCCTCCAGATGAAGAACAACCTGGCCATGGACCTCCACCTGGCAGGGATAGGCATATGGGCCCTGAGCTATGAAGCGGGACGCGACGAACTGTGGAACGGCCTGAAAGCAGCCATCACGGGAACTACCTCTTCTGATGATGGAACATTCACACAGGATGAAGATCAGATCATCACCGTTACTCCGAACCCTGTAAGTGACATGGCAGTAATTGATTACCGCATTCTCAGCAGATCACGTGTAATCTTGCAGGTCTACAGCACTGACGGCAGACTGGTCGCCGCACTGGCAGACAGGATAATGGAGCCGGGAATGTACAACGAAACACTTTATGCCGGTGACTATGCTCCGGGGATATATTTCTGCCTGCTGCAGACCGAAAACGGGCGATCAGTACGTAAATTTGCAGTAATAAAGACAAGATGAACAATCAATGAGTACTGAGCTAATCACAGCAGTGGCAATAGGTATCGGGCTGGCAGCCAGCACCGGCTTCCGGGTCTTCGTGCCAATGCTCGTCGCCGCCGTTGCGGCTAAAGCAGGCTTCCTGCCGCTGAATGAGAGCTTCATGTGGCTTGCCTCCCTGACCTCCATTGTCATACTGGCCACAGCCACGCTGGTGGAGATCATCGCCTATTATATCCCCGTGGTCGACAACCTTCTTGATACCATAGCCACCCCGCTGGCTGTCGTTGCCGGGACGCTGCTTCTGACCAGCGTACTGCCGATTGACAGTGAGCTGATGAGGTGGATCACCGGCGCCGCAGTAGGCGGAGGCAGCGCCGCCGTGGTACAGAGCGGCAGCGCCCTGACCAGGCTCACATCAACAAAGCTTACGGCCGGCATAGGCAACCCCGTGGTGGCTACCGTCGAGAATGTCGCCGCGACAGGCACTTCCCTCCTTTCGCTGGTAATACCCTTCTTCGTTATTGCCCTCTTCCTGCTTTTGGTTGTCTTCGTCTTCACCCGGATCCGGCGTAAGCTCAGAAAGAATCACATGCAAAAGGAAGCAATAACTGACCTGTATGACAAAGACTGATGAACCTGTAGTCCTCTTCTGGTTCGGCAGCGACCACCAGACCGGGCTGATGCCAGAAAAATCCGGAGTCCCGTTCCGCACTTTCAAAGACCAGGTTATCGTCGAAAGAAACGAGGAGGTGAAGGCGGACGTGATATCCTATACCGTCTTCACTCCCTACTCCAGGGTCTGGAAGAAGAAGCTCACACAGAATGACCTGACTCTCAGTCTGTCAGAGAAACCGGCAGGTAACTTTCAGAAAACGGCTCCGCCCAAGTTGCCTTCACCCGAAGAGATTGGCTTCGCCGGGAGTGATCTTCAGTTCAGCGCGCCCGAAATCAACACCCACTGGCATTCGCCATCTGTCGTAATTGCTATAAAACATCTCCCTGCTCCGTTCTTTTGAATATATTTGCGGCTGTTTAAATTCAGCCACAACATCTTATGATTCAAAACAACATCAGACTACTGCTTTTTTTTCTACTTACAACACTTTTTTCAGTCGCCGCAGCCGCCCAGGATAATCCTCCCCCCGTAGGAAACCTGAGGCAAAATGACCCTCCTGCATCAGGTAACCCCGGGGAACAAGATATACAACCTGCCATCAACCTGAGACAGGATGCCGCCAGGGTGTTCATCGACTGCAGCAGCTGCGACATGAGCTATACCCGCCAGGAGATTCCGTGGATAAACTATGTCAGGGATGTAAGGGAAGCACAGGTATATGTACTTGTCACACGGCAGAACTCAGGCAATGGCGGCAACCTTTATACTTACGTTTTTCACGGGATGGACATTTTTGCGGGAATGGACGACACCCTGACCTATATGAGCAACCCCTACGAGACCTCAACGGAGATCAGGGAGCGTCGCACCAATCTTCTCAAGGCCGGCCTGCTGAGGTTCGCAAGCAGGACACCGGTAATTTATGAGATAGACATAACACACGGCAGTGCCATCGAGCAGGAAGAGGTCATCGACGGATGGAGAAACTGGGTCTTTGAGATCTCAACAAGCCCGCAGTATAATGCAGAAGAGTCATACAAGAGAATGAACCTGAGAAACTCGCTGAGAGTTACAAAAGTAACCCCTGACCTCAAGCTGGAGATCGATTTTGACCAGAGCTATACGAAACAGAGATTCATTGAGGAAGATCTTGATACAACCTACCTCAGAAGCTACGAAAGACTGGAAAACCTGTTGGTAAAGAGCCTCGGTGACCACTGGTCCGCCGGACTGATCTGGGAGATGAACTCATCGACATCCGAGAACTACGATTTCAATACTTCGATCATGCCCTCAATAGAGTATGATCTGTTTCCCTATGCCGAGGCTACCCACCGTCAGCTCAGGTTCCTCTACAGCATTGGTTACCAGTACAGTAATTACGCAGACACCACCATTTACAACAAGACCAGAGAGAATCTTTTCGTACATCAGATCAGGGTCGCATACCAGGTGCAGAAGAAATGGGGTTCGATCTACTTCTCGCTCCGGGGACTTAACTACTTCCATGACTTATCGAAAAACATGGTAGCCGCAGACCTCTTTGCCCGCGTAAGAATATTCAAGGGACTCTCCCTCACTCTCAACCTCGAGGCGGCACGCATTAATGACCAGCTCAGCCTGAGAAAGGGAGAGCTGTCGGAAGCCGAGAGACTCCTGAGGCTGAGGGAACAGGCAACGGGCTATGAGATCGGGACCGGCATAGGTCTGACATATACTTTCGGTTCGATATACAACAATATAGTCAATCCCAGATTCGGTAACTGAATCTGAGCAGTGAGGAGTGCTATTGTTTCGCTCACTGATAGTGTGCAGTCGTGCCGGTAGTCTTTCTCCGGTGGCAGAATTTCTCCGGCAGGAGAATTTTCCCGCTGGCAGAGTTTCTTGCGGAGTGTCATTTCTCAACGAGCGTGCATTAGCTGCAGAGCCACAACAGTTGTTTTATTATCTTTGAGGGTGACGGCAGAAGCAGGAAGTTAATCGCCAAAACTCTATCCATAAGCATATTATGACCAGCAAGACTCTACTTTTCTTCAGAACCTCCGCGGGAAACATTATCGCCGTAGAGGCAGACAGGCAGCTCTCCTCCGGTGAGACAGACAGGCTCTCGTGGTTGTTCGGCAATGCCGGCATTACAGGTACCGACACTGTTGAAGGCACCTTTGTCGGCCCCCGACGCGAGATGATATCTCCCTGGAGCACCAACGCGGTGGAGATAACCCAGAATATGGCCATAACAGGTATCTCACGGATTGAAGAGTTCATTGCTGCTGCAGGTGAGAATCCTGATCATGATCCGATGCTGCAGAGGGTATATCATGGTCTTGACAGTGAGATCTTCACCGTTCACCATGAGCCGGAGCCCGTGACGGAAATAGAAGACATTGCTGCCTACAATCTCCGGGAGGGTCTGGCCCTCAGTGCCGATGAGATACTCTATCTTGAACAGCTGAGCCTGAGACTGGGAAGAAAACTTACTGACAGTGAAGTCTTTGGGTTCTCACAAGTGAATTCCGAGCACTGCCGTCACAAGATATTCAACGGCACCTTTATCATTGACGGGAAGGAGCATTCCCACTCACTCTTCAGTCTGATAAAAAAGACCACCCGGAAGAATCCCAACCATGTTGCTTCGGCCTACAGGGACAACTGTGCCTTTCTTGACGGGCCGTCTGCCGAGCAGTTTGCACCGGCCACACAGGATAAACCTGACTGGTTTGTGGTGAGCGATTTCGAATCTGTTCTCTCGCTCAAGGCCGAGACCCATAACTTCCCCACCACTGTGGAGCCCTTTAACGGAGCCTCCACCGGCACCGGGGGCGAGATACGCGACCGCATTGCGGGCGGCAAGGGGGCCATGCCCATAGCAGGTACGGCAGTATACATGACTTCCTATCCAAGGCCTGACGGCCCGCGGCAGTGGGAAGGGCATACCGAGCCCCGTCATTGGCTCTACCAGACACCGGAAGAGATACTCATCAAAGCCTCCAACGGAGCCAGCGACTTTGGGAACAAGTTTGGCCAGCCGCTCATCTGCGGGTCGGTGCTGACATTTGAACACTTTGGAGAAATGCGACGCTATGGCTATGACAAGGTTATCATGCTCGCGGGCGGCATTGGGCTGGGAAAAAAGAGAGACAGCACGAAAGATACGCCTCAGAAAGGTGACCTGATAGTGCTTCTGGGAGGCGACAACTACCGCATAGGCATGGGAGGGGGCGCAGTATCGTCAGTGGATACCGGCGCCTACGAGAGCGCTATTGAGCTCAACGCCGTACAGCGCGCCAACCCCGAGATGCAGAAGAGAGTCTACAACGCACTGCGCGCTATGACGGAGAGCGACAGTAACCCGGTGATATCACTGCACGACCACGGTGCCGGCGGCCACCTCAACTGCCTCTCCGAACTGGTGGAGGAGAGAGGCGGGAAGGTTGACATAGCCAGGCTGCCTGTGGGCGATCCCACTCTCTCAGCGCGGGAGATTATAGGCAACGAATCCCAGGAGAGAATGGGTCTGGTGATAAAACCCGGCGATGTGAATACATTATCAGGAGTTGCCTCACGTGAACGCGCCCCTCTCTATGTCATCGGGGAGGTGACCGGAGACAACCAGTTCACATTCTATAATACCGCTACCGGTGAGAAGCCGATAGACCTGCAGCTCAGTGACTTCTTCGGCGAGCCGCCACGGACGGTGATGACAGATTCCACCATAAGGATCCAGTTCAGTGAACTGGCATATGACCCGTCAGATCCCCTGAAGTATATCGATGCGGTGCTGCAACTGGAGGAGGTGGCATGCAAGGACTGGCTGACCAATAAGGTCGACCGCTCCGTCACGGGCCGAATAGCAAAACAGCAGTGCGCCGGCGAGCTGCAGCTGCCACTGAACAATCTGGGAGCAATTGCACTTGACTACCGCGGCACAAGAGGCATGGCGACGGCACTGGGGCATGCACCGGCGGCAGCTCTTGTCAGCGCGGCGGCAGGCTCTGTCCTCTCAATAGCAGAAGCACTTACAAACATTGTCTGGGCCCCTCTGGCTGACAGACTGAAGGGCGTCTCCCTCTCAGCCAACTGGATGTGGCCATGCAAAAACCCCGGCGAAGATGCCAGACTCTATGAAGCCGTGAAGGCAGCAAGCGATTTCGCCATAGCCCTCGGTATAAATATCCCCACAGGCAAGGACAGCCTTTCCATGACTCAGAAATATCCTGACGGCGTGGTTTACAGTCCGGGGACGGTCATCATAAGCTCTGCCGCTGAGGTGAAAGATATTCGCGGCATCGTTGAACCGGTGCTGCGCAATGACCCATCAACGGCCCTGTTCTATATCGACATGAGCAGGATGAGTCCGGCCCTGGGCGGCAGCGCACTGGCACAGATTCTGGGAAGCCCGGGAACAACTGCACCTGGGGTGAGTGATCCGGAATACTTTGCAATGGTCTTTGAGGCACTGCAGGATATGATCGACAGGAAAATGATCATTGCCGGCCATGATATCTCAGCCGGAGGAATGATTACCACCCTTCTTGAGATGTGCTTTGCAAACCGTGACGGAGGTCTGGCAGTGAACCTGACAGAGATCAGCGAGAGTGATACGGTTCGGCTGCTCTACAGCCAGAACCCCGGTGTGATAATCCAGGTGTCTGATGAGATGGATGCAGAGGAATATCTGTGCGACAGGATGATCAGCTTTGTCTCCATAGGTCACCCGGTAGCAGAGAGGAATATCTTTGTAACCAACGGTGAATCCCGTTTTGAGTTTGACATTGACACGTGCCGCTCATCATGGTACCGCAGCTCATACCTTCTCGACCGGAGACAGAGCGGCACTGAGCTGGCAAAAGAGAGGTTTGAGAACCACGGAAACAAGAGAATTGAATTTGAACTGAAGGGTTTTGGCGGCAGTTTCTCATCTCTGGGCATAACCCCTGACCGCAAGCCTGTCAGCGGGGTTAAAGCTGCCATCATCAGGGAAAAGGGAGTCAACGGCGACAGGGAGATGGCTTATGCACTCTGGCTCGCCGGTTTTGACGTGAAGGATGTGCACATGACTGACCTGATTTCGGGGCGCGAGACCCTGAAAGAGATTAACATGATTGTCTTTGTGGGAGGGTTTTCCAACTCCGATGTGCTTGGCTCAGCAAAAGGGTGGGCCGGAGCCTTCAGGTACAATGAGAAGGCCCGCCTGGCACTTGAGAAATTCTACAGCAGGGACGATACTCTGTCGCTAGGCGTCTGCAACGGCTGCCAGCTGATGGCTGAACTGGGACTTATTGTCCCTGATCACAGTCTGATGCCTCGTCTGGAACATAATGCCTCACATAAGTTTGAATCTGACTTCCTGGGGGTGAAAATTCTTCCGTCCACCTCTGTCATGCTCTCCGGGCTTGAGGGGATGCAGCTCGGCATATGGGTAGCCCACGGTGAGGGACGGTTTGTTTTTCCCGGACCTGAGGAGAGTTACAATATAGCCATGAAGTATAACAGCAGCCGCTATCCTGCCAACCCTAACGGCTCAATGTACAATACGGCAGGAATCTGCTCGCCTGACGGCAGGCACCTGGCTATGATGCCGCACCTCGAAAGGGCATATTTTCCATGGCAGTGCGCATACTACCCGGCAGAGAGACACAACGACCAGGTCACTCCCTGGATGTTGCCCTTAGTAAATGCCAGAAAATGGATTGAGAAAAAGATCAGTTGACCTTCGGCTTAAGGATCACTGAGTTGATAAGCGTGTGCTTATCAACACTCAGCCTGGAGACATCCGAGGGATGCGGTTCCACCCTGTCGCTGATAACCTGTATCTGGTATTCACCCGGCTGGCTGAAGAAAATTGATCCCATATGTGAATCGGCCCTGTACCAGGGCTCAGTGACACTCTTGTCATCCTTCACAATCTGATCGCCCACAGGCCTCTTGGTCAACCTGGTGTCTCCGGCCGTGATGATGACATTATCCTCATAGCGGAGATGGGCAGTGTCACAGGTAAGACTGGAAAGCCATACATCATAACGTCCGGGCTCCTCAACGGTGAACTGCCACTCAGCAGTGTTATACTGCGGATTGTAATCTACCTGGAGGAGATCAGCATCTTCTATCCTGAGAACTACATCACCGTCGTTGAGAGCTATCTTGTCACTCCCGCCCTGATTGCCGACATCGGCCGATGATGAACCCTCCTGCTTGCATGAGGTTATGCCTAGAAGCACGGTAAGGGCAAATACGCCTGTTATCCTGATTATTGATTTCATCCTACGGGTCCTTTTGAAACATAAAAAACAACAAAAACCATTCCAATGTTCAACCGGAAAAGACAACCTCAAAGTAAATGTAATTTTCTGATATATGAAACATCAAATAATCAATTAATTAAAAGTGAGAAAAAGTTATCAACCGTCAGCCACCGTTTTGACGGCAGCAAGTGAGGCCCGGCCCCTCGTCTTCCTGACAGGCTTCGGGAGGGCTGCGGCAACCAGTTCGGCGATATCGCTCACCCTGGTCTCTGTGGCCTTGGCAAAGGTTTTTTTGCAGAGGGGGCAGGAAGTTATCACTTCGTCAGGATCCGACTGTGTCAGGATTCTGGCAGCATCAGCAGCTATCAGGGAACGTTTTCCCGATGAAAGCGTAAGGTTTCCCAGGCTGCCGCCGCAGCATAGCGACATGGATCTCTCCTCCGGTACCGGCTGAAGTTCGGCCACATAACTGATGACGGCCCTGGGCTCGTCGTATATGCCCGATCCGCGGCCAAGGTCACAGGGATCATGATAGACTACCCTGCGATGAAGGTAACCCGGCCGCAGCGACCCCTCCTCAATGAGGAGGTTGATGAATTCGGAGTGATGCATCACCTCTGCCTCAAGGTAATAGCTCTCCCTGAATACCTTGTAGCAAATGGGGCATGATGTCACAAGCGTCTTTGCTCCCGACTTCCAGATGATGTCAGAGTTATGGTTGATAAGCTCCCGCGCCTCCCTGTCCCTGCCGGCAAGCATCAGAGGCCTGCCGCAGCAGACTCCTCCCTGCTCATCCATAAAACGGTACCTCACCCCTGCACTATCCATTATCTTCTTCATGGCTGCAATAACCGACGGAGTCAGATGGGTCATGCAGCCTGCAAAGAAGAGCACGTCTGCCGGCTTTTCCTCTTCGGGCGTCAGGTAACTGTACGACTGTGTCGGCTCTCTCTCAATGTGTTCCCTTCGCCGCATAAGCCCGTATCTGTCAAAGAATTTCAGTTTGGTTACCTCTCTCTCCCCCTGACGCCTCTCAATGAGGCGCAACGGGCCGAGCTCAATGCCTACTGGACAAACCTCATCACAACGTCCGCACATCAGGCAGTTGGCTGTGATTGCAGCAATATCCCTTTCATTTCTCAGACCCTTTACAAAGTACACCGACTGCATGTCGTTTATGCCCGCCGCCCGGCTCATCTGGCAGACACTGATGCAGATGCCGCATGAAGAACAGGCATGGGTCTGTACCTCCGTATAGGCAGACCACCGGTCGGCCGTGGTGATGCCGGAGTTGCGCATGAATATGAGGAGCAGCTCCACGGGTATGTGAAAGTAGCGCGTTACCGGCAGAAGGAAGAAAAACGTTCCCAGTGAAAGGGAGTATAGCCACCAGAAGTAGGGGGCAATGTCAGCTGCCGGGAGAAATGATGCCAGCGCAGCGCCCAGATTGCCGGTGAGGAAGCCTCCGTTGCCGTGGGCTCCACAGGTGAAGCTCTCCGCCAGCAGCCGTGAGGGGAAGATGAGCCAGAGGCTTATCAATGCAATACGGTCACTCCAGGTATGCCTTGTGGTCTTCTTCATACCCATCATGCCGGGGATAAACCTCTTGACAACGGCCAGCAGCAGTCCTGACAGTATGAAGATAAGGAGGAAATCCATCCAGTGACCGTAGATGGCAGCCAGTCCGGACGCCCCGTGTTCGGGATTGAACCAGCGGAAGAAGATGGCATGGGATGGCGGATTAAGATGTCGCTCCCCGAAAAAGTCTGCCTCAATGGTACCGAATACTATCAGCAGGAACCAACCGAAAGCGAGGCTCATGTGCATGTAACCCAGTACGGGATTCTTTTTGAAGATCCGGCGATGCAGCAGGCTCTCCATGAATATCTCCCTGATGCTCTGCATGAAGGGCATGCCGAAGAAACCGCGCTGCAGCCGCAGCTTGTCTGCCCGTGACAGGTTGCGGAACCATATGGTACTCCTTACAACACTGTATATAAGTATGAAATAGAGTCCTAAATTAAACGGCCAGACGAAGATATCAGAGTTCATTTCTGTCCAGTTTTCTTAATGCTTCGGCAGTCGTTGCAACCACGTTGCGGGTGTTGACCCCGCGCGGACAGACGAGCAGGCATTTGCCGCACAGCATGCAGCGTGCTACCTCCTCACGGAGAGAATCTATCTCACCGCGACGAATGTAGGTATTCATCCTCCGCAGGTTGAAGGAGGCATGCTGCCCCGCAGTGCAGGTGGCGGTGCATCCTCCGCAGGCAAAACAGAGTCTGAAGCTGGGCTCCCGCATAGTGACATACTCCCTCACCTTTCGGTCAGAGGTGTCATAGTTGATGGCTCTGCTGCGGTTAATGGCGAAACCGAACCTGTTTGCCTTCTGCTCACTCATCTGCCGCCCAGATATCTTACCGTCTCTTCCACAGCTGAACGCGAATGTGAAATTGTGTCGGTGATGTTCATGGGAGCAGTGCATGTGCCGGCATAAAAAATACCTGCCACCCCGCTCCTGTTGGTTCCGTAGTGCTGATCAGCAGACTCAAGAAACCTGTTGATGCCCGTGTTCAGTCCCGACGCCTCTGCCAGACGTGCCCCCGGCTTCGACATCTCCATACCCACCATCAGCACCATCAGGTCGAGCTCCATCTTCAGCGGCCGGCCCGCAAGGGTATCTTCCACCTTAATAACCAGCCTGTTGTTGATATTGACAGAGGCTTCGGAGACCTTACCCCTCATGTAGTTGACGTTATGAACCTCCTGCGACTCACGGTAGAGCTCTTCATAATATGGACCAAACATCCTCATGTCCATGTAGAAACAGAAGACCTCAGATTCCGGAAGAAGCTTGCGCACCTCTATAGCCTGCTTCACAGCCGTGACGCAGCATACTTTTGAGCAGTGATTGTTATTTACCTTCTCATCGCGTGAGCCCACGCAGTGGATGAAGCCGATACGCGAGGGGACGGAGCCGTCAGCCCTGACAACCCTCTTCCCGTTGAACATCTCCTCAAGATCAGCCGAGGTGATTACGTTGTCATATATTCCGTATCCGTACTCTTCCTTACGGTGTGCATCAAAGAGGTCAAAGCCGGTTGCCACAATAAGGGCATCAGCCCTCTCCTCTGTGCCTCCTGAGAGATCTGCAATGATCTCATGGCCGTGATGCCTGACCTTTTCAACTGTGGTCCTGGTGATTACATTTATGTTCTCATGGGCGATCCTCTTCCTGAGATACTTCCTTACCTCCTCCGCCGGCCTGCGTCCGGGGAACAGCGCGTGCCACTGCAGGAGGTGGCCGCCGGGGTCCTCTCCCTTTTCAACAAGGGTAACCCTGATGCCCATCTCCGCCAGCGACCCTGCGGCTTCCATGCCAGCCACACCGCCACCGGCTACAATTACATGCTTTCTCTTCTCCTTCATCCGTTGATAAGATTGGCAGGCTCGGGCAACGGTGTGCCGTCCTTTGCCAGGAAACGCCGTGCCGGATCAGCCTTGATACCCATCCTGCGAAGTAGTGGCAACGACTGTACATTGTGGTATTGCAGGCCTATATCCCACGGATCGTATCCAAGCACCAGTCCGGCAACCTCCTCATAAGTCAGAACAGGTATCCCCTGGCCGTCAGCACCGTATGTGATGCCGTCTATCTCCTTTATCGTGTATTGCCAGCGGTCCATGAACATGGTGCATCCCGGACAGTTGGCAATGATGAGATCAGGCTGGTAGGGCTCCATCGACTCAAACTTCTTGCGTGAGGCAAAGAGCGAATATCCCCTGTTAGCCTGCACGAGGTACTGTCTGAAGCCAAAGCCGCAGCAGTGGCGCCGCTCCGGGTAGTCAATGACATCGCCGCCCCATGCCTCTATCATGCCTGTCAGAACATGAGGGAATTCGGCCCCGCCGACGCCGTACTTCGGAAACATCTTTGAATAGTGACAGCCGATGTGCTCCACCACCTTCAGGGGTTTTCCGGTTTTGATGTCAACAAGGTTATACTTTGCCTTGCGGGCTATCTCATCCCTGAATTTGTATATTATGTCACTGGCATGCGAGATGGTCTCAGGCACCTCAAAGGTGCGGCCCGTGGCTTTGTAGAGATCCTCACGCGTGCGGGCCAGAGTTTCAGGAAAGTGTTTCCAGGTCTCCAGTATCTCAGAGTAGATGCCGAAAGAGGTGACGCACGATATGGCAATATGCTTGTACCCGGCCTCAGTGGCCAGTGCAAAATGACGCGCCACCACTGTCTGGATAGTCTCAAAGGGGACCACGTCACCGTGATACCCGATGCCCGTGCAGGTGGTGTGACGCGGGTCCTCGAAGACATCCTTGCCCAGGTCCTCCCGCAGGATCTTCAGGAAATGCTGTTCCGACCCTGCAAAGAATGTCTGCCTGATGCACGACCTGACATAGAAGAAGTGGTCGTCCGGTATCTCCTTCTGGTACTCGGCCCAGATGCGCTTCTTACCTTCTGGTTTCATATATATCCCTCCTCACGTCTTCCGTTTCACACTGATGAGTGCCGTTGTCGGCTGACACTACATGCCTGAAGTATTCAAAGTCCCTGCCCTCCTTCTTAAACTCCATGCCCATCTCCTCCGCCTTCAGTTCCGAAGCCTCCTCGATGGCATCGTAGAGATCCTTGCCGCCCGTCACCTCAAAGATGCTTCTAAGTTCGTCAAGCACATCATCGGCTATCTTGCGCGTGGGCCCCTCCTTGCCGTTCAGCTCACCACCCAACCTCGCCAGCGAATCGTCGAGATGGTTGTAGTAATGCTCCCATGCCGGACCCTGCTCAGGGTGTGTGGCCGGGTCAACGTCATAGGAGACAATGCAATACCCGTGCTTCAGCACATTGTCGCCCACCGTTCTCTTGATGGCAAACTGCTGTCTCCCCTTCTCGGAGTCGGTAAAGTAACCCAGCTCCTGCGACAGTTTGCGCAGCGCCATGATCACCATCCCGGGGGTGTTGCCCCTGGGACACCGGGTCTTGCAGCTCATGCACTGACCGCAGTACCAGATGGTCTCACTCTTCAGCAACTCCCTGATAACATCATTGTTGCGTGTCTGAACAAGGTCCACCACCCTGCGCGGGTCGTAGCTGTAATATTCGGCTGCCGGACAGATGCCGGTGCATATGCCGCAGTTCATGCATGCCTTCAGTCCCTCCTCGAAACGGACATCCTGCATAAGCCTTGAATAGAGATCTTCCATAATTCCGTAGTTGCCCTTTTTGGGAAGCTCAAAATTAGCAAGGACTTCTGAGGGCCGGAACGGGCTTTTAGCCTATTTTTCCATTGGTATTTATACTTATGAATGAGGCCAGTAGAGTGCCGAGCGTGAATGAATGACCCGGTGGGTCATTCCAGCGGGCAGCCAGTCTGCGGGGGGAGGCAGTAGTGGGAGGAATTAAGAATTAAGAATTAAGAATTAAGAATTAAGAATCAGGTATTTAGGTTGTGAGGATGCTGACTGCCGACTGCTGACTGCCGACTGCCGACTGCCGACTGCTGACTGCTGACTGCTGACTGCCGACTGCCGACTGCCGACTGCTGACTGCTGACTGCCGACTGCCGACTGCCGACTGCCGACTGCCGACTGCTGACTGCCGACTGAAGACCGGGAACTACCGTCCAAACAACGCCGTCAGGACGCCGTAGTTGACATCGCAGTTCTCAATCCGTATGTTTTCAGTGAGTTGCATAAGCGTACGGTGTGCTTCATCAGGTGCAGGGGCCGGCCCGTTACCCTTCCAGTAATTGATGATCTGCTGGTAACCGTCTGGCATGGTGACATTCATGATTCCGCTTTCGGAACCGAGCTTCTTGAGCGTCCACCATGCCCACCCTATGCTGTCAGCCTCAAAAAGCTCCACGGCAGACCGGTACCATTCGTTGTTGTTCTCGCCTGATTCACCCATCCAGAGCGGGACATTGTATTCATCCCTGAGATCAAGATACTTCTGAATGGTTTCAACAGTTGTGGGATTCCAGTACTTGTGAAAGCTGTAGACCATATTGTCATCCCAGGGAGGCGTCACTCCCCGGAAATCAGTGGCAAAGTTATTGCCTTCGATAAAAATGATATGGTTGGTGTCAACGGCCCGGATGGCCCCGGTGATTTCGATAAAGAGCCTGCGCAGCTCGCTGTTGTCTTCAAGAGGATAATTCGTTTCATTTATCAGGTCATAGCCACCAATCCACGGTTCATCCCTGTACCTCTCTGCAAGCCTGCCCCAGAGAGCAACGGTCTTTTTCCGGTTCAGCTCACTCTCCCACAGGTTTGCTTTTGTGGTGTCGACATCAGCAATGGGAATGTCATTTCCCTGCCCTCCCGGTGCCGCGTGGAGATCGAGAATAAGGTAAATCTCATTCGCCGTGCACCAGCTGAGCAGGGAATCAGTCATCACAAAGCCTTTATCCAGCCAGCTAATTTCCCCTGCCACGGGCTCTTCCTCAATAGGCGGGGTAAACAGGTTGTAGTGCATGGCGAGCCTCACCGAATTAAATCCCCATGCCTTAAGCGAGTCGATATCCCTGCGCGTGACCATGTTGGCCAGCCAGGCATCGTAAAATTCCGCACATCTCTCCTCTCCCGTCAGCGCAGCTATCCTGTTCTTTATATCATACTGTGCGGGAGCCACCCCTGAGAGCTTAAGCATGTAAGGTTCCTGCAGCATCCAGCCTCCCAGACCAATCCCCCTCAATAAAACAAAATCACCTTCTCCGTTGACAATGTGCCTGCCATCCGTCTGGAGAAATCCTTCTGATGCGGGCCTGCATGAGGCCATCATGCTGACCACTGCCAGCAAAACCACGACTTTTTTCATCTCTGTTGCTTTTAATCCGGATTGCAATTTAAATATTTTGCCCGAATGAGTAACTTTAGTCCCGAAGTATGCCCAAAGATACCTGCATGAGCATCCACTCAGATAAGACTATGATTATCTTACTTCATGCAAGTTCCATTCGATCATTGAATTATAAACAAAATAACCGAATGAAAAAGAGAGTACCGTTAATCGTGATCGCGGCCGGGATCTTTTACCTGCTTGCAACTACCTCATGCAGAAATGACAAAGTGGTCACTTTCAGGTCGCTGCTGAAGGAGATGGCCGACCCGGAGACAATGACCCGGTTCCCCGATCCGGGCTACCGGCTGGTGCAGTTCAGCTCCTATGACAGACTCAGCATCCACCCTGACAGTGCCGGATGGTTTGCAAACAATGATTATACGCACTTTATCAGGGAGGAGGTTACTGACGGCCGGCGCGAGTATGTCATGCTTGAGGCAGAGGGTCCGGGTGCAGTAGTCCGTTGGTGGATGACCTTCGGCAACGCCAACGCCCTGAACTCATATATCAGGGTCTACATCGATGACGTGGCAGAGCCTGTCATTGAAGGCATGGCCCCGGCCCTGCTGGGTGAGGGCCTCCTGGCACCCTGGCCGCTGAGCAGCTCAGTCTCGCCCCTGACTGAACCGCAGCGCCGGGGATATAACCTCTATCTTCCCATCCCCTTCTCTGAAAAATGCAGAATTACCCTGGAAAACGATTCTATTCTTATTACACCTGAAAGACGAACACCTTCAATATACTACAATATCGGCACGAGACTGTACGAGGAGGGCACAAGAGTTGAGTCTGCCAGGAGTGAAACCTTCATATCAGATACTCTTGCCATAGCCGAATGTGTATCATACCTGCTCGCCGGTGGCGGGGACGGGAACGGAGTTAATGATGAGATGAAGAGATCCGCCGAAGGTGTTTTTGCTCCAGGCACTGAATGTTCCGTCACGATCGCCGGGCAGGGCCTTGCCCTCAGCCGTTTCACCATGTCGCTCTCAGCCGTTGATACGGCAGCGGCACTCAAAGGAGCAGTAATCCGTCTTTCCTTCGACGGCCGGATAACGGCTGAGGTGCCTGTCGGTGATTTCTTCGGCACAGGTTATTCATACAACAGCTACCGGACCCTCTTCACAGCCACCGATCCCGGAGGCACATTAAGCTCCTACCGGCTCATGCCCTTCCGCGACAGCTGCACTGTAAGCATCTTCAACGGAACCCCGGACAGTATCGGCATCAGCGCGGAAGTAACACTTACACCCTACAGGTGGGATGAATCCTCAATGCACTTCGGAGCATCGTGGCAGGAGTATCCGGATTTCGAGACTGCCGGCGCAGTGGCCACCGGGGGCACGGGATTGCACCGGGATGTAAACATAACGGAGCTCAGCAGACGAGGAGTCTATGCCGGTGATGCAATCACAATATTCAACACTGCGGACGCCTGGTGGGGTGAAGGCGACGAGAAAATCTATGTCGACGGCGAGATGTTCCCCTCATCGTTCGGGACGGGTACCGAGGACTATTTCGGCTATGCCTGGTGCCGGCCGGAACATTTTGATCACCCGCTCATTGCACAGCCAGCAGGATACGGAAACTTTCATCCCGGCATGAGTGTCAACATGCGTTACCGGATACTCGATGCCATTCCGTTTACAGATTCACTGAAAGTTGACCTCGAGATGTGGCACTGGGTGAAGACCACAATCGATTTCTCGACTACAGCCTATTACTATCTTAAACCCGACTTTAACAACTGATTATCAATAGACCAATTGTAGATTATCCCGGTTCAGCCTTTGTTTACAAATCACTGGAAGTATAAAGAGTATTACGCCTTTTTGATGTTATTCCGTGACCGGTAGCGGAGCCATATCCCTGTGACCGTAAAGACCAGCAGCGAGAGGCCTGTGAAGGAGGATGCCCGAGATAGCAACCAGCAACAGGGCAACAGAGAGAAAAGAGGCGGTAAGACGATGAATCCGCCTTATGGTCCTCATCTTTTCCACGTTGCTTTTTCTCCCGGATTGAAATTCAATACAGGCCACTGCCATCTCTCCGTGACGATGCCGGTGGTACTCTCTCGGAAATTGCCGCAGGCGATGGTGACAGTATAGACACCCGGACGTGCTCTCATGGTATTCCACCATATCTTCCCTATGCCTTTACCACTCTTTATCTTTCTCTCAAAAACCTGGTTGCCGGAAGCATCTGTAATAGAAATCACAGGCTCATCCTTTGGTTCACCCGACTGATAATACCATATCTCGAGCCCGTTAGGTTCATTGGGTGAATTGAGGTGGTTGCTCCCCGTCATGTGGTAATTGCCCCAGGTAGCCTGCTGTGAGAAGTTCATCTGTGGCTTGGGTTCAATGGAAAAAAGATGGAGGGGTTTCTGAATGATCTCAGGTGTAACCTGCTGCAAAGGCGAGATGTCAGTTATCCATGCCGCTCTTCCGTATGTACCGACTATCAGGTCATTTTCGCGCGGATGAACCATCAGGTCACGCACCACTGCCGGTGGCATGTTGGCCCTCAACGGCTCCCAAATCTCTCCCCTGCTAAGTGAAACCCATACGCCGTTATCATTACCGGCAAAAAGAAGATTGGGATTTCTGCGGTCTTCGATAACTACGCTGACCGGGTAATCGGGAAGACCTGTCGTTATCCTCTTCCAGGTAACCCCGAAGTCACCCGTCACATAAATATGCGGCTCCATAATGTCATCGGTGTAACCTGATTTTGAGACGTATGCCGTGGCCTCATCAAAGGCTGACGGGAAGACCCTGCTGACCCACATCTTTTCAGGGGCGCCTGCTTCGGCCATCGCGGCAGTCACATCGCTCCATGTATGGCCATGGTCAGTGGTGACCTGCACATGCCCGTCATCCGTTCCTGCCCATATTATGCCTGCCCTGACGGGTGACTCGGCCAGGGTTGTGATGGTACAGTAGCGAATGTGCCCTTTGCCGTGTATCTTGTCAGGGTCATTGTCAGTCAGGTCAGGACTGATCTCTTCCCAGTGATCACCCCGGTCAAGCGAGCGCAGTACCATCTGCGCACCCGTATATATGATGGCGCTGTTATGCGGAGAGAGAGCAAGAGGGGTAGTCCATGTAAAACGGTAAAACGGTTTGCCATCCTCTGCTACGGGTGTTATCGGCACCCTCTCTCCTGCAGCCTGGTCAACCCTATGGTGTGACCCGAACTGGGTCGTATAGTATATGTACCTGTTGGTCTCGGGGTCAACCTTTGAATACATCCCGTCCCACATTCCGGTAATAACCCAGTCGGCAGGTGTTACCGCTCCTGACCATCCGTTGGAAGGAGACTTCCATGTCTCATGATCCTGCAGCCCGATGTATATGTTGTAAGGCGTCTCCATATCAACCTCCACATGATAAACCTCTCCGAGAGGAATATGATAATAGTGGTTCATTGTGAGCCCGCCGTCCCAGGAGGCATAGATACCACCGTCGGAGCCAAGCATCATGTGCCTTGGGTCTTTCGGATCGATCCAGAAAACCCTGTTGTCTCCGAAATTGCTCTGGAAACGGTCCTGCTGACGGCCCAGTGGCCATCTCTTTCCACCGTCAAGAGTATAGTACATCCCGGCACCCACGACATATATTTTATCAGGATCAAAAGGATCAATGGCTATCCTGTTGAAGCTGTAGGCGGCCTTGCCGCTGACGTCTGTTTTTTCAGGGTCATTGATCCTCTTCCACTTATTCCCTCCATCATGTGTGATATATACCTCTCCGCCAATAAGGTTGTCAAATGAGTGATCGGTGAACTCGTCAAATGGGACAGGTGCATCCGGATCAACGCCCGGTTTGACATTCAGGTTCTGGATTACCGCAACCAGGATATCAGGGTTTGCCCTGTGAATATCAAGACCTATTCGCCCCAGGGGACCTTCCGGCAACCCCCCGGAAAGCACCTCCCAGCTCCTGCCCCCGTCAACGCTCCTGTAGATGCGGCTCTTCTCCCCTCCGGGCTCATACGTCCATGCAGTGCGTACTTTCTGGTATGTGGCGGCGTAAAGGATATCCGGGTCAACAGGATTGACAACCAGGTCAATTACGCCGGTTTTGTCATCGATATAAAGTATTTTCTCCCAGCTCCCGCCACCGTTTGTGGTCTTAAAGACGCCTCTCTCCTCATTGTCAGACCAGAGGCTTCCCATGGCAGCCACCCAGACTGTCCTGGGATCAGTGGGGTGAATCATGATACGGGATATATGCTGTGTCCCGGACAGTCCCATGTTCTTCCATGTTTTGCCTGCATCGGTCGACTTCCAGATACCGTTGCCGTAGTAAGAGGACCTGGCATTGAATGCGTCGCCGGTGCCGACCCATACTGTCTCCGGGTCTGAAGGCGCCACGGCAATGTCACCCACGGCGCTGGTATTGAACTGGTCAGATACACATTCAAAGGTGGTTCCGTTGTTAACGGTCTTCCAAACACCACCGCTGCGTGGTCCGACGTACCATGTGTACCTGTGTTTCTCTCCCGGATTCTCTGGCACAGCCACTGCTCCCACCCATGCACTGATACGGAAAGCTCCCAGGTTTCTGTACTCAAAGGCATCATACCCTCCGGGGAGGGACTGTTGTGCACCGGCAGGGACCGCAAGCACTGTAACCATCATTACAATTAACAGGATAAACAGCTCCTTTTTGACTCTCTTCATGATTCGGGTATTTGTATTAATATATATAAAAAAAAGCCGCCAATGAAAAGCCCATCAGCGGCCTTTAGGATCAGAACTGTTAACTATTTGGACCTCCAACTGAAGGGCTTGGTGTCCCATGCAGTCCCTTTCAGGAAATAGTCAGGCTGCCCTAGTGCTGCAATTGACGGGTTCTTCTCTATCTCGTCCGGCGGATAGGGATTCCTTCTGGGGAAGGTGTTGACATTGATTACCTGGTTGATTGTGGTGAAATCAAGCCTCGGATAACCTGTCCGTATGAAATCAAAATATGATTCAGTAGTCTCAAAGGTATTGGCGATGTACTTCTGTGTCATTATCAATTCCTGAGCTTCTTCAACGCTTGTAGGCATGGTCAGCAAGGGCTGTGCCAGGTAACTTAAAATGTCAGCCTCAGCCACACCGTGATATTCCATATCAGACCTGATACCTGCCTTCATAGCTGTCTCAGCAGGGCCGTATTCACCCTTGAGTGCATGTGCCTCAGCCTTCAGGAACAGGTTCTCGGAATACATCATTATCATATCAGGGTAGGTTTGGGTACAGTAACTCATTGACCACCTTGAGGGTCTGGCACCGGCTATTGAAGAGGTACCGCTACGGTGACCGATATAACCTCCGACTTCGGCCTCAGTCCAGAAGATCATTCTTCTTGGATCATTAAGGCTGTTAAGGAGGTTGACAATATATATCGAGGGTGTCATGCCGGCTGCGGAGTAGTCATAAAGTGACTCTTCATAGATATAGCTGTCATATTGCAGGCTTGCCAGGTGTTCCCATGCGCACATGTCATCATTGTTCTGCATGCCGTTTTCCAGATACTGCAATACCAGGTCTGCCTGTCCGGCGGGTGTTTTTCCCGGGAGATAGGTCAGCCTCATAGCATAGCGTGCCTTTAGAGAATAGCAGAGACGGGTCCATTTCGCATAATCAGCCCCGTATATATAATCCTGTGCTGCAGTAGGCAAAAGGTCACCCGGATCACTGGCTGTAAAGCACTGAATGGCTTCATCAAGAAGGGCATTGGCATGAGTATATATCTCCTCAAGGGTGTTGACTGCAGGATGCGGAAATTCCGCGCCTTTCAGCGCTTCATCCAGTGGCGCCTGATCATAATAATCCGCCATATTGAACCAATGCCATGCGGTGATCACTGCCCCGATACCCTGGAACCTCTTGTTTCGGTTTTCCCTTGCCTTTTCAAGAAGGGCATTGGAATGCATCAGTGCGCCCGAGTAAGCTCCCCATATCTCAATACCGTAATCGGTTGAGATCTCAAACCTGGTCTCATATCCCTGGGTGCCATCGGGTGCATACCAGAGCAACCAGTCCTTCATGCCGTTCCACCATACAAAAAAAGTTACGGCCTGCTGAGCCCATTCTGACTCAACGCCGGTAAGATATACGCCTTCATCAATAGCTGGCGATTCGGTAATGGCATTCGGATTGTAATCAATATCCAACCACTTCTGGCATGAGGTCATCATTGACAGAGCCAGAACAATTATGCTGATTTTAATAAGATTCCTTTTCATCTGACCTCATATTAAAGGGTTATACTAAGAGTAACAGTGTATGTACGCATGGAAGGGAAACTGTAGTTGAACCATGCATTGCCATTTGAAACACCATAGGTGTTGGTCTCAACGTCAGGCCCGGAGAATCCATCTTTGAACTTCCTCCACAGGTTCCTGCCTGAAAGTGACAGATCAAGACCATTCAGATGAAGTGATTCTGACACCTTTGAAGGCATACGGTAAGTAAGACTTACCTCTCTCAGCTTTATGAAGTCACGAGGCTGGATATTGTCTTCCTCGGTTGATTGACACACAGTCTGGTAATAACTGCTGTAATAAGTCCACTCTGTGTTGACCGGATTGGTAACGACAACCTGCTGGGTTGTATAATCATAATGACCCATAACCCCATCGAAGACTATACGGTTGTCTTCAGGTCTGTTCTCCTGGAGAACAGACACGCCATAAAATGTAAGGTAGTGCTCATCAAAGTTATCTATCAGCCCTCCCTTCTGAATATCAATCTGGGCCATCAGGGTGAAGTTCTTGTATGAAAGAGTGTTCCTGATGCTACTTAGCCAGTCGGGCTCAATCTTTCCGAATATTTTTCTTCCACGCGGATCTATAATTGGCCTTGCATAAATGGTTCTGTCCTGACCAGTTGAACCCTGATCATTCAATACAAGGTTACCATCATCATCGCGAAGGAAAGCATCACCGTAGATTACAGGATACGGCTGACCGACAATTGCCCACCCGGCAGAACCGAGATCAATAGGCTCATCATTTTCACCAAGGTCATCAACCTTTGAATTGTCTTTTGCCCAGGTGACGGAAAGATTCCATTTGAAGTCCTTCATTTCCACCGGAGTGCCAGTTACTGCAAGTTCAACACCTTTGTGCGTGATGCCACCTATATTTATCCAGCCGCCGCTGTAACCTGTTGAGTTAAGCAACTGCTGCCACAGGATCTGGTTGGTGCTCCAGTTTTTGTATATGGCAAGATCAATACCCAGCCTGTTTTTAAAGAACTTCATTTCAAGCCCTCCTTCAATTTCACTCTTGAATTCATTTTGAAGATCAGGATTGGGGTAGGTTGAGCTTGGCAGATAGCTGTTCTGACCGTTGAAAGGCCATGAATGGCCCAGCCAACTCTGTGCATCAGCCTGTGAAAGAATAACGTTGGTTGTGTATGCCGAAGCAGGTGCTCCCACCTTTGCATAGCTTAGCCTGACCTTACCGAAGTCGAGGAAATTAAAGTCCTTCGTCAACTCACTGAAAACGAAACCAAGGCTATGGCTCGGATAGAAATAATCATTGTTAATACTTGACGCCCAGTCATTGCGACCTGTGATAGTATAATAGAGCATGCTCTTGTAACCTATACGCGCCTCGCCGAAGAGTGACCATGACCTGAACATTCCGTAGGAAGCCTCTGAAGTATAGGTCGATACATTTGATGTATTATAGATTCCCGGCACAACCAGGCCAGTGCCTTCGAACTGCATACCGTCCCAATAGTTCTGTACTATATTATGACCTGCCATTACATTGACCGAGAAATCATCGAATGTGTTCTCATAGGTAATCATTTCGGTTGATTCAAAGTCCTTACTGCTCCTGTTATATCGGTTAAAGACACCCTGTGTTTCAACAAAGCCTCCCTTGTTCTTGTAGTTCTGCGAGACAGACATGTTTGTGCTTATTCCGGTCACCGACCTGAAACTCAGATGATCAGCAATCTTGTATTCCACGGTTGCTGAACCCACAAACCTGTCGCGTTTGATGTTGTTACCGGTACTCTGAAGAGTGTAGAGATATGGATCACGGCCGCCTCCCCTGAAGAGTCTGAGGGTTCCGTCTTCCCTGTATATGGGATAGGGGTTCCATGATGGCGGTGAGGCCAGGAGAGTATTCATGAAGGTATAGTTGGCATTACCTTCCTCCATACGGTCAATATCCTGATTTGAATACATTACGTTTGACGAAACTGTAAGCCTGGGAGTGAACTTGAATGTTGTATTGGCGTTCACCGAGTTCCTCTTGTACCCGAGCGGACCAACCACACCATCGTTGCTGGTATTTGAGTATGAGACAAAGTAGGTAGACCTGTCGGTTCCACCTGTTAAACTAAGGGTATTGTCCATTGTGTAACCGGTACGGAAGACCTGCCACCTGTCATAGTATTCCACGCCGTCAAGATCAGCGATGCGCGGTCCCCAGGAAGTCGAAGTGAACTGCGTTTCTCCATTAATATATGTCCAATCATATGTTGACATGCTGAAATTTCCCTGAGCCCATGTTTTCTGCAACGGGATTTCATATATCTTGTCGAAAGATGATGTGTGCTTGAATGATACGGCAGGTTTGGAGTCTGCCTCCCCTGACTTGAGTGTGATTAGGATCACACCGTTAGCAGCACGGCTGCCATAAAGTGCGGATGCTGCTGCACCCTTTAGCACGCTGAGTGATTCAATGGCATTGGGATCTATATCAGCAAGACCCGATGAGGAGCCTGAGTTGTCTGCATCAAACGGGACACCATTAACCACAAAAAGTGGTTCGTTTGATCCGGTGATAGATGAACCACCCCTGAGCACTATCCTGGTGCCACTGCCAGCCTGGCTCGAGGTTGTGGAGATGTTCAGCCCTGCCACCTTACCGCTAAGCGCGGTGGCGAAGCTGTTGGTCTTGGTGGCTGTCAGGGCATCTGATTTAACCTCACTGGTGGAGTAACCCAGCGCCTTCCTCTCGGTGCGGATACCCAGGGCGGTGACGACGATCTCGTCCATAACCTGGGTATCTGGCTCCATGACAACATCCACGGTGTTCCTGCCGGCTATTATCTCCACCTCCACTTTTTTCATTCCCACATAACTGAATACCAGCGTGTTTGACTCGGCAGGAACATTTAAAACATACTTGCCGTCAGCATCGGTCATCACCCCCACTGTAGTACCCTTGACCTGGATCATTACCCCGGGAACCCCTGAACCGTCCTCGGCACTTGTGACAGTCCCTTGTATCTGCCGCGTCTGGGCAAAAGCCACAGAGCCGGTGACAAGGATCACTGCGAAAAACATCAGAATTTTCCTCATTTTTGGATTGGTTTAGTTATTAAATAGAGTTTTAAAAGCTACCAGCTCATTTCCCTTCCTGAAGCAACCACCTAAATCAACACACATTCAGGAGAATTAGAGAAAAGCAGATGTCAAATTGTTTTATTCTGATTCAACAGGTTCCCATCTGGGCCACCTGATCTTGTCCTTTTCATTGATAGGATTTGCATCAAGCACAAACATGCCTCGCCCGTGAGTGGCAATGATAATCATGTTGTCACGTGGGTGTACCTGCAGGTCATGAACATAGGCGAAGGGCAGGTCACCAAGCACATCCCACCTGGCGCCGCCATCCTTGCTGATATAGACTGAAGCATCCGTACCAACATACAGGATATCTTCCTTCACGGGGTCCTCCCTTATTACGTTAACCGGGCCCACAGGAATGTTGCCGGAAATATCTGTCCATGTATCTCCGAAATCAGTTGATTTCCAGACATAGACCTGGAAATCGTCATCGCGCCTCCCTGTCTGCGTCATATAAACGGTGCCGAGATCATATTTTGATGCCACGATGCGCGACACCCATCTGACCGGGACGTTTTTCGGCTTAAGCTCCGTCCAGACCTTGCCTCCGTCCTTTGTACGCCAGATCCTGCCGTCATCGGTCCCCGCATAGAGAAGTCCTGCCCTGAGAGGCGACTCGTCGAGCGCCTGGATGGTCTGGTAGTTGATGTCCCCCATCTTCTTCGGATCATTGAAGGTAAGGTCGGGACTGATGAACTCCCATGTGTCTCCCCTGTCGCGTGACATCATTACGTACTGCATGCCGTGATATACGATATCGGGATTATGGGGTGAGAGAAGTGTGGGAGCTACCCACTGCCCTCTAAGCCTCGGCTCCTCGGCATACCTTACCGGCAGTAGATCCTTGCGGCTGGCAGGGTAGTTGTCAATCTCAGCCCGCGCAAGAGCTCCGTAGAATGTGCTGGAGTAAACTGTGTTGTTATCCCGGGGGTCAACGGCATGGGAGCTACCCTCAGCCCCCAGGGTATTGGTGAACTTCACCGGCATCACCCTGTCGCGCCCGCGTGAGATATCGACGCTGCCGTAAAAACTATGATGATCCTGTATTGATCCGAAGACCCTGAAAGGCACGCTGAAGTCATAAGCTATGTTGTAAAACTGTGCAAGAGGAAGCACATCAATGGGATACTTCCATGTTGCCCCCTTGTCGTATGAGATGGTAAGGCCTCCGTCCTGTACGTTTAGCAGGTAATCAGGGTTGTTCGGATCGATCCAGAGACCATGATGGTCGGCATGAGGTCCACGCAGAGGCTTGAAGGTGGCGCCGCCGTCGACAGACTGGTGGAGCTGGATACCCATCGAATAGACGGTATTCTCATCCTTCGGGTCAACCCTGATCTGACCAAAGACCCAGCCGTAGGTCGCCGAGTGACGCTCCATGTAAACCTTGGTCTCCTCGGTGAGTCCGCTGACCTGCTTCCATGATGCCCCGGCATTGTCTGAACGGTAAACAGTAGCACCCTTGATGACATCCTGCTTCTGGCGGCCATACGAGTCAAGCTCCTCGGGCTTCGCCTTATAGGCTATCTCATAGTTATCAAGAAGAATGTAGATCACATCAGGATTTGAGAGCGAGATGTCAATTCCAATTCGTCCGCGGTGCCTCGGGGCTGGAAGCCCTTCGTTTATCTCCTTCCAGCTTTTGCCGCCGTCAACCGACTTCCACACCCCGCAGTGACGGGTGTCGGGAGTGGTGCGCGGGTCATTCCACTTGAGCCTGATCCGCTCCCATGTGGTTGCATAGATGGTATTGGGATCGCGCGGGTCAAGGACGATGTCAAAGACACCGGTATTCTGATTCACTGAAAGAATCTTCGTCCAGCTCTTGCCGCCGTCGACAGTCTTGTAAAGGCCCCTCTCCTCATTCGGCGTCCACTCGTGACCGGGGGATGCGACATAAACAATATCAGTATTCTCAGGGTTAATTCTGATCCTCCCTATGGTATGCGTATTCTCAAGGCCGGCAAGGCTCCACGTCTGACCGCCGTCAGTGGTCTTAAAGACTCCGCACCCGGCGTTGGAACTGCGAAAAATATTGGCCTCGCCGGTGCCTACCCAAACCACATCAGGGTTCTTTGGATCAATTGCAATATCACCGACTGAGGCCGTGGGCATCTCATCAAAGACCGGCTCGAAGGTGGTTCCCTCATTGACCGACTTCCATACTCCTCCGGTAGCTGACCCCACCCATATAACATACTGTCCGCCTCGCGGTGAGATCGCCTCAACATCAGTGCATCTTCCGCTGATATTGGTGGGGCCGATATACTGCCAGTGCATATCCTTATAGGGCGACGAAGCCCTCATCTCAGCCTGGATGCTGAACATTGCAACCCTGTCAGTGCCTTTGAGGACCGGCTGCTTTGCCTGCGCCTGCAGACTTGCCGATGCCGCTGTCAGGAACAGAACACATAATGCTCTGGCAACAATTGAATAATAAGCTCTCTTTGCCATGTTGGTATTTTTTGGTTAGTTATCAGATTGAAAGTGTAATTGTTACACTTTTTAGGTTAAAAAAAACGGTTCCTTGTCTGGTGAAATATAAGAGGTAAGATCAATGAAAAACATGATTTTATTCACCAAAACTCCCTTTTTAACATTTTTTCAGAAATCAGAGCTTCCCTGCTAACAGATCAAAGACGAGTCAGCCGATGGGCTTCCAGACTGAACCGATCTGTCATTCCTGTTGTATTGCCCTGCTCACAACTGCATACCTCAAGGCTTTCATCATCAACCGGATGAACACCAGAGCCTGTGTTGCAAGGAAGAAGAGGAAGACCATTATCCCTTTATCAGGTGTTACAATAGCAGAAAACCACAGAATTCCGATTACCAGAAGTGTATTTAAAAGCACAATTGTCAGGACGATGCCGTAATAATGCCAGAACCTCTCCCTGAGTGCCCTGAAAGCAGCACCCATGGCCCTGAAGACATGAGGTGAGCCCGTAGCTGAAATCCACCTCCTCGATGCGTCTGCAATAAAGAGCCATACTGGCATGCCCAGAGCCCATATGGCATAGAAAGCATAAATGCCCTTGCCCGAAGGCATCTGCGAGCCCGAGACAAGCAACATTACCAATGCAGGGATACCTATCACCACAAGGGTGTAGCCGGCAACTATCAGCATCATAAGGAGGGTGATCCCGAGAAAGGGGATGAAGCTGGAAGCAGAAGACCTGAGAAATTCTGACACCTTCAGCCTTCCCCCGGCAATGGTGAAGCGCTTGAAGAGACCTCCGGCAAAGAATACCATCAGGAAGAAACCTGCAGTAACAACAAGCATTGCACCCGCAGCAACAGATGCCAACAGGGCACCGAATGGTTTACCCATGTCACCGGCCAGGGCAATATCAAACCCGTTATTGAGGTTCCCGGTTATCATGCTGTTGCCGAAAATGGAATTTAGGATGACCATCATAGGGTAACCTGCTGCCATGCTAAGCACCAGTGTGGTGATCCAGATAACCAGTATCAGTTTATAGGAAGATACTGTTGCTATGGCTCCGTTCTTAAGTGTGCTGAAAAAACTCATGGGTGAAAATTTAAACTGTGAAAATCGAGATCATCATCTGCATTAACAGAAAGAACTTGTTCATCATCCGCCTTGCGGTAGCATGTTCAGCATCAAGTGTCCATGAATTGTTGATGCGGTTGACATCCATATCGATCTTATTATATGGATCGAGCCTGGCCCACACCGGTTTTTTTGTGCCTGTATACTCGAAATCCTTCCAGGCAGCTTTGCCATCCCATGTTTCAAGTATCTCACTGCCATCATCAAAACCTATAAGTACTTCAACGGGCAGAATGAGACCTCCGGGCCTCTCGAGGCTCACCCGTGACAAATAGAGAGTGTCGCTCCTGCGGTCTCTTTTTGCATAGGTAACCGAGTCTCCGTCAACAACTCCCGAATAGCTTCTTATCTTATTGCTGGTTATGCCGGAGACCATGTAGTCGCATACCTCATGGCCATACAGAACCTGGTCAAAGAACCAGTTCATATCTTCACCGAACCGGTTACCGTGTTCACTTCTTACAACATCATTCACCACAGCAATGAAATCGCGCCCGGAGGGGTGGCGGAAAGCCCAGCGCCGGTAATATTCGCGAAAAACGTTATCCATTGTTTCAGTGGTTATTATACCCTCAAGAGTATGCAGCCAGGTGGCGGCCTTGCTGTATGACATCATGGAATAGGTACCGTGAGGGTACATCCACGACGGCAGATCGTTGGTCGAGATCGTTCGGCTGGGTGAAGCGACATAGTTCATCCTCCCCTGGTCGGCGTCCGACATCTTCATGAATGGCAGCCGTATCAGCCCGTAACCGTCACCATAGCTGTCATCTACAATGCGCTGCTCCCAGTAGGAGTTTATCCCTTCATCGAGCCAGGGCTCCTCAAATTCATTGTTAGCCATTATGCCCATGAAATAGGCATGTCCGAACTCATGAATGGTGACCATCTCCGGCAGCCTTATGAATGACGGGAACAGCCCGCCGCCCGAAGTGGTAAAGAGCGTTGTGTATTCCATGCCTCCCGCACCCTGGCCGGACATGGGAGGATCAACAAAAGTAAGGTGCGGCCACGGGTAGGGCCCTACCCTCTCATCAAGATACTCCAGGGCATAAATGACAGCCTCAAACTGTTGGTCTGCCTTGCGAATGCCTTTTTCGGAAGCCAGGAAGGTGATATCCACATCCCTCCATCTCCGTTTCATTACATGATATCCGGGCCAGGCTGTCCAGGCAAAATCGACAATGTCCTCAGCCCTCCATACAACCTTCTTCATCCCTTCTCCGAGGTTCATCTCTTCCATAAACATGCCACCAGAACCCGTAACAAACTCTTCGGGCAGTATCACAGTGACATTGTATACCGAATGATTTGAATAGAACTCCGAGTTGGGGTGAAACTGGTGACAGTTCCATCCGTCACTCTCACGGTTCCTTGTCCCGGCAGTCTCATATACTCCGAACTTGGGGAACCACTGTGCCACGAAATGAAAATCATCAGCGTATCCGGTCCTTACAATCGGCGATGGCAGCTTCGATTTAAAAATTATCTGCAACCAAAGAGTATCGCCCGGCTGAACAGGCTCGGGCAGGACTATCTGCAATACCGAGCGGTCATATTCGTTGCCGTCGTCAGGTGAGACATAACGCATTGAATCTGTCAGATCCCGTCCCTTTGCATCAACCATCGATTCTATCCTGACCCAGCCCCAACCGTCATCGCCGGCCGGACTCCATCTGCCGCCCCTGGCAAATGTACTCTTGTTGCTACTGAAGGCATTAAGGTACATGTGCATCATTGCATCGCCGACAGGCATGGACGAGCTGTTAACCCACCAGGCTGTCATGTCGCCGCTTACGATGTGGGTCTCAGGTTCAAGAACCGCATCAATGTCATACCCGGTAAGCCGGGCGCTCAGTGGAGTGTTGACAATCACCTGCCCGGCCAGTGCCATTGGCAGACTGAGACAAACCGCAATGACAAATCTTTTCATCAGCTTTCAAGTATTGAATAACCCATAAAAATAAGTCATAATATATTGCGTTTACTAATTTTGCACATAATTTCCAAAATGTGCAGTGGCGAGGAAAAGTACACGGAATATGATCATTGATGTTGCGGCAAGGCTCTTTGCAACAAAGGGGCTGCGGCTGACAACGATGGAGTCTATCGCGGCTGAAGCGAGCCGTGGCAGGCGTACGGTGTACATGTATTTCGGCAACAAGGCTGATATTTATGAGGCCGTGGTTCAGAGAGAGATAAGCCGTATCACGGATCCTCTCCGTGAGGTCGTCAGGTCAGACTGTGACTTTGAGACAATGATTCGCAGATACGCCATGGAGAGGCTGGCCCAGCTCTGGAACCTGAGTGAGAGAAATCCGTTGCTGCTGAAGGACTTTTCCCAGGGGCACAGCAGGGTTGAAAAGCTCAGGGAGCGACTCAACAACGATGAGATCAAACTCCTTACACCTCTCTTCAGGAGATATCTGAAGGAGAAGAGTTCTCATCCTGACGCAGGTCCTGCCGGTTATGCAGCTATTTTCCTCAACCTGCTGAGGGGCACCGACAAGCTTCTGACCAGTGAAAACGGCCATGAAGAGGCGCTGCGGGTAACAGCTTTCGGTACCGACCTGTTCCTGAGGGGAATGACGTGCAGGGATCACACTGCAGAAGCACCTGTTGTGTAAAATGGGGCCCACGCGTTGCAGACCCCGGATAACCTTTCGGAAGGCCCGGTGTTATTTCAGGGACTTGTATTTTTTCAGGATTTCTGAGGCATTCATGATCACATCTATGTATTGGGCACGCTGATATACCTTCTTGTTTTCGCTTTCCTTCAGCGACATCTTGCCGCGGAACTTACCAATGGTGTCGTGACCGTGAACATCCATCCATTTGCCTGTCTCTTCAATTATCGACTTTACCACATCAATGCCGTTCCTGTAGAGTGTGCTGACAACCTGCACGGTGTCGGCGCCGGCCAGCAGCATCTTCACCACGTCGTTGCCGGTGTAAATACCAGTGGAGGCACATACCGACGCTTCGATGTTACCGTACAGCATTCCCGCAAACCTCAGCGGCAGCCTGTTGTCTTCGGTACTGCTGAGGTTGTAGGGCATGGAATGAGTCTCCGTATAGATGTCTATGTCAGGTTGGAGCAGCCTGTTGAATATCACTATTCCGTCAGCTCCGGCCTTGTCAAGTCCGGATATGAAACTGAGAGGATTGGTGTAGAAAGGACTCAGCTTCACGGAAACGGGTATCTTTACGGCTGCCTTGACCTTGCGCAGTGTTTCAATCTGCTTCTCCTCGATTGTTTCCCGATCCTTAGTCTGTTCATTGGGCAATGTGTAGAAGTTAAGTTCCAGCCCGTCAACCCCCGTCTCAGCTGCCTTGACGGCATATTCAATCCAGATATCATCGCTGACTGCATTTAGGCTGGCAATGAGCGGCACTGAAAGGGCCTCCTTGGCCTTCTTCAGATTGAGAAGGTAATCGTCAGGTGATTCGGGCACCGAATGAGAGTTGGGGAAGAGGGTGACCTGCTCGGCATACCTTTCCTCATACTCTGTCTTTCGCTCATATAACTCAAGGTTCTCAAGCTGCACCTGCTCCTCGAACAGCGACTTGTAGACCACTGCGGCAACGCCGGCCTCCTCAAGTTGTTTCAGGTTCTGAATTTCAGTCACCAGGTTGCTGGCACCTGCAATGATTGGGTTCTTCAGTTCAAGACCCATGTAATTTGTTCTCAGATCTGCCATGACTTATTCTTTTTATGTAGAACAATCAGTTAAACAAAATGTTCTGGAGACCCTGCACCTTATTGAGAACGGAGCTTCTGATGAACGAAAACAAAAAACCGGCCGGTCTCTTACTGTGATAACCTCGCCTACTTCGCCTGGGTGAACTGTCCCCTGGTAACCCACATCACCACCTCGCCTGCTTCGCCTGGGTGAACTGACCCCTGGTAACCCACATCACCACCTCGCCTACTTCGCCTGGGTGAACTGTCCCCTGGTAACCCACATCACCACCTC
>WOYX01000024.1:5382-8131 GCA_011620595.1 Bacteroidales bacterium | reverse complement strand
CCTCGCCTACTTCGCCTGGGTGAACTGTCCCCTGGTAACCCACATCACCACCTCGTCGGAGAGAGGCTTGATGGCAGGCTTAAGGAAGCCAACCAGATTACCGTTCTCGTCAATGAGGTATTTCTGGAAGTTCCATGCCACTTCCGAGTCCAGCACTCCGTTGGCCGACTTGCTTGTCAGCCATTTGTACAGCGGATGCATGTCGTTACCCTTGACCGATATCTTGGCCATCATCGGGAAGGTGACACCGTACTTGCTTTCACAGAACTCCTTAATTTCCTCATTTGTGCCAGGCTCCTGGTTCATGAAGTTGTTAGCGGGAAAACCTATGATCACAAGCTTGCTCTTATATGCCTTATGGAGCAGCTCAAGATCCTTGTACTGGGGGGTATGACCGCACTTCGAAGCCGTGTTTACTATCATCACTTTCTTGCCTTTGAGATCAGCGAAGCTGAACTGTTCCCCGTCGATGGTCTCAACGGTAAAATCATAGAATGAAGTCTGTGAAAACGCCGGAACAATCAGGAATGCCGCCAGGGTAGCTACGGTTATCAATCTCTTTTTCATCTTTATTACTGTTTTGTGTGTAATATAATAACAAACCCGGTGCCAAAGAGTTTCGAAACAAAATAAAAATTCAGAACCGCATGTTTATAATTTGTCTAAATAAGTTGTAGAAAATGAATTCCCGGAGGCACAGAACAGGATATATGTCCGGGGGGGAATGTCTGTCAGGGTGAACAAATTCCTTCTTCGGGTTCAGGAGTTAAGGTATTAGCATCCTGATATTATATTCAGAAATAGCATTGTCGGTCTGATTTTTCAAATTCAATGTTCAGAAGTGTCGGCCGGGTTTTCCAAAATTCATATTCAGTGCAAACTCAACCGGGAACTCCTCATCATCAGACAACTCCAGGTAGCTGGCTCTCCTGGCGACATTCTCGGTCCTGCCGACAAATTCATCCGATCTCAGATACTGCAGGGCTCCTATGCCGGCGCTGTTGCCAACCGCGTATATTCTGCCTGTCAGTTCCTCCGGCAGCAGTCCTATCTGAAGTGCCGAGTCAATGCTGATATAGTTACCAAAGCCTCCTGCGAGGAACAGGGCGTTTATATCACTGAACTTCAGCCCTCTTCTCCTCAGCAATATTTTTATTCCCGAGTAGATGGCAGATTTGGCGAGCTGTATCTCACGGATATCTTTCCGGGTCACACGAACATTGCTTCCGGAGTCTACAATGAAGTCGCCGTGCATGTAACCCGTCTCATCCACGATGCTGTTTGCCGTCAGCCAGGCCACGATATCCACTATTCCCGATCCGCATATTCCCGATGGCTCCGTGTTGCCAATGACCCTGTACTCCCCCGGGCTGGAAAATGACGACACGGCTCCCGTCCGGGCACTCATGCCGCATGTGAGGCTGGCACCTTCAAATGCCGGGCCGGCAGCAGCAGCGCAGGCGATTATCTCATCGCCGGTTACCAGGGCTATCTCGCCGTTGGTACCGATATCTGTAAACAGGTAATTCTTCTCCCTGACGTTCAGGGCTGCCAGACCGGAAATGATGTCAGCCCCGACGAAGGCAGAGAGAGAGGGTAGTGTCACCACTTCGGCCCCCGCATTCACTGCCAGCCCGGTGGCGGCACCGGTCCGTCTCTGGCTGTCGGTAAATCGGGGTCTGAAAGGTGCGAGGGCAATGGGCACGGGATCTTCACCGAGAATTATGTGCAGCATGGTGGTGTTCCCTGTAATTATTACTCTCTCAATGTTTTCCTCACCCAGATTCCTGGCATAGACGAATTTCCGGATCTCCGCGTTCAGAGCACCCACTATAGCCTGTTGCAGCTCCTGCAGTCCGGTATCATGCGACTGGCACCATGTTATTCTTGAGATAACGTCAGCGCCGTAAGCTGCCTGGGGATTCAGCATTGATGCTATCTTCTCAAGTCGTCCCGTGACCAGCTCCAGAAAATAGAGTACCACCGTTGTTGTGCCGATATCGACGGCCACACCGTATGGTTGCCGGGTAAGATTACTGTGACGTCCCTCATCATATGGCATGTCCAAGAGATACTCGGTCTGACTGCTCAATATATTTGTCTCCCTTTTATCGGGAAGGATGACCTCTATATCCCGGTCAGGATAATAAGAGCATGAGAGCACCGGCCCTTCCCCCTTTAGTTGCACGGCACACTTACCGCATCTGCCATTGCCTCCGCAGGCGGCATAGACTTCATATCCGCTGCGTCGGAGGATATCGAGCAATGAGCTGTCCCTCTCCCCTGTCACTGTTTCGGTCCGGCCGTCGGTTATGACATTTATCTTTAACATATCCGAAATGTAATCATATTTTTTTCTAGTTTTGCAGATCGTTTTCAGGGTATAGTGCAGTCCGCCCCGGCAGCAGTTTAGTTCTTTACACACGTCACAAATATTCGGGGTATAGTGCAGTCCGCCCCGGCAGCAGTTTAGTTCTTTACACACGTCACAAATATTCGGGGTATAGCGCAGTCCGGTTAGCGCATCTGGTTTGGGACCAGAGGGTCGCAAGTTCGAATCTTGCTACCCCGACAAAAGAAAAATGACCGCCCCCGCCAAATCGGGGGCGATTTTTTTTTGTTGATCTGAACGATAAATGCTTGCATTTATAAGTGAAAGATCAAAAAAAGATCAGGCAGCAAAGCTGCCGGTCATTTTTCTTTTGATCACCCACCTGCTCAGGATCACGACCCCGATACCAAAGGTGTC
>WOYX01000024.1:0-5282 GCA_011620595.1 Bacteroidales bacterium | reverse complement strand
CATGAATTGTCTGAGTTGAGTGAAACAAGAGACAGGCTTTTTCTTTTGATCACCCACCTGCTCAGGATCACGACCCCGATACCAAAGGTGTCGGGGGAGTAATCTTGTTCACCATGAATTGTCTGAGTTGAGTGAAACAAGAGACAGGCTTTTTCTTTTGATCACCCCCCTGCTCAGGATCACGACCCCGATACCAAAGGTTTTTATCAGCGAGCTGCTGACCGGTCAGTTCAGCGATTATCTGAAGACAACCATTCGCAGTTACCTGAACAGCCTGCATGACAGCGACTATGCTGATCCGGACCTGGTATACGGATGCAGCTTATGGGGTAAGATACCATTTGCTACCTATAACAAACTGCGTGAAGAATCGGAATATGCGGCATGGCTCCTTGTTTACGGTTTCCGGGCTAACCATTTTGCCGTCAAGGTCAATGAGCTGAAGAACTTCCCGACTTTACAGGATGTCAATGAATTTGTTAAGGGAAACGGTTATCTCCTGACCACTATCGGCGGTGAGATATACGGAACACCAGGAGAATTGCTGGAGCAGTCTGCAACCATGGCTGAGATACAGCCTGTTGAATTTACTGACGGGGTATTTGAAATCCCCTCGTGCTTCTATGAGTTTACCCTTCGGTATACCCGGCCCGACGGTACGCAGTACCCGGGCTTTATTGCTGCCAACGCCGACAAGATATTCGAAAGCACAAACTACTATAATAAGCAGGTTGACATGATGTAGCCTCCTGTAAACCCTCCGTTGGCGGACAAGCCGGTCACACTCGTCAAAAAAACTGTAACAGAGCACTTAATAAATACGTAAACTGATAATAAGAAAATGAATTTTCAGTTCTTTTATAAAGTTTTTATTTACCTATGAGAAAAGCAATATTCATTCCCGCACTCATTACTGCCCTGATGGCAGTATCGTGCGCAACAACACAGAAAATAGACTACTCCCAGATAAGTGTCGCCCAGGAAGGAGGCTACCAGTTCCGGCAGATCACTTCCGAAGAGCAAACTGTCTGGGGCCCGCGCGTCTCAACCAGTAACGGTAAGCTCCAATGGCACACCGGATCAGTCTTTGATATATCCGATGACGGACAGAAAATTGTCTATGTCGCTGCCACACCCGGAGCGGAGGTGGGGAATGTTTATGTCAGGGCAACGGCAGGCGGACGCAGCTCGATCCAGCGCACCTTTGGTATCTCAGCCTCGGGTCCCGGCTTCTCCCCCGACGGCAATTCCATCACCTTCAGCGGCACCTTCCCGGGACAAACGAAGTCTAACATATGCGTCATCAACACCAACGAAGGAAGTGCCATTCAACATCTTACAGAATCACAGTCGGGCATCGCAACCACCCCTGTTTTCTCGTCAGACGGCCAGCGTATCTTCTACACCAGGGGCATCCCGTCAACGACAACAGTCGGTGGCACACCTGTTACAGTGTGGTCATTCTCAATATGGTCAATGGACAGGAACACATCAGTGACAACACAGTATATAGAAGGGTCTTCTCCTGAGTTCGTGCCCGGTGAAAAATTACTCTTCACCAAATCCAATCCCACAACAGGCAACGGTGAGATCTGGATGCTTGACCTCAAGTCAGGCCAGGAGACGCTTATCCTGAGGGACAATGAACGCGGATTCTCCACCCCTAAGATATCCCCGGACGGAAAGAGCCTGTTATGCACCGGAGCCAACAGCAGCGGTAAGGAGGCGAACCTTGACATCTTTCAGGTTGATATTGACGGTACAAACTTTAAACAGATAACCTTTCACCCCGGCACGGATGCCTCCCCCGCCTGGGCGCCCGATGCAAAATCGATCTATTTCATTTCCCAGAGAGGAACACCAAAAGGATCATACAATATCTGGAGTATAGACCTGATCAATTAATCAAGACATGAAATCACATATTCTGAAACTCGCATTATCAGCGGTACTGATAGTAACCGCAATAAACCTGTCGGCACAGATGGTGGGTAGCGGACCTGCAAACCAGCCGTCATCAGAGGCCACTGCGCAGTCGATAGGCTTTTTTATCAGGGGCGGTATCGCACTTCCAGTTTCAAATACCGGGGTGGCACCTGAAATAACCGGCCCGGTACCTGCAGACTGGAGCGGGATGCCAGTCAGCAACGGCACCATCGGAGCAGGACCCGGATTCAACATTGAGGCCGGCATAGGACTGAACCTGGCAGGCTCAGCCAATAAGGAGAATATGTTTGGCTTCTACTACTATCCGATCGTGGCGGCATACTGGCAGACAGCCCTGAACTGGAGCGAACTGGGAGAGCCTTTCGAAGACAGGGCTCTTTATACCAAACCATTCAGGGTCATTGACATCGGCCAGCGCTATGGTTTGGGCATCAATCCTGTTGAGAACCTGTCCATCGGCATCTACTACAGACCGGGGCTTATCATCCCGCTCGACTTTGAGGTGGTAAACGGCACTAATTTTCGTCTTGCCGGCACTGCCTCCTCCTCAGATGACTCTCCGGTGCTTATGATGTCACATGCCGGGGGAATAGCAGTCAAGTACCTGATAGCAGAATTTTCAGCCGAAATGTATTTTACGAGGCCAACGATGGATGTCACATATATTAATATCCCCCTCGTGGAATCAACAACGCTCACCGGCAAGATACCCGTTAAACTGCTGAATCTGTCGCTGGCGCTCTCGTTCTGACAAAGAAAAAAATCAGTCAGGGCAGCGCCAGGTTAGTCAGGGTAAGAGATATCTTATTGAGATTGCTTACCGTGTAAGCTTCCAGTAACATGTTGCTTAAGTCTTTAATTGTCATGTATATAGTTTAAGGCGACATGATTCATACGCCTCAGATCCATGAGAACAGACTCCGTTTTTTTCGATTATTGCGTCAATAGTAAACAAACTTCAGGTTTGGGAGGCAGGATCAGCTGCGCAGGATCTTCTCCATTTTCCGACCTTTGGCCAGTTCATCCACCAGCTTGTCAAGATACCTCACCTGGCGGATCAGAGGATCCTCTATCTCCTCAATCCGATACCCGCAAATCACCCCGGTGATGAGATGTGCATTGCGATGCAGTGAGGCTTTCTGAAAGAATGTCTCAAACGTCACATTCTCATGTATGAGATCCTGTAGCTTGCTCTCATCAAAGCCTGTTAACCATTCTATTACCTGATGCAATTCTTTCTCTGTTCTGCCTTTACTTTGCACCTTCGCCAGATACAAAGGATATACAGAGGAAAAAGTCATTCTTGCTATCCGTGGGCTATGAGAGTCCATATTACTATCTCTTTTCATTTATTTCTTGATCAGCTCATCAAGCAAGCCTTAAATTATTTCGTGTCCGAACTTCTTCAAAAGTAAGGAAATTCAAAAGAAGTTTTTCGGCTGCACTTTACTAAAAAAAAGAGTCAGTTTGACGCTGGCATGAACGCCACACAAATGCCCGGGGATATACCTCTCCGTTCTCAATCCGCTGAATTGTCCTGGCACTGACTTCAGTTTTTTCCGCCAGCTCCTCCCGGGTCATGCCCTTCTTAAGCCTTATTTCCTTTATGAGTTTACCCGTTTCCACTTTTTTTACTTAAATGTCCGTCAGATCAGGGTAACAGTCCAACTACAAGAATACGACATTTACACGACATTTGATCATCATATAACAGTCGCTTCACCATTAGCGTGTGAGTGCAAATAATATATCGGAAGTCAGATGACTCATTGTGAAATAAACAACCTCTCCGGTTTCTCCTTAATGAATCAGTTCCTGTAATTCGACTGTGGATTTATGTCAGTACAATCCATGGTTCAGATTACCATCTTATTACAGTTTATCTGCTGCATAACCCCGTCAATCCAACCGCTACCCCAACAATAACAGCCCGAACCAGCAAAATTTTCTATCTTTGAATATGCTGTCAGACTCAAACCGGCGGTACACAACACATTCAGTAATAATCTCATGTCAATGAAATACGAAGATTTCCTGGTGCCCACCCTGGGAAAGGGCAACGTGACCTCTCCCCTGAAGCAGAACCGCAAACCCGGAAGCCCGGTATACAAATTCGTCGGTGATGACGAGAGGGTACTCTACGATGTCTCCCTGGAGAGCTTCAACAGGTATCGCGGGAACGACCAGACACCCATATCATTCGAGAAGGCAGGACCGAAGGAGAAAATCTTTTTTGAGCCGGCAAAAACCAAGGTGGGCATAGTGACCTGCGGCGGACTCTGCCCCGGGCTGAACAACGTGATACGCAGCCTCTTCAACCAGCTTTACTACAGGTACAGGGTGAACAGAATCGTCGGTATAAGGTATGGTTACGAAGGCCTTAACTGCGACTACAACCATCCGGTGATTGAACTCACACCTGCAATGGTTAACTATATACACCTCACCGGGGGGACCATCCTCGGTACCTCGCGCGGCCACCAGGAGGTAAGCAAGATGGTTGACACCATTGAGATAATGAATCTCAACATCCTCTTCTGCATAGGAGGTGACGGCACCCTGCGCGGAGCTCATGCCATACATGAGGAGATAAGAAAGAGGAAGCTGAAGATAGCGGTGGCTGGCATTCCGAAGACGATAGACAATGACATCGACCTGATTCAGAAGTCATTCGGATTCGAGACGGCCTTCTCAATTGCCAATGATGTCATCAGGCACGCGCACAATGAAGCTGCAGGGGCCTATAATGGCATTGCACTTGTCAAGCTGATGGGACGGGAGTCGGGGTTCATAGCCGCCAGCGCCGCCCTGGCCATTCAGGAGGTGAACTTCGTGCTGGTGCCTGAACTCCCCTTTGACCTCTACGGTCCCATGGGATTCCTGAGTGTACTGCGTAAGCGCCTTGAGGAGAGGCATCATGCCGTGGTGGTTGTGGCCGAAGGTGCAGGTCAGGATCTGTTCGACCGGGAGAACCAGGAGAAAGATGCCTCCGGTAATCTCAAGTTAAGGGATATCGGAGTATACCTCAAGCAGAAGATAAATGAGGAATTCACGGCTGCGGGCTTCCGCCATTCCATAAAATATATTGACCCGAGCTATATAATCCGCAGCGCTCCTGCCATCGCAAACGACAGCAAGTTCTGCAGCCTCCTGTCACAGAATGCGGTACATGCCGCCATGGCCGGCAAGACCGACTTCGTGGCGGGCTTCTGGAATGACAGGTTTACACTTGTGCCTATCCCTGTTACGGTGGCAAAACGCAAGAAGATAGACATCGGTGGTGAGCTCTGGTGGAATGTACTGGAAGCTACCGGGCAACCGGTCAGCATGAAGAA
>WOYX01000013.1 GCA_011620595.1 Bacteroidales bacterium | reverse complement strand
AATTCAATAAACCTTCGTTCCGTCAGTCACACTGACCCGCCTTTCGCGAAGGAGCCTGCATGAAAAGAAAACCCTGCTCCCGGTAAAGAGCTGAGCATATTTATTCCCGTACAGACAGGTGATCACCTCAGCCATCATGGCAGAAGGTTCAGTAGAATAAAAAAAATGCTCAGCCTTTAAATCGACTTTAAAATTAAACTAATTATTACAGACCCGAAGCATAATTTGACAAAAACCTTGTTATAATCCATAAAGGGATGAGAAACTAAGACAAACCGGTTTCAGCTCCTTTTCACTTCCGCGAACCACTCAGCAGAATCACTTTTTATTCAATTACCATTGCAATTTCAAATCTTTGAAATTATTTTTATCGTCGCCCGGACAAACACCGGGGCGGAATGACAAAACGCTGTAAATCATAATTATAAGGCCATGACAAAAGGACTCATCACCAAGAAGGACAAAAAGAAAGAGGCGACCAAGAGCCTGAAGGAGAAGCGCAAGGAGAAGAAGGAGAAGAAAAACGCAAAATAACCTTAGCGGCTACTCATTTTTATTTCCGGCGGTGACACAATATTCACCTGCCCCTGCGGTTGAATATGTGACATTATATTATCTTCATGCCCCGGCCTTAACACAACCCGCAGGAGCCAGATGAAAACCAGAACACGAAATTCGCCGTTCCCCTGGACCTCCCTGAGCGTGCTGCTCTTTACAGCAGCCGTACTCACGACGGTGGTGTTGCTCTATTCCTCCGGTGAAAAACATCGCATGCTCCGCGATGCCCGGACAGAGATGGAATCAATATCCCTCCTGAAGGCCGAACAGGTAGCCGGCTGGCGAAATGAAAGGCTTAACGATGCGACCCTGATCCATGAGAATGTCACCCTCGTGGAGAATGTCGATGCGATGTTCATCAAGGAGAGCGCCGAATGGGAACAGTCGAGGCTGGAACAGCTCCTCAAAACACTAATCGACAACTACGACTTCGGCGGGGCCGTGCTCGTGGATGCCGGTGGCCGCCCGGGACTGGCGGTGCCGCCGTCGGAAGCAGTGATGGGCGACTTCCTCAGGAACAACATCAGCAAAGCCATATCCAACCCGGTTATATCTATGTCAGAGTTCCACACCGCCGCGGTGGTCTCCTACCTTCATCTTGACATGCTCATCCCCATGCGGATGCCCCTGGATGGCGACACCGTGCTCGCCGGAGTGCTGGTAATACGCATTGATCCCGAAAAGGAACTCTTTCCCCTCCTCTCCTCCTGGCCAACACCGGGAAGCACCTCTGAATGCATCCTCTTCCGCTTTGAGGGCGACTCGGTCATATACATCAACGGATCACGCCTGGCCGGCCATGACTCTCCCGTCACCCTGGCCGCCGGCCCGTTGGAGATGAGCTACCTGAATCCTCCGCAGGAAGGAAACGACATAACAACCTATATAGATTACACCGGCACCGAGGTTGTCGCCTCTGTAAAGAAGGTGCCCGGAACCGAATGGTACCTCATAGCCAAAAAAGAGGTCCCCGAGATCCTCGAGCGATACACTGACGAGATAACCATGCTCTGGCTGATAATGGGTCTGGTATACCTGGCACTGGCGCTGATCGGTTACCTCATCATCAAGGCTACACGCGCACGATACCGCCGCGAGAAGCAGCAGGAAGAGCTCAACCGCCAGGCCATCATCAAGCACTTCGACTTCGTAATGAAGCATGGCAATGACATCATCCTGCTGATAGACAGTAAGATGAATATTGTCGAAGCGAATGAGCGTGCCGTGCAGTCTTATGGCTACCCGCGCGAAAAACTCATCGGGATGAATATTTCCGACCTGCGAACGCCGGAAGAGCGGCCCACCCTCGCCAGGTACTTTCAGGAACTCAACGAGAAGGGATCGTCATATATCGAAACCGTCAACAGACGCAGCGACGGCACATCCTTCCCGATAGAGATAAGTGCCTACACCGTGGATGTCGACGGCGTGCGCTTCTACCAGAACATCGGCCGCGACATCTCAGAACGCAAGATGACAGAGGTGGAGATGAGGGAGAGCAACAGGAAACTCAGCACCATCATCAATAACCTCCGCGGTGTGGTCTTCCGCTGCAACAACGATCCTGAATGGACCATGCAGTATATCAGCGACGGCATCTACGAACTGACCGGGTATCTTCCCAATGAGTTTATAGACAGCAAGATAAGAACATACGGCTCAATAATTCATCCTGAAGACAGGGAAAAAGTGTGGAGTGAGGTCCATTCGGCACTGGAGACCGGATACCTCTACACCATTGAATACCGTGTCGTCACTTCATCAGGAAACATAAAATGGGCCTGGGAGAGGGGACGCGGCTATTACGAAAGCGACAAGCTGGTGGCACTCGAGGGATTTATCTCCGACATCACCGAGCGCAAGCACATCGAGGAGGAACTGATAAGGGCCAAGGAAAAGGCCGAGCAGAGCGACAGGCTCAAGACCGCCTTCCTCCACAACATCTCACACGAGATACGCACCCCGATGAACGCCATCGTCGGCTTCACCACTCTCCTGGAAGACCCTGACACCGACGAGGAGAGCCGCAAACAGTATATTGAAATCATCTCGCAGTCGAGCAACCAGCTCCTCTCCATCATCACCGACATCGTTGACATCTCCAACATCGAAACCGGACTGGTGAAGGTGAGCCGCAAGAGCGTCAACCTCAACACTCTCATCAGACACCTCTATGATCAGTACCGGCCGCGCACGGAACAGCAGGGGCTGATACTGAACTTCACCACACACCTCGACAACAATGAAGCGGTGGTTCGCACCGACGAGACGAAGGTGATACAGATCTTCTCCAACCTGCTCAACAATGCGCTCAGGTTCACCCGTGAGGGAAGAATAGAACTTGGATATGTCCTGCGCGGTGAGATGATCGAGTTCTTCGTCTCCGACACCGGCATCGGCATTGCGCCTGAACATCATGAGAAGGTGTTCGATCGGTTCTTCCAGGTGGAAGGTCCCAGCTCGAAGCAGTACAGCGGAACAGGACTCGGACTTTCTATTTCGAAGGCCTATGTCGAACTGTTGGGAGGAAAGATATGGCTCATCTCTAAGCCGGGAGAAGGGTCGCTCTTCTGCTTCTCGATACCTTATACTAAGTCTTCTGAGGAGAAGCCGGCCGGGAAAAAAGCGGCAGCCAAAAGCAAAGACATAGTAATCTGAAACCTCGGAATCGCGCGGGGGACGCCCTGGCTGCGGTGGCCAGACAACACATTTCGGCATTACGAATAACCCCGTGGGACACCCTGGCTGCCGGAGGTAGATAACCCATATTGGCATTAAGAATAACTCTTCCGGCGCACCGGATAACCCGCCGGGGCAGTCACCAGCTTCAGCCCCCGTTCCCGCTCTTTTTGATCTCTATCCCCAACTCGTCGAGCTGCTGCTTCTTTACCCTTGAGGGCGTGTCAATCATGACATCGCGTGCCTGGTTATTTTTCGGGAAGGCGATGAAGTCGCGTATGGTGTCCGATCCACCCATGATAGCCGTCCACCTGTCGAACCCGAAGGCGATGCCGCCGTGCGGCGGGGCACCGTACCTGAAGGCATTGAGCAGGAAGCCGAACTGTTGTTGTGCTTCCTCCTCCGTTAAGCCCAGGGTGCGGAACATCAGCGATTGCGTCTCACTGTCATGAATTCGAAGAGAGCCCCCTCCTATCTCGGTGCCGTTGATCACCATGTCATAGGCGTTGGCATGCACGCGCCACGGCTCGCTCTCCATATACTGCAGGTCCTCCGGCTTCGGTGCCGTGAAGGGATGGTGCCTGGCATAGTAGCGCCCTGTCTCCTCATCCCACTCCAGCAGCGGGAAGTCGGTCACCCAGAGCGGTGCATAGACAGAGTCATCACGCAGTCCCAGCCTCCTGCCAATCTCAAGGCGAAGCTCCCCGAGGGCAATGAGGGTCCTCTCACGCGGCCCGGCCATCATAAGAATAAGATCGCCTGCATCCGAGCCGGTCATGAGGGCGAGGTTCACGAGGTCGTCAGCACTGTAATATTTGTCAGCCGGCGATCTGACAGTGCCATCCTCCTCCACTTTGGCCCATACAAGTCCCTTTGCTCCTATCTGCGGACGCTTAACGAACTCAGTAAGCTCATCAATCTGCTTGCGCGACCAGCCTGCACAGCCGGAAGCACATATGGCACCCACGTACGGCGCCTCTTCAAACGGAGGGAAATTCTTCCCCCGGACTGCCTTTGTAATATCAGTAATGTACATCCCGAAACGGATATCGGGCTTGTCAGTGCCGTAGCGGCTCATCGCCTCATCATATGGGATGCGCGGGAACTTCCCCTCGAAACTCATCCCTTTTATGGCCTGGAAGAGATGGCGTGCCAGCCCCTCGAAGGTGTCAAGCACGTCATCCTGGTGCACAAACGACATCTCGCAGTCGATCTGCGTAAACTCCGGCTGGCGGTCGGCGCGAAGATCCTCATCACGGAAACACTTTACTATCTGGAAGTACCTGTCGAAGCCGGCGACCATCAGCAGCTGCTTGAAGGTCTGCGGGCTCTGCGGCAGGGCATAGAACTCGCCGTTATGGAGGCGCGATGGGACGATGAAGTCGCGCGCACCCTCGGGGGTCGACTTGATCAGCACCGGTGTCTCCACCTCTATGAATCCCTGCCCGTCGAGATAGCGCCGCGTCTCCTGTGCCATCCTGTGCCTCAGGACCATGTTTGACCGCACAACCTGGCGACGCAGATCGAGGTACCGGTATTTCATACGCAGCTCATCGCCGCCGTCGGTGTTCTCTTCGATGGTGAAGGGAGGTATGTCGGAAGTGTTCAGCACAGTGACCGTATCAACGATAATCTCTATGTCGCCGGTAGGCATCTGGGGGTTCTTGTTACTCCTCTCGGCCACCGTGCCGGTCACCTGCACCACGAACTCGCGTCCCAGTCCCCGTGCCACTTCGCAGAGAGCAGCGTCGCTCTTCATATTGAAGACAAGCTGTGTGATGCCGTAACGGTCGCGCAGGTCGATGAAGGTCATCCCCCCGAAATCCCTCGACCGCTGAACCCATCCCGCAAGTGTTACCTTGTCGCCTTTATTGCTGATCGTCAGCTCTCCGCATGTGTGTGTCCTGTACATTGTCAATCCATTTGTCAAAGTCACAAACTTACATAAAATCACCTGACTTTTCAGGGACCGGGGAAAATCCCGTGATGCAGCCTGAATTTTCAGGAACATTTTCCCTCAGGTCGCACGGCATACCATTGAGAAATAGAAATCCGGGCTGCGATCCGAATTCAGGAGAAAGCAAGAACTATTCCCGGTAAAAAACGGTAATAACTTTCCTCGCGGATCTCGTCCGTTTTTCATAAAATTGCAGAACGGAAACGGTATAACTCAGGCATGTACACATCCTTGAAAACAAAGACGGCCCGACTGTCGGTGATGTCCAACTCACTGCTGATCATCATGAAGCTTGTCGTAGGTCTGCTGACACGGTCGGTAAGCATCATCTCCGAGGCCATACACTCGTCGATAGACCTGATTGCAGCGGTGATTGCATTCTCTGCCGTCAAAATTTCAGGGACGCCGGCAGACGAGAGACACCCGTTCGGTCATGGGAAGATAGAAAACGTATCCGGGGTGATCGAAGCTGTACTGATCTTCGTTGCCGCAGGATGGATAATATTTGAGGCAGTAAAAAAGCTGCTGCATCCTGAAGAGCCGGGAGTCCTGGGGCTCGGCATCCTGGTCATGGCCGTCTCGGCAGTGATAAATGCCTTCGTCTCGCGAAGGCTATACAAGGTGGCAAGGCTTACCGACTCCGTAGCCCTGGAGGCAGATGCCCTCCACCTCAAGACCGATGTGATCACCTCTGCCGGCGTGGCCCTCGGACTGGCACTCATGTGGCTCACCGGATGGTATATCCTTGACCCCGTCATCGCCCTCCTGGTGGCACTGATGATAATATATGAATCCTGGATGCTTCTCAGGAAGGCCTTCTTTCCGCTGCTCGATACGGCACTGTCGGTTGAGGAGCTGGCAAAACTCGAAGATATCCTTAAAGAGCTGGATGTGAGTTATCATGACCTCCGCACCAGGGCGGCAGGGCAACAGAGGTTCGTAGAGTTCCATCTCGACGTGCCGCCGCTGGATACTATAGATACCATACACCATCAGTGTGACATCATCGAGGAGAGGATAGGACTCGAATTCCAGGATATCAGGGTGGTCATCCATCCCGAACCCAAAAAGTAAAATCATGGAGAGTGCAGGCAGCGATGAATTTTACATGCGGCTGGCGCTGGCCGAAGCTGAAAAGGCTGCTGCACATGATGAGGTGCCTGTCGGTGCCGTCATTGTGGCAGGACGCAGTGTGATTGCCCGTGCCCACAACCTGACTGAGACCCTCAATGACCCTACGGCCCATGCGGAGATGCAGGCTATCACAGCTGCCAGCTCGTTCCTTGGCGGGAAGTACCTCACCGACTGCACCATATACGTGACGGTGGAGCCATGTGTCATGTGCGCGGGTGCACTGGCATGGGGCCAGGTGGCGCGACTGGTCTACGGGACTCCCGATGCCAAAAAGGGATACACCACCACCGGAGTCGCCATCCTCCATCCTAAAACGGAGGTGAGCAGTGGGGTGATGGCTGATGAGTGCGCCCGGCTGATGAAGGACTTTTTTGCGGGCAAGAGGAGGTGAGATGCTCCACAGAGAATCCGTGGAACAGAGATCTTTTGCGTCAGATGGAATTGACCCCCGCTGCAAGGCTCCGGAGATCAGAGCTTTTTCCGGAGGTTCAGGCCCCTCTCTCCCGGGCCGAATTGAAAAAATTTTCTTAGGTTTGTTGAAAACAGTACGGCCATGACCCTCGACAACGGTAAGAAGATAGTGCTCCTGAGACTCATCGGGTTTATTACAACCCTGGTTTATGTGCTATATATCTTCCTGGCATACTTCCCGAAGATCTTCAGGCATGCCATGAGTGAAACCAGCGTCAACATCATGACTGCAGTCGTTACCGCAGCCTTCCTGCTGGTGCTCCTCTGGCCGTCCATCATGAAATACCGCTATATCTGGTTCTCTGCTGATGAGCGGAGCATAATACTCCGGTGGTACAAAACGGGAGTGGTGCCCGGTGAGAGCAAGAGCATCGAGATACCGACTGAAAGGTTTGCCGGCTTCGTGATGACAAAAAAAGCTTTTGGATTGCATCACTACCTGACGCTGTTCCAGCAGGTGCAGGGACGGAGGGCCGCCTACAGTCCGGTCAGCATCACAGCCCTCTCCGCTAAACAGAGGAAAGCAATCGCCGACACTCTTAGCAACTATAAATCAGCTGTTTAGAACTATCAGGTCAAAACATGAGCAAAATCATTTTTCATGACTGAAGGTTAAATGACCTTTGGAAATGATTTGATTTTAAATTATTTCACAAACCAAAAATATTTATTATTATGAAAGTACAAACGATTCTGGCTGAGCTCGAGAAGAAACATCCGGGTGAGGTCGAGTATCACCAGGCTGTCAGGGAGGTCCTCGAATCGATAGAGGAGGTTTACAATGATAACCCCAGGTTTGCCAAGGCCGGCATCCTGCAGAGGCTTATTGAGCCTGACCGTATTCTGACGTTCAAGGTACCCTGGGTCGATGATCAGGGCAATGTCCGGGTCAATCTGGGCTACAGGGTGCAGTACAACGGTGCCATTGGTCCCTACAAGGGCGGCCTCCGTTTCCACCCGACGGTCAACCTTTCCATTCTCAAGTTCCTCGGTTTCGAGCAGATATTCAAGAACTCCCTCACCACCCTGCCCATGGGTGGCGGTAAGGGTGGTTCCGACTTCGATCCCAAGGGTAAGTCAGACAATGAGGTGATGCGCTTCTGCCAGTCGTTTATGCTTGAGCTCTGGAGGCTCATCGGTCCTGAGACCGACGTTCCTGCAGGCGACATCGGTGTCGGCGGGCGTGAGATCGGTTTCCTGTACGGGATGTACAAGAAACTGGCACAGGAGCATACGGGTGTTCTCACCGGCAAGGGCCTCAACTGGGGCGGCTCGCTGGTGCGTCCCGAGGCCACCGGCTTCGGTTGCGTCTATTTTGCCAACGAGATGCTAAAGACCATCAATGAGTCGTTCATGGGTAAGACGGTGGCTGTCTCCGGCTTCGGCAACGTAGCATGGGGTGCCGTCATCAAGGCTACCGAGCTGGGTGCCAAGGTGGTGACCCTTTCCGGTCCCGACGGTTATATCCATGACCCGAAAGGCATCAGCGGCGAGAAGATCGACTTCATGCTGAGGCTACGCGCTTCGAACCAGGATATTGTAGAGCCCTATGCTGCCGAGTTCCCCGAGGCAACGTTCCACAGGGGCAAGAGGCCGTGGGAGGTCAAGACCGACATCGCTCTGCCGTGTGCCACCCAGAATGAGCTCTGCCTCGAGGATGCCCGGAGCCTCGTTAATAACGGCGTCATCTGCATCTGTGAGGGAGCCAACATGCCATGTACCCCCGAAGCCATCGAGATCATCCAGAAGGCCAGGATACTCTATGCTCCCGGCAAGGCTGCCAATGCTGGCGGTGTGGCCACATCAGGACTCGAGATGACCCAGAACTCCATGAAGCTCAACTGGAACAGGGAAGAGGTAGACCTGAAGCTTCACGGTATCATGATCAACATTCACAATGCATGCGTGCAGTACGGCACAGGCAAGGATGGCTATGTGGATTATGTCAAAGGCGCCAACATCGCAGGCTTCCTGAAGGTTGCCAACGCGATGCTCGACCAGGGTGTGGTTTAAACGCGGATGCGATATACGCTGCCCGGACAGGGGGTGATCATCCCTGCCAGCTCCATCTGCAGCAGTATGGGTGACAGCCGGTAGACAGGCATCTCCAGCTGGCGTGCCAGGGTGTCGACGGTCAGGTCGCCCTCCTCCTTCAGCGCCTCCCAAATCCTCTTTTCGTTGTCGGTCATGCCGGTGAAGAGCATCGTCTGCACCGGCGCCGCCAGGGCAGCCGGCTTCCATCCGAGCAGGTATTCGATATCGGCGCAACTCTCCACCAGCGCCGCCTTGTTACAGCGAATCAGCGCGTTGCAGCCGGCCGACCATTCATCGCCGGGACGGCCGGGCACAGCCATGACGTCGCGGTTATATGCCAAGGATATTTGATTTGATACCATTCAAATTATTATTCAGGTCATTGTCAGGATCAAGATTGAAGGTATCAATAATCTCCGAATCATCCATTGGGATCTTACTAAGGATCGGTTTGAAGCGACCATGTAATTCAAATATGAATTCCCCTTTTTTGTCAGTACTATCAACATAGACACCTAACCGCTCGCCTGCTAAATCAGTACCTGAGAACATCTTTTCAATCAGTTCTTTTTTCCATTTATCTGATTTTTCGAATATTCGTTTAGGGTTCTTGGAAATGTGAGCTGTCATCTTTACTGCAAAATTGCTGAATTTCTTGAGTGATTTTGGATCTGGAATAGTCTTCAATTCATCCTCAATAGCAGTCAATCTATTTTCAAAATTAGTCCTCTTTTCACGGAGTTCTGCCAGATTAGGGGAAGCCTCTTCATCTGTTATAACTCCCTTTCCAATCTTTTGAATAATGGTGAATCTTTCAGTATTGATATTCTTAAGCTCTTTGTCTATGTATTTTTTCTCCGTTTCCAAGTCCTTCTTTTTATCAATGTTCGGAGTAGCCTTAAGTAATGCTTCTTCCATCTTTTGATGATCACCGAAAGTCTTAACTAACTTGATGAGTACAGCATTTTCCAGTTCAGTCGCTGGAATCATCCCATTAAAGCCACATTTTTCAACACGATAACGGAAGTGGTAGTAATACCGTTTGTGTCTGCCATCACTATTTGTTGAACCTTGTATATTGGAACCACATCTCTTGCAGAATATAAAGCCACTCAATAGATAAAAATGCTTACGGTGACCACGAACATATAATCTATTGCTTCTATTTCGTTCCTCTACCTCTTTGATTATCTTGGGATCATCTATCAACGCAGGTACTGTAATTGTAACCTTTTCGTTGATATTTACCTTCTTATTGACAAAACTCAGATGCCACTCAGAACCCAAATTATTCTTGAATATTTTCCACAGAAATGACTTATGAACGCCAATGATCTTGGCAATATCCTCAAGTCTATCTCCTTTAATGTACCTTTTAACGGCTTGTTTGATAAGTATCTGCTTTTCTGGATCAATGCCCCACTCGCTAGTTTTCTTATTATAAGTTCTTCCATACGGCAATCTGCCAACAGAAGGGATACCACGTTGTGCCCTTTTAATACGGTTTTGTAATGACTTCAAAGCTTGTTGACGAGCTTGAAACTCACCAATCTCAGCACTCATACCAAGGAATAAATTTTGTGCCGGATCATACAAATCATACTCCATTGTACCAATGAAGAACCTAATGCCATTTGCTTTCAATATCTCTAGCCCTGCTTTGCTTTTTGCATTGTCACGTGACCATCGTGATGCATCACAACATATAACGGCATCGAACAAACCTTTGCTTGCATCTTGCAGTAATTTTTCAAGCAAAGCCCGTTCCTGCCCAGGAGTAGCTGATTCTTGTCCCTTATACTTCCAACAATAATCGGGAATAACTCCATCAGGTATAGAATCGACATACTGTCGAATCTGTGCCTCTTGAGTCCTAAGAGATTCACCTCTTTTTTCCTGACCTTCAGTGGAAACTCTGATTACCGGAGCAAATCTTATTTGTGCCATAATTACAAAGTTATGTTAATCATGGACTTAAATTACCATAAATCATATTGACATCATAATTTTTATCATATAAATATTTGGTGACTCAATAACATTAAAAGTAAGGAGTACAAACGGCTATTGTATCAATTGAAACATATTGAGAGATAGGATTTATCGTCTGATTATCTGATGTGATTACATCGCCTTAAATTGCCTTGTATCCAAAAACCGGTTTCAAGTGAAATGACAGGTCACATTTTGTGAGACTGTCTTCGATGCGATACGTACTTCCAACCCGTCAATCGACCGGGGGTACCTGTCATCTTCACCATATATAACAGATTGATACTCAATTATATATATGCTCAAGAAACAGGATAATTATCCTATTTAACCATGCCAATTATCCGTGTTTTCCGGCATGACCTTACCTATCTTTAATATGGTGATTGATTGATGCTCAGTCGATTACCTGAGTTTCACGATGATTGAAACCAACGCAGGTATCGTATATGCCGGAGGTCTGGGAAGTACCGCCAACATGTAACTCCCTAAACCGACAAATAGTCGTGATAAGGTCAGACAGATTTGCGTCTGTCTGATCTGCTAACTTTTTCTTTTAATGTCTAACTAAAAACTTAGAAATCATGGCAACTAAAACAAAAGATGTTAAGAAAGCTGCAGCTAATGATGTTGACGTTGAAGTCAATGAAATTGACAACAGTCAACTGATTGTTGATGTTCAGAAAAAGATCGAAGAGCTGAAAGCTCAACTGGCAGCTGCGAAAAACGAGTTGAAAGAGCTGACCGGTAAGAAATCAGCCCCCAAAGGTCCCGGTGTCATTTCAACGATCTTTACATTAGTAAATGACTCAGGAAAGACAGGAATTTCCAAGGCTGACATTTTGGCTAAACTGGTCGAAATGTTTCCGGATCGTGCTGCTGATGGAATGGAAAAGACAATCAACGTCCAATTACCATCACGTATGAGTAAGGAACGTGGTGTGGAAATCAAAAAATTAGAGTCAGGTAATTTTGTAGTGACAAAGTAAACTAATCTGGAAGTGGTATGCTTAAGTGTGTACCACTTTTTTTATGCCTATTTGTAGCACAATAGTCTTGTTTTTAAATGTCCGATTAAATACATTAATATCTAACATTATGATAATCAAATATGTAGCTTATTATCGTGTATCTACCAAACAACAGGAAATATCCGGTCTTGGACTGGATGCTCAACGATTGATGATCTTAAACTATGTCAAAAATCATGGTGGATGCCTTTCGCATGAGTTTGTAGAGAGTGAATCCGGTAGCCATGATGATAGATCCGAGTTAAAAAGAGCTATCAGTACATCAAAGAATTCCAATGGTACATTGATAGTTGCCAAACTGGATCGACTTAGCCGTTCCGTTTCATTTATTTCTCAGTTGATGGATAGTAAGGTAAAATTTGTCTGTGCTGACATGCCCGAAGCCAATGAATTTACACTTCATATCTTTGCCGCTCTTGCACAACAGGAACGGAAATACATATCAGAAAGGACAAAAGCTGCCTTACATGCCAAGAAACTACGTGAACCGGAATGGATAGCTGGTACAAATAATTTGACTGATTCCGGTAGAAAGAAAGCTCACATGACAAATTACATGAAAGCCCGTACCGATACAAATGTGGTACATGCCTACCATTACATAGAAACCTTAAAACGACAAGGAATGACCTACCAGCAGATTGCTGACAGGTTAAATGAAGAGAACTACCGGACAAGGACTGGTAAGTCTTTCCGGTCAAGTACTGTGTGGTACATTTGGTACAGGTTCGAAAAACAGGTGGGAGTAAAATAAACGTATCAATTCATCCGCGACGCGACCAAAATTCAATAGATTGAATGGTGTACTGATGGTGTACCGGTAAAATACATGGTGTACTCATGTAGTATTCCTTTAATGAACATTTTTCAACGGGGTTGAATGGTGTACTGGTACACTTCCTTTATTGGTGACCCGCACTCTTCTTAAGTCTATTTACCATAATAATAAATTGGAACGGATTAATTTAATAGGAATTACCGAAGTTAAAAGATTATAGGGACAATTTTATTCAATCCAAATCTCACCTGCATAATTTCTGTATTCACCATCTGTGCAGCGATAATATCTCCTACCATCCCATTCCTTGAAAGATTTCTTCTCATAGTTTGGGACGAATTCAAATTCTTTATTGGTAGTATTTCTATTATTATTTTCTTTCCTATATGGGGCAGTGGCGGTAGCCAAACTGCCCCTATCATTAGCATTTGCCTCTTGAAAACCGTTAGCGGATTTTGATGCCCCCGGTGAACATGGTGATTCTTCCGCCGTGGGGTTGGAATGATGCTCCCGGTTAACATGCCCATTTATTGATAGGTACCGATTGACTTTCGTATATTTATTCTGCCATTTCCCAGTATTAAAATCTTGTTTTTGGATAGACTTAATCAGTCCAAGTTTTTCCAAGGTTTCTTGAGCACTGATAAGTCTATTTTTTCCCCAATGTAATCCTTTCATACAAAATTTATTAGCTGCAAAAGGTTGACCAGTATTTTGAAGCTGGGCGGTATGCAAATACAACATATAAAGGGCAATTGCATCTCCGGCATTGTCCTCATTCTTTAAGACATCTATTACATCCATCAAAGGTTTTGGGAGATAATTATTTCCGGTAGTTACCTTGTCTTTGGGTTTCCCTTTTGTTGGTTTTGATCGTTTCATTATAGATTTCCCTTTCGAAGCGTTTCATCATCATTTTTTAGTTTAAAACAAAGGAAGGGGAGATATGGAAACGCACACATTCCCCTTATCGGCGGAACTAAAACCACCTATCCTTTGTTATTCTCATCTATCATGCGTTTGTTTTCTTGTTTTACAAGGTATGCTATTAAATCACCCAAATTCGGGTATCTTTTCCGCTCCTTCATATTAATTAATTTCCGGTAAGCGGAATCATTTAATTTTATGGTAATTGTTTTTGCCAATGTTTTATATTTTCATTCCAAAGTTACAAAAGAACAAGGGAGTGGGGGGCGGAACCAAAAACCCCCCAAGCCTGATCAGAAGCTTTTTCCCTTGTATATTTTTCATTTCCTTTTATTCAGCTTTCCGCCATTGGTAGCCGTAGGCTGTCTTCAATGCTCCTTTGGCAGCTCTGTACACAGAAAGACCACGTGGGCTCATTGCTCTCTGGGCATCTGCGATTGAGTCATACGTCTTAATATATTTTCCATTTAAATCATACTGATGAATCTTCATCTTCATTGTGTTGTGTGGGACACAAGGTTCAATGTCTGCTGGTGTTGAATTTTTCTTAGCTCCCATGATGTTTAATTTTTACTTGTTTCTACTTAAAATTCCGTATTGTTCTGTGATTAAATTCCTTTGTTTTAATGATCTGATGGCGGATCTGATTCGATGACGAGAGATACATTTTGGTGTACGATACTTGTATTGCGAATTCCTGATAGATTGATATAAAGTTGCCTTATCCATCGAATCATCCCTTAGCTCTTTAAGTATGGCGATTTGCACTCGACCAAGATTATGCATGATTTTATCTGTTTTAAACATTTAGACATTTATTATGACAGGAAAGCCTCTTCTGTGTTTCATAGTGTTAAGTGCGTCTAACATTTCGTCCTCCAGAAAATCTGATAACTTCATTTTCAACAATTCGCAGATTTCAGATAATGGAACGATGACGTATACAACGCCATCAATCTCTTTCTCCAGGGCATGGTTAAGAAACTTTTTCTCTCCTGTTTTGAAGTTTTCCGAACCAATATCGCTGGATTGAGATTCAGATACAATGATTTGAACTTCCTTTGCGAGCCCTATCACATAATATGGTTTCATATCCTTTGTACATTTTAATGTAATAGTTAAAGGGGTGGATCATGTTTAGAACCACCCCTTAACACGCAGAATCTCACTTCTTTTTGACCGTCCCGCTGGTGATCTTTTTTGTTCGTCTCAAAGAAGGTTCCTCTTTGTGAGAGTTATTAACTAAAGAATACAATGGAATACCCTCCGGTAAAGGAGGTAAACATGATGAATGTATTTTTTTGGGACTGGTGCTAATCTCGATATTTGAGCTTCCAGTGCTACGGATTTCTTCAGCACGTTTTTTGACAAGTTCTTCATCATACTTTCGTCTTCCAATAACGAATGGGCGAACAACAAACTCCCGGTAATCACTAACGGCCATCCCTTTGTATGGGCTTCTTTCAGATGTGATGACAAAAATTCCATCAACGCTCTCAACCGCTTGGCCATCAATTAATGCAATAACACCATTTTGGAGAACTGCTGTACCGATAGGGCCATAGGCAAGCATATTCTTTTCTTCGGCTTGCTTAATTGGCTCAATGAATCTTGTCTGAAGTTGATCTCGTAAAACTTCTAATTCACGATTGGTGATATCCAAACCGGCTTCTGCGTGTAAACGTCTTTCCAACAGCATCTTTGGCCATACCTCTGGGAGTGGATAACCGGCATTAACTCTGTTGGAGCAATAGCTGTCAAAGTCGATTTGCACGTCTTTGAGATTTCGTTCAAAGTCCGGAATGGTCTTCTCTTCCCGTTCTGCTATTGCGACCTCTATGGCTCGTTTGTCATACATTGTATATCTGCCGGTGGCAGACTTATCTGCATTGAGAACGTCTGAAAGGATTAACAGTCTGTCAAACCTGTCGGTGTATATTTTGTATTCCGGATCACGTATAGTGTACCGGCGTTTTACTTGTGTTTGCATAACTCTACAGATTAGGTAACATAAGTTCCAAGTCTTCTTCATCTTTGTTTTTTACTACAGTTTTTACAACTGGTTTAATAACATCAGTAATAACATCTGAAGCAACACTGGCATCCTTTTGATTAGTAATTACATCCTGCTGGTTGGTAAAGACGCTATGCGTGAGAATTTCGATATCTTCCTCACAGTTTTCACATACCCCTTTTGGGATTTTAATAGATGTGGTATCGTCGGGAATTTCAACATATCCCGTACCTCTACTTGTAACAAATTCAATTTTTTTCATTTTATATTCCTCCTTATTTTAGTTTGATTTATATTTCTGGTGGGATCATTAATTCCAAGTCATCAGATACACTGACTGCTGCGTAATGTGTGATGAAACTTTCCGGTGATTGTTTCCTTCGGTAAACCCGAGCTGCAAACTCAACCACTGCCTCGATTGGATATCGTTCACATAACTCAATGATTGATTGAACGACTTCTCGTTTCCGTCCGGGAGTGGTTTTATCTTGCCAATCAATCTTTGTTTGGAATCTCTGCTCAAGAATAACCATCTCCTCCAAATCAGGTGTGGCAGTCCCATTCTCATAGGAACAGATTACCGGTCCCTGTTTACCGATAAATGATCCGACTTGTGGTTGGGTCAGATTGTAACTTGTTCGTAAATCCTTCAAAGTTTTCATATTAGTACAATTAACTGTTTATCAGTCTATTGCGTCAAAGATATAAACGACAAAATCAAAATCCACGAGAAATCTTAAATATTTTACGAATAAAATTCTGACCTTCAGTAAGATAAGTTCTTTTTGATGTAATGATAGCTCGTTTTGAGGTGATGATTAGGGCAGATCGAAGATTTTAATAAAAGGTAGGGATATTACATTGCCCCAGATGATATGAAATCTTTAATTATTAGAGATATCATTGGATTCAGGCTGGGGTATTATAGGGTTGGCTTCATACATCAAATTATGAACATAGGGCAAAAAGAGTCATAGTTTTAATATATTCGTAAATTGAAATTCTTAAACAATTCCAATGGCGCTTAAGCTCACTCCACAGAGTTATCCTCGAATTGATAATGAGGAGGATCGATATTTTGGATTTATTGATGAATCTGCACTAATAAGTCATTCATATCGAATTCCAGAGGAACAATTGAAACAAATTATTGAAAATGCAATTGTTTATGCAAATAAGAAGTCAAGTAGAGTGATATTGAATATACCTGAGGGAGCATCATTAGAGGATATTGAAAACATTTATAAAAAAGAGGGTCGCAACCTATTTAATTACTTCATTAAGTATTGCGGAGACCCGGCATCCTCAGCTCATGGATGTATTGGAAGGCATTATAGTGAAATCGCTAAAGAACAGTTTAGAAATAGAACATTGCAAAAGGAGAGAATGAATTCTGGTTGGAGATATCAAAATATCGCTAAAGATGCTGCTATCAGATCCCGTAGATTTATTTCTGTCTCAGATATTGGTACTAATGAAGCTGATTTTAATGCAATCATTAAGACTAAGAAGTCTAATGCTCATATAAGTATTTATGTCTCGGTTAAAAATCGGACGAATACAATGGGGGGGCAAGATTGGCCAAAAGCCATATATGCATTAGAGAATATGGCCAAAAATGACAAGAATAGGCAAGGAGCCTATTTGTGTGTGTTCGGCATTGCGATGGAACATGGATTAAGGAGCATCAAATCTGAAAATAAAACTAAAATACCCTATTCATTTAATACGGAAATATGGTGCTCTGATTTTTTCTGGCCATTTTTCTCCAATTATTCTTATGAAGAAATAATAAAAAATGTTCTTGATGTCTTAATTGCCTCTGAAAAGCCAGGTAATTATGATATTGAAATACCTGAGGAGTTGGTGATGTCTTTTGGAGATATGTGTAGGTCTTTTAACTTAATAGATGAACATGGGTTTTTTTTCGACCCCTATAGATTGGTAAGTTTATTTTGTGGTACTTTAAAATGAATAATACTCTGTTTAATAAAATATATCTTGGAGATTCTCGAGAGGTATTAAAATCCTTTCCAGAAGGGAGTTTTAATCTTATTATAACCTCTCCTCCCTATGCGGATGCCAGAAAAAAACATTATGATAGTATTCATCCAGATCACTACAAAGATTTCATTTTAAGCTTCAATGATCAATTCTGGAGAGTTTTATCTAATGATGGTTCCTTTATCTTAAATATTAAAGATAAGGTGGTAAATGGCAGAAGACATCGATATGTTTGGGAAACAATTATGAGCCTTACTGAACTTGGTTGGATTTGTGTTGATGATTACATTTGGTTAAAGCCAAACGCAATGCCAGGTTACTGGCCAAATAGATTACGAGATGAATGGGAATACTGTTTTCATTTAACCAAGGCTAAGAACTTTAGTATGTATCAGGATTCGATTAAGAAACCTATCGGCACATGGGCAAAAAAAAGACTCGAAGTTTTAAATGGAAAGAGTGCAGTAAGACATAATAGTGAGAATAATAGTGGCTTTGGTCGTGATTTAAGCAAGTGGCAAGATAAAAAAGACGTCTTACCCGGGAATGTTGTCTCAGTTCCTCTTGTTGGTAAGAATATGGGGCATCCGGCGGTTTTTCCTGTAGGGTTGCCAGAGTTTTTTATTAAGCTTTTTACTCAAGAGGGAGATATCGTATTGGATCCATTTGCTGGAAGCGGTTCAACCGGAATTGCGGCTATTAACCTCAAACGACAATACGTTTTAATTGATAACAAAGAAGAGTATATTAAGGTAGCATCCGATCGATTAATGAAGGCAGGAGGTATCTAATTATATTTGTAAGTATTTTTAACAGTTTTTTCTAACCTATCCCTCGGAGTAAGGTAATTGCCTCTGTAAATCTGTTGCGATAGTTTTTCAAATTTCAGTAATTTTAGACTTAATTAAGTACTTTATTACTGGATCTTTGATCTCATACATTTTTGCCCCGCTGGTGGTTTCTGGTAGTTCTTTGACTAGGTTGTACTCTTGAACAATTTTGATATACGAAATCGCTGTTGGAGTACTTATTTTAAACACCTCTACAAAGTCTTTTGTCATAATTGTTTCTTTCCCAATTCTAAGAAGTCTATTGATATTTGTCTGTATGTCCTCCTTGGTGCCACGTTTAGTCGGGAATACTGCATAATATTCAAACCCCCTTGAATAAGCTAATTGACCTTTGTCAATAGCATCGTTACAAAGTATATGAGAATTAATGTCTAATTCTGCTTGGTGATCATAAATATATGAAAGTTGTCTGAATAAATATCTTGGAGAGTTGTTGGACAGGGCAATAATTGTCTCAATTTTATCTTCAATTGTAATTATATCTTTGATTTCTTTGCTACCATTACTGAAATATCTTATACGTTTATCTAATATTTTCTTTAAGTTATCTGTTTGCCACGTTATATTTACAGGCTTTATTTTATCGAAGCGAACGCCTTTGTTTGTTAGCTCCGATTTAAGTACCTCCCACAGACTAAATACTAGTGAAAATGAACTGTTCATAAGGATCGTAGTATCCTTCAGGAAATTTTCTAAGAAATCAGCAACTGCGGTAACAGTGCCATTTAAGAGAGCGTATTCGTCAATCTTATCAAAGAAAATTACAGTTGTTCTGTATCCGCTGGATTTTATTATCTCAGTTAAATCATTTAAAATACCTCTTAAAAATTTATTATTGGAGAGGTAACCCTCAATATTTGTATCTCTTTCGATTTTTTCCAGTTTTAGCTCGGGAATATAGTTCCTATAG